>DAPE01000009.1 GCA_002502045.1 Candidatus Parvarchaeota archaeon UBA573 | reverse complement strand
ATGGTGAAAATCCAGAGCTTGTAAAAGTTATGCTTGAACTTGGGTTGAAGATACCCATTGAATAGAGGATAACGGCTACTATGACTATTATTAAGATAGCCCAACCATAAGTCATCATATACTCTAAGGCTGACTGAGAACGCTTGGTTTTTACTGTAAAAGTTAAGTTCTTAGTGTGTGAATATATGTCAGAACGTTCTGCTTTATCTTTTTCTCTATTATTTAAGGCTTTAAATGGCATATTATTGGATGGAAAGTAAAGGATATAAATATTTCATGTTAATCGATTATATAATCTAATTCCAATAGTAATAAAAACCTTGATTAAATTTTAAAGCGAATTTATAAACTCTAAGATTAATTTGATGTAACAAGAACTGAGTTATCTTGTCCTTCTTTTTTGAGATAATTCGCTGCTGCTTCCCTTAAATCATCCAGGCTGAGTTTCATTGACTCGCGATATAATTCATTTATGTCCTTTCCATAGTTTAGTTTACCCCTCACTAGGGCTTGAGAATGATCAAAGCTATCATCAACCAAGTCTGCAATATTCAGCTTTAGTTCTTGTTTTGCTTTTTGTAGTGGTTTTTTATCCAATTCTCCAGCTGCTATGTCGTCGATTTCATCAAATATTAAACTCTTAGCCTCTTCAAAATCTTTGTTGTTAACGACTGTATACAGCATTAAATTTCCAGTATGCATTCCAATATGAAATTCGGCTCCAGCAGAATAAGCTAATCCAGTCTTTTCACGTAGAACCCTCATTAGATTACCAGACAGCAAATCTGTTAGGTAGACTATGGCTGCTCTGCCCCTTTCCGTTTTATTATATATCTGGTACGCGCCGGGTAGTTTGATTCCAAATACTAATGATGATTGGCCTTTGTAGATATTGAAACTCTTTAAATGTATATTTTTATAAGCAGTTCTACCAGTATAAACTTCTAATTTTGGTTTCGCATTGGCTTTTTCTATACTCTCAAAATAATTTTTTATGCCGGACATTATGTCTTTAGAATTGAAGTTGCCTGTTATGGATATAACTGCATTATTAGGGGCATAGTATTTTGAATATAAATCAAGCATAGTTTCTCGTGATAAACCGTCTATTACCTTAGGATTCCCTCCTAAAAATGTAAAAACAGGCTTTCTAAACATGTATGCTCTTGCTATAGTAGCATCTAATTGAATTTCCGAATCGAATTTACTCTGTACCTCGTTTATGACTGCATTTTTTTCCTTTTTTATACTATCTTCTAGAAAAGAAGAATCAAAAAGCATCTCTGATAGCGTATAGAATACCTTCTCATATTTTGAAAGATCAAAAAATTTAAAGCTGTAAATTGTCATTTCATCGTGAGTTTCTCCGTTATAATAATTCATCTTATTTTCTAAAAAATCTTTTACCTTCTTATGGTTTATTTTGTTTGAACCTTCAAAAACTGTATGCTCTATTAAATGGGAAACTCCTGTTTCTCCATTTCTTTCATTAAAAAGACCATATTTAAAGCCTACGGTAATTGAAGCACTATGTAGGTAGTTATTTGGGCTTAATAGGACCTCCAAACCATTTTCTAATTTATGTTTGTGGTATTCTACCATTAAATCAAATGAAGAAAGGTAGTATTAATAACTTTCAACCGCTTCTAATCTGTGCAGTAATTTAAAATTAAGATTTAAATCTCTCTTTCTTGTCCGGGTTCTAATACAATTACTTTTGAACCTTTAACCATCTTAGCGAATTTATTTGCATCCTGTGCTATCGGAGGAAAAGTATTGTAATGCATTGGGAATACTATCTTTGCACCTATGTATTTGGCAGCTATTGCAGCCTCATTTGGGCCCATTGTGAAAAAGCCTCCAATTGGAAGCATAGCAATATCTGGCTTGTATAATTTTTTTATTAGTTGCATATCACTAAACAAAGCTGTATCTCCTGCATGATATATCGTCTTACCATCTCCTTTTATGATAAACCCTCCTTCATTACCGCTGTGTATCGCTGGAACCATCGCGATTTCTAAGGAACCGAATTTTGCCATACTGCCTATATTCATGCCAATTGCATTTGCGTCAGGTATACCTGCTTTTTGAGCATCTAAAGAAAGCTCAAACTTGCCTACTAATTTTGCATTGTTTCTCTTTGCAATACTAAATGCATCACCAAGATGATCAAAATGGTTGTGTGTAACAAGAACCATATCTGCTTTAACATCATCGGCTTTCATTGCTGCCTTTGGATTATTTGTAAGAAATGGATCAATTATTATTTTTGTATCTTTGAAAGTTATAAGCCATGCAGCATGACCCAACCATTTAACGCTAACCATTTAAAACACCTCCTATCTGTCTACAAAGGGATTATCCCACTTGCAGTCACTGCGAGCAATATTGAAAGGACACCAGACGCAATTAGAAAACCTGATTGCAGACTAGCTTTCATCTTGCCATGAGTGAGCGCAAAGAACCCTACTTCATCAAATAAGTAGGAGATTAAGGTTATTTCCACTATTGCGAAATCCGCAAGGCTATAAACAGCATAACCTGAATTCCAGAAGAACAATGCAATAACTGCAATTAAATTAAATACAAAAAGGACCATAGTCATATCTCCTATGAATTTCATGTCCCAGTTATACAATAAAGTCATCCCAAAAGTTATCCACACAAATGCAAATATTAGCATTAGAAGTGAAAACATCAATTGAACGTTGGCCGCAGGATAACTGCTTCCGTAAGGAGTTGTAGTTATCATGAGTAATGAAGCCATAAATATCGCGATTCCAGCCAAAGTAACTATAACACCCAAAGTTTTGGCAGTTGTTTTGTCTTTGCTAGCTTGTTTTAGGTTTATACCTGAAATTATAGCAGCTACAGAGAAAGCAGAAATAGCGAATGCAACTGGTGCTAATGCCATAACATATAAAGTATCTGTTTGTATATAAAAGTAATTATTTTCTAGATTAAACCGTTGGCAGCGATTCGGAACAGACTGGAGCAGCATTCTTTATGTCTTGGCATATCATTGCGGTTATATAATCTGCCTCTTGGGTTATTCCTTTGTTTATAGCTGAACCCGTAATATTAAATTGGCCTATTATATAGCTTGGTATATACCCTATCCCATTTGCTGCAAATATAATAGGAACTCCGTTGTTGACAAGGCTTGATCCAGCCCCCACCTCGAAGAAATTGCCCCCTATCAATGAGAAAGGTACAGCTCCTTGTGGGTCATATTTTGTTGCATACTTATCTTCGATAGGTGTAAAGGACTGCAATGGAGAAGGATTTGGATACTGATCATTGTAAAGCTCTTCCGAGGTAAAATTTATGTAATTTGATGTATATAGAAGGTGCGGATTAAGGAAATTCAAGGTCCAATCTCCTTCATATGCATGATAAAAAAAAGTATTTGTCTGAGGAGTTTGAGAATAATTTGTTACCGGCAAAGTGTTGATATCTAAAGATTTTCCGTAATAAGTCCAATTCCCAAAATTACTCAGTGCATCAAATAGTGCATATCTTTCTATTGCACAGTACTCACAACCTTCTATCCCTGCAAAATTAACCCATAGTTTGCCATTATTAATTATTGGCGCTGCGCCGTCTATACTAAACCAATTATTACCAATACTCTTTGTTGCAGAACCATTTACAAAAAACACTATATATAATACTGCTATTATTATTACTGCAAGCAGGGCAACAAACATATAAATAAGTGTATTAAGCTTAAATTTCAAAGTTGCCATCATAATTTTAATATTTAAAAGCATATAAATTTTGCGAAATTATCTAAATGTATGGATTTAGAGTTAGAATACGATGAAGATAGAGGGATTTATCTATTAAACAAGATTAGAGTCCTTGTATTACCTAAAGGCAGCATTGAATCAATACAAAATTCAGTAAACATTATATTGGGGCTTGCCACTAAAAGCATATTTCAAGAGGTTTCATCGACGGTTTTCTACTCATTTTTACAGGATTTGATAAAAAGAAAAAGCTTAAAGATAAGAGGCGAAGAAAAAACCGAGATAGAGATGTTCACATTATTCAAAGAACTTGGGATAGGTAGGATAAATAAAATATCAAGTGATTTAAGAAATTATAAAATAAGCATAGACGGAAATATGAACTCATTTTTGAACATTATCACAAACTCTCCATATTGTTTTAATAGTATTGGCTTACTAACAGGGATTTACAGGATTATAACTAACAAAGACGTTGAAGTTACGGAAGAAAAATGCAGAAGCACAGGAGACGCTGATACGGATTATTTCAATATTAATGTAAAAGAAACAAAGGATGAATATACATATATACCTTCGCAGGTATTTGACGAGAAAAATGAAAAACTAAAGAAGATTGAGATAACTAATGACGAAACGGATATCTTCATAAATTCAATACCCTCTGAAATAATACCTGTAGTTTACTTCCCATATCTTTTTAGTAAATTACGAAAGATAATAGGCCAGGGTGTATATGGTATCGAAAACCAGGCTGGGAAAGAACTTGCAAAACTTTATCAACAGTACAATCTGCAGCTAATAAAAGAAAAATATGGTATTATGGATTTAAGTGTAATATCTATATTAAGCGGTTTTGGAAAGATAACAACCTTAAAAAATGATTTGGGTTACCTGTTGGAGGTTGATGTCTACAATTCATTTAATGCTTTGCATATTGATGATGCGATTGAAAAAAGATGCTTTTTGTTGGGAAGTATACTGTCCAGTCTTTCGTACAAGATTACTGGAACAATGCTTAGATTAAATGAAAAAGAATGCTCAGCCATAAATGATGAAGTATGCAAATTCTCATTTCAATGATGCCTTTTATAAGAATTTCACATTTATATTAAGTTCATTGATTTAATTTATAAAAAACTCTTGAGCGAGTATAATTATTAATATTAATCAAGTAATCATAATCTTGGAGCTATCGCCCAATAGGAGGGCACACGACTGAAGCTCGTGACGGTGAGGGTGCAAATCCCTCTAGCTCCAATTAAAATTATTGTTTTTATAAAGGTTAGAATTAACTTTCTTTGCACTTTAAACTTTCAGTTACTCTCCTAAAACCGATGTTTACATTGTTTATAGAGCTGTTCTCGGATGCTAAACCAAAGACCATGCAAACTGTTTTCCCAGTAATTGCAATTGCAACTTTAACATATGCAAATGAAAGGTTTTCTATCTGGGGAATTCTTACATTCCTATCTGTTATTAAAATCCCTTTTTGGTTAGATAAGTTTATGTTTGAATTATTCAAAGTGCTTATTTTGAATGCATCTAAGAAACTACTTACTTGATTTATGTTAGTAGCATTTGAAAAATTGGCCGGGATATTAAAATCTGCCACCAGAACTAAATCAACATTCTTTGCAAGTTTGGTTATGCTTGCAAGACTCAGATTCTTTGAAATCGCGCCGGAAATAACACTTGGTATGTCTTCAACAATATTTGAAATGTATGAATTTGGCAATATTATAGATATTGATGAATTTGTTAGTTCACCTGATATAATTTTTGAACCGCTGTTGTTCTGCGACAATATTGGAACTCCATTTATAACTGATGGGGAAAAAATAAGCCAGTTACCAGGATACGAAAAATTAGCACCATTCGAAACCATTGTATTGTTTGATGTGGCACTCTTAAAGAAAGAAAGCGCAGACTGCCCTATAAGGCCGGCAACCTCCGGTGCATTTATGTTTATTATATAAGTAGATATCAATGAAAAAACGATTATAGCCACTATAACATAAAATATGAGCTTTAAAACTCCCATATAAGATTGAATTTTTTAAGGTATAAAAACTTATTGTAATTAGTGTTTTAACCCTTTGATAGGTAGTTACAGCGAAGACGTGTCTAAACTGTCCAGTATGTCAAAGCCGTACTCAGTTCCTATTCTAATATCATCTAAACTCCAATTATATTTGGTAGCCAGATAAAGAAGGGGAAGGAGGTTATTGAAATTGTCTATTCTCCCATAGACTTTTAGTTTTGTTTTCTTGCCGTCTTTTATTGAGTTGTTTACTTTTTCAAACCATACTTTCGAAAAACTTAGATTTTGACCATCGTAGTCCTCTTCTTCCAGCAGGTTTATGAATATACTTATATAATCTGGCTGGCAGCCCTGTGATAATTGTATTGCTTTTTCTATCAACTCATCGGGTAGTTTATCGATTTCTAAGTAAACCTTCGAAACCTTGTTAGCCTGTTTTATTATATCTAAAATTGAACTTATTTCTGTCTTGAAAAGATCTGGATTGTCAGCAAGCAATGATAAATCGGGGCTGAACTCTATTTCACTTGCCTTCAGAGATACTGCAGTGTAGCAAGCCTGTTTTTTCTCATCTACAAGATTCCTATTTCCATGAAATGAAGAAATGAAAGTGATAAACTCAAGTTTTTTATCCTTACCTATTAATTCCTCTGCTCTTGTGATGGAAGTAATCGGGATACAAACTCGCTGAAACCCATAGCTTATAGCCTTATCCAAAAAAGCTTTTAGATCGTCACTAGGAAGATACGGTGGGAGATAAGTAAGATCTATATGGGACAAAAGCCAATTCTTAAAATCTTCCCTTGATTTAAAAATATATGATGGATCAAAACCTTCGAGCCACGTAACAGAAACCATAGCTATTCGAGGCTTCCCTCCTTGGTTAGAAAACAATTTATTTTTTCAGATCTAAAACTGAAATTTAATTCTGCAACCATAAAACTATTTGTATTTGCTAATTTATATCTTTTCTTTGCATAAAACAGATTTTTATTAAAATATTATTTTTCAGCAGTCACTGCTATCTGCAGTTATCTGTTTTCCGAAAGAATCTGTGTAAATGCAGCTACCACTACCATAAACATAATTGCTTGTGCCTGGTATTGTGCTATAGCAGTGCACAGAAGGATAACCTGGCAAAGTCGCTGTGCAAAAAGAAGTACTTGCAGGGTTTGGGCTACTAGCTAAGCTGCAGTCTGTGCTGCATTCAAATTGAAATGAGCTTACATTTGAAGAAGGGGGTTTTAACGAGTTTGAAGTCTTAGAGATAGGAAGTATTACTAATAAAACCACGAAAAGAAGAATAACTACTGCCAAAATTATTATAATTACAGCTGAAATTGGCAGTCCTTGTCCTTTCATTTGATTATAAGCTTTTCCATCATTAAAATATTATCTTTTATAGCTAATAATCCGGCCTTGTGACCTGATCAAATTTGTCCTTAGCCACTCTGTACCAAACACCATTGAATTTTATAAAGTCTTCTTTGTTCTTGCTTACAACTCTTTCTATTTCATTATTTGGATGGCCAGAGACTACCTTTAGAATGGCCGCTTTAGGCTTATTATCATTAAAGCTTTCTTTTGGCAAGGATATCTTTACTTTTCTTATGCTTGCCTGCTGTAAATTCTTATTACTTGGCTTAATTGTTACAATTCTCTCTTTAAACTTTAATGCCATTGCAGCAAGGAATAAACCGATTATCGCAAATGTTAAATAAGCAATTGCAGTATCAAACAAATTTAAAAGGAAAGAAGTCATTGCTATTGGTAGGAGTTTCCTCTGTAAGAAAAACACCGATATCGCTAAACCAAAATCTAGGAAAGAAGAATATACGGATAACTTAACAGCAGTTGAGGATAAAACAGAATGAAACTTTTTTTCTTCTACCATAGTTATTATACTCCGTGTATATATTAAACTTTTCTTCCTTTTAAATACATTTTTAAGCGGTTTTTAATTTTTTAGGATTATACGTAATTTACGGCAATTAAAGTTTTTTGTATTTTATGGCAATATCATTTTTACCATCATCTAAATAAGTATTGTAAAATGCTTTTTTAAAGTAAACCAGTGCTTGTTTACCTCTAACTGCAAACATCATACCATCTCTAAATTTTAACCCCTCCGAACGCAGTTTTTCTACTACCTCCTCTTTTGATTCGCTAAAACCTGTTAAATCTAGAAGATAAAGGCTTTTTTGGATGGCAGCAGAATCTTGGGCTTTTAAGTATTCAATAAGCTGGCCTAAAGAACTGAAAGTATCCGCGAAGTCAACAAGTTCATTGTCAGAATAAGAGTAATTTGAAAGCCTCCCATTGAATTTAAGAGAAGCTAAAACAAACGGTAGACTATGGTCTTTATCTAGGCAAAAAGTAGAACTTATTACAGAGTCATTCTGATATTTATACAGCAAACCTGATTTTATTACTGCTCTATGCACCTCTTCATGCATTACAATAGCCTTTTGGCTTTCCAGGTTTTTTACTTTCTGTGCATTGTCTAAAGGGCCCGGGCTGAACAGCTCTTTAAGTATATAGAATTTATCCTTTTCTGGATCATAAGAAGCTAGCGCATTGTAAACCAGGTTTCCATCCAAATTTTCTTTTTCTGGCCTAAAGATAAAGCTTTTTGGATTAAAATCCATGTATTCCAAAAGCTTTGATTTTTCAAATGAGCTGCTCAAATCTTTAAGTATTTTTTCAAGCTTTTCTTTGCGGCCCATGATAATAAATTGATTGGAGGTTGGATATAAACCTTGGTTTTTAAGTTATTGATTATTTCTCCTTAGCTTTCATTTCTAACATGTGCAGTAGTACCACTAATAAATTGAAGACTCATGGCTATCACCTGCCGAAGTAGTTCTTTCTGCTTGATAAAATCAAGATACTATAAAATGGCGGAACGCCTTGAATTTTTCAGTTATGGATCTGGTTTAACTGGAGTAATTGCTCTTCCTTTGATGCCTAAATTACCTGTTTATGCTATATTATGGTCAGCAGCTGTGCTAGCTTATGTTTCAGCCATCGCTTTATCTAATTACAAGAATCCTGAAAACAATGATTTAAAAGAGAATAACAAAGTTTAAAACTAAAAAAATTAAGATGCATTCTTATGTCTTCTTTTTTTACCACTTATTCTAGTAAAAATTATCATTATATAGTAAGGAAACATTTATATACTATTTCTATTCTATTGATAGTTGTTTAAAATTAAAAAGGAGATGATAAAATATGGGAGGAAGCGAAGAGGGGCCTTATTTCTATCCAGTAAGTCAAGAAGAGGTACAGGCATACGAAAGAGTAGTAGAAGGTTATAAGAGCCATATCAAAAATACAATTCAGTTTACCAATAAAAAAGGATTGAAGGGTTTAGATGCATTGTTGTATGCATTTTCTAAGCTATCTGGAACAGATTTTACTGCTGTAGGAGAAGAATACCTGCACGGAGAGATGAAGGGTTTGGATTACAAATTAAAGGATGTTGAAGATTTGGCAGGTGATGAAAGAGTTTACAATAATATTGATAAAACTGATGGCTTGGGGATTTTTATTTCTGCAGCAATAAACAATGTTATAAAACCTAGAGAGAAGGTTTACATAAACTCTCCGAGACCTATAGACAAGTTATTATATGGATTAAGAGATGCTGAAGGACATGTAAATGTAGCTGGGAATAATCTTGGAGAAGGAATTGTAAATAGTAAGATATTTGCCAAAACCGCAGGTTATGAAGCAGGTAAAGAAATGGTTAACTCAGAGATGCATATTTACAAAGCTGACGAGGGTTTAGGACGTGACTCGGTTGGTTCAACGATATACGTTCATGATGCCAGCGATTTTCTCGGCCAGGGTGCGGATCATTCTATAATATTCGCTAAAAAAGCTGGACTCGGTGCAGGCAATAGCATGAAAAAATCAAAACTTTATGTTGATAAAGCTGAAGAGTGGTTAGCGGATTATGCAGAAAACAGCGAAATACATTTTGGTGAAGCCGGCGAGAAAGCATTGAAACAAATAAGAAATTGCAAGGTTTACGGTAAAAAGGCAGGGGATGATTTTGGAGAAGATGCATTTAGAAGTAAAATTTATGTTGATGAACTTGGTAATAATGCATGTGATGGAATGCAAGATTCAGAGCTTCACTTTAAACAATTAAATGGAAAGTTGGGCTGGTGGTACATTGATCTTGCACTACCACATAATAAAGTCTATAAAGGAGAGTCAAGATACATTTTACCTAACATAAAGCATGGTTTAGAATTTACTGGATATGAGACTATAGAATTATTAAAGAAGCTTAAACCGAAACGAAAGGATAACTGGGCCGAATTTTTGTTTTATTTGGGCGGATTTTAAAATTTAGTCACTTAATGTCTAGTAAGAGGATTGCGCGATAGATAAATTATTATCTATCATTTTTTATTTTATCTTAACAAAATCTTATATAGGTGTTTATTTCAGGATACTTTGATTTTATAAGCTAAATTTTAAAGTCCTTGTAATGAACTATCTTTAATGCTTTCATATTAAGCAATTGTTTTTGATCGCTTTCCTTTATTAATTCTGCAAGAACATCCTGCTCAGACAGATTATCATTTACTAAAAATATCACGGAATCGAATTTTGTTTCAAGTATTCTTTTAAGACTTGCAATATTGTAATCTACTAAAATGTATTTTTTAAGCAGGCCTTTTATCAAAAACCCATCTTCATATTCTTCAAAGTTTGACTTGCTTATTTTCAGCTGATTAACGACCAAGTACTTGAATAAATTCCTGAAAAATTCTTCTTCTGTTAACGGGTTTAAATCTCTTATCCTGCCAGCTTTACCATTAGAGTCTTTATTTATAAATAAGAACTTGGAGGTTTTCCCGCTTGGGAAATCCAGAGAAACTTGCGATATAACCTTATTTTTCAAAAACATGTTTTTAATCGAATTAAATTCCTCTTTGTCCATAATTTCTGATAAATTCTGCATATGCAGGGTCAAATTCAAAAAGTAGTTTGAATTTATTTCAGCGAGAAAACTTTCTTCTTTTGCGGAAAAACTGTCTGCCTTAAAAAAATTCAGGAACTGCCTGTCCATTGCGGTTTTTACTGCAAACATTGAAGGATCTACCGACTTTGCAATATTTACCCTGTCAGCTTCAAACAAACAAAAAGGCCGTATTGACTCGTTAAAAACCAAAAACTCCGACTTGTTTAACTTAGAGATAAAATCTGAAACTACGTTTGCATTGCCCGGCAGTATTCTATAAAGATCGGAGTAAAGGTTTACTCTTCCTATGAATTTTGTGTTGGTATTCTGTATAGCGCTTGATAATATGGACGAAAGCTGCTGGTCTGAAAAAATAAAGCCGAACCCCATCTCTCTTATCTTTGCAATTATTGAATGAATTAACGGTATCCCTTTAGCGTAGTCCCTTTCCTTGTTTGCATCCAATATTGAATGTGCGTCGTCTATCACAACAAGCCTATTGAATTTTCTGCTGCTTATTCCAAGGTTAGAGTAATAAAATGAAGAAAGGATAAACGAAACAAGGAAATACTGCTCTGCAATACCCACATTTTCAATCCCTATTATAATGTTTTTATCCTTCATTCTCTCAAAAGAAATACCCAAGTTGCAGTCAAACATAGAAGTGGATGAAACAAGGCTTTTCAACCTTCCTTCAATAACCTTAAAGTAATCATTTCTTTTGCCATTCAAGGTAATGTAAAGCAGCAAATCTGCCAGCCTTGGAGGATAATTTTTGTCCCATGAAGAAAAAAGGTTTATGGTGTTTTCCAAAAGATAATCCCTGCTTCCTATAAGAAGCGAAAAACTATCTGAAAAAATATCCGCAAAATGCACTGCCCATTCCTTTTCTTTGGTGTTTACAGGAACCTCTAAAGGGTTTATCCTCAGGTCATTTGCATCAATGTAAACCGAGTCTTTGCCCAAACCCAGGGCCCTGTAATCTTTTTTCATGTCGAATATAAGATAGTTTATACCGTTCTCGGATGCCTTTTTTAGTATACTATATATCAGTGATGTTTTACCATGGCCGGTCGAACCCACTATAAGTATATTTCTGTTTAAATCCTCCAGAGAAAGCGAAAGCCTGCCGATTTTTTGTTCTTGATATAAAATACTGCCGATTTCCATTCCTTCCTTTCTCTTTATGATGGGAAATAAAGGATCCGAAACTGGAAACGCCGCTTCAAGATCCTTAAATTCCTTCATTATATTTGAAAGAAGGAAAACCTGCATCCCTGGGTCTTTTGTTTTGCTTAGCCTGGAGATAAGGCCCTCAATCTTACTGGTGTCAGTGAATTCCCGGAATAAACTTAGTTTTTTGATTATTCCTTGGAGCTGCTCTTCCATTTATCTTACCCTATAAATGAAAGGTCATATACCGTGCTGCCCAGCAATAGAGCAGATGCACCTTTTGTTGTCAGTATTTTCCTGAAGAGAAGGTCCTTGTCGATATACCCTTCTTTTAAAAGTTTCTGCTGAGAGATATTGAATTCCTTATATGACCCTTTTATCAACTTCCTTAGCTGGTTTATGCTTATTCCGTTGTTGATTGCACTTAATATGTAAATGTCCAGCAGCTCTAAATCTTTTATCTGATCCTTTATGCAGTTCACGCACATTGGAGGATTCAAACCCGTGTCATGTGTTTCGCAGATTATACCATTGCACTTTGAGCAGATTTTTACATTGGAGTTTTCATCGACAGAGTGCCTTCCGTTTACACATAGGCCCTTTGATCTTACCTTAAAAACACTGCCGTTTGAAGTTGAAACATTCTTGTACCCGCTCATGTTAAAAGGATCCAGTACGACCATTTCTTGCTCTGTTATTTCCCCATCATTTTTAGAAAGCATATATTGGGACATTGCATTTATCAGCGATTCGAGCTGCTCATTCTTGCTGTTTACCTGCGACAGTTTTTCATTCATTTTCAATACCGCTTCATAAAGCTGCTTAAGTTCTTCTTCCATCATAACCCTCCTAAAAACCCTAGAAACAGGGAAGGGACATATGCAAAGGCCTTTACGACCGTATTGCTCACAGACACTAAAATGTTTTGTGTTGGTTTGCTTGTCACCACTATCTGTATTTTGCTCCCGCTCCCATAGCTTAGATTTATTGTGCCTTTGCTATTTACCTGGAATACTTCTTTTGTAAAGTTCCCGCTGTTAAAGTAATCCAAAAGATTCAGACCGCTTTGGTTCATAGATATGTTTCCAGTAGTTTTTGGTTTGCTTGTATATTTATTCAGCACGTAATTTGTGTAATTTGCCTCTTTGTTTATGATTTCGCTGTAATTTGTATTTCCGTCTTTTAGCAGGCTCCTGTTGATTGCTGAAAGACTTTGCAATATCGAGCTATCAAGACCCAAAAGCTGTGAATCATTGAAACTGCAGCTGTCCATGCCTACATATTTGACTACTTTCAGCACTGATTGATCCATTTTATAAACTATTAACGGCTTTGCAGGTATTTTCAATGAATCATAATCATAATAATCCTGGCCTACTGGGATGGTTATGTTTTGGTAGCCAAGACAGTTCCTCTGGACAAATAAATAATAAGTGTAATTCTCTGATTTATTCCCAATGAAAAGAGAATAATTTCCTGGCCTTAATTCGAATGTTAAAGGAAGTGAAGTAGACCCTGAGAATAAAGTATTATTTGCGGATTGCAGGGAGAAATTTGTGTTATTAGTATTTTGGAAAGACACGCTGACAGGTATTGTATCTTTAAAGCCCAGATTTACGGTTGTGTCATTTGAAAGATTATTAACAAAAAGGCTTGTACTGTTGTAATACTTCGAAATTGGATCGCTTCCTGACATTGAAAAAGAGATATTCTTATCGGATGAATTCAGCGAGAAATCATCATCATTAACTGGCTGGATCTTTGAAAAGCTATTGTTGTCATAAATGCCGCTGGCCTTCAAGTATAAAGAAGCATAATCACAACCGTAAATAACTGGAAAAGCAACCTTTAAGCTGTATAGATTGACTTTTGAACTGTTTGAATCATTTATGCCAAAGCTTTCCTGCTCAGTGCCAAAACTGTAATTCTTTATTGAATTTGATAGAAGATTGCTGCCGGCCCTGAAGAAAAAGGCATTTCCTTTGCCGCCGTTCCCAAAGTCATTGGCTGTATAATGGTAGGGTAAAGGCATTGAAGTGTTAAAATAGACTTTTCCTCCGCTTACGTTCGTTGTGCCATTATTAATAAAGCCTTGCGAAATTATCTCTAAAATCCCACCACTTCCTGCCCCTACTATTCCTTGATCAAGAAAATCGCTTGCGTTTTGTATCTTTGAATAGTTTATAGACTGGCCTTGATTAGTTATTTTCCCAAGGTTATCAAACTGCCTTGCTATTATTATCAAAGGAAATACCCCGCTTCCTCCTCTCAATAAATATGCGTTGCTTGCTTCGTTATATGAGGCCCCGCCAGCACTGCTCAGCAGGCTTAGATTAAATGTGTAGTTTGAAAGCTTAGAATACACATGACTTCCAGAGGTATTCCAATAAGCTGCAGGATAACCTTCATTCCCTATCGATTCTCCGGAACCTCCATCTACCAAAGTACTGCCGCCGTCGCATGCACTGTAAGAGATACTCGCGCCGCCGCTTCCTGCAAAGGAGCTTGGAAAGCTCTCTCCGCCACAGCCATAATTCTTTTCTCCGTATGAATTATAGCTATTAGCATATCCGCCGTTGTTTAAGTAGTTCTTATTGCTGATCAAACCTTTGTTAAAGAAATAGGTAAAGTTGAGGAAAATCGGCCTCTCCAAAACAATAGTTCCGTAATTCTTAAACAAACTTCCACTTAGCAATGTTGCATTTATGTTGGATGTTCCATTGTTAATTATTCTGCTAACATTCAAAACAGAATCACCAGTAATACTAAAGGTATTATTTATGAACATCCCTTTTGCAATTATATTTACGTTAGCAAGATAAACTGGATCTGGAACATTTACCCATTGTGACGTGCAAACAAAATTAGAGAAATTTGTCAAGGTTATATTCTGGTTTGAACAGGAAAAAGCATTGCTTACTCCAGAATTTACAAACAACAAAAGTATTACTGCTAGTAACACTGAAATACAAATTACAACGCCGATATTTTTTTGCACCATAATTTTTTGATTTAAGTTTATGGAAGTTACTCATATTTAAAGCTTTCTATCAAATTACTTTTATTTAGTAGTAAAGAATACTATATATATGGGGTACAGGGACACCCCTATTTCCTATGGAACAAACCGTCGTTGCATTTGACTTACAATCGAGCTGCTTTGATGAAAATTATTTCCTATGGAACACCCCTATATTTCCTATGGAAGCCTTATTATTATATTTATTATAATTCTATATAGAATATATAGATATATATAGGATTAAACAGTATAAAAAATTATTTAGATGATTCTCCATAAGAAACGTAGGTGTCTCTGTGTTTTTAGTTAAATGAATTTATAAAGCAAAATTATGTTTCAATCACTGTGATTAAGTTTATATAATTAGAATGACATAATTAAAATTAATAATAGTTATTTAAATGAGTAAAGATAGAATAATTTACGAACATATGGAAGCCTTTCAATCCAATAATGATTTTTTCCAGAAAACAGATACAGATAAAATAAGCAACGTTGATCCTATTGCCATATTCAATGAGTTTCTTACCAGCAAGCGCATATTCAAGAACAAAGATGTGTTGTCTTCTTCATTTGTCCCGGAAGGCATAATGCACAGGAACAATGAAATAGCAACTCTTTCAAGGATAATGGCCCCAAGTCTGTTGTTTGAAGGAATCTCCAATGTGTTGGTATACGGCTTTTCAGGAACAGGCAAGTCTTTGGTAACAAAATTTGTTGCTAAAAAATTGGCAAGTTCGGCAGAAGAGAAAAAAGCGAACGTGCTTCCGGTTTACATAAACTGCAGACTGGAAAACAATAACACTGAATACAGGCTTATTGCAAATCTCTGTGCTGTCTT
Organism: Candidatus Parvarchaeota archaeon UBA573; assembly: GCA_002502045.1. Taxonomy (GTDB): domain Archaea; phylum Nanobdellota; class Nanobdellia; order Parvarchaeales; family Parvarchaeaceae; genus Parvarchaeum; species Parvarchaeum acidiphilum. Next base: position 6,758 of record DAPE01000009.1, on the reverse strand, counting down.
CAATATAAATGTCCCGGAAAGCGGCCTTTCAGTTAACAGCCTATACAAAAGACTTGTCAAAACCATAGATGCAGAGAGTACATATCTTATACTAGTATTGGATGAAATAGAGAAGCTTATACAGCATGCAGGCGATGGAGTATTATACAGCCTTTTGAGGTTGAATGAATCCTTGAAACACGCAAAGATCGCAATAATCGGAATTTCAAACAACATCGATCTTAAAGCATCATTAGATCAGAGAGTAAGGAGCTCTTTGAATCCTGTAGAGATAATATTCAGGCCTTACAATGCAGATGAAATATTTGATATTCTATTAAACCGCTCTAAAGATGCATTTTATGATAATGCATTGAATGAAGGGGTTTTAAGGAAATGCGCTGCAATGGTTGCCCAGGAGCACGGTGACATAAGAAAAGCTTTGGACTTGTTGAAGGTTGCCGGTGAGAGAACACAGCAGCTGGGGAAATCAATAATAACTGAAGAAGAACTTGATACAGCAGCGGAATCACTTGAGCAAAACATAACTGAAGGCATGATAAAATCAATGACTAGGCAGAGTAAATGTATTCTTCTCTCTATAATCTCAGTCGCAAGAACTAAAAGAATGGGAAAAGTATACAGCGGCGAGGTTTATGATGCATACTTAAAGCTTTCAGATAAATTTGGCCTGAAAAGTTTGACATTTAGAAGAGTTTCAGATTTGATTGCAGACATGGATTATAATTCTTTGGTAATGTCCCGTATAAAAAGCCACGGGAGATACGGTAGAACAAGGGAATTAAACATTGCCTTTTCTCCATCAATAATAAACAAGGCAGAGCTTATAATAAAAGAAGAATTAAACCTTACCAATTAGTGTTGATTAAAAGATTTTTAAGAATTGAAAGGCTATCTATATTTACTATTTTGAGGTTTGTTTAATAAGCAATAATCTTAAGTTAATGGTCTTTTCATGTAAAAATGCAAATAAAGGTTTAAATATTAGTTGTTTTCATCAAATTTTATGACAAGAATGTCAATTTGGTACAATCCAAATTTGGATAGTTTATTGGATAAGACTTATATAACAGGACATAAAGTCAAAGTCTATAACAAAGCTACACAAGAATTTGAAGAGATTAAATTGAATTATATAAAGGCTTTAAAACTTGCGTTGAGGGGGTTCGTAGAGATTGACAAGAGAAGATATCAAGGCTGGTCCGATTCTATTCCTTTCTATGTTTATTCCTGCAAAGCTAAAGACGGGAAGAAAGTTTTTATGTTGGATTATCCACACGGCTATAATTCTACTTTAGACTGTAAATTATAATTTATTAAGTTTTATAGCATTTAATAAGTCTTTTCTTAATAGTTCTCCTTTTGAGTCTATCCTGTCAAACGCATTTGCGATTTTATCCTGCTTGAGGTAACGTAGCCAAGCTGAAAAGTGTTTTCCATTATTATGAAATTCCAAAGAGTCCGAAGGCAAAGTCCTTATCAGGCTTTCAAAGCCATTTAATGTGCCGGCCCTGCCAACTTCTTTTCCATCTTTTAACCTAAACACAAATTCTTTGCCAGGTTCAGCAGTTATGTCAGTATTCCTCATCACATTTTGTTTTTTCACAAAAGGCTTTGTTTCCACAATAAAGAAGTAATACCTTTTGTCATATTTATATTTAAACCCCTGCGAAAAGCTATTTAATATTCCTTAAATATAATTTTTAGACAAGGTTAATAAAGCATAAATTGCAATAAACAATAGCGTTTAATATTAAAAAAATTATAGTTTATTAAGATGGAAGAAAAAAAAGCAAAGGAATTGGTATTTTATCACATTGGAAAGATCGTTAAGGTAATTAACAAAAACAATTCTAAAAACGTGGATAAAAAACAAAAAGCAGTCATAGAAATGTGGGATAATAACATAATAACATGCGAGATAGGGAATGTAAATCCAAAAGACGATGATTTTGTTATAGTACGTTTTAATGGACTTATACAAGCGCAGGGTGTTTTCATGCGGCCAGAAACAGTAACAGATATTCTTTCGCAAGAGGCCGGCCAGCAGATATGGGACAAGTACAAGGGATTTTTTGACAAGTCTAAGCCGACCCATCCATTTACCGGCTAGTTAGAATAAATTTATATTTTAAAGGTAGGTTTTGATTAATCATGTCGGATGAAATAAAAAAGGTTTTGAACTCAGAACGATTGTCTTATCAGCTTTATTCAAAACTTGAGAGACTTGAAAGAAACAAAGAGATGAAAAAGAAGCTCAAGGAGCTTAAAGAGCTTGACGTAAAGCACATTAAGGTATGGACAGAGATATACAAAGAACTGAACATATCCGTCAAGGAAAATAAAAACAAAGTTGAAGTTTTCCTTTTTGTCCTGCTAAGAAGGCTATTTGGTAGCGGCTTAACATTAAGCTTGATAAATTCCCTTGAAACAAGAAAGATGTCGGATCTATCAAAGGTTTTTCAAGATATTCCAAACAAACAAAGAGAAAAAGTCGTGGACTATTTAGTGGAAGAGATGTATCAGGAAAGGTTACTTAAAAAGGAATCCTGGGAGAGCGGCGTGTTATCCCACATAAGAGATGTAGTTTTTGGGATGAATGATGGATTAGTAGAGGTCTTGGCCGCAGTCGCAGGTTTCACAGGAGCTATACATAACAACCTGCTTATCGCAGTTGCTGGTACCATAGTAGGTTTATCAGGCACGATTTCAATGGCCGTTGGTGCCTATCTTTCTTCAAAATCTGAAAAAGATCTGGAGTTCAGCGGAATAAACCGCTTAGAGCTGGAGTTACAGGTTGCTAAAGAAAGATTAAAGGAGGATTTAGAGAGGCATTCCTTGAACTATAAAAAATTTGACAAAGGCTTGGAGGATTTGATATTAAAATTAAAAAAGGAAAAAGATCCAGTTTATAAAGTGCTTGAGCGCGAAAGAGACAACCCTTTAAAGAATTTTATAGGTGGGAATGGCAAGGTTTACACAAGCAACGATTCTGTGAATCCATTCAAGGATGCTTTGTATGTAGGCGTTTTTTATGTATTCGGTGCAATTATCCCGCTGATAAGTTTCCTTATAGGTTCCATTATAAAATCTAACACTTACTACAACTTAGTCATATCAGTTGTCTTAGCTTCAATAGCAATTGCCTTTACGTCGCTGATAATAGCATTAAACTCCAATGAGAAAGTCTTTAGGTATGTTGGAAGAGCGTTGCTTCTTAGTTTAACTGCTGCGTTTGTGACTTTCCTAGTAGGACATCTTGCTTCAGTTTATCTGCACATAGCAATTTAAATTATATTTTAGCTATAACGTAAGCAAACACTTTCTAGATTTTATTTATATCCAAATTATACAAAGGCCACAACTACAAATTAATAGAATTACTGCAGTATATAAAACATGGAATACTACAGCATAGACGATATAAGGAAAATAGAGCAGGAAGCAATAAGAAAAGGGATGACAGAAGAAAAGATGATAGACACCGCTGGGCATCTCGCATCGGATTTTATTGTTAAAAACTTAGTATTCAAGAAGGCAGTTTTCATAGCAGGGCCTGGAAATAATGGCGGCGATACACTATCTACAGCGTTTCATCTGTTTAATTTAAATCATTTTGATTTAGAGGTTTTTGTCGTTGGCAAACCTGATAGTTTAAAGGAAGAGTCAGACAACTTTATCCACCTTCTAAATGATACAAAAAGCGTTCCTGTAAAATTCCTTTCTGATCCTGCAGATTTAATTAAAATAAAAGACAGCGTTTCCAATGCTGATCTTTTAGTTGTAGGTATATTTGGTATGGGTTTCCATGGAGAGCTGCCACCTTTAGTATCCGATTTAATTGATTTAATAAATAATTCACAGGCTAAGAAAATCAGCATAGACATACCAACAGGAATGAATGGTGACACAGGAGAATTTAAGAAAGCAGTAAAATCCGATTTTACACTTACCATGCTTGCTATGAAAAAAGCTTTTGAAAATCAAACGGCTTTGTCAATTTGCGGAAAGATTTCAGTTTTAGATTTATTGGATTAATATAACGGCGTTATATTTATAAATAATAATGTATAGGTAGTGCTATGAGTAATATTGATGTAGAAAAAATACGTAAGGATTTTCCAATTTTGAGCAAGGAAATCAATGGCAATAAATTAGTATACTTAGATAATGCGGCTACTTCACAGAAGCCTTCAACCGTTATAAACGGAATTAAATATTTCTATGAAAATATCAATGCAAATCCGATAAGGAGCATACACAGTTTAGCTGAAGAAGCAACAAAAAATTACAATGAAGCGAGAAAAAAGGTTGCTGATTTCATAAATGCAGAGCCGGAAGAGATAGTTTTCGTAAGGAATACAACAGAAGCAATAAATCTGGTTTCATTTTCTTTTCCATTTAAAAAAGGGGACAGAGTTTCAACTACTTATATGGAGCATCATTCAAATCTTCTGCCATGGCTGCAGCTAAAAGAAAAAGGAGTAAATGTAGATATAGTTTCAGTATCAGATGATTATGAGTTAGACATGGATTATTACAAGAAGCTGCCGAAAAATACCCGCCTGGTTGCACTGACCCACGCTTCAAATGTCACCGGAACAATAAACGACATAAAGGAAATAACTAGGCTTGCACATGAGCAGGGTTCCCTAGTGTTAATAGATGCGGCCCAGTCCGTTCCTCACATTCCATTCGATATTAAAAACATTGGCGCAGATTTTGTTGCATTTTCCGGCCATAAAATGCTTGCTCCATTCGGTATAGGTGTTTTATACATAAAAAAAGACATAGCAGAAAATCTAAAGCCATTCTTAACAGGGGGTGAAATGATAAAGGATGTTAGTCTATCAAAAGTAATCTATGAAAACACTCCGAATCTTTTTGAAGCAGGCACACAAAATATTGAAGGGGCTTATGGATTAGGTTTGGCGGTTGATTATCTAAACAAAGTAGGTATGGAAAACATAGAAAAATATGAAAATGAGCTTACCACTTACCTGTATGAGAAGGCAAAAGAACTTAAAAACGTAGAGGTATACAGTGGAAAGAGCAGAAGATTTAGTGGAATTTTTTCTTTTAATGTAATTGGATTGCATTCACATGACACTGCCTATCTTCTAGATAAAAAAGGAATCGCAGTTAGATCTGGTTTCCATTGTGCTCAGCCTTTGATAGAAGACAGGCTAAAATTAGATGGAGCCGCAAGGGCAAGTCTTTACTTTTACAACACAAAAGAGGAAATAGATATTTTCATAGAGGAATTAAATAATATAGCAGTGAAATATGGAAGACGATAAATTTTATGAGTTGGTAGAGCTATACAGAAACCCAGAGCATTATGGGAAACTTAGTAAATATAATTACTCTGAGAATGGATATTCCCCTTCCTGCGGGGATAAGTTTTCAGTTTATCTAGACGTTGAAAATGGAATAGTAAAAGATGCGTCTTTCGACGGTAAAGGATGTGTAATCTCAACAGTCTCATTGTCAAAATTATGCAGTTTCTTGATCGGGAAACCTTTAAAGGAAATAGAAAAAATGGAACTAAAAGACGTTGAAAGTCTATTAGGTATTGAAGATATAAGTATTTCAAGAGTAAAATGCGCTACTGTTGGATTAGACGCTGTAAAAAAGGTATACAAAGAAGTTAAAGGCAGCTAATCTTTCATTGATAATTCTCCAAAGAATTTGAATCCGCCAAAGCCTGCATGCATTCTTTGTAATAAGGACAGTACTTGCATTCCCAGACTTTTTTATTGTCAAAATAATATTCAGCGGGCGGTAATATCTCATTCCTTAAATGGTAATCTAGGTCTTTGAATCTTTGCATCACTTTTTTGTACTCTTCTTCGTTGTATTCTACCTTGAACTGTTTTATCTCTAAGTTTTTCTTGTCTGCATAGACTAAAAGGCCGTAATCTGCTTTCTGTGCCGCTAAATACAATGAGATTTGCATCTTGTGTTTTGGATCCGGCTCGTTTACTTTTGTGATATCGCCAGTTGATTTAGCTTCTATTATTATCTTTTTGCCTGTTTTTGTCTCAATGTAATCATCTATCCTACCGTATATTGTGAATTTCGTGTTTTCATCTGCATATGTTATCCTTATAGGTTTTTCTTCTTCTGCCACGGCTAAAGTACTTGACCCTTTAAGGGCCTTGGCTATAAATTCGTGGACGTTATTTCCAAGGGCAAATATCCTGAGTGCGCTGGTTTCCGTTGGTTTTGATATAAAATAAGAGTAATAGCTTCTACGCATGCACATGCCTATTTCACTAGGATAATATGCTCCGATTGTTTTGGGCCTTGATTTTTCCTCTAAATATTCATCTATTATATTACCTACATCCACGTCCACAAATGGGTCATTATTTTGCATTATTCATATAGTAAAGGAAATGTTAAATAACTTACCAAAATGAAATAAAATAGAAAAACAAATAAATTACCTAATTATTTATAATGCCTATAAGGTAAGCCGCGAAATATTTATATCCTTTACTTTCCATCCAATAATATGTCATTTAAAGCCTTAAACAAAAAGGATTTAACTCTTTTAACAAGCAGGAGATCACAATCAGCATTAGAGTACATGATGACATATGGCTGGGCAATACTGATCATAGTAATAGTAGCCGTTATCCTCTATTCAATGGGTATTTTTAATCCATCATCAAGCATAACTTTCACAAGTAGCGGTTTCTCACCATTCACAGTATCCTCAAGCTTATGCAATAACATAGGATACAAAATAG
>DAPE01000011.1 GCA_002502045.1 Candidatus Parvarchaeota archaeon UBA573 | reverse complement strand
GTTGATAGAATCGGCGTGTAAGGACCAAGGCGAAAGCCGAGATCTTCAGCGCACGATTACTAATCAGCCAAAACTTTGTAAATCACACAGTCACATTTAAAACCGGTATGTTTTTTATCTGATACTAGCGCAAGCTATCAAATTTTTAGGATTTTATTATATTGTATCCTTAAATTTTGTAAATCTAAGAATGGAAATTATAAGAAGGCTGAAAATTGCTATATGTCCTGTAGTGCATAATACGCATATATGATGTACTAAAAATAATTCCACATATATAAGATAACAAGCTACACCTGCACCGAATATGCTTAATGCTAATATTAATTGTGCAAATAATCTGTTTTGTTTTTCTTTTTTATTGAATAACCTAATAACAGAGAGTACTATTATTACTGAGAAGAATCCTATGCCGTAATAATACCAATCTATTCCAAATAAAGTGGAATAATTACTTGTAACAACTTTTGTGCAATTTATTACTGAACTTATTATGTCACAGCTGTTTTTTGATATTAAATTCAAGGTAAAGGATAGAAGTAGATAAATCATTGCCCCTAACCCGAGGAAACCAAATAGGATCGTTAGATAATCTAGTATCTTTCTATTTTTCATTATTCCTCAATTTGTAGCTTTCTTTATTGCAGTTATAAGAATCTTAATAGCTTCATCTATCTCTTCGACATTCTTTGCACCAGTGCATACTATCTTGCCAGTACCAAAAAGAAGAAAAGTTATCTTTGAATTTACTAATTTGTAGACTAAGCCTGGGAACTGTTCAGGGTTATACTCAGTCTCATCTATATTATATGCTATCTTATTTAAATCCAAAGACCTATTAAGGTTTCCGCTTGCAACTATATTTTGTATATCTATCTTCCAAACGCTTCTTACAGTAACACCTACTTTTTTAAGCTCCTTAAGAAGCCTTGCCATTGCGGTTTTTATGTCTTCTTTTGACCTGCCTCCGGTGCATACAAGTTTCCCGCTTCCAAAAACAAGGAATGTAACATGCATGTCTGGAAATCTGAAAACCAAGCCTGGAAACTGTTCAGGATTATACTTTGTATTCGGTAGTTTTTTAAGTTTATTTAAAGGAATCTGCACCTTAAGCGATATACTCGCAACTACATTTTCAACCCTATAAATTTTTGTGTTTACCATTATTTATATACCTCTATAACGATGTTATTACTAGATATATTTAAATCTTGCATCTTTAATAGTTTTTCGGTTTTGCCCTCTTCACTGCCTGTTTTATTCAGTATTTCCTTGATTATTGCGCTTTTTATGCTGTTATCAGGGCTATTATCTATTGTTATGTACAGCTTTATTGAATCAGTCCTATTCATCTTAAGCTCTTTTCTAATGTTCTGTACCGCTCTTATTATCTCTCTTTTTATCCACAACACTTTAACTTCATCGTTTATACCAGAATCAATTACTACAATATCCTTAGACACAACAAATTGAACTTCTTCCTTGGATTTTGGTTTAAGGTCTATTTCAGTTGATAATATACTATAATCCTTTCCATCTGAACTTAGTTTAAGGCCTTCTCTTAAATTTCTTATAACAGTTTCTTTAGTTAGCTCTAAGAATTTAGATGTTGCAATTGTTATATCGTTTTGCTGCATTCTCTGCTTTAATTTGGAGAAATCAATAGTAGGATCAAAATCATTTGGATCAAGTTCATATGCAACATGAAGGATGTTTCCAAGCCGGGTTATTACATCTTCAAGTATCAGGCCGGAATGCACCGTTGGTATAGTTACTTTTTTGAGAGGCCTTCTAAGGTTTAATTTTAATTTTTCTCTAGCGGAAAGTATACCCTGGAGTATTTCCATTGTCCTCTCCATCCTGCTTTCAATTTCATCATCTATAAGTGCGTCGTTTACTGCCGGAAATTCTGATGTTACCGTGCTGCCTACTCTGTTTATCATCTTGAATACCTTCTCGGATATGAATGGAAGAAATATAGAAGACGCTATTGAAAGCTCTTTAAGGATGTGTTCAAATGTTTTAAATGCTGTATAATCACTATCATCAAACATCCTTCCTTTGGCCAGCTTTATGTAGGTCCTACTTAAATCATTTACTAGAAAATCAGTAAGTTTATTCAAAGAAAGATCTGTCCTGAAATTATCCAAGTCCGTTTGAATTAACTTTTTAGTCCTGTTCCACCTCGACATTATCCATTTATCTTCTGTTCTAAGATTTATTTCTTGGCCCTTCTCATTTTTAAGGGTCTCTTTAGCAGACACGTAAAGGTTTCCAAGGTTATAGAAAAGATTTATCGTTTTTGTGTCATCTTTTAATTCATTTAATGTGAAAACAGCTACATCCTCTAAATTATGTTTTAGCAGCGTTATTCTTAATGCATCTCTGCTGTATCCTTCTTTTATAAGCTCCGATATCGGCTTGTAATTTCCTTCACTTTTAGACAGTTTATTTCCATCTTCACCCACTATAAACTTATGCATTGATACGTTTTTGTATGGCAACTGCCCTGTTGCTATGTATCCTATTACTAAAAGAGAATAAAACCACCCTCTTACCTGATCATTGCCTTCAGATATAAAATCTGCAGGGAAATATTTCTCAAATCCTTCTTTGTTTGCAGGGTAGTCAATGCATGCAAAAGATGCGGAACCCGAATCTATCCAAACATCCATTACGTCTGGCACTCTTTTCATCTCTCCTCCGCATTTGTCGCATTTTATTGTGATTTTATCCAAGCTGCTTTTGTGCAGGTCATTTATCTCTTTTATCCCTGCTTTATCCAGAAGCTCTTTTTTACTGCTTATTACTAACATTTCGCTGCATGAACTGCATTTCCATATAGGCATAGGCGTGTTCCAGTATCTTTGTCTTGATATTACCCAATCTTGTGCATTCGCCAGCCAAGAAGCAAACATGCTGTGTGATATAGGAGGTACCCAGTTTATGCCCTTGGATATATCTATAAGCTCATTCTTTATTTTTGCTATGTTTAAAAACCACTGCTGACTAGCTCTTGTTATAAGCGGGGTTTTGCATCTCCAACAGTGTGGATACTTATGTATAATCTTTTTTTCTGCAAATAAAATCCCTTTATTCTTAAGATAATCTATTATCTTATCGTTTACATTTAGCACATCTTCTCCGCTTAGCCATCCACTTTCCTGTGTGAACTTTCCATTTTCATCTACAGGAGACAGAATTGGAAGACTGTTTGCCATTCCTATCTTATAATCTGATTCTCCGTGTCCAGGAGCAGAATGTACAAGTCCAGTTCCTTCGTTTATCTCAACAAACGGAGTTCCTTCTTCAGAAGACATTTCTTTGCCGTCTATTACCATCGCTATCTTGTCTGCGTTTTTCTCTATCTGTGGTATATCACTAAAAGGGTGTTTGTATCGCAAACCTACAAGGTCCTTGCCGTCTATCTCTCTTAATATCTTATATTCCTTATTTAGCTCTTTAAGAACCGGCTCTCTATCTTTTGCGATTATTACTGTCTTGCCTTCAGTTTCTACCTCTATATACTTGAAGGTGCTGTTTACAGCTATAGCTGCATTAGAAGGAATAGTCCAAGGGGTAGTTGTCCAGACTAAAAGAAATCTTCCGTCCTGAAGTTCAAATAAAACGTATATAGACTTGTCTTCTTTATCATAGTACTTGTCCCTTATCTCATAGTTTGACATTGGGGTGCCGCATCTGACACAGAACCATGTAGACTTTAATCCAGTATAAAGCAAGTCTTTCTCATATGCCTTTTTTATTCCATACCAAACTGATTCTATATATTTGTCTTTATAAGTTCTGTAAGGTTCATTATAATACCAAAGAACTCCATAATTGAGTATTATATCTGTATTAAGTTTTATGTAACTTTCAACTAGGTCTTTGCATGCATCAACAAATTTCTCTTCTCCGAACTCTTTTACTTCCTTTTTATTTTTTATCCCAAGTTTTTTCTCTACAACTACTTCTATTGGAAGCCCTTGTGTATCCCATCCAGGCTGGGCCCTAACGTCAAAACCCTTCAGAAGCTTATATCTTATTATAGAATCTTTTATAAAAATAGTGTACATTGTTCCTTCATGTACTTCATTAGTTACGAATGGAGGCCCGTCAAGAAAATAGAATTTTTCTTTTCCAGAGTTCTTTTTTATGGCTTTTTCCCAAAGCTTTTTCTTCTTCCAATCCTCGTTTATCTTTTTTTCATTCTCAGAAGCATTATAAAATTCAGCCATAGAACCTTAAATAATCCGTATATTTATATATATTTTTATTGTTTGCTTTGGGTTAGATTAATTGTGTCCCAAAAGAAAGTTTCCTTTTTCAACCACAAATTTGTATTTAAGGGGTTTTCCGTTTTCCATTTGCTCTTTTACAGCAGCATCCTTTGGTTTACCTACTCCTACTTTTTCCCCGTGTACTATTACTTTTCCGTCGTAGCTTTCTATAGCAGCGGCAATTTTTCCTACATTGTTTGATTTCGTGTATAAAATTGTTATTCCATTTTCCTTATTTGGTTGAGTTAAACCTAGTTGTGATCTTATAAACTCTATATCTCCTTCTTCTTTCGCTTCTTTGTAGTATTTGGCTTCAGAGAAAAATCTTTTTGCAGTGGCATAAATATCTTCTTGGCTTACTCCCCATAGTGCAGTCAAATCCTTTGCAAGTTTGTCTAGATTTTCAATGTATTCTAATGCAGGTTTATATGCCTTGAAGACAATTCTTACAACTCCATCCTGTATCCTTTCTGTCTTTATGATTTTTATAAGTCCGACTTCTCCAGTGCTATTGCAATGAAGTCCACCGCAGGCTTCAACATCATAGTCATCTATCTTAACTATGCGTATGTTTGCATTAGGAACTACGCCACCCTGATAAATGGACATACCATACTTGCTTTCTGCTTTTTCTCTTGGTACAATACTTGCATTTATTTTCAAGTTGTCTGAAACTACTTTATTTGCAAGTCTTTCTATATTATTTACCTGTTCTTCAGTAAGCCTGTCAAAGTAAGTTATGTCAAGGTGTGCCTGGTCTACATCCTTTTCCGCCCCATTTTGATATACAAATTCTCCTAAAATCCTCCGGCAAGCCTGGTTTATTATATGTGTAGCAGTATGGTGTCTTCTTAGAAGTTCTCTTATTTCTGCGTCAATTTCCATCTCAACTTCTTCTTTTTCTTTTAATTCATTTATTTTGTCTAGATAATGTATTATGATGTCATCTTTTATTTCAACATTTATCACATTTGAATTTTTTATTTTTCCTCTGTCAGATTTTTGTCCACCCATTTCAGGATAGAATATTGTTTGATTCAGTATGATCTTGTCAGGCTTTACAATTTTTATTATCTTGGCCTTTGATGTTTTTAATTTTTCATCATAAAACATCTTTTTAGTTTTTTCTAGCCCTTCTATAAATGAATAATCCTTCTTTTCTTCCTTCCTTTTTTTTGCTTTGTTTATATCACTGTAGAATTTTTCAGGAAGTGTTATCTGTTTGTCTTCAGTCTCAGCAACGGTTTTTATATCATCAATTGTAATTCCCCTTGATTCGTATAGTTCAATCATCTGCTTTTCATCTATCTCTTTTTTATCCAGCAATGACGATATAAACTTATAATTTCTTTCCCTAAAATCATTATACCTCTCTATTTCTTTGTCAATAACTCCTTTCGTATCTGTTTTCTTTAACTCTTCAAACCAGCTTCCAAATTCTTTTTTATGCTCTTCTATTACATCATTTATGTCCAAATCCCAGTTTTTGCTTCGTATAAAATTTAATGCCCTTCTAAGTATGTTTCTTAGGTTGTATCCTCCTCCTACATTGCTTGGGAGTGCGCCATCGTGTATTGCAACTAATAAGGTTCTGCTGTGATCCGCTATAGAATAAACTGCTTGCATGTCGCTGAGCATCTTTTTTATCTCATTCTCATTTGTTTTTGTGTCTCTTGCAACCGCTTTTATAGCTTCTTCTATTCCTGTTTTCTCAAAGTCTATCTTCCCTATGTATTCATAAGCAAGTTTTATTTTTTTATCATCATAAGACACGCCAACTTTTTTCTTTATATACTCAACTACCTTTGGAAAAGTAGCTTCATATATTGTGGGGGTATTATTCGTTACCCATGACCATCTTTCAAGGCCTGCTCCCATGTCTATGGTTTTTGTTGGAATCTCTTCTAGCTTGTTTTCATTTATAACATAACGCATGTAAACCTGATTTCCAAGTTCAAGTCCGCCAGCGAAATATTCTAAGCAGCTGCCGGCATAGCCTGCTCCGACCCATGCATCTTCTATGAAAGTAAGTTCTTCCTTTTTTATTTTAAGCCCTGTCAATATCCAGTCTGTTATGTATTTTATTGCTTCCTTGTCAAAATAAGTTTTCTTTTTTGTTGTGTTAAAAGCAGCTTCTTCGGCCATTATAAAGCTTGTAAGGTGTCTGCCTGACAATCCTACATTGTTTATGTCATTGAATCTTAAGCATATCTGCGGAACTACCAAGGGGTTTGCAGGAGGTTCAGCTATACCTTTTATTACGTATGGTGCAAAATCATCTATTGCAGCTTCTACAAAATAAATATCATCTCTCCACCTTGCAACAACCGGATAGCGTTTTATTTCTTTATGTCCCTTCTTTTTAAAAAAGCTTGAAAAGCCATCCCATATGTCTTTGTAGCTTGATTGCAATGAAGATATTTTTGTATTAAAAAAGGTGTATTCCCCTATACAATCCACATCTCCACATTTATCCTTTTCATTAAAACTCCAGAAGTTTTTCCCACAAATCGTGCACTTATATCTTTTTAATCCAAGTTCTTTAAGTGAAGTTATAGGTATAAGACTAGCAGGGTTTTCCCGCATTCTCTGCTTGATCATCTCTTCTATCTCTTTCTTTTCCAAGTTTGCCTTTTATTGCGCGTTTTGGGATATACGGTAAATATCAATAATTAAATAACATATATCACTTATTAATAATATAATACTGAATTAATATATTTAATGTGGAATGGCCGCGATAGTTTAGCTAGGCAGAACAAAAGGCTGTGGCCCTTTAGACAGGGGTTCAAATCCCCTTCGCGGCCCACTTATCAATGTAACTCGATAAAGTTTTAATTATAGTGGCTATTATCTTAATTGTACATGGAAATTGATTCTTACCACAATAAAATAATCCAAGAAGTAAAAAAGCAATATGAAATTATAGGAAAGCTTAAGCCTATTAACATACCTCTTGCGTCTGATGTGGCAGACAAAATAGAAGGTCTTCTTTCCGTTCTTAACCAGAATTTGATAAAAAGCGGCCTTGCAGATTTTATTCGAGAAGCGGAAAAGAAGTATGGGCCAAACGATTGGAGAGTTGCTATAGACAGTGCAATAGCTACCGCAGATTCCAAATTTATAAAATTTGAAAATATACATGATGCCATAGAGATGGGTATAAGAGTCGGTCTGGCGTATATCACATCCGCAATAGTATCCGCTCCTTTAGAAGGATTTGTAAAGCTTGAATTTAAAAAGAGGATGGACGGCCAGGAATATTTTGCATGTCATTTTGGCGGGCCGATAAGAGGTGCAGGAGGAACTGCAGCAGCATCAGTTGTAGTTATAGCAGATGCTTTAAGGGCAAATTTCGGCTATGGTAAATATGATGCGACTGAGCAGGAAATAAGCAGGGTAAAAGTTGAAGTAACAGATTACAATGATTATGAAGCGAGGCTTCAGTACCTTCCAAGTTCTATTGAACTTGATTTCCTTCTTAAAAATATCCCTATAGAAATTGATGGAGACCCAACAAGTGATAGAGAAGTATCAGCTTACAAAGATCTGCCGCGTATAAAAACAAACAGGATAAGAAGCGGTATGTGTCTTGTACTTTGTGAAGGTTTTGCTCAGAAATCAAATAAAGTAAATAAGCTGTTAAAAGGCTTTGCAAAAAATTACAAAATAGAGGATGATTTTTCCTTTTTGGTTGAGTACTTAAAAATAAAAGAGCTTTCTCACGCTGAGAAAGACTCTAGTGAAAAAGAAAATACCTCTTCACAGAAAGTTCTTCCAAATTATCGTTATATTGAGGAGCTAGCGGCTGGCAGGCCCGTTTTTTCATATCCTTTAACAAGCGGAGGGTTTAGGTTAAGGTATGGTAGGAGTAGAACATCTGGATTAGCAGCGGCTTCAGTTAATCCTGCTACAAATAAAATACTTATGGATTTTATAGCTACAGGATCACAGCTGAGGGTAGAACTTCCTGGTAAAGCTTGTGCTGTAACCCCCTGTTCAACAATAGATGGCCCGATAGTAAAATTAAAGAACGGTTCTGTTAGAAGAATAAACAATGCCAAATTAGCCGAGCAGGTTCTTAATGATATCGAAGAGATACTCTACATTGGAGATATACTTTTTAATTATGGAGATTTTTCCGAGCAGGGGCATCTGTTAATGCCTTCTCCATTTGTCAGCGAATGGTGGGATAGAATAGTTGAAAGTAAGGGCGAAACAGCAGTAAATGAATCAAAGAGACTTAGTAATTTTGTTGAGTATAAAGACTTCTCATTGAAATATGGAATTCCACTGCATCCAAAATTTCTTTATTTTTGGTCACAGATAAGTTATAAGCAATTGACTGAGTTAATTGAATCTGTTCATGCCAATGCAAAAATAGAGTATCAAAATGAGATACCTGGTTCTGCATACAAAATACTTATTCTTCCTCTTGAAGAATCAATCAAGCGCACGTTAGAACTTTTAGCAGTAGAGCATTACTTGAAGGGAAATAATATAATTATAGACAATGCCGATGCATTTTTATTTACATTAGGGTATAACAACGTAAAATTTGATGCATTACTTCTAAAAATAGGACAGAATTTCTTTAATCTAGACCTCTTGAGCAGCATATCTGGCCTGAAAATAATGGACATTGCAGGTACTTTTATAGGGGGAAGGCTGGGCAGACCAGAAAAAGCAAAGATGAGAGAGATGGATACAAACCCAAATGTTATTTTTCCAATAGGGGAAAGCGGCGGGTCATCAAGAAATATAATAATAGCAGCACAGAAGCCAAGTGTGCTTGCAGAATATGGTCTTTTTTACTGTGACAAATGTAAAAAAGATAGTATATTCACAAAGTGTGATGTATGCGGTACAGAAACAAGACGTTTAAGGTATTGTAGAGTCTGCGGTGTTAAAACCACAGATTCATTTCATCATGGAAAGCCGACTTCTCAGAAATCAAAACAGAGTATTAACCTTAAAGAATATCTTGATCGAGCATTCAACAGGTTAGAAATAAGAGAAAGGCCTACTGTAATAAAGGGTGTAAAAGGCGTTTTTAATTCAAATGGTGACATAGAACCTTTGGAAAAAGGAATACTTCGTGCGATTAACGGCTTGAATGTAAATAAAGATGGCACAATCAGGTTTGATGCTATAGAAGTTCCAATAACCCATTTTAAACCAAAGGAAGTTGGAACAAGCATAGAAAAACTGAAGGAGCTTGGGTATACTGAGGATATCTATGGGAAGGAGCTTAACAACAGGGAGCAGATCCTTCAATTAAAGCAGCAAGACATAATACTGCCTACCTATGGAAATTCAAATGAAAATGCGGCAGAAGTTTTTTCAAGAGTATCCAATTTTATAGATGAGCTTTTAATGAAGTATTATTCAGCAGAAAAAATGATGAATGTGAAATCCAGAGAAGATCTGGTAGGAAAATTGGTAGTCGGGCTTGCGCCGCATACTTCATCAGGTACAATAGGAAGGATAGTAGGATTTTCTAAGACTCAGGGGTTGTTTGCACATCCATTCTTTCATGCAGCAATGCGTAGGAACTGCGATGGAGATGAAGCGGCATTGATGCTTTTGACAGACATGTTGCTTAATTTTGATAGAGGATTGCTGCCAGATTCTAGAGGCGCAAGGTATATGGATTCGCCCTTAGTTATCTCCTCAAAACTTGATCTTGAAAGCATAGATTCCGAAGCGTATAACCTGGATATAGTTGATAAATATCCATTGGAATTTTATGAAGCAACATTAAATTATGCAAAGCCTTCAGACGTTAAGATAATGCAGGTTAAAGACATATTCAAGGATCCATACAGAACTATATTCTTTACGCATGATACTGATGATATAAACGAAGGTGTTAATGTTTCATCATACAAAACTTTGGGCACAATGTTGGAAAAAGTTTCAGCCCAAATGGCATTGCAGGAAAAGATAAGAGCAGTCGATGCTTCTGATGTTGCTAAGATAATAATTGACAAGCATTTCATAAAGGATATAAAAGGAAACCTTCGTAGGTTTGGTACCCAGGAATTTCGCTGTGTTAAGTGCAATGAAAGATATAGAAGGGCCCCTTTAATCGGAAAATGCCTGAAATGCGGAGGCAATCTAGTTCTTACTTCAAGTGAAGGGAACATAAAGAAGTATCTGTCTATTTCTTTGAATATAGCACAAAAATATCATATCTCGCAATATCTAAAGGATGAGCTTCACTTATTGGATGTAGAACTTGACAGCATATTTGGGGAAAAGATAGAAAAACAAACCTCCTTGTTGGCTTTTTAATTTTTTATTCTTTCTAAGGCACTATCTAGCTTATCCATTATCTCTTCAAATATCATCTCTTTTGCTATTCCGTCAGCTTTTATATTATATTTCTTTTTTCCAATTGCTAGAAGATTTATTTGGTACTGGTTATTAGTTTTCTTTATCGTTTTTACGTTTATCTTGATTATTTTTATTCCCGCAGAATTAACTAAGAGCCTTTCCTTCTTGTTTATCTCATTCCTTACTAAAATTGCAAATTCCCAGTCATAATCCCCAGATATTGTTAAGTCTATCGCTTCGCCCATATTTCTGCCACTTAATAAATCAAGGATTTTAAGCCGGCTTAATATTCCAACAGGTTTTCCGTTGCTGTCTATTACAATTCCGCTTTTTATCTTTGAGGTTAGCATAAGCTCTAGCGCTCTTCTTAAGTTCAGTGTAAGGTTTAATTTGGGTATTTCAGATTTTGCTATTTCCATTATGTTTCTTTCAGTTGGAAGTTTTTCTTCCTTAAGCATGTCTTTTTTGCCTTTACTTTTAGTTAATTTCTTTTCGAATATGTAGCTTAATATATCAGATGTAGAAATCTGTCCAAGAAGTTTGCCAAAATTGTCTACTATCGGCAGATTGTCTATTCTATTTATTGCAGCAAGTTTTTGCGCTCTCCCTATAGTGTCATCGGTTCTTAATATCGGAAAGCGTCTTATAACAACATCCTCAACCTTAAAAGAATCGAATATCCTGTCATTTATTAGAAGCTTCAATACATCAAAGTCTGAAATAATTCCTATAACTTTTTTATCTTCATCAACAACCGGCAAGGCTCCCACTCCCGAATCTTGCATTATGCTTATTGTCTTACTTATGCTATCCTTTGCCAAGACTGCTGGGGCCTTTTTCATGAAATCCGCTGCTTTTAAATTCTTGTTTATATCCCTAGATAATAAATCGTAGTAAAGTATCAAACCTGCATATTTTTTATTCTGTACTACAGGCAATTCTTTTATCTTTTTAGAATCCATTATTTCAAGTGCTTTTTCAATATTGGTATTACTCTCTACCGTTACAACCTTTTTTGTCATTATTTTTGCATTGTTCATAATCTTTATCCAAGTATCTTTTAAGATAAATATCTTTTATCTTTCAAAAGAGATATAGCGCCTGCTATTAACCCAATTATAATGTAAATAATTATAAGTCCATAAGTTATAGCCCCTACGGTAGAAAGTGGTAGGTATACAAGAATCAAAACTGAAAGTGAGTTAAACGGTATATATATAAGCAATCCAAGTAAAGCAAATACGCTGAAAAGGAAAACCAAAAATGTACCGAAACTCTTGTTTTCTTTATTTGTTGACTTTAAGTAAAATGCAGCTATAAACATGAATATCCCTGCTATAATCAATAATGGCCCTAAAACTATTACACCATTCTTTACGCTTGATATTCCGTTTAATGCAAGGTCCAGATACTGCAAGGTAGTAGAATTGCTTGAATTTGCTGCTGCGTTTAAAATGCTCTGTGAGTTAAAAGTCAATATGGATAGATTCCCGATTATTGTAAGGATACCTGAAGCCATTGCTACGACTGCTGAAACTATGGCTAGTAAAAAATTTAATGGTAATCTTTTTGTGTTTTGCAAATTTTTAGGCTCATTTTTTTCTTTGTGATTATCCATATTATTTATTGTATATCCCTGTTTAAATTACTTTTTATTCTACTAATTTTTATTGACAAAGAAGTCATGGATTTAGCCTTCTAGGAGTTCGCGGAAATGGCACAGCGTACATTATATGTGGTAATTTGCATATCCACATAACTAATCTGTCAACTCCCACTCCAAATCCAGAATGAGGTATTGCGCCATATCTCCTAAGGTCTATATACCATTCATAATCTTTTCCATCTAATCCGTCTTTTTTTAGTCTATTCAACAAAGTCTCTTTATCATCAACTCTTTGTCCACCCCCTATAATCTCACCGTAACCTTCTGGTGCAAGAAGGTCATTGCACAGAACATGCTTACCATCAACAGCAGGTTTGTGGTAAAATGGCTTTAATTCTATAGGATAATCTATTGAGAAAACTGGTACATCCAATTTAGAAGTTATAACTCTCTCTTCATCCGCCCCTAAATCTGCTCCATATTCTAATTTTAATCCATTTTTGTTAGCCAAATCAATTATCTCTTCATATTTCATCCTTAGAAATGGTTTGTTAACCACGTTTTCAAGCATTGTTGTATCCCTTTTTAAAAGCTTAAGCTCATCAGGGTTTTTTATAAGTACATTTTTTACTACGTATTTAATTAATTTTTCTTCTAAATCTATTGCGTCTTCGTTTGTTTTGAAAGCCATCTCAGCTTCAGCATGCCAGAATTCAGTTAGGTGCCTCCAAGTCCTGCTTTTTTCTGCTCTAAAAGAAGGAGCAACAGTATAAATCTTCCATAAAGAATTAACCATTGCTTCAGCGTACAATTGCCAGCTCTGGGTTAGATATGCTTTCTTGTTAAAATAATTTGTTTCAAATAGTGTAGCTCCGCCTTCAACGCTTCCACCAACAAAAGATGGGGCCTGTATCTCATAAAATCCGTTTTCTGAAAAGAATTCATGTATTGATGAAAAAACAGTTGATCTTATTTTCATTATAGCCGTCATTTTAGGGCTTCTAAGCCACAAGTGTCTTTCATCAAAAAGAAAAACCTTTTTATGTCCTTTTTTCAAAGGAAATGGCTCAGCAATCGAATATACCTTTATGTCTTTTATTGAAATTTCATAGCCACCCTCTGCTCTTTCATCTCTTTTAATGATTCCTGTCACATTAACTGAAGATTCTCTAGTTATCTTATTTACTTCCTCAAAATTCTTATCTGCAGAATGACTTACGCATTGTATAATCCCGGTAGGATCTCTTAGCATGAAAAAAGTATTGTTCTTACCTTTTCTTATATTGTTTATAAAGCCATTTAATTCAATTTCTTTCCCTTCGAAATTGTCTTTTTTTATGTCTTTTATGTAATAATCCATATCTAAATAAGGTTTTTATGGTATTTTATATTTTATTATGTATTATTTTAGCTAAAGAAGTATTATTTATATACATATAAAGACTATTACTTTTATATGCCAAGTGGTAAAAGGAAAGGCAAAGGTAAAAAGATGAAGCGGGATCTAGATAAAAAAAGAGGGGCACAAGCAGCATTAGACTACTTAGTTAGCTGGGGCTGGGTCCTAATAGTAATAGTATTAGTTTTGGTAATACTTTTTTCTTTAGGTATATTTAAGGTCCCATCCGCACCAACTATTATTACTGGTTTTCAGGGAATAACAATGCAGGCAGCACAAGCAAATTCTACTATGTTGGTAGTTGAGCTAACTAATAACTATAATCAATTTGTTAATATTACAGGTATAACAGTAAATGTGAATGGTAATAATTACACATCAGATTCTTGTCTTAATACTATAATTTCAGATGGGCAATCTACGTTATGTAGAGTCCCAGTAAGTATACCTACTCATAGTTATCTATCAAAGATACAGATTTCATTTACTCCTTATAAATCTACTACCTCTGAAGTTTCAAATGGTACAGTTTCTTCTACGTTGTTAAGCGGTTCAATACCTATAAACAATCAATTAACTTATTTCTTAGAAAGAGGTTTACCTTATGGAAGCACATTTACTGTTAACTATAATACTTCAACGAATTCTACCGTTATTTCGAGCATAAAAGATAATGTCTCTTTTAATTTACCTTTTGGAAAATATTATTTTTCAGTCCCCACAGTTAACTATCAAGGTTGTGTTAGTGTTCCTTCTCCGTCATCAGGCGATCATTCAACAGGTGTTGGTGAGTTAATATTATTCACTTCCAACTGTACTACTACATTCACAGAGACAGGCTTGCCTTCCGGTCAAATTTGGCAAGTAAGTTTTAATGGCACTACTAAAAGTACGTCAACAGGGTCAAGCATAACAATTAAAACAAATAATACTCAAAAGGCATATTCAAGTTATGTAGCGACTGCTAAAAGTGATAGTCTTTCTTGTGTTTCATCCTTTACTCCTTCTGTTAGTTTAGGTNNCATGGAACTGTACTACTACATTTTCTAATCCTAGTTTTGCTAATTCTCCTGAAAATAAAGCAAGTCAATGGACAATGAGTTTTGATGGCGAAAGGCTCGAAACTAGTTCAACAGGGATGTCTTTTATTCAGGATGATGTTTCAAATGTTGGTACTTACTCTTTTCAGCCGTTTACGGAGGGAAACATACTTTGCACTGGAGATTATCAATCTGCTCAAATGGGCGGTTCTTATACATTGGGAGAAAATTGGCTTTGTTATACAGCACTTATCCCTACATTTAATAGTGCTGGAGATAGTGAAATCGATGTTATTCCAGAATTTTATCCGGCTACTGTTCTGAGTACAATATCTTCTAATATCCCTTCCAACGCATTTGATTACAATAGTGGAGGTTTTCCAGATATGGTCGCTTATAATCCAAACACGAACGAATTTTATATTCCAATGGGGAGTAGGAATTCTATTTTAGTTCTCAATGACTCAACGGATCAGATAGTAACTACGATTTCTACTTATAGTGGTGCTCATCCTATGGGAATTTATTATGCAAATGGTTATGTCTATGTTCTTAATGCTAATGGTATACTCAGTTCTGATACAATTCAAGTAATAAATGGCAATTCATTTACTAGTGCGAATACCTCAATTGGAATACTTGACGAGTTAGGTTATAATTACTACACCCATTACTTATGGATTCCAAATTCAAATACATCAACTAATTCTTACGAAATTTCAACAGTGGAAGCAGATTCACAAGCAACCTTTGATAACAGTTTAGGGTCCCCATTTTCTGCAGATTTCCTTGTAAATCCCGGGTACTGTGCTTCTAATGTTGCAATGTACGTTCCAGGTACTGATACTAGTGGTGATGGAGAAGTAGAAGAATATAATGCTGTAAATGGTCAAGAAATCAGCACAATTTCTGTAAACAGTATAACTAGTACGCCTTCTCAAGCCGTATGTGTACCACCGACAACAAATGACGGATTTGGACAGTTGTACGTAGCTGGACTTAATAATATTGCAGTGATAAATGTATCAAATAATGCGGTAAACACTCCATTTTCAAGTCTTTCATCAGATGCTCTTCTTTATTATGATGAAGTTCCTTATATGTCTAGTGATCTGCCTGGCTCAGCTTTGTATGCACTGAATAATACTAATGGTAATGGTAATTCAAGTACTTTATATTACTTTGATCCAAATAGATTAATTTTTGATGGAGTTAGTACTTTGAATGTTGGTTACAATGCTACAGGTATAGGGGGTGTTAAAGCAGGAGAATCTGTTGATACTTCTAATCCTAGTAGTGGTACCAGTATTGAGGAGCCTATAGTTGCAACATTTTATTCTAGTACTCCACCTGCTTCATGGAGTGTAAATTTAGCTAAGTATGGTTGGAGTTCTTCTTCTGGTAATTCTGCCGTAGTCATTCCTCTAGCCTATAATAATGGTCATGAGTATAAATATTCAATTCCAATCGTTTGTGATTTTAACTCAAATGTAGAATATGAAGCATCGCCCTCATCTGGAACAATACAGGCTGGTCAAACAATTAATGTAACTTGGATAGATGTAGGAAGTTGTTAACTTAGGTTTAATAAAATCACATTATTTAAGAAATAGCGCATTGCATATATCCTTTACTAACTCTAAATAAATTTCAATTAGCTGTTGTATTGCCTCCTTAAGTTTTAAGTGAGGTTGGGAGTTTATTATATGTATTACTCCTTATAAGTATATTTATATTTTAGAGGTTCACAGCTGTTCACTATTAATTTATCTCTTTGTTTTTAGAATTTTCTTCAATAGTGTAGACAACTTTTAGTGATGTTATGAAGTATTTAACTTATACGACCGCAAAATAAAGGTTTATTGGTCTATTCATGCACACAAGTACAAAAAACCAAAAGATTTAAATAATAAACACTTCTTTATAGTATATCAAAATTGATAAAATGATAAAAAGGAGGATAAAAAATTATGGCAGAAACAAAACCACACATGAATTTGATTTTCATAGGGCACGTAGACTCAGGTAAGTCTACAACCGTAGGAAGGTTGCTTTATGAAACAGGAAGCTTCAGTGAGCAGGATAAAGCAAAGATTCAGAAAGATATTGAAACTTTAGGAAAAGTAGACTTTGAGTTTGCTTACTTCTTAGATACTTCAGGTGAAGAAAGAAAGAAGGGTGTAACAATAGACTTAAGTCATGAAAAGTTCGTTACAGACAAATATGAATTTACAATAATTGATGCACCTGGGCACGTCGACTTTATTAAGAACATGATTACAGGAGCTTCCGAAGCAGATGCAGCAGTATTGGTTGTAGATGCCAAAGAAGGAGTAATGCAGCAGACTAGGGAGCATGTTTACCTAGCAAGAGTCTTTGGTATAAAGAACCTTATTATAGCAATGAACAAAATGGATCTTTTGAATTATGATGAGGCAAAATATAAGGAAGTAAAAGACTCAGTAATGAAGGTCGTAAAGGCTTCTTATTCAAACGCTGAAAGCCTGAATTATATACCAATCTCGTCTAAAAATGGTGAAAACCTTAAGATAAAAAGCGATAAGATGGCTTGGTATACTGGCCCAACCTTATTAGAAGCTTTGAACAATCTGCCTTTACCAGACAGACCTACGCAGCTTCCATTAAGAATACCAATAGAAGATGTTTATTCAATACAGGGTGTAGGAACCGTTCCAGTTGGAAAGGTTGTAAGCGGAGTTATGAAGCCCGGAGACAAGATAGTTTTCGAACCATCTCATGTTAATGCAGAAGTAAAATCGATACAAATGCATTATCAGAACCTTGATCAGGCTCAACCTGGTGACAATATCGGTTTCAATGTAAGAGGTATTGAAAAGGAGCAGGTTAAAAGAGGGGATATTGTTGGATTAGTTTCAGCACCTCCAACAGTTGTTACTGAATTTACTGCACAAATAATAGTCCTTAACCACCCTACTGCAATATCTGCAGGCTATAGCCCTGTACTTCACGCACATACTGCGCAGGTTCCAGTCAAGTTTAAGAAGATCCTTAAAAGACTTGATCCAAAGACAGGGCAGACTGCAGAGGAAAATCCTGCGACTATAAAACAAGGTGATGCAGCAATAGTGGTTTTAGAACCACTTAAGCCGCTTTCAATAGAAAAATCGGATGTAATACCTCAGTTGGCAGGATTTGCGATAAGGGATATGGGTTTGACAATAGCGGCAGGAAGATGCATAGACCTAGTAGCAAAGACGTAAATAATACATCAATGCCGGTAATATCCTGCTATCGGCTTTTATTTTTTAGTTTTCTCCTTTGCAATAGCTTTTTCCTTTTTCTCGACTTTGCATGCAGGATTTACGCAAAATATGTAGGTTCTCTTGCTTTCTTTAGCATGCCATTCTATCATGTGTATTCCGCATTTTGGACAGGATTGTGGAGATATAAAGAAATATCCAGATTGGGGTAAAGGCATACCAAAGTGGCATTTCGGATAATCGCTGCAGCCTACAAATCTTTTATGACTTTTCTTTGAAACTACTAATTTAAGTTTTCCTCCGCTTTTTGGGCATGTGCCGAATATATACTGCTGTAGCAGGGCTTTGTGCATTAGTTCTTTTATTTCCTTTCTTTTGCTTTGTAAATTCTTAAGTACCTTCCTGAGCATGTCCCTTGATTCATTAACTACTTCTGCCTTTTTCTTTTGGCCTTCCTCTACAAGTTTCATTTCTTTTTCCAGAGTTGCAGTCAGCTCTGCGCCAGTTATTTCATTTGATACTTTTTGCATGTTTTCTATGACCGCAAATGCTACTTCGCTTGGTATAAGGGTTCTGCTTGCAGATATGTATCTTCTCTCCATCAGTTTTTTGAGTATTTCTGGCCGAGTAGCTTTCGTTCCCAGGTTTAAGTCCTCCATTATTTTTAGTATAGCACCTTGGGAATAGTTTCCAGGCGGAGTTGTGAAGTCTTCAATTTCATCGATCTTTAATACTTTAAGGATTTCTCCTTCCTTTATTTCAGGTAATATATTTTCCTCATATTTTGAAAATATATAAACAGATCTCCAGCCAGGAACTAGTATCCTGCTACCTTTTGCTGTAAACTCGTTTCCTTTTATGTCTAGTTTTATTGATATTATTTCTTCTTCAGATTCATCAGATAAGGTAGCTAAAAATCTCCTGCTTATCAAATCGAATATTCTTGCTTCCTGAGGATTTAATTTCTCATTTGGTAATTTTACGGGGTGTATAGGAGGGTGGTCTTTGGCTTCTTTGCCTTTTGTAGGGTTTAGTGGTTTTTTAAGTATCTCCGAAACGGCTTTTGAATACGAGCTTGAGTTTCTTAGTTCATTAAGTATCTCCTTTAAGTCTAAGGTCGGAGGATAAGCTTCGCTATCTGTTCTAGGGTAAGAAACGTATCCCTTCATATATAATCCTTGAACTATGCGCATTGCATTTGGTACAGAAAAACCTATTGCAGCAGCACTTCTAAGAAAGGCAGTAGTGTTAAAAGGCTTAGGCGGTGGCATTCTCCTTTTTTTCATGTCTACTTTATCTATTACTGCTTTTTTCTCGTTTTTTGTCTTCCTTAATTTTTCTGCAGTTTTTTCATCAAATACTTTTCCATCTTTGTATTCCGCTAAGAATTCAGCATCCTTCGTTTGTATTGTGGCGGTAAATCTCCAGTATTTTTCAGGTTTAAACGCTCTTCTTTCCGAATCTCTAGCAACAATAATTGCAAGTGTAGGTGTTTGAACTCTTCCAATTGATAAAAAAGAATTTCCAAGCCTCTCTGCAGCAAGTGATATAAATCTTGTTAGAACCGCTCCTAATATGAGGTCAATTTCTCTTCTAGCATCAGCACTATCAGATAGGTCTTTATTAGGCTTTTGTAGGTTTTTGAATGCTTCAGATAATTCCTTTGTTGTAAGCGATGAGAAAACGCTTCTGTATACCTTTGATTTGGTGTTTTCTTCTCTTACTACATCAATTGCTTCAAAACCTATAGATTCGCCCTCAGTATCATAGTCTGTTGCTATTATGACTTTATCTGCCTTTTTTGCGAATTTCTTTATTACAGCTATGTTATCTTCTGCTGTAGGGTAATAAACTAGTTTTGCATCAATCATCTTCATTAATGTTTCTTCATTCCATTTTCGGAAGGTTTCTGGGTATCTTACGTTTTTTATGTGGCCTTTAAGTGGCATAACTACTGTCTCTTCACCATTTATCTGTGTATACCAAACCTTAACTGGCCCAAAATCCTGTATTCTTATCTTTGTTTCTGCAAGGTTTTTAGCAATAGTTTCTGCAGCAGTGCTTTTTTCTGCTATAATTAGTTGCATTTTAGAATAATATATATAGTAGTATATAAGTTTATCTTCAGTAGTTCCGAAAGTGTAAGTCACTTTCCAACTTTCCTGCTTCTGCGACAATGCTTGCTATAGGCTTTCCTGTAGTAGTGGCTTCATCTCCACAGGCGTTTGATTCGGTTCCTCTCCTGCTAAGAGTACCCAGACCTAACCTTGATATGTTTTTAGCTGCATTTACATCTCTGTTTAGCTCAATTCCGCATTTCTGGCATCTAAATATCCTATCTGCAAGGGTTAGGTCATTGTTTATCCAGCCGCAATTACTGCATGCTTTAGATGTGTTTCTAGGGTCTACCTGCAAGACTATGCTACCAGCTTCTTCCGCTTTGTAGCTTAACTGCCTTGCAAGCTCATTCCACGACGCATCCAAAATGGATTTAGCGAGATAATGATTTCTAACCATTCCATTTATGTTCAGTTTTTCAACAAAGATTATTTTATAGTCTTTAATAAGCTTATTAGTCAAATCATGTAAGAAAGTTTTTCTCTGTCTTTCTACTTTCTTATATGCTTTAGCTAGTCTTATCCTTGCCTTATTTCTGTTCTTTGAGCCTTTTTTCTTTTTAGATAACTGCCTGTGCCTAATCTTAAGGATTTTTTCGGAGTTCTTAAGTATCTTTGGATTTTCGATTAATTCTCCGTAGGAAGTAGCTATAAGGGAGGTAAGGCCGACATCTATGCCGACAGCTTTATCGCTTTCACATACATGATTTTCATTCTTGAATTCCCCTTCCGCTATGATTATTGCATACCAGTTGCCTGTAGGTTCCTTCTTGATTGTAAGTGTCTTTATCTTGCCTGTGATATCCTTAAGATACTTGATTTTAAGGGTTCCAACACCAGAGACAGGCAATAAGCTATCATCTAAGATCTTGAATCCATGAGGGTATTGGGGGAAAGCTATGCTCTTATACCTGCCTAATGCCTTAAATCTAGGGTATCCTGCCTTCTGTTTCTTTCCTGATTTATTCTCTTTTACTCTCCTGAAGAAATTCTTAAATGATTTGGTGACCCTATCAGCTACATCTTGAGTTGATTGTGCGTATACTGTAAATCCTTTCTCTTTCCTTAATTTCAATGCTGTTTTTTGTAGGTTATACCCCAGAAGGGTATTGCCATCTTCTTTGTATGCTTTTATTGATTCTTCTAAAAGAGAATTATAAAGCTGTCTTGATTCTTCCAGGTATTTATTCAATAGATCTTCCTGTTCTCTTGTTGGATATACCCTGTATTTAAATGCTCTTTTCATACCTGTTTTACCAATTGCTAATTATATTGCTTTTGGAACTAATGGTCTTTTATAACTGTACCATTTATCTTCTTGTTTTCAAGGTACCTTTTTATATCCTCTATATCGCTTGTAACAATAACTTCTATGCCATTCTTTTTGCAGATCTTTGCAGCCAAAGGATCAAATATAAAGTTCATTCCTGGCACGCGTTTGCCTTTTGTAAGCGTATAAAGTTTATCAAAACTTATTTCTTTTAGCAGCTTAACATTATCGAATTTTCTAGGGTCTTTGTCGTATACTCCAAATTCTTTAGACATGTTAAATATTATCTTTGAGCGTGTTGAAACCGCAGCGTATGCAGCGCATGTATCCGTAGTCCATCCAGGAAGAAAACCTCCAGTTAACGTTATCTTTTTGTTTATTTTTATTTTTCTAGGGTCTTCATCAGTATAATCTGTTTTAAACGTTTTCGACATAACCCAAGCATTTATGTGCGTGCACTTTATGCCCACAGTGTGCAAATCTTTTTCAGTTAAATTAAATTCTCTAGCGAAATTTATATAATCTCGGGCAATTGGCCCACCACCAGTTATAACCAGGAATTTTTCGTTTATTTTTTTTAATTCATTAAAAAGTAAAGAAGTATCTTTTTTCTTATCAAATATAAATGAGCCGCCAAGTGATATTACTGCCGCCATTTGAATCTAAGGAGAGTATAGTTTAAATAACTATTTTATAATCTATAAAAGTTATTAAATAATCAATAACTATTAAATAAATCAAAGCGGAGTAGAGCAGCCAGGAGTGCTCGCTGGGCTCATAACCCAGAGGTCGTGTGGTTCAAATCCCACCTCCGCTATAATAATAATATAATAAAAAAGAATGGAAAAATTTTACATAACTACACCAATTT
Source organism: Candidatus Parvarchaeota archaeon UBA573 (assembly GCA_002502045.1). GTDB lineage: Archaea > Nanobdellota > Nanobdellia > Parvarchaeales > Parvarchaeaceae > Parvarchaeum > Parvarchaeum acidiphilum. The sequence goes on along the minus strand of DAPE01000011.1, from coordinate 124,143 downwards.
ACTATGTCAATGACAAGCCGCATATAGGGCATGCATACACAACTATAATAGCAGATGTATTTGCGAGATGGCATAGACTAAACAATGAGAAAGTTTTCTTTTTGACAGGTACAGATGAGCATGGAGGAAAGATAGAAAAGGCTGCGAATGAAAAGAATAAAACCCCAAAAGAACTCGTTGATGAAACTTCTCAGAAGTATAAAACTACCTGGGAAAAGCTCAATATCTCCTATGATAAATTTATAAGAACAACTGATAAAAGTCATGAAGAAACAGTAAAGAGATTCATAAAAAAAGTCTTTGAAAAAGGGGATATATACAAGGGTGAATATGAGGGGTTCTATTGCCTGCCGGATGAAAGATACATAACCGAGAGTGAATTAGTGGGAGGGAAATGCCCGGATTGCGGCAGAGATGTGCAAAAGATAAAGGAAGAAGCGTATTTTTTCAAATTAAGCAAATACAAAGATCAAATAATTAATCTAATAAACAAAGGTTTAATATTACCTGAAAAAAATGCAAACGAGATATTAAACCGGTTGAAGGGGGAGTTAAAGGACTTGGATATCTCAAGAAAGAGCGTTTCATGGGGAATAAAATTTCCATTGGACGAGAGTCATTCAGTTTATGTTTGGTTTGATGCCTTGCTTAACTATCTAAGTGCTCTTAACTGGCCAGATGGTAGTGAATTCAAGGAATTTTGGCCTGCTGATATTCATCTTGTTGGGAAAGAGATAGTTTGGTTTCATTCAGTAATCTGGCCGGCAATGCTAATGTCTGCAGATTTGCCTTTACCAAAAAACATATTGGCTCATGGATGGTGGACTGTGGACGGTAAAAAAATGAGTAAATCGATAGGAAATGTTGTTGATCCTATTGAAATTGCAGATAAATACTCTGCAGATGCATTTAGATATTTTTTATTGAGGGAAAAACCCACCTGGGAGGATGGGGATTTTTCTGAAGCGGCATTAAAGGAAAGAATAAATGGAGAGCTTATGTCAAACCTAAGCAATTTAGTTGCTAGAGTTTTAACATTAGCCGAGAAATTTGAAGGCAAAATAGAAGGAAAACCAGAGATAGAAGATTTTATTAGAAAAGAAGAAATAATTGAAAATTTTGAGAAAAAGGACCTTTACTCCGCATTAAATCTTATATTTGAGGGAATAAGGAAAATAAACAAATATGTAAATGATAAAGAGCCATGGAAGCTTGAAGGTAAAAATTTAGCAAACGTTCTTTATAACTCTTTGGAAGCAATAAGAATTGCTACAATATTTCTCAAGCCTTTCATGCCATCAACAGCAGAAAAAATTGAAAAGAAATTGGGTGTAAATGGGCAATTATTATCAGATGCATTTTTCAGGGAATTTTCTACTAAAGTTGAAAGGGGAGAAAATCTTTTTAACAAGATAAATTAAGAGAAAGAGGATTCTGGAAAACCCAGTTTAACAAGTATATCTTTTACTTTATCAACATGCTCTCCCTGTAGCTCTATCATACCGTCTTTAAATGTCCCACCACACGCTATTTTTGTCTTAAGTGTTTTTGTTAAATCTTTTATATTTACGGCCTTTGAATCTAAACCATTTATAATAGTGACCATCTTTTTGAAAGAAACCTTTTTAGTATAAATCTTTATTTTCTGCGTTTCCTGCGAAATGGTTCCGCAGATACAAAGGTCTTTTGGAAGACCGCAAACTGGACAAACTTCTGTCATTTTTTATCTTTTTATTTAACCCCTTACAAAATTTATAGTCTATATATGATTAGGTACCTATATAAATCTTTCCAATGGCCATATTAAATTATAATCTTTGCTTACAAACTTTATAAATAATGGAAAAAGCATCTATAAACTATGAAATTTCAAGAGATTAAAGAAAAATTGCAGTTACCTGAATGGGCAGAATTAACTTCAAGTCAGTTTTCTGACATATCATTTAGCTGCATAAAGTATGCTAAAATCAATGGAAAAGATCCCTCAGTTATTGCAGAAGGAATCGCAAAAGGCATTACTTCAAAATATGTAAAAAAAGTCGTAGCATTGAATGGCTATGTAAATATAAATCTAAACTTTGAGGAGTTAGAAAAACAAGAGGCAATACTTAGTAAAATAGAGCTAAAAAATACAAAGAACCTATTTTCCGGTAAAATTATCAGGCTTGAACATACTTCAGTAAACCCAAACAAAGCACTTCACATTGGGCACATGCGTAATTCATATATAGGAGAGTTCCTGCGGAAGTCCCTTGTTTATAGCTCTGCAAATGTCATAACCTCTAATTTTATTGAAGATACCGGAGCACAGGTTGCTGATATAATTGTTGGGTTTAAATATATGAATAAAAAAATAGAAACAAATGAAAAGTTTGACCTTTACTGCTCTAAGATATACAAAGAGGTTAATGAGAGCTATGAAAATGATGAGTCTTTATTGGAAAAAAGAAAAGAGGTTTTGTTAAAAATAGAGCATGGAGATAAAGAAACCTTAGAATTCCTAGATTATATAGTGAATAAAGTGCTTCTTGCACAGCTTTCTACTTTAATTGGAGAGAATATAAAATACAATCTTTTAGATCTCGAACGTTATATCCTAAAAGAGGGTATTGTCAAGGCAGCTTTGGACAAGCTGATGTCAGAAAAAATAGCTAAAATATCTGAAAATGAAAAGAACAAAGGATGCATAGTAACTGATGTAGGAGGTAATGAAGTAACTCTTACTCGGTCTGATGGAACCTCTCTCTATATAGCAAAGGATATTGCTTATGCGATGATAAAACACAGTATACTTAGTGAAAAGATAAAATACAAGAAATTTTCATCCAATGCTGATGGAACGGACATACTTCTGTCTAGCAATGACGGAGAAGAAATAGGATTACAAAAGATAGATATCTCATTTACATTAACCGATTCAGCCCAGAATGCTGAACAGCAGGCAGTAAAATCAATAATAGAAAGATTCTCTGGTAAAGACTCGTATAATCATTATAGCTATGAACCAGTTGCAATATCAAAGGATACAGCATCTTATCTGGGTATAACGACAGATGATAAGTTTATGAGAATGAGCGGAAGAAAGGGAATAACAGTTGAATTTGATAATCTCGTTAGTAAAATAAAGGGTAGAATTGTAGAAGAGGCGGTAAAAAACGGCAGAAAAATAGATGAAAATTCTGTCAGTACCTTGGCCTCTAATGTAATTAGGTATTATATATTAAGGTTTTCTCCATCTAAGATGGTAATATTTGATATAAATGATGCAACCTCTCTCAAAGGGGATAGTGCAGTTTATGTAAACTACAGCTATTCAAGAGCATTAAGCATATTAAAAAAAGCAAATAAAAAGGACTTTAAAGTCGTCTCTTTTGATGAGGCTGAAAATAAGTTTATAAGAGAGATTATATTTTGGGACGAAATACTTGACAATGCAGTGTCAAATCTTAAGCCAAATCTGGTTTGCGAGTATCTTCACAGGATTTCAGACGCATTTAATGCATTTTATGAAAAGAACCGGATAATAGGTGATGAAAGGGAAGAAAGCAGGCTTTTAATTGTTACAGCTTTTAAAAACGTAGTAGAAACCCTTTCAATGTTTTTAGGAATAAATCTGGTAGACAAAATTTAATATCTGCTTCTTTATAAAATAAAAAAGAAAGCTAAACATATATTTATTATTATACAGATATTATTGATTGGTGGTTAAAGTACTATGGATGAAACTCAACTTAATATCCTTTTTTCAAATGGCATACTTGTGGATTCTTCCATAAAAGATATCAATATCTCAGATATTGAAGGACTTATAAAATCTCTTAAGGAAAACAATGTAGACTTTCTCGATATAAACACATTTCACAAATTATATGAAGGGGAAGCAAGCACAGACTCAAGCATAGAAATTATAAAAAATTATGAGGGGGAAATATCCGAAGCTAAGCCAGCAAACTGGGTAAATTACTTTAATGATAGATTCAATAGGTTAAAGACTATCTTAATGAGTAAAGACAGATCAGGTTTGCTTTCCATTGCAAATATAAAAAATATGCCACAGAGTTCAGATGTAAAATCCATAGTTATGGTTTCATCGGTTTCTATAAGCCCTGTGAAAAAGTATACAATACTAGACATAGAAGATAACACAGGAAGTTACAAGGCGATAATAACAAATTCAAATCAAGAAATATTAGAGGATCAAGTCGTAATAATAAGCGGGCGAAAATACAATGATGCTATCTTTGTAAAAGATATAGTTTTCCCAGATATACAAATGAAGGAAAAAGTTAAGCAGGAGATGGATGACGCATTTATACTTTTTTTATCAGACATACACGTCGGTTCTAAGCTTTTTGTTGAGGATGCGTTTGAAAAATTCATAAAGTGGATAAATGGAGAGATACAAGAGTATTCAGATATCGCTAAACTTGTTAAGTTTATCGTATTAAATGGAGATTTGATAGATGGTATAGGAGTATATCCAGATCAGGAGAAAGAGCTCGCAATAACAGATTTGAAGGGGCAATACGACAAACTGTATAGCTTCTTAGATAGAATACCAAAAAACATAAAAATAATATTATCTCAGGGAAATCATGATGCTACTCATATAGCAGAGCCTCAGCCAAAGCTTGATAAAGTATTTGCGGAAAATTTATACAAGTTAAAAAATGCAGTTTTTCTTTCAAACCCCTACCAAGTAAATTTAATTGTTGGCAAATCAACAATCAACCTCCTGTCTTACCATGGTTTTAGCATTACTTACTATGCAAATAAAATACCAAAATATACAAAGATGGATGCAGAAGACATAGAGAATATAATGAAAATACAACTTAAGTCAAGACATCTGGCGCCATCACATGGTTCCACTCAATTGATGCCTTTGCCGAAAGATTATTTAGTTATAGAGGAAACACCAGACATATACGCTACAGGACATATTCACAAAACTCTTGCTTCAATCTACAAAGGAACGGTACTAATAAATTCATCATGTTGGCAATATCAAACTTCTTATCAGAAAAAGTACGGGATGGTACCTGATGTTGCTAAGATCCCTGTTGTCAATATGCGTGATAAAAGCTTTCAGATTCTAGATTTTCTTGGAGATAAAGTCCAAATATATAAAAAAGGATTGAAGGGGGAATGAAATGGAAGGAAAATTAATTGTAATAGAAGGTATAGACGGAGCAGGTAAAGCAACACAAGCTAAAATATTAAAGGAACAGCTAGAAAGCCAAGGTAAAACCGTTTCTGTTTATTCTTACCCAGATTATTCTTCAGTATACGGCGAAAGGATAAAATCCTTCCTTTACAAAAAAATAGACCTTAAGGTAGATGAGTTGTTTATGTTATACTTGATAGATATGGTAAAAGATAGAAACAGGATAATAGAAGATATAAAAAAAGGGAATGATGTTCTAATAGACAGGTTTTTCTTTTCTACAATTGCTTATCAATCAGCCGGTGGGTTTTCTTATGAAACTGGAAAAGAATTCGTAAAGCTTTTAGGGATGCCTCCAATAACTGTAGTATTCTACATAAATGTTCCAGTTGATATATCTATGCAGAGGAAAGAAAAACAGAAAGGAAAGATGGATGTGGACAAATTCGAAAGTAATAAAATGTTTCTATCAAATGTCTCTAAAGTATACGACCAATTAAAAAGCGAGAATTTCTATGCTAAAAAATGGGTAGAAATAGATGGAAGTAAAAGTATTGAAGAGATATCTTCTTTAATAAAAGAGAACATGGATTAATATGAAAGGGAAATTTATAGTGATAGAAGGAATTGACAATGCCGGTAAAGGCACTCAATCAGTTTTATTGGCAGAGCATATTAGGTCAAAAGGGTTCAAAGTTATTTTGACAAAAGAACCGACTAATGGCATACTAGGAGGTATATCAAAGGCTGCTTTAAATAAAGAATTAAATTTATCTAATAAAGCATTGCAGTTGCTATTTTGTGCAGATAGGGCTCATCACCTTGAAACCGAAATAGAGCCTGCGATGAGAGATGGATTTATAGTGATTTGTGACAGATATTTCTTTTCTACTTTAGCATATGGCTTTGCTTCTAACATAAACTATAAATGGCTTCGTTCTGTAAATGTCAGCTTTAGAAAGCCAGATCTGGGTATATATCTAGATTTAGATCCTAAAACTTCTTTATCAAGAGCAAAAAAGCAAGTTGATGGATTACAGCTTTTTGATAACCTAGAAAAAATCTCTAAAGTCAGGCAAGCTTATCTTTCAATAGCTAAGGAGTTTCATATAAAAAAAATTGATGCAAAAGGAGACGTTGAGGTAGTAAGTCAAAGAATAAATAAGATTATTGATAAGTTCTTTAATATAAAAGTATAAATAACATTATGCAAATAGGGTCAAAAAGTCAGTCTTCATTAGAGTATTTGTTAGTAATGGGAATAGCTATTTTTATTCTAGCAGCGGCGATATCCTATGCTCTTTATTATCAAGTTGGCTATAACTCTGCAGGTACATCACAGGACCTCCAATTAGCTGCTACAAGCATAGCAAATGCTGTAAATTCTTTATCCGGCCAAGGTATAGGTTCCTCACAACAATTTAGTTTTTCTTCTCCAGGCCTAAATCTTGTATCTTCAATATGTAATACCTCCGTGTCATTATCCTTTGGTGGAGAAGAAGCATCTCAGTCTTTGTCTCTGAATACGAATGGTGAGCTCCCTATAAGTTCTGGTACTTACGTCGGAAAGGTTACTTTGGTAAAGGAAAATGGGAAACCAGAAGCACAAATAATGATGGATCTCCCGATATCTTATATATCTACCTCATATATTTTCAATCCATCAAGCGTTTTCTATAATGTTTCATTTTTAGATACTAACGGCAATTTAGTAGGGGATGTAAATTTTACTCTTATCATATATAATCATAATAAAGTGATAGCTGAACAAAATGAGTCTACTTTAACTGGCTTTTATTCAGGTAGCATAACTCCCAGTAATGGGGGTCAGTTTTTGTCTGGATCAACTGCAGAAATATATGTTAGCTCTTTAAACATAATAAGTCCGTCATGTTTGTTGCCTCAGCAATTACTTATTATACCAAAAAATATAATTAATTACATCCCTTTAACTATAAAGAATAGCCAATCAACTGCAACACCTTCTCCATTCCAACAAGAAGTCGTTGTTGATTCTGCTGATTATCAGCAGTATGAAGCTTCAAATCTACAGAATGTAGAGTTTTTTTATCCAAATGGTACTATCATAAACTCTTGGTTAGAATCAGGGAATTCTAATACTGTAACTAGTTCTGTTTACTGGCTTAAACTGAGTGGTATACCTGCTTCTTCTTCTATCACAATTTATATGGGTTTTGCTTCAACCTCTACTAATTTATTTAATACAGTAAATGTTGGTGAAGCACCTCAGCTTTCTCCAACTTATGGAGAGTACAATAATATAGCAGATGTAATGAATACAGGTTTATTATATCAGTTCTATCAGTTAAATGGCGGTGGAATACAATCTCAGGCAACAGTTTACCAAGCACAATTAACTCCAAATTCAGTTTTCGCTTACGGTAGTTTAACAGCAACAGCAGGTCCAACACTATACCAATCAGCATTGTCAGGCAGCTCCCAAGATGTTAACGGAGCTACTGATCCAAATGTCATAATAAACTATCAGTACAGTTATTCAGGTGGAAGTCCATTTCCAAATCCTCCAATAACTAATCCGGGAGATGTAATAATGAAGGCAATAGGTTTTGTAGTAGTTAACTCTCCTACAACTATATATGGTTTAAGCGATGATGGTATGGGCATTGGCTACTCTAATGGTGGCGGATCATTGATGCCATGGTTAGGAGGATCATCTACTTCCAATAATCCAAATAATATAATTAATGCATGGGTACCAGAAGGCGCAACACAATACAGCGGCACGATTACAACAGATGGCAGTTATAGATTAGAAATAGACTATACAAATCAAGGTGGACCTGGAGAAGATGCAGTCTGGTCAAATACTTCTGTAGACTACTACTCTCCTTCACAACCTCCAAATGGAGTTATGCCTTCTGTAGTTTTTGGTATTGTACAGCCACAGATTACTGTATTTGTAAACGGCGTTAAAGACGGAAATGATGGAATAGCTTATGGTAGTTTAACAAATATAAGTGCTACTGGTACAGCTTATAGTCATATAGGTTTGATGATAAACGGTTCGGTGGTGGTTCCACTTGGTTCTTCAACATTGCTTTATAAAAAACAGCTACCTGTTGGTTTATATAATATAACTGTTTTTTCTAATCAATCAAACCTTGCAAATCAAACTTATTGGGAAGCTGTAGCTAACATTCCTAAAAATGTAAAAGTTTTTGTACCAATATCAATAACAAACCTTGAATCTTCTGCTACATCAAATCCGTTTCAGGATAACCTATCAATAAACTCTTTTGACTATAAAAAATTTGAAAATCAAAGCTTAAGTAATGTTGAATTTTTCTCTCCAAGTGGGAGTACAATTCCGTCTTGGATTCAATCTGGAGACTTAGCAGATTTTAATGGTGTAAATAGCGCTGAAAACCTTTCAGAAAATTACCCTTTTAGCACCTCTAGTTCATTTACAGTAAGTGTTTGGTTTAAAACCACTAGTGACGGTACTGTTTTGTGGAATGGTAACTCAGAAGATGCTAATTCTTCAGGTTGTTACAGCCCTATTATATATGTAAATAAAAATGGGGATCTGGCAGGCGGAGATTGGGTAAACTCTCAGCCATTTGATACAAATTATTTCGTAGCTAATGGAAAATGGACTTCCGTAACAGTAGTACAGACTCCCTCTCAGCAAACACTATATATAAATGGTACTCAAGTAGCAACTTATTCAGGTTCTCCTCAAACATGCTCTCCTTCTTATTGGATTATAGGGGATGGGAAAACAACTGGCTGGAATAATGCACCTAATGGAGTTTTCGATTTTAAGGGTTATATCTCCAATGTTCAATTTTATAATCAGGTTTTTTCATCTTCAAAAGTAGCCTTACTTTATGATGAAGGGTTAGCAGGTGCTCCTTTGAATAACTCTGGGTTAATTGCATGGTATTTACTTTCAGGAAATGGAAATGAGCAAAATGGTCATAATAATCTGTTGATAAACAATATACAGTTTAATGGCGTTTCATCTGCAAGCACTTCTACAAATTATTGGCTGAAATTAGGTAGCAGTATACAACCAAGAGGATCCTATATTGCATTCATGGGTTTTGCATTACCAAATATAAGCTTGTTTAACAGCATTAACGATGGAGAAGCTCCGCGGCTTTCTACAACTTATGGTGAGTATGATGACGGTGCTAATGTGTTTACAGCTTATTCTAATTTTGCTGGAACCAGTTTACCAAGTGATTTTACTTCTTATATAGGAGATGCTACATTGACAGTAGACAATGGTCTTCATATACAGGTAGCAAATAACGGTTGTTCAAGTACCTGGGCAGGAGTAATATACAATACTCCAATAAACGCAGCTGATTCTATTGTGGAAACTTATAGTTCTGGGACGAGAGTGAGTGGGCCCACAGATGTTGGTATCTACACAGCAAATAGTGATACCGCAGGAGGCTATGCAGGAGTAGCGGATACTTGGGGTTGGGGCTGGGGGTCCATAAGTGGAGGATATGGTAATATAGGCAATCCTTTTGATATAAGCTCCGGAAGCGGAGTAGCTAGCATATACTGGATTGGAAATGGAGATGAAGGTATAGGCTGGAATTATAATTTTGTTTCATCTACTAATACAAACGAAGGTTGGAGCAGTAGTTTATATGCATCTATACAGGATGGAGAATGTTCACCTGGAGCCAATATGGAGTATTATTGGTTTAGAGTGCGTTCTTATCCTCCAAGCGGCGTAATGCCAGTTGAAACCGTTGGTCCATTAAATGGACAGGTAAATTAATGTATAAATTCTTGCGAATTTTAATATAGTTATGACAAGTAGCATTAAGACTGTAGTAACTGTTGGACCAGCGTGCGATAGCTATGAGATGCTTAAAAAAATGATTCTTAGAGGAGCGGATGTATTTAGATTTAATCTGTCACACGGTGATAAGAAATATTTTAGAAAGGCAGTTGCAAATGTTAGGAAAGCAGAATTAGAAACAAAAAGAAATGTTCTGATGTTTTTTGATCTTCCGGGCCCAAAATTAAGAACTGGAAAAGTTCATGGAGACCGGTTGGAAATAAAGGAAGGAACAGAATATACTTTTGGTAGAAACGGCCAAATACAAGTTTCTGATGAGATAACAAAAATGATAACTTTTAAAAGCAAGTTGCTTTTATCCGATGGAAAAATAGAATTCAAGCCTTTAAGGAGAGAGTTTGGTCTTTTAGTTGCAAAAGCTCTAAACAGTGGCGTTTTGTTAAATGAGCAGAGTATAAATTTTAAAGGGATTTCTTACCCAGGAAAATACCCTACAAAAAAAGATAAAGATGGGATTAAGTTTGGTTTAAGTCTTGGGATAAACACCTTTGCTTTGTCTTTTATCTCCAGCGCAAAAGATATAGAAAATGTTAGGAAGATAGCTGGAGAGAAAAGTGTACTGATAGCAAAAATAGAGCGTATAGAAGCAGTAAAACATTTTGATGAAATTGTCAAAGTTGCAGATGTAATAATGGTTGCTCGCGGAGATCTTGGTTTAAATATAGACATAGCGGATCTGCCAGAAATTCAAAAGAAGCTTCTTTCGGTTTGCAATGAAAACAGTAAGCCTGTTATAACTGCCACGCAAATGCTTGAATCAATGACAAACAATGTAATGCCAACTCGTGCAGAAGCCGATGATGTTTTTACAGCTGTAGACGAAGGAACAGATGCAGTAATGCTTTCAGAAGAAACTGCTATAGGAGTTTATCCATTAAAGGCACTGGCAATGTTAAAACGAATAATAGCAAAATATCATTATTCTGGTATTGTAAAAAGATATAAAATCGCAGATATACATGATGCCATATTAAATTCTACAATAGACCTTGTTATAAACACTAAGATAGATAAAATAATAACATTTACTCCTTCAGGCAGAAGTGCATTTAGACTTTCAAGATACCATCTTCCTCTGGATATATCTGCCGTAACTACCAGCAAGACCACCTTTTCCAAGTTTTTTTTCAGCAAAAATGTAAATGGAATATTAGTAAAAAGCCTTAAAACTGCAGAAAAGGATCTTTTTAAGATAGCAAAAGAAAAGGGCATAAAAAAAGCCATAATAATTTCTGGTTTGTCATTGAGTGAGAACTCGACGGAAAATATCAGAATAATAAGTTTTTAGTAGGATTACCCTATTTTTTGTTATAAATAGGTATATTGAGATAAACTATTAAAGGATTTATGTATTAAATGAAATACAATTGCAAATGTTAACCTATTTAAACGTAAAAAATCTATATCAGTAAATAAAACAAATGTAATTACAATATGGGACATCAGATAACTAAGAAGAGTACTCCTAGAAGAGGAAGTTTGCAATATTACCCTATAAAGAAAAGCAAACGGCCTTATAATACAGTAAATAATTTTAAGGATTTAGAAAAAGGAGAGATAGGAGGTTTTGCAGGATATAAAGCAGGGATGTTGCAATTAGTTTATATTGATTCAGACAAGAATTCGCCAACATTTAAGATGGAAGTAATGACAAACGCTACTATACTCGAGTGTCCCCCACTGTTAGTATGTGCAGTAAAATTTTATAATAAAGGCATAACAATTGGTGAAAGTTGGGGTAGCAATCTTAGTAAATATGTCCAAAGAAAAGTAAAATTCAAGGAAAACAATAAAACTTTAGATGATTTTAATGGCAAGGCAGATGACCTGCGTCTTCTAGTCTCTACACAACCTTGGGAGATAGGTATGAAGAAAAAGCCAGAGATGTTTGAATTAGCAGTAGGCGGCAATTTTGATGATAAACTAAAGACCGCAAAGAATTTTTTGAGCAAGTCAATAGATGTCTCTTCAGTTATAAAAGACGGTAATTTTGTTGATGTGGGGGCTATAACAAAGGGAAAAGGATTTCAAGGATCAGTAAAGCGTTACGGTGTAAAAATATATCCTGTGCATGCAAGTAAATCAAGGAGAAAGGCAGGAAACCTAGGTGCAGAGAGCATGGCAAAGGTTCAGTATACAATACCTCAGCATGGTAGATTAGGGTTTAATTCAAGAGTTGAATACAATAAGTTTGTTTTCAAGGTAGTGAAAGATCCTCAGGAAGTTAATATACCAAGTGGGTATAAGCGTTATGGGAATCTAAAGGGAAGCGCAATAGTGCTCAAAGGTTCTGTGCCAGGAAGCGCAAGCAGGTTAATTATAATGAGAAAAGCAATAAGGCCTACAAAAAAAGCAGAGCCGGTAAAAATAACATTGTTAAAGTAATATGGTAAAAATATTTTCGTCTGATGGAAAAGAGAATGGTGAAATTGAATTGCCTAAAGTATTCAGTACTAAATTTAACTATTCTACATTCAAAAAGGCTTTTTTAGCAGAGGATTCAGAGAAATTCCAGCTTAAATATACTGATCCAATGGCAGGTAAAAGAAAAGTAGCAGAACTTACTAAAAGAAGAAGGTCTTTCAAGACCAGCTACGGGAGAGGGCTTGACAGAACTCCTAGGAAGACACTTTCTAGAGTTGGTACAAATTTCAATTATGTTGGTGCAGTTGCTCCAAATACAGTAGGGGGAAGGCAGGCACATGCTCCAAAAGCAGAAAAGAGGCTTGTTAAGGAGATAAACAAGAAGGAAAGAAAATTAGCAATAAATATGGGCATCGCAGCATCTGCTGATTTAAAAAAGGTTTCTATGTTCCATGCTGTAAGCGGAATAAAGGAATTTCCAATAGTAATAGACGATTCAGCTGTTTCAGTAAAGAAAACAAAGGAAGCAATAAAGTTGATGTCTTCATTAGGTTTAGATCCAGAAATGGAAAGAATTATGCAGAAAAGCATTAGAAGTGGTAAGGGAAAATTGAGAGGAAGAAAGTATAAGAGAAAGTTAGCAATGGTTCTAGTTGTAAAGAACGGCGAAAAAATCTCAAAAGCGTTTTCTAATCTAAATATAAAAGTAACAAACCCTGCAGCTTTATCTATGAATGATGTTTCACAGTCAGGTAGGCCAGGTAGGCTTATAATATGGACAAAAGGAGCTATAGAAAATCTTAGGTGAGCATGGAAGAAAATCTAAAGTATATAATAAGTGTTTTGAGCGGAGAAAAATCTACAAGACTTATGCAAATGGAAAATAAACTCTCTTTTATAGTTTCAAAAGACTCAAATAAGATACTTATAAAGAAAGAAGTAGAATCTCTTCTTAAAGCAAAGGTTGAAAGTATAAATATAATAAATAGAATGGATTCTAGAAAAATTGCGATAGTTAAACTAAGACCGGAATTCCAGGCCATGGATATTGCTACACAGCTAGGTCTAATCTAATTTTTGGAATTTGAAAACATTTTTAAATTGAAATATTCTAAGATAGCTAATGCTAATAGGATTTAAAATAATTGTAATGGGGAAAAATTTGGAAGGTAAGGTAGTGAACGAAACTAAAAATACTTTGCTGCTTGAAACTAGCAAAGGCATAAAAAGAGTTATAAAGGATGGAAACAGATTTATATTACATATGAATAACAAAGAGATAAACGTAAGTGGAAATGATATAATTATGAGGCCATGGGAATATGCTATATGAAGATTTGAAAAAGCCAGAGAATACCTGCAATGATCCACACTGCCCATATCACGGGCAATTAAGGGTTCATGGAAGGAGGTTTGAGGGAGTAGTCATGTCTGCCAAAGCAGATAAGACCGTTTCAGTAAGTTGGACTGTTTTTAGAAGACTTGGAAAGTATGATAGGTACGTCAAGGTTAGAAGCAGAGTGCTTGCGCATAATCCAGAATGTGTTGGTGCAAAATTGAACGATAAAGTAGTCATATATGAAACAAGGCCTATAAGCAGATGGAAAAGATTTGTAGTTGTGAGGAAATTAGAGTAACATGGGAACAGGAAGAAAGGGAGCTGGTTTAAAGGCCATAAAAGCAAAGATCTCCAAGTCAATAAACGTCGGTAGCTGGATAATGGTCGCAGACAATTCAGGAGCAAAAATAGTTAAAGTTGTTAATGTAAGGAATTATCATGGTGTAAAGGACAGGCAGCCGAAGTGCGGTGTAGGAGATACAATATTCGTAGTAGTAAAGAAAGGCTCTCCAGATACTGTGCATAAGAAATTTCCAGCCGTGGTAGTAAGGCAAAGAAAGGAATACCGAAGACATGACGGTACAAGAGTTTCATTTGAAGATAATGCATGTGCAATAGTAAAAGACATAGATAAATATGAACCACAGGGAACGATTATAAGAGGGCCTATAGCCAGGGAGATATCTATACGCTTTCCAAACATAACAAAAATAGCATCAAAGATAGTATGAAAAATAACTTTAGTATGAATTGGGTTTCAAGTACTTCTCCTAAGAAGCAGAGAAAGTACAGGATGAATGCTCCTTTACACATAAAAAGAAAGATGCTTTCAGTTCACTTGTCAAAGGAGCTTAGAGCAAAATACAAGACTAGAAATATACTTTTAAAGAAAGGGGATAGTGTGATAATAACAAGAGGTAAATTTAAAGGACAAGAAGGTAAGGTAGACAAAGTTTATACCAAACAGTTAAAAGTAAGTGTTGACTCTGCTAAAAATATAACTAAGAAAGGAAATAAAGTTCCTTTTAAGATTAGACCATCAGCTTTGATAATAACAGATCTTAATCTGTCTGATGGAAGGAGGTTAAAAAAAATAGAATCTTATGGCAAGACACGGTGAATCCAAGCATTTTAAGAGAAGCGTTGTTACAAATTCCTTAGTTATACCTAGGAAAAAATACAAATATTATGTTAAGCCTTTCCCAGGAAAACACAGCGATAAATACGGAGTTTCAATACTTGGGTTTTTAAGAGACGTGATAAAAGTAGCAGATAATGCAAGAGAAGCAAGATACTTGATAAAAACCGGGCAGGTTTTAGTAGATGGTAAAAAGGTGCACGAAGAAAAATATGTAGTTGGGTTTTCTGATATTGTAACCTTGAAGGATGATTACTTCTTGGTTTGGTTAAGCGAGAATGGCAAGATAATCGCCATAAAGCAAGATGAAAAAATGGATGGTAAGAAAGTAAAAATAATGTCGAAGCATAAAGGAAAGGGGGCTAAAGACATATTATTTACGAGCGATGCAAGAAATATAATATATGATAAAGCAGACGTTCAGATAAATGATTCAGTGGTGCTTGATCTTGAAAATGGTAAAATAAAAGACAAGATCCCATTTGAGCAGGGAAAGGAAATTATAGTATTCAACGGTAAAAACGCAGGAAAGACTGGAAAGATAAAAGAAATCAATGGATACTCAGTTTTAATTTCAGGAAAGGATGGTGAATTCGTTTCATCGATTAAATCCTGTATGGCTTTGTAATATGGAAAATAAAATGAGAGACATTTTTATTGAGAAAGTTACTTTGAATGTTGGAGTAGGCGAGCCTGGAGAAAGACTTGAAAAAATAAAGAATTTACTTGAGCAAATATCAGGATCAAAGGTAGTTAAGACTGAAACCAAAAAAAGGATACCTGAATGGGGCCTTAGACCGGGTTTAGAAATAGGCGTTAAGACAACCTTAAGAAACCAAGATGCAGATGATATACTAAAAAGGATGCTGACTGCAATGGAAAATACAATAAAAGAATCTAATTTTGATAAAAGAGGAAATCTCTCATTTGGTGTAAAAGAATACATACATATACCAGGTGCAAAATATGATTATACCATTGGTATAGTCGGAATTGCAGTTAGTGTAACTCTATCAAGAAAAGGATTTAATATAACAAAGAAAAGAAATAAATCACATATCGGAAAATCACATTTAATAAAAAGAGAAGAGGCTGTTGAATTCATAAAGAATAAATACAATGTAAAGGTTATTTAAAGAATCATGGAAACTCAATTTGAAAAAATATTGAAAGTGCACGCATCTAATCCTGCAAAAAGAGCTAGGTTTATAAAATTTAATAAACACAAAATGCAGTCACATGACAGGAGAGCACATCTTTGTATAAGGTGCAATAGAGCGGAAGGCCATATAAAAATTCATGGTCTTAACTACTGCAGGCAGTGTTTTAGGGAAGTTGCTCCGGATCTTGGTTTCAAAAAATACGGAAAAGAGGCTTAATTATGGTAGATTCACTTTCAACTATATTCAATACTTTAAATGTCGCTAGGAAAGTCGGCAAGAAATCCTGTGTAGTAAGTCCTAACAGCAAACTTTTGATAAGTCTTTTAGACATAATAAAAAAAGCTGGATACATTGATAATTACGAGATAATAAACGACATCAGAGGAGGATTTGTAAAAATAGATATAAATGAACATTTAAACAAATGCAAGTCAATACGACCAAGGATACCAATAAAGGCTGGGGATATAGTCAAGTATGAAAAGAGATACCTGCCAGCATTAGGATTTGGTTTAATACTCTTGTCTACAAATAAAGGCGTAATTACAAATGAAGACGCAAAAAAACTTATGATTGGAGGTAGTCTTTTAGCTTATGTCTACTAAATTTAAAGTAAATCTTGCGGGTTCGAATGTAGAACTAAAAGATAAAAAGGTAGTAGTGAAAGGAAAAGAGGGTGAGATGGAAGCAGAGATAAGGTACCCTTTTCTTAAGGTAGAGAAGAAAGATGATACTTTATTTATAGAATCTGAGAAGGATAACAAATTCCAGAAAGCTATTGCTGGCACATTGGCAGCAGATATAAAAAACATGATAAAAGGAGTAAATGAACTGTACACTGCAGAGCTTGAGTTAGTTTACATGCACTTTCCGGCTTCATTAAAGTTAAATGGCAATAAAGTAGTTGTAGAAAATTTCGTTGGAGAAAGAAAGCCTAGAGAGATACAAATTCCAAAAGATTTGAAAGTTGATGTAAAAGGAAATAAAATAATTATCTTTGGAATAGACAAATATAAAGTAGGCCAGCTTGCTGGTATGATAGAATCAAAGATTCAAGTAAAAAATAAAGATAGAAGAGTCTTTAAAGATGGAGTATTTATCACTAAAAAGCCTTGATTATGGAATTTACAAAACACGATGCTGGAAAACTTAAGAGAGTCGGTAGTTCTTGGAGGAAACCCACTGGTAAAAAGAATAAGACAAAAGTAGGTAAGAAGGGACATAAAAAAATGCCTTCAAAAGGATTCATGTCTCCAGTCTCAAAAAGAGGGAAGATTGCCGGTAAAATCCCAGTTAGAGTGTTTAATACAAAAGAACTCGATAAATTAAATGAATCAAATATAGTAATAATAGGAAAAGCAGTTGGTGCATTAAAGCGAAAATTAATATATGAGAAATGCAAAGAAAAGAAGATAATGGTGATAAATTATGCAGGGGAAACTGAAGACGCAAAGAAGAATAGCCAGTGATGTTCTAAGGGTTGGAGAAAGCAGAATTTGGTTGGATCCGACTAAATTTAAGGACATTAAAGAAGGCATAACAAGAGCGGATATAGAGAGCCTCATAGATAAAGGCATTATAAAAAAGAAAATGCTTAAGGGTCAGTCTAGATCAAGAGCAAGAGCACTGCATGAAAAGAAAAAGAGAGGGCACAGAAAAGGCATAGGAAGTAGAAGAGGAGAGAAATCCGCAAGAATGGATTTTGAATGGATAGATAAGGTTAGGGCGCTTAGAAAGGAGCTGTTTAAGCAGCGAAAACAGGGCAAGATAGATAAAAAGGATTTCAGGGTGCTTTATAGAAAGATAAAAGGAAACTCATTTCACAGTGTTAATCACATGAGAAACTATATTGAAGGAATGAAGAGGACAGGACAATGAAAAACGAAAAAAGAACCAATTATAGAAAAAGGCTTGAATTGCTTAAGTCAGGTATACCTCGATTAGTAGTAAGGAAAACTGACAAATCAGTAATTGCTCACATAGTTGAATATAAAGACGGTGGAGATAAAACTCTTGCGATGGTGAGAGGGAATGAATTAAAGAAATTTGGATGGAATTTTAGTAACAAGAATGCTCCTGCTTCATACCTTCTAGGCTATCTTTTAGGAAAAAAATCAAACATAAAAGAGGTTATACTTGACAAAGGAAACAGAACATTAAAAGAAAATAGTTTTATTTATTATGTTCTAAAAGGAATGCATGATTTCGGTGTAGATGTCCACTCTGAGGACATAAAAATAGATGAAAAAAGGCTTTATGGAGAACATATAGCAAATTACTACCCTAACAGAAATGGCAACCAATTTTCTGCGGTAGGAGAAAAAGTAAAAAACATAAAAGAAGACTTTAATAAAACATTGGAGAATATAAAGAATGGAAAATGAAGAAGCTGTGAAAGAAGCTGTTGTAGATAAAAAAACAGAACAAAGTTACGTTTATCCGGAAAGAACATATGAATTCAAGACCGAACTCGGTAAAGCTGTGCAGAGTGGAGAAATAAAAGATATAGATGAGATCCTAGAAAAGCACCTTAAAATACTAGAGCCACAGATAGTAGATTTTCTTCTACCTAATCTTCAATCTGACTTTCTTTATGTTGGTCAGTCTAAAGGAAAACTTGGAGGGGGAAAAAGAAGAACAATTAGAAACACTCAAAAGGTAACTGCTAAGGCAAAAAGGCAACATTTCTCTGCGATGGCTATTATTGGAGACGGAAATGGGCATATAGGTATAGGTAAAGGCAGAGGTTTAGAGTCAGTGGTTGCAAAGGAAAAAGCATTGAAAAGCGCAAAATTAAACATCATAAGTATACTAAGAGGGTGTGGAAGCTGGGAGTGCGCATGCCACGGTAGTCATTCAATACCATTTAAAGTTTCAGGAAAGTGCGGTTCAGTAACCGTAACACTTCTTCCAGCTCCAAAGGGAATAAGCTTCTGTGTTATGGATGATATAAAAACCATAATGAGACTCGCAGGAATAAAAGATGTATGGTCAAAGGTAAGCGGTCAAACAAACACAAGAATAAACATAGGCTACGCAACTTTTGAAGCACTAAAATCGCTTAATTACTACAGATTTTTTAGTAAAGAAAAAGATAATTTGGGGATAAAAGGTTAAAATGGAAAAAATTGCAGTTATAAAAATAAGATCAGGCATAGGAAAAAACAGGGCCATAAAAGAAGGCTTTAGAGTTTTTGGGTTAAAAAAACTTTATTCCTGTGTTGTAGTCGATAACTCTTTGCAAAATAAAGGTGTACTAAATAAAATCAACAGTGTTGTTACTTATGGTGAAATAGACGCTAAAACTATGGCTAAATTATTATTAAAAAGGGGTAGAATCAGCAATAAAAAGAAGATAGAAGCAAAGGAACAGGATATAGTTTCATTTTCAGAAGCATTTATAAAAGGTGAAAAAAAGATGAAAGATATAGGAGTTAAAAATTTATTTAATCTTCACCCTCCTATAAAAGGCTTTGAAAGAAAAGGCAAAAAGGCTCCTTTTTCATTAAAAGGGGCATTTGGTTACAGGGGAGATAAAATAAATGAGCTTTTGGAAAGGATGATATGAACAGAAAACATTTACGCGGAAGTTCTACAGGTGGAAGAGGCTCTGGTAAAAGAGCAAGGCACGCTGGTAACAGAGGCGGAGTAGGTAAAGCAGGAGGAGGAAAAAGAGGGCAGCAAAAATTAATGTCTTTTCATGCTAATACACATACTTATAATTATTCAAATGTTAAAAAAGTGCCTTTGAATCTTGGAAATGTAAGCAATCTAATAGAATCACTTAAAAACAAAGGAAAGATAAAGATGAATAATGAGAGATATGAAATAAAGCTCAAGGAGCTAGGCTATTCAAAGGTATGCGGTAAATTTAAGAACGAAAAGTTTAAGTTGGCTGTGTATGGAAAAGCCTCCGCAAAGGCTAAGGATGATATATTAGCCAACGGTGGCGAAATATATGAATGAGAAAGTCAAAAAATTTATTTCAAATCTTCCAGCAGTTTCTGTACCTGAAAAGAAGCTTGATTTAAAAACAAAACTTATATGGACATTTGTAATAGTCGTTCTTTTCATTGTAATGTCATTTGTTCCATTATTTGGAGTAAGTAAATCATACAGCCTAAATTTTGAGATTTTACAGGTTCTTATAGCTTCCCATTTCGGTTCATTGCTTTCTTTAGGAATAGGGCCAATAGTAAGTGCCAGTATTATAATTCAGATGCTTCAGGGAACAAAGATAATCAACATAGACACAGCAACAAAGGAAGGAAGAGTTACATTTCAGGGGATACAAAAGATCGCAGCATTTTCCTTTATAGCAATAGAAAATGGCGTTTACGTATTCAGCGGCGCATTGACTCCCGCCGGCCCAGGTTTATTCTTTCCACTTGTGATGTTTGTTCAGCTTTTTGTTGCAGGTATAATACTTCTGTTCATGGATGAAGTAGTGAGTAAGTGGGGTATAGGCTCGGGTATAAGTCTTTTCATACTTGCGGGTATCTCACTGCAGTTAATAAATACCGCATTTAATCCGTTTATAACGCCTATAGGGGCCATTCCTTCAATAATAACCGCGTTTATTGCAGGCATACCTCTAAATGCCGTTTTCCCCATAATCACTGTAATCTCTACAGTGGCGTTGTTTGCTGTGGCGATCTGGCTGCAGTCAATTAAGGTGGAACTTCCGCTTTCATTTGGTAGGCTAAGAGGCTACTCAATAAGATGGCCAGTATCCTTGTTTTATACAAGTATAATCCCTATTGTTTTGATTGTATCTATGGTAGCAGGTGTGCAGTTTTTCGGTTTGACATTATCGCATGCAGGTATAAACATACTTGGAACATTTACTACTGAATCTACAGCATTCGGAACACAAGAAGTAGCAACAGGCGGGCTAGCAGCTTATCTCTCTCCACCAACTATACAACAGTTATACACAAGTGCAGTAACAACTGGTATAACTGCGTTAGAAATTGAATCAATGATTATCTATACAGTTATATTGGTTATAGGCGCTGCCGCCTTTTCATATGTTTGGATGTATCTTGGAGGGCAGGATCCAAGGTCTGTTGTAAAACAACTTATGGAATCAGGATTATCAATGCCGGGTTTTAGGAGAGATGAGAGGGTTTTAGTTGATATATTCAAAAGGTATATAATACCTTTAGCAATACTTGGCGGAGCATTAACTGGTTTAGTCGCTGCTCTTGCAGCTTTTCTTGATACTTTGACCGAAGGTATAGGTATACTACTTATAGTAATGATAATCTACCAGTTCTATTTCTCGCTGCAACAGGATAATGGCGACGAATTTAAACCTATCAAGGACAAGCTTGTTGGTAATACAATGGAGTGAGGATAAGTTTATTTACTATAAAGAAATAGATTAAAAGGTATGAACATAGACGTAATTGCTGTAATATTAATTTCAATAGCTGTAGGGGCCTCAGGTCAGATAGCTTATCTTTTCATAGTAGACCATGAAATGATAAGAAACAGTAAGGTAAAAATAAAGGAATTACAGCAGAAGATGAAGGGAATGAAGCCAGATCACCCTGAATTCAAACCTACTTATAGTCAATTAATGTCGGAAAATTCGAGAATAATGAAGCAGTCGATGAAACCTACTTTTATAACCTTTGTACCTTTTCTTGTAATATTCCTTTTGATGTCCTCTTACTTTAGCTACGCTCCTGTTATGCTTGGTACTCCTATAACAGCTACGTTTTCCGGAAATATAAATGGTTCTTTGTTTTCTGCAAACAATTGCGTAACATTTAATGGGCACGATAATGTATCAATATTTTCTAATGAGACCTCTCTCTCTATGAAGGCAAATGCGACAAAAAGCGGGTCTTGTACGCTGTTTTTATTAACGAATGGAAAGCTATACAATAACTCTTTTTCCTTAGTTGGGAATTCAAAAGTACAGACTATACCTTTAAATTCATCTAAAGTAGAATTTGTACCAAATCCATTTATAGTTACGAAACTTCCTTTCAGTTTGCCATTAATCGGAAATCAGCTCAATTGGTACTGGGCATACCTTATTATAACATTTGTAACCTCAATAACCTTAAATAGGGTATTTTCACATTTCAAGCTGATTGCTTAAAGTAACAAAAATAATTTTGGTAGGGGTCTTTATTATCTAACTTCGCTATAAAATTGAATTTTCTATTTAGGCTTTTTAGAGCAGTGTTGTTTGAGTCCTAAACCTTGTCAATAAAACACTTCTCTTCTCCAAGTTTGCAGGGAATAAAATCTTTGATTTTGCGATGGATAAAGCAGTTTGCAAGTCCTGAGCAGATAGGGTTTCTCCTTCTAAAGCCCTTCTTGCCCCTTCCCTTACGACCCAAACTCCTAAAGGTACAAAGTACTCTGGCAGTATCTCCCTTACTACTAGAACAGAATATTGCTCTTTTAACTCCAAAAGTTTTTCTAAAACTGCCAGTCTTACAGCATAGTAAGCACCAGCAGTATTCTTAACGTATTCTTTTCTTCCATTGTAAAACTCATAATCCCCACTGCCCATAAATACATTCTCAGCATCTCTATTCCAAGTCTCAAGTAATTCAAATGACCATGGCCCTTTAAGAAATATGAAAGTGAAATGGTTTCCGAATAACTGTCCCGTCTTTATTAGATAGCCCTCCCCTTTTTTGAATGTTTTTACCCTGTCTATTTCTTCCTTTCCTATTGAATCATCTACTGCAGTTATTGACCATTTTGTTGGAACAAGTTTTCTTTTTACACCCATAGCTCCAACACTTAAAACCTTGCTTATTTTGTTTTCATCTATTTTTGAATTGTAAAGCATCTTTATCCCGTCCTGCGCTTTTAAGTCTCTATCATAATAGACATTTTCTATTTTTCGATCTATTTTGAAGTTATCGTTTATTTTAAATCTTTCCAATTTCGTTTTTACCCCATGTTGATAAAAATCGTCTTTATCTATTTTAGGTAGGTTTACATTTGATACTTTTAGGTCTATATTTAGCTCATTAGAAGATATAACTGCAAGTCTTATTCTCTCCAACTCTTCTAGATTTATGTTGTTAACATTAAAATTTTTTGTTGCATTTACAAGTTTAGTTCTAAGGGAGAAAATGTCCGCGACTTTAAAGTTATTTGCAGCCCAAAGTTTAGGTGCATCATAAATTTGAGCTTTGTTATCTTCAGTGAATATGACCCCCACGGAGACATTAGGATAATTATACTCACCTACTAATGCTGATGGAGGCGTAAATCCGCTAATATCTCCTTTTTTAACATAGTCAACTATCCTCTTAATCTCATTCTTATGTTTTACTATCTCATAATAAACCGACTTTACATTAGTTACTTTCATGTTTATCAAGATATTCTTTTTTTATTTTTCTTCTATAATAAGCAACAGTCTCATCTTTAGAGTATTTTTGAGGGGCATTTATCTCTGTTTCGCTTCCGCAGTTTTTGCAAATTTTTTGAAGAGTATAGCTATTACATTTACTGCAGAATCTTATTCTTTCCATTATTTACTGCCTTATTTCAGTGTATTTAAATTCTATACCAAGATTCTTGCTTTTTTTGGTAATAAAATCAAGGATTTTTTTATTTTCATTTAAAGTCTTTTTTGTGTCACCCAAATCAATTGTCATCATGTAAACTGGGGCCTTTATATATTTTATTGAAACTCCTTTTGTTTTTGTGGATTCAACCAAAACTTCCTTTATCTTGTCTATTCCTTTTTCTTCATACGTTCTAAGTTCTAGCTGGTTTTTTATTATTATTTTCTTTTTGGTTTTCTCAACAAAATCTAGTAATTCGTTTGTTATTTCCTTGTTTAATTTTAAATCTTCAAGTTCTTCTTTTCCATTTTTTGTAAGTATTTCGTAGAAATTAAATAAAGTTCCATATTTTTTAATTATCTGATCTTCAAGTTTGTTAGCATCTTTTTTATAGAATTTTTCTATCAGCCTTTTAAGTCTGTTCTCTATTGACCATTCCCTTAATGCCTCTCTTTTTTCACTGTCAGTTACTCTTTTTATTGAAAGCTCAGGAGATTGGCCTAAAGTTATAACTTTGCAAACAAGCGTATCTCCTTCTTTTGCAATGTCTTTTACATCCCTTACCCATCTTTTGCTAAGCTCAGAAATATGTATAAAACCCTCTTTCTCTTCATTACCTATTGTTACAATTATACCATGCTGGAGTAATTTTTTAACTCTGCAGATATAAATGTCACCCTCTTTTATTTCCATGTTTACAAGCTAAATGGTTCTGTTGATATAAATAAATATATCGTCATTATTTATACTATGTATGAAAAAAGTTAAAAAACCGCAGACACTCTTTGTTGGGAGTAAAGTTATTGTAAGTGACCAGGCATTGGCTTCCACGCTTTTTAATAAAGGCAACTTTGGAACGTTTGTAGACGGAAATCTAGTACTTTCCATAGAAGAAGCCGTTTATTTGAATCAAAAAAAAGAACTTAAAATATATGATACTGATGGAAAAGAACTTAAGTTTAATGAATTAATAAACCTAGCAAAAAAGAGGCAAAAACGTTTCTGGATAAGGTATCTTGTGTTCAGCGATCTTAAAAATAATGGTTATCTCCCAAAGACAGCATTTAAATATGGTGGAGATTTTAGAGTGTATAATAAAGGATCTATTCCAGGCAAAGAACATGCAGAATGGATACTTTACTGTTCGGATGAACATGAAAGTTTACCGCTGCTGAATTTTTCAGCAATGAACAGGGTAGCGCATAGCGTAAGGAAAAAACTTCTTATGGGGGTAGTGGATGATGAAGAATCCGTTACTTACTATGAGGTTAATTGGGTGAGAATGTAATATGGCAAATCTTTTAAGGAAAAAACTAGCTTTGAAAAGAAAGAGTATGAGAAAGGATAGAAAAGATGATAATAAATTTGAGGCCAAGCTTAACAAAATTATAAATCAAAAGACTTAAGCAATTTCTACTTTTATTCTAGAAATTAAGTTTAGGCCTTCTACCTCTTTTGATTTTATTACTAAGAAAAGAAGAGTGGATCCCTTTTTGGCCTTTTCGTTGCTTCCAATCTTAAACTTTAATTCTTTTGTTTCAGAGCTGTCTATTATTCGTTCTTCAGTGAATTCATTAAAATAAGAATCCTGAATCTTATCATATATCACGGGAAGGAAATTATCCCTGTCTTCTAGTTTTACTTCAAATACCAAAGGTACATCAAAGTTACTGGTTATTTTAACAGATAAAACAAAGTCCTCTCCTTCTTTAAGATGTATATCCTTAGCATTTGTTTCTAGTGTAAGTTTTGATGAAAGTTCATCGTTTATTCTTTCTATTATATCTTTTATCTTCCTTGAATAATCGCTTTTTGAAAGTAGGCTGTTTATAGCGTGTATAAGGTTGCTTGTTCTTTCATTTTTCATTAAAAGGTAATTATATATCCTCTCTTTATCTTCCGGTTCAAGGTATTTAGAAAGGGTTTCACTTACAGCTCTTTTTATGCTTTTACTATCATTTATTGTCAGATCCATAAGTTTTTTTGTATCTGAACATATTTAATCCTTTTTATATATCATTGTCTGGATGGTCTTTTTAAAAATACTGCTAGTCCTCCTAAATTGAAAAGCTGCAGTCCATCGCTTGAATCCTTTGATATTAGCTGCACATCCACATTTTTTTCTTTTCCAAGATAATAAAACTCGTTTCGCTTGTTGTCCTCTAATCCAGTTGAAATTAATAAAGTGTCTACATTGTCATTTTCTAGCTCTTTTCTAACGGCATCTTCCCCATAAGCTGACATATTATCGTTTCTTGCTATACTACTTAGGAGTTTTTGAACTAATCCTTTTTCTATAGTTATTCTTTCATTTGCGAGTATATCCTTGCTTTTTTCAACTAATTCTCTAAGCCCACTTTCATCAGTATAACTTATACTCCTAACCCCCTTTATGAGATTTTTTAAATTAGTTATTAAGTAACCGCTTTCAATGAAGTTATCCTTTGCAGGTCCAGGTCCTCCAATTATTATCCCTTTTAGGTCCTTATTAAAGAATAAGTCCTTTGCAGTGTCTGCTATCTCCTTGTAGAAGTCCCTTATTAATCCTTCTCTTTCCCTAGAGAAACGCATCGCAGACTGTCCGCCTTTTGAAAACTTTCCAGGCACTAAAGATTTTATGTGTTTAAGCATATCTATTCTAGACCCTTCAAGTGTTCCAAATGTAGCTTCTCTTACATCTAGAACAATAAGACCATAAGCATTTTGATTGTGATACATCTCCTTCAGTGGTTCGGTTATGAATTTTTGATCACAGCGATAAAGTCTTATATCCGATTTAGCGGGTGGAACTATCTCCCAAACTTTTATGTCTGGTTCGCCTTCTCTTTCAGAGACATTCCCACAAAATACAACTAGTCCGTTTTCAGGCGTGCTGCGTATAAGCTTAAGCTCATTCATTATTTTTTCCAGTGCATCTATTACGTTTTTTCGGTTATTTCTGTCTTTTATATTTGTAGCAGTGCTTTTTTCATCCGCTAATTGGGAGCGTATTAAATCTAGGTTGAAACCACCAGGTACATAAACTGTTACCAGTTCTGTGTGTCTCCCTTTTATACCTTCTAAGTAGTTTATGAGGTTAAGTATTTCAAATTCATCCATAAAATCAGCAGACTTTAAATTGTCCTTCTATTATCTTATTTGTGATTTCATTTATACTTAACAGCTCTTCATTTATAAAAGCCATTATGTCTTTTTTCTGAGTTTTATCAGCATTTCTTTCTAATACTAATGAAAATGCCAGGGGCTTGCTCAAATCATTACCTATCCTTCCTACCATTTTTATCTGGTTTTTTATTCCAAATTTATCATATATCTTTTTTGAAAGATCAAATGAAAATAGACTGTATATCTTTCCTATATGGTTTACAGGGTTTTTGCCTGCTGCGGCTTCTAACGTCATTACTCTATTTGGCGTTATTAATCCGTTTACTCTGTTGCCTCTGCCAACTGCGCCGTCATCGCCACTCTCAGCGCTTAAACCAGTAACTGTAAGATAACATCCTTTTATGCCTCTATTCTTTTTATCCATACCATTTATTGCAAGTTCTATTTTTCTTTTCTGGTTTATCATGCTTTCATTTTCAAGTTTTTCGTTTAGGTTTTTAATATATTCCAAAGCATCTTCAGCCACTTCTTTTTTCTTTTTGAAGTAATCATCTTCTGAAGAAATAAATTTATCAACCATTGCCATTGCAATCGTAATCTTAATCTTGTTTTTTATTCTTACTCCCATTATCTTTATATCCTCACCCGAAAACTGGAATTTTGATTTAAATTCTTTAGAATTAAGGTAATTCTCTGTTTTTAAAACCAAATTTTCAAGTACACTGTATGGGTAATAACCTACTGCAAAAGAGGTGTCATTTGAGCCAGGTTTCCCGTTTCTTTGAAAAGCATCAGCTAAGTTTACAGAGCCGTTATTTGTTTCGAATAGGTATCTTAGTTTGTCAGCATCTAAAAATCTTATATTATGTTTTATCCACGTCTTTGCTGAGTTTTCAGCTATCTCTTTTAATGGTATAGTATCATTGTCTACACTGCCAGTTGCTCTGCCTGAAAAAAGTATTGTTATAGGTTTTGTTATCTTTCCGCCATTAAATGCTGGTTTAGTCTCACCCCCGATTACTTCTAATTTATCTACATTATGGTGCAGTATCCTTCCAAAATGTTCGATATAATACTTTGAAAGGTTTATTGAAAAGTTTTCAGCTATCGAATCAGCTAAGTAATCTGGATGGCCTAACCCTTTCCTTTCTACTATCTCTATTCTCTGCTTTTCAATGTTTTTTGCATTGTCTTTTTCTATTGCTATAAAATTCATTTAAATATTAATTTTTTAATCGATTTAAGCTTATTTTTTTTATGCTAAATATGAATATTAATGATAATCTTAAGTTTTACTGGGTTATAGTATTCCACTTTTTCTAAATATAATTAAAAACATAGTGGTCTGGGGGAGATTTGGACTCCCGGCCTTTCGATTATCAGTCGAACGCTCCACCTGGCTAAGCTACCAGACCATAAGCTATAATTTATCACTTTATTATTTATATGTTTAAGAATCCTTTGTAAAAGATACTTTTATAATCTTGTTAGTTATCTCTATTTCTTTCTTATATCCTCTAAATTTGTAGCTTTTTGCTTGTTTAATTGACAAGCTATGTTTCCCTATAGACATCTTTTGTATGGCATTTAATTTGTCATAGCAGAATTCATATATAATAAATTTCCCCTTTTCATTTAGTCTCTTTAAAATGTACCTTATACTGCTCTCTTTTTCTTTCCAATGATGGAAGGATATAGTTGTCACAATAACATCAAATTTTTCTTTAATTGGTATATAACGGCTGCTTCCTAGTTTGTATTCTATATTTTTTATCTTTCTTTTAGCAAATTTGTTTTCAGCTATCTTTTTCATAGAGACAGAAGGGTCAATACAAAAGACTTTCGTGTTTTTTATTTCACTTAATTTTATTGCTAAATCCCCAGGACCTGCGCCAATATCAAGTATGCTTTTTGGCTTTTCTTTTTTTATGTCCTTTGATATAAAGCAATAAAATTTTTGCATTGATCTTGACGAGCCAAACGAGTAAAGTCTAGACGAAATAACTCCAAATTTCTCTTCCCCATTTTTGTAGTAATCCATCTTTTTTTAATATAGTTGATGCTTTAAAGTCTTTACATTAATCAAAGTGGACCGAATGGGATTTGAACCCACAGTCTCTCCCGTGCAAGGGGAGCGCGTTGCCAATTGCGCCATCGGCCCATAACTCATATTTAATAATAATTTAAAATAAAAGCTTTCCATTTTAATAATGCTTGTGCAATATTAAACCTTTATAACTTAATACTTCTTTTATAATTTTTGGTATGAAAGTTGTTGAAGATAAATTCACGTTTGATGATGTTCTTCTTATCCCAAGGGTCTCTTCTGTAAATTCAAGATGGCAGGTTGATACCTCTACATATATTACAGACAAAATAAAGCTAAATATCCCTCTAGTCAGCTCCAATATGGATACAGTTACCGAGCATATAATGGCAATAGCAATGGCAAAGGTGGGAGGAGTAGGCATAATACATCGCTTTAATTCAATAGAAAATGAGGTTCTCGAGATAACACGAGTAAAACGTGAACAGAATATCATCATAGAAAAACCATACGTTGTGGGTAAAGATTTTACAATAGAAGAATTGCGTAATT
This sequence comes from Candidatus Parvarchaeota archaeon UBA573, assembly GCA_002502045.1. Classification (GTDB taxonomy): domain Archaea; phylum Nanobdellota; class Nanobdellia; order Parvarchaeales; family Parvarchaeaceae; genus Parvarchaeum; species Parvarchaeum acidiphilum. The sequence continues at coordinate 94,851 of DAPE01000011.1, read as the reverse complement.
TAGTAACGGAAAAAAAGGTTACTAGTTTTCCAGTTGTGGACAAAGGAAAGTTAATTGGCATAATAACAAGAAGAGACTTTGAATTTGAAGAAAATCAAAAAAAGAAAGTAAACGAGTTAATGACGAAGGATGTTATAACTGCACACAAGGGAATACCACTTAATGACGCAAAGCAGCTTATGTATAAAAACAAAATTGAAAAATTGCCGTTAGTAGACAAGGAAGGTAATCTAACAGGTATGATAACCTCAAAGGATGTAAAGCTATTAGACGGTTACTCAAAGGCATCAAAAGACAAGAATGGAAGACTGATAGTAGGTGGATCAATAGGTATAGGAAATGATTATTTAGAAAGGGCAAAGGCCTTGATAGACGCAGAAACAGACTTTATAGTTGTAGATGTTGCAAATGGCTATTTAAATAAGACAGCTGATGTAGTAAAATCCGTTAAGAAACTAGGTGTAAGTGTTATAGCAGGGAATGTAGCAACAAAGGAGGGGGTTTTAAACCTTAAAAAAGCAGGAGCAGACTGTGTTAAAATTGGTATAGGTCCTGGAGGAGCATGTCTTACGCGTCCTGTAGCTGGAGTAGGTTATCCACAGTTGAGTGCGATAATTGAATGCGCAAAAAATGGCGTTAATATAATAGCAGACGGTGGAATAAGTAAATCAGGTGATTTTGCAAAGGCGATTGCTGCGGGTGCAGATGCTGCAATGATAGGAGGGTTGTTTGCTGGAACAGATGAAAGTCCTGGCGTTGTTATTACAAAAGAGAATACCAATTATAAATTTTACAGAGGAATGGCTTCAATAAATGCTTTTTCAGATAGAGCTTTGAAAACTGAGGAATCTGCAGACCTAGAAGGTTACACTCCAGAAGGAACTGAAACTTTAATTCCCTACAAAGGCAGCGTACTAAAAATAGTAAATAATCTTGTTGGTGGTTTAAGGTCCTCGATGACTTATCTTAATTCAAGTAATTTAGCGGAATTCAGAAAAAATGCGGAATTTGTACTTTTAACTGATTCAAGTAAGAGAGAAAGCAAATACAAATGATTTAAATAGCATATTACCTATTATTATAATATATGCAAAAAAAAGCTAAAAAGAATGTTAAGGTTAGCAAGACTAGAAATAAACAGAAAATCGCTAAGAAAAAAGAGAAAGTACATTCATTTTTTGAGCTTTATCTCCACGGGTTAGCAGGCGTAATCGGTTTAGGTATATTAGTGATACCACTTTTTGTAGCGTTGATTTATGGAGGGGCATTATCAATATACCTTGTTATAGGTGCTGGTTTTCTAGCGCTTTTGATTGCAATGCTAATATACGATATAAGCATAACACATAATCATAATCCTTATAACTTTCTTAAGAATACTATAACAAAGGAATATTCATTCATATTTGCATTTCTGATTATAGTTTCTTTTATAATAACAATTACGGCAGCAGGAATAGCTTCTGTCGGTGAGCTTTCTCTATTTTTCGGATTAAGTCCGTTCATGTCTATAGCTATAATTGATATAATATTCGTTATAATGTGGATATTGATGTTTTATAACAAGGCTAGAAGGACTTTAAATTTTGCAGGGGCTTTAAAGATATTTTTCGTTTTACTTCTTATTGCATTAGGAATTATAGCTTTCTTTTCAAGCAAGACCGCTGCTCCATCAGGAGTTCAGATTTCATATGTACTTCCTGTTTCAGCGCCATTATTTTTATTTGGTTTATTAATATTACTCTGGATGTATGGTGGATTTGAAGGAGCCTCTATTGTTTATAAAGGAGAAAAAAGAACAGATGTAGCAAAAGCTTTATTAGCAATAATAATAACCGCCATAATTCTCTTTGGGCTAGTGCAGACATTTGTTTACACTGCTGAAAATTCAGCGTCTGTAGGTAAACTTATTTATCCGATATTATCAAGTATCCCTACTGCGAATATCTTTACTGCCAACATACTATCTGCACCATTTGGTTTAGGTGTTGAATACATAGTTGTAGGTTTGTCTATAATCGTAATACTTTTAACTGCGTTTGCATTGATAAACGCTTCAAATAGGACATTAGATGATGTTTCAAAAGATGGTTTAATGCCTGCTTTTCTTCAAAGAGACGAAAACCTCAAACTTCTTATAACAGCAGCAGTTCCTATAGTCTTAATAACTATATTTGCACCTGCAATAGTTAGTTCTGGTGTTTTCAGTTATATATCTCTGATAATAATAAGTGCACTCGCATTTGCTGCTGCATTTGTATTCTTTGCATTTGGATATGGTTATGTTTATACTAAAAAGAAAAATTATTCAAGGGCTTTATTTGGCTTCTTCGTTTTTGCAGTCCTATTGGCTTTGATTGCTTTCTCCCCGCTTCCTTTCTTAATAGGCCTAATATTAATTCTAGTAGTGGCCCTTATAGGTTATGCTTTAATAAAATAAAGTTTTAATACTTTATAGGTTCAAATAAAATAATTTAAATATGGTAAATATAAGATTAAAGCAAGCTGCAGCATTGTTTATAGCTATAGCTTTTGTTTCATCAATTTTCTTTTTCTTTCCGCATGTTTCTAGCAGTGCTCCAGTCAGTTATTACATTGTTGTACCAACTAATCTTCTAAGTCCTAATTCTACATATCTTGGAAATTCGATTACAATACAGCAGGGCGTTCCAGACAGTATAATTGCATTTTCGTCGGATATTCCAGTTTCTACGCTTTTAGCAGACAATATATCAAATATGTTAGAATTAACAGAGAACATGCTACAAAGTGAAAATATCTCTTATAATGTTTCTAATGGAGATCTGACATGCATCTTCTCAAAGCAATTTATTGGGCCAATGTGCGCAAATGCAAGCGAAGGTACCTCCTGGTTCTTAATACAACAGGGTTCTAATACCCCTCTTATACCTTATAACATAAAAGTTAATTCGATAGATTCTAATTCTACATTTATACTTGCATTCTTTACATCATCTAATTCTTCCAATAGTTCTAGTATACCTAAAATTAATTTAAATTAGTCCGCGCAATGATGAAATGAACACCTGCTGAGTTTTACAATGAAGATTAGGGTAGCTTCTGAGCGCTTTTATTACACAAATAAACATTTATAAAAGTAATTTTTTATTCTAGTATGGTAAAGAAAGATTTAGGTATAAAAATAAATGATAAACTGCATGAAATAAATTTAGGACACTCCAAAGCATTTTTAATAGAATCCAAGAACGGTTTAATATTGGTTGACACTGGCCTGCCAAATAGCGAAAAGAAAATAATTGCCTACATAAATAGCATAGGCAAATCTGTAAGTGATATAAAATACATATTGCTTACACATTCGCATGTTGACCACTTCGGAAGTGCTTATGCATTACAGAAAATGAGCAATGCTCATATAGGTATACATGAAAATGGGATACCTTATGTTGATGGAACTAAAGGCCTTTTAATGCCAGTTTCAAATTCAAAATCTTTTAAAAATAAATTTGTTGTGCGTATGTTACCATTAATGGCTAAATTCATGAAACCAAAATATATAAAGCCAGATATGAAATTAAAGGAAGGCGTTTTCCCAAAAGAGATGGGTATTAATGCAAAGATAATAGAAACTCCTGGCCATACAAAGGATTCAATATCGATTTATTTAATAGATTCAAACACGGTATTAGTTGGTGATTTGTTGCAGGGTACAGATAAACGGCTTGAATCTCCGCCATTTTTTGAGGATTATATCTCTCTTGTAAACAGCATAAATAAAATAAAGGAACTTAAGCCAGACTTAGTGTGCGTTTCGCATGGTAAGGATCATAACGCAGATAGCATTTTTGTTTAATTTAAGCCCAAAATTCTTTAGTTTCTATATAATTTTTTTCTGCTTCTATGATTTTATCAATAAGTTCATCTTCGTTTTTACTATAAGACGATAAAATTCTGCTTGCAGTCTTTGCTCCTATGCCATAGGCCGAGCTTACGATGCATGCTTTTTTATCGTATCCTAAATATAAGACCCCATTTTGTTTTACGCTTTCAAAAAGTAGCCGTTCTTGCTTGCTTAGCTTCTTGTTTTTTAGTGCTTTTTTAAGCACGTTTTCATATATATTTTTTTGTCTTATTTTATAGAATCCTATATATCTAGCTTTACATTTAGGGCATTTTATGCCGTCAGTATTCTTAACTAATACACTACCTATTTTATACCCGCAGTTCATACACTGCATAAAAATTTCAGTGTTTTCTATCCTCTCAAGAACAAGTTGTCTAAGGGCTTTTTTAGCTTCGTTTGGTTTTATTATTGATCCACCATAACTAGTTTCTAGGCTTTCATATGCGAGAGGGGAGGCTTCGCCATCATTTACTACTATAGATATCTCTCCACTATTTATTTTTTTAAGTATATCCTCTGCAGATTTTATGTCTACCTTACTTGAAAAAATCTCTTTGAAAGTTTCTTCTTCTAATATGCTGTTGTCGTATAACTCAATAAGGCTTCTCAATCTTATTTTTGTAAAATCTGCGTATTTATTTATAACGCCAAATCTCTTTGCTATATTTAAAAATCTGTACTCATATAAGGAAGTTCTCTTTATATTTTCTTTTATTCTTTTTTCTAGGTCATTTAAGTTAATTATAAGGTCCTTTATCTTTTCTGCAGGCAAGTGTGTTTTTATTGTTATCCTGTAAGGATCAATTTTACTAATTACACTTTCACCTATTATTTCAGTTATCTTGGATGTAAGTGCTTTTGCAATAGCCTCATTTGTCATGCTTCCAAATGTTGAATGGATTACTACATAATCATCTACCTTTTCTACAACAATCCGTTTTGAATTAGGTATAACAAAATTCTCTTTTTGTTCTTTTAGCACTGAGAACTTGGAGGAGTATTTCTCCCTTAAATCTGCAGCTTCCTCTGCTACAAATCTGTAAACTGGCATTAGCTCACCTTCCCAAGCAGGTATCGCTCCAATGTTACTATTTGTTCTTGTGACCTCAATTTTTTGGTTCTCTATTTTTATTATTTTCCAGTTTTCTCCACGCATTATAAAATTATTCCCAGGCTTCGCATTTTCAGCTACAAATTCCTCATCTAAAACTCCTATCCTTTTGTTAAGCAGGCTGTCTATTACTACATAACTTTTTTTGTTGGGAATTGAAGAAATGTTATTTATATAAAAAAGTAGGCCTTTCCTAGTTCTTATTAATGTATCCCCATAATACCTAATCATATAATGTTTTATTAGAAAGTCTATTACTTGATCAAATTTTTCCTTTTTTAGATCTTTATATGCATAACTTTTTTTGACAACTTTGAATATCTCCTCATTTTTTTGTACTCCATCTATAATCAATCCGACTATCTGGTGTGCAAGTATATCCAAGCTTTCAACGGGTAAAGATATTACTTCAAGTTTCCTTTTTAATCTGCAGTTGTCTATTGCCTTACTTTCTAGATAGTCATCAATATTTATTGTGACTAACTTCCCTTTAGCTATTCCTAATTGGTTGTGATTAGACCTTCCAACTCTTTGTATAAGTTTTATTACTTGCCGAGGTGACATGTACTGTATTACTAAGTCTACATTTCCGATGTCTATACCTAGCTCCAATGAGCTTGTGGCTATCATAAGGTCAATGTCTCCAATTTTAAAGGCGTTTTCTATTTCCATCCTAACTTCTTTGGATAGAGAACTGTGGTGTACTTCCATTTTTTTGTCTTTAAGAAATTTACTTAATCTCGAACCAAGTAATTCTGCGGTTTCTCGGGTATTTGTAAATATTATTGTGGATTTAGATTTTTTTATTTCTTCACTTATATACCTCAAAGAATTTGCCACTAGCTTGCTAACATTCTCCTTTGATGCGACTTCTTCATCCTCATTGTTAAAGCTGGGGTAAGTCACTTCTATATCATATTCTTTATCACCTGAAAATTCAACACTCTCTTCTGCTGATAAGTATTCTTTTGTTTCCTTAAAGTCCGATATAGTAGCGCTTATACCTACAATTTGAAAATTAGCTATCCTTCTTAACCTTTCTAATCCAACAGAAAACTGCGTGCCTCTTTTGGACTCCATTAAACTCTGGATTTCATCTACAATTACATACTTTAGATTTTTTAGCTTTTCAACAAGTCTCTTGCTAAGAAGGATAGATTGTACTGTTTCAGGAGTTGTTATTAAACAGTGAGGTGGCATAGTTGCCTGATTAGCTCGCTCATATGCGGTTGTGTCTCCATGCCTGATGTCTACTTCAATACCCATTTTGTTGCTTATGTTTATTATATTTTTGAATATGTCTCGGTTTAGCGATTTTAATGGAGTTATATATAAAAGTTGTATTCCTTCTGCATCAGGTTTTAATTTATCAAGCAGAGGCAGGAATGCTGCCAGTGTCTTTCCGTATCCAGTAGGCGCTCTAAAGATTATGTTTTTTCCTTCTTTTATTTTTGGTATAACTGCCTTCTGTATTTCAGTAAGCTCTGTAAACCCCATCTCCTTTAATATTTTCTCTAATTTTGTAGACAGGTTTTCCATTATGGTTATACGTTAGTTATACTATGCCTTATATAATTTATTAATACCTTTTAAATGATATATTGTTATGGACAAGTTCAAAAAAGTATTTGAAAAAGCTTATTCTAAATTTGTGCCTTCGCTAAAAGAAAGAAAGGCTCTAGATAATACTGCAAATGAGCTTATAGACTTACTAAGGAAAAATGCAGAAATAAACGATATAAATGTTGAATTTAAATTTGGTGGGTCATATGCAAAGGGGACCTGGATAAAAGATGAAAGTGATATTGATATATTTGCAGTTTTTAATTCGGAGAAGGAAATGAAGAATCTCTCTATTCTAGTTCCAAACGATTTTATAACCACTTTTGGTACCAGAGAGTATTTCAAAGGAAAGTTTAAAAGCGTTAAAATAGAAGTAGTTCCCGTGCTTCGTTTTTCTGATTTAACTTCAGTAAAGAATTCTATAGATCTTTCAGTTTTGCATGCAAATTACATAAATTCTTTTTTATCATCAGCTCAAAAAAATGATGTTATAATACTAAAAGCTTTTTGTAAAGCCAATAACTGCTATGGTTCAGAGACTTATATGCATGGTTTTTCCGGCTATTCTTTAGAAGTTATGATAAAAGAATTTGGTAGTTTTATGTCGCTTATTACAGAAGTAAACTCTTGGAAAATGCCAGTTACAGTGGGTAAAAGCTCTATTCAACATGACTCTCCAATTTTACTGCCGGACCCAACGAATCCAAAAAGGAATATCTGTGCCTCAGTAAATGAGGATAATTTGTCCAAATTTGTTTTTTCATTAAAAAGATTTTATCTTTATCCATCATTTGACTTTTTTATAAAGAAAAACCTAAAAGAAAAAATAGTAAAAGAAGTTAAGTTACGAGGCACAAGGCTTTTTACTTTCTCTACAAAAATAATAGAACCAAGAGACATTTTTCTTTCAAAATATGTAAAAAATTTAGATAAGTTGATAAGAGAGCTTAAAGCAAATGATGTAGAGCTATACTCCTATGATATAGATTACACCGAAAAAAACGCTACATTATTTCTTCAGATAAATAATACCCCAAAAAGTAAAACCAAGTTGGTTTACGGTCCAGAAGTTTTCTCGGATATTGAGATATTAAAGAAGTTTTTAAAGCCCCATAAAGATGTATTTCCAGCAGAAAGACATGTTGCTTATGATAAATCGTATGGTATTAGCAACTTCAATAAATTTATATTGCTTAAAATAAAAGAATATATGTCTCCGAAATCAATATTTGTTAATTGATGCCCGAGTAGCTCAACGGCAGAGCACTTGGCTGTTAACCAAGGCGTTGCAGGTTCGAATCCTGCCCCGGGCGGTTTATGTTATATTTAAATGACTACCATAAAGTATTTATAATAGTTATTATCACAATTCTATATGTCACTATTTAATCTGTTAGATTATGGTTTAACAAAGGCTTACCATAAGCATAAGGAATCTAAATTAGAGGGTGCTATGGATACTTTAATTGCTTCTTTAGAATCGGGAGCATTAAATGTAGAGGTCTTCCCTTACGTTAAAGAAAAAAATGATTATACTATAAGGGGAAAGGTTTATAGACTAAACAAAGGCGATCTTTCTAACTCAGCTGCAAATTACTTTTTAACAAATACAGGTTGGCTTTCAAAAGCAGGAATAGACATAAATGATGGTTTATATGAGGAAGCATTAGAGAATAAAGCTGGTTATTTCTATGTGAATCTCCTCAACAAGTATCCAAATCTTGTGAAGAATTACAATGAAAAATATAATTCATTAAAAGTTAAAACCTCATTACTCATATATTCCCCAGAAGGAGATCTTATGGTATCAATGCCTAAATATATTACTGTAGAAGATAAACAGAGCTCTACCGGGCAAAAATTAGCTTTATCCAAGAAAGCGAGTGTTGTCAATATCAATTCAACTTTAGACATGATTAAGAATGATCAGAATAATAAGAATGTTATATTCTCAAATTATTATACACTAGCAAAGATTTTTGCATATGAAGTTGCTAAAGAATTGCATAGCTATGATAAGGACAATATAGAAAATGCATTTAAGATATTTCAGGAAAAGCACGGTAAAGATAATGAGATATCTTACAGTTTCTAAGCCTTTTATTAAAAAATAAAGCTAAAAAGGATAAATATCAACATGTATTATAAAGTATTATGTTAACTAGAAAGGCACAAGTAGTCATAGGTATAGGTATTATTATATTATCAGCAGCTTTTCTTTTAGTTGGGGTTTACTTTGCAAATTTGCAGGGTTTATTTTTCCAAAATGGTGCAAGATCACTGCAACTTTTTGCAGATAATGTTGGTTTTTCAATAAATTCATTATATAGTGCTCCGTCTACTATGTCAATTACTCTAGCAGGTAACAATTCTTTATGTAGTTGGAATCCGTCAATTGATCAGTACACATGTGCGGGGGGGTCAAAGGTATATAATCTTTCGTATGCTAATGGGCCAACTTTAGATTCAGGTAAAAATATATTTAGCGTGGCACTTTGTTTCATGGTAGGTTATGGTTTTGGAGCAGGAGGGGGCCCTGCCACTACCGATGAAGTTGCAGAAGAAGCTGCAAAGGTTACATCAGAAGAAGCAGCGTCTGAACTTGATCCTCTTCTACAGGAGCAAGCGCAGTTATCTGAGGCGGCTTTGAGTGGTGCATTAAGTGGAGAGATGGAAGAAGATGGAGTTGCACCCACTAGTAGTTTATTAACTAGGCTAAAGACTGCCGTAAAAACTAGATTGGTTACAGAAGTAAAACAGATGTTCGCACAAGATTTGCCAGAGGAGTCTCTTTTATATAGTCCCCTTTCAGCTATTCGTGATGCTTTACCTAGCGCAGCAATATTAATCCCTACTGCAATAGCATCTCTTGCTGTTGCGTTAGTTTCTCTACCATTAATAGAAACTTGGTTTGGAACAAGTACTCGTAACCTTAATACTTATATAACAAAAGGGATAGATGTAAACGGACAGCAAATTGGGGCTTTAACCGGGCCATCAGTTTCAATAAGTCAGCAGATAGCATCTGCTTATCTAACACAGGCTCCACTCCCTTTTAAATACGCAGCCGCAGACTATGTATTACAGCAGTACTCTCAGTTATTATCAAGTGAACAAACGTTGAACTCTTTGCCTTCTGGTATTGGTAAAGATACTTTAACCCTTTTTGCTTCACAGCAGGTTGCTATAAAACAAAATGTATTGTCTGAATTATCTAGCGATTCATTAATTACTGCTTCTAGTAATCCTTATTCAACACCTATATCAGGAGTCGATGTTCCAGGGAGTTTAACCTCACCAAATTCATTTATTGGTTCAGTTAATTTGTCTGCAACAGGCAGTGACCCGCTGCTTTCATTGCCATTTTTCCTTGCCGAGAATGCTTTTATGGTTTATGCAAGAACTGCAAGTTGTTTAAGTTTGCCTGCGCAACCTACGAGCTTAAGTAGCTATGACTCAGCTAGTAAATCATTATCATCCATATCTTCTTATGCAACTGCCTTAACAACTCTTCTAAATGTATATACAAAAGTTGATAGTGTTATACCTTTAGGAACATATTTTGTAGGTTATGGAGGAGAGGTTTACTTAACTGGTCAATCAAGCGGCAGGCCTACACAGGTTACGGCTCCTTTAATAACAGACATGAATGATATGTGCGAACTTGCTCAGACGGCTTCGCAGGCCGGTCAAAACTTAAAAACACTTATACAACCAAGTGGTAATGGTTCTATATCTTTTTCAATATCACAAGGGCTTTATAACACCTTATGTTCTCCAAATAATGCTTTGTTTCCACATACATTGCAAACAGAACTTAACAAGCTTTTTAATTCAAAGGCAAATACTCAAAATATAACATTATTATTGCCTCCTGGAGAATCTTTAGGGATATCAAATGTTAAAAATGATGTTAATTTATGTATATATAGAATGTTAATAGACTCATTTGGTTCTCCAATCCTAGATACAAATAATTTTAATAATCCTTCTTTTAATGTTACTGAGTATGGCTCTCCAATCTCATGTGTAAATATAACAAATCTAAGCAATAGTAATGTTAATATTAACTTAGCAGCAAATGAGATTGCTGCTTTAAAGGATATGTCGGCAAATACAGATTTCTACATAAATAATGGTTCTACAATAGGTTTCTCTGTGCCTGTTTTGGATTTTCCAGATCAATTAACTGCAGGTACATTATTAGGAACAAATAGCTTTTTGTCAGCAGGCAATTTCATAAGTGGAGGTAAACCAAAGTCAGAATTAATTGGAGGCATAGACTCACCTTTTATTAATGCTATTTTAAGCTTTATGAATATAAAACCAAAAAGAATACAAGGGAGTATCTCGACTTCTCTAGTTAACTTTTTAATTGATCCTATTACCGCTATTTCTGCCTCTTACACTAACTTATCTTATTATCAAACTGATTATTCGAATGTAACACTTGAATTTAACAAAACTATAAAAAATGGCGTTACGTATTATGAATTGGAGAATGTATACAACAATCTAGTCTTTGGAGTATACCCAAATAATCCAAATTTATTTGGAGGCACTTACTTTTCAGGAAGTTAATTAAATATGGCGTTAGTAGAAATGATGGCGTTTTTGAATGCAGGTATATTAATAGTCGCATTTGCACTTCTTTTAGTAGTACTTTCAATGAGTGTTTCTCAGATAAACAGTACCAGCGTTTTTGCAAATTCAGAATCTCTTGCTACTGGAATAGGCACAAGACTAATAACCTCCCCAAATTGTTTTGCTTACAAAAATACTATATCTTATTATAATTCAAGCCTCGATGCTACGGGCGGGCCTTTGTATTCATCTTCATACACAGAGCCAGGGGTAGTAAATGTAAATAAGTTTATTGAGAATTATTTCCTTTCATGTATGCAGTATATATATTTTGGAGGGTCAACAGATATCCCTTCTCTGCAGTCTGATTTAGCAGCTGCAACAGGCGTTTCATTAACTCTATCAGATACGCAAGATCCTAATAAGTTAGGGCCAACAGGTTCTTTATATCTGTCAAATTATAATCAATTCAATTTTGGAGGAAGTTTTTCTCAAGTAGAAGCACTTATCCAAAAATATGCACAAACAGCAGAATATGCTACAATGGCACTTAGTATGGGTTTTAGCCTTGCAGTTATGATTGCTACTGAGGGAACTTTACAGTTTAATATAATACTGGCAGTAGGGCAAGAATCTACAACTCAAATAACCCCACAGTATGCTTTAGCAGCTATTTTTGAGTCTGAGAATACTTACACAGAAAGTTTCCCAGTAGAAATACAATTTACTAACGCTCAAGGTCAGCCGACTTTTCAGAATAGCGGAGTATTGCAGGTTCAGATTACTTATGGAATTCCACCTTACAGCTAAAATTGGTAAAAAGGGGCAGCTTACCATGCTAGACTTGGTAATAGCTCCCTTAGCTGCTGTAATTCTAGCAATAGTAGCTCATTCGCTATTAGCAGGGGCCACTGCAAGTCTTTTAACCTCAGTAAGTCAGCAGCCTACTTCCTTTTCGTGTAGTTTTGCACTAGACACTTTTTATAGTACTTATTATGTCCATAGCGCATTTACACTTTCGCAGTTGGCTTTGTCAGATCCTAGTCAATATTCATTAGCTAGCTCTAATCAAGAGCAGTCATTGTCAACTAATTGCAGCGGCGCTTGTAATCCTAATTATGGTTACACGCAAGATCATCTTTATAACTCAACTTCGCTTTATAGTGATTTTATTGGATATTTTTCCGGTTTTTCATTAAATGATTTTAAAATTATAACCGGGCAAGAAACTGCTGCATTAAATGCTCTTGGTATGCAAGTGTTTTTCAATCAAGTGCCTTCAGGAGTATCAGGTACTTCAGAATGTAGTCTTCAAGTTTATAATCCTGCAGATCCTTCTAAACCATATACAATTTATGGGGTGATTAAATAATGCTAAATACTAGGGGACAGGCAAACATGATTGTGGTGCTTGGCATGGTAGCCGCTACTATATATATATCTCTTAATGCCTTTGGGTATATAAGCAATGTAGGCCTTAGCTCAAAAATAGAGATAAGTGCTCAAAATAGCATTTATCAGACATTGGCTTTAAAAGATTACTTAATACAAGAAGCCAATTATAACTTTCAAAAGGCTGAGCTTTTCGACGGCCTGACATTGCAGCCGAGTACTTTAGATTGCGGTTATATAAACACCTCTCAATCTTTGCCTTTTGTACCGGTTCCTGAAGTTTATTACTGGAGAAATTTAGCAGGCCAGATATGTCTTCCTGATAATAATTTAATAGAATATGGGTTAGAAACACTCCTGAATAAAAATTCATTTGAGATAGTAAATTCCTCCAATATTACAATACAGTCTAATCTGGTTATAAATCTTTCAAATCATAAAGCTGGCGTATTTTTTGGTAACTTTTCTGCGCCATTCTTAAGCAATAAATATGAATTTTATTATAACACAACAGCAACAACATTTTCAGTATGTAGCTGGTCTTCAAAAGGCTGTTTAGCTTTAATCAGCAACATACCTTTAGGACTTAATTTTAATCTTTCCGGCATGAGTTTTACTTCTCTTCCCCTCCAGAATATAATTTCTGGTGTGATAGACCAGTCAACTGCGGTTAGTTTATTCTTTAAGGGATCTGATGTTTCTCCATCAAGCCAGTATACTTTAGCTACATTCCCAAATGGTAATGTTGCTATAATCTATACAAACACCTCAAATGGTTTAACTTCTTTTTATTTAACTCCCTTACCAAATCAAAATCTGTATTCATTGAGTAGTGCAATTTCATATGATATTGCAAATGGAATACCTAGTCAAATAAAGCTCATAAACAATTCAAAAAGCGGGTTTTCGTTTGAAGGGATTAATTATACATTCTCAGTTACATCTACTGTAAATGGCATATTTTCTATAAAGCCAACGAACTATGTAATGTTTGGCATCCAACCTAATTTTATTTACTACAAATATATTTTAAATAGTATACAAGAATCGGGTACTCAAAATCTATTATTTCCTAATAATCAGAATATCTATGTCTCTTATTCGTTATTTCCGTTATACTCCCCACAAGTATGTGTAAATTACAATGAAGGTCAATATAATTTGCAGAATTGCCTTACTCTTTCCGATGCTATAACCGGACAAAATTATCTCAGCAAGTTAATGCAGTTAGGAATATCTTTTGTAAATCAAACTTTCACAATAGGGAATCAAAGAATAGAAGGTTTTGCACAGTATGAGATAGATAATTATATCTCAAATGCTATAAACGCCGTAAACCTTAAGACAGTTTCAGTCAATGGTAAGCCAAAGTATGACTGGTACTCTGCTTTAATTCTGCAATTAGGTTCTCCACAAGGTACAAGTTACTTATTGAGTAAATTGAATAAGGTAAAAGAATCTTATTATGGGACCTATATATATAACTGTGAACAAAATTCTTCTGATTTAGCTTATTGCAGAAATTTATTATCTTCAACGCTTTCACAGGATATAGTGGCGCTTCTTCAACAGCAAATGCCAGAGGAATTAAGTTTCCTTTCAGGCACTAATTTCAATATAAATGTATTAAACTTGTCAGTTAATGCAAGTGAGATAAGCTCCTGTGTAAATTCAAGTAATTACAGCGTAAATTCTAATTATTCCTATTCTGTAAAAAGCCTTCCAGTAAATGGTAATTTTTCGGAGGAGGTTTTGGGGATACCTATCTCTCTAGATTTTGGTTATCAAAATAATCTTCATTTAACTCCAACAGAATCATGCGGTATAGAAAAATCTCCTTACTCATCTGGTTATCCAGGATTTTCAGAGGCGCTTATAACAAATAATCTAACCTATATAAACTGCGCACCAGTACTATCCCAGGAATTTTTAAATCATACTTGCATAGCCAGTTTGCAGACTTCTAACCCTAAGGTAGCTAATTACCTAAATGCTACAAGTTCCGCTGTAAAAGGAGAGTACTGCAGTAAGATGGCGGATGGGCAGTACTTCTGTCCATACTATAAAGTTTCAAGTTTTTCTTATGAAGACTGGATTACAAGCAGTAATACATGTCCAGATTACTTCGTGATAGATAACCAAAATTTCACAACAGCCCAGAATACAAATTACAAACTTGTTTCGGTTTATGGAGGAGGAGCGGATTCTGCTAGCTTATCGTTTTACAACAAAACCTTTGCATTATACAATGGTTCTTTAAATTTGCCTGGAAACTTTAGTTTTAATGTAGGTTTTAATTCAACAGGGCCATATGCTGGAATAAGTGCATTTTTTTCCAGCAATTCGGATTTATTAAATAATGTTATTTCGGCTTCATTTAATTCATTACAGAATCCAGATGGTATCTACAATTACTCTATATTAACAGATTCAGAGAATATGCTTGCAGGTTCTAATAACTACATTGCAGCAGGTACACAGAATGAGTTAAGTTTTAATCGCTATTGTAATGATAAAACAATTTGTAATCTAACTGCATATCTAAATTCTAACCTTCAAAGTAGCTTTTACAGTAACTCCGTTTCTGCTACATCTAAAGTTAATTTACTTGGTATATCAACGCCTTCTAAACCCTCTTCCGACATCATAAGCTATGCTTTTCTATCCAATTACCTACCTTATTACAAACCAATTGAAAATGAATTGGCGTATGCGCCTGTATCAGAGCTTAATCCCAGTTTAAATGCCTCGTTTGGTATTACTACTGATAACAACACATACTTCAATGAGGTTTCATTAAATGCATCTTCTTTTTCAAATACTTATCAGCTTGAGCTTTATTTAAATAGTAATTTCAATATAGGTTATCTTGTTTCAGGTTACATAAAAATATTTGGAGTATACACTAACAGTGTTTCACAGCTTTATTGGTGGAATCAAACACCTCTTCAAAATGGAGGACTTATATGGATTAACCTTACAAAAAATGTTCCAAATGAATTATATATCGTTTATGGACAGGGCGCTTATTACAATGGCAGCTTTTCTGACAATGGTTCTTCAGTTTTCCCATTCTTTTATTCTTCTGAATTGAACAATAAACCATTTACTTTCCTTTATCCTTCTAAAAATGAACATGATTTCAACGCTTATTATTCTACAACGGGTTTAAATCTATCGAATACAGAACCTATTCCCCCATATATATATTCCGCAAATTTAAGTTCTTATTACGAGGAGTTTGCATGCATAAATAAAAATCCTTTCGAGTTAACGCTTCTTAATGCTACTTATTCAGCATATCCTCCAAACTTTAATATAGATGAGTTGTATAATGATTTTAGTACTCTATACCCAAATCTAACTATAGTAAACAAACAAACTTATACAAATTGGCCGTGATTTATGAATAATAAACAAAGATTGTCTGAGGTGTTAATTATTTGTGCAATAATAGTCTTATCTGTCTTAATTGCGAATAAAGCTTTAACATCTTTGGGTGTTAATTTTTCTTATTCGGTATTGCATTCTTCACAGTTAAATAATCAAAGTTCTAGTTTATCTAAATTTGTTGTTGATATATCTCCTGGTGGCAATCCATCTTTTTCTAGTTTTATCACTAAAAACGAATACATAAATACCTCTTCACTTAGTTATAACAGTAATTTTTGGTTAAATGAAAAGTTTTATCCTGGTAATATCTCCTCTTCATCACAAGCTTATTCATGTAGTGCATTAAGCGAGATAACTGGCCCACATGTATGCATTTTTGATGTTTTTGCTTTGTTTTCTTGCGGCGGTGGGCCTGAAATTGCCAATTTTACTAATCTAGTTGGTTATCTCGGATTTCCACAGGTAGACAACAAATTCCCTAACAGTAACTATGCTAATTATTCAAATCTTTATTCAGCTGTAACCAACAAGAGTGAACCTCACGCTTATCAGCTTCCCTCCTCAAAATTCCCATATCAGAATTTTATAAATTGGAGTAATTCAACAATACATCCTTATTCTGATTTAAGTCAGAATAATATAAATTATATATATGCAATAAACACCTCTTTTACAGGTTATACAAATTTGCCTGGAAGTATAGCTCCCAGTACGTTGATAATACCTGCTGTTTCATGCGGGTCAACTTTTATAAATAACTATATAACCTATCCGGGGTTTGTAGGCAATCTATATAATATATCTACACTAAGTGGATTTACTCCTTCAGTATTCCTAGCATCGCCAGATCAAAATGCTTTTGGGGTTTATTACTCCCTAGGCTATTTTCTTACTGCTGCTCCAACTCCATGGACAGGCTCATTTAACTCTCTTTTGGCTTATCAAGTTCAATCCATAAGCCCTGCTTTTAATTATACAATGCCTTCATCAAACTATGCTCAGTTTCCAAAGGGTAACAAAGGAGATTTACAATACCTAAACGTAACAACCAGTTTTTTAACGCCTTTATCTATGTCTTATTTCGGTGCTGATAATTCTTCAAGTGTTGAAATTTATGTTTCAAATAAAGGAATCTCTGCGATAGCTGATGTTTCATCAAGTCAAACTGTATGTGTGGCTAGCTCGCCACATGGTGGCTGTCTGCGTTTTGGGCAAAATGTAGTAACCGCTCAAAGTGCTGATACTTTTACATCTCCTGACTTAGAAGGCGCTTATTACCCTGATTTCGATAATGGGCAATATGTTGATTTTAGAACAGATGGAATATTTCCAATATGTGCATGGAATTCAACTATCGATAACACTTTAAGCAGCTGTACATTTGAAAACCCTAAGACAGTAAATAACATCTCATATGAAAGACTGTGGTTATCAAATAATCTAAAATACAGTCAATTGTATGATACTCCATTTTATCCAAGTTACTTAAATACTTCTCAAGAAAATAACTTTACATTGACAGCTTTAGATAGTTTTTGTTTCTATGGAGAAAGTTTTAATACTGCTGATGGAGTGTATACCTCCCCAAGTTATACTAGAGTTATACCTCCAACCGCTGCTGAAAACTACACAAGTTCAATTGGAACCTGCAACGCATTTTTCAATAATACAAATTGTTTTAGTAAAAGCAGGAGTGAATATCTAAATTTTGAAGATGGTATATTTGCTAGTAATATAAAATGTACTTATAATGGGATACAGGCTCAAAACATAACGGATGCTTGGATAAACTCAATATACGTAGCAAATGATGCGGGGGACTATTGCGGTTTATTCGAAGGACAGAAAAATCCTGCAAATCCAGAGGCTAATTCTACTTTATTCCTTCAAAATATAAGTACAAACTGTCCCGCATTTAATGTTAATTCTTCATCAGTTAACTTAGTTATAACTGTTAAGAATGTGGGAAACACGGTTATAACAAATCCTTACTTAGTGGCTTTATACGGAAATGACAATATAAGCAGTATTTTTTACAATTCACAGAACAATCAAGTGACAAATTATGAACTTTATCAAGGGTTTTTATCTTCAATGTCTTCAACAACCGGTATTATTCAAGTTGATTACAATAATAATTTTGATACTAACATGTATGTTTTTGATAGTGGTCACCCTCTGAATCCTATACCTTTAAACTCCCTTTTTTCAGCCTCTGAAGGTTACGAAAACGGGCCTTTTAATAACTCTTTGCTTGGGATGTGGATATATGATCCTCAGTCAGGGGTTTCCGATAATGTTATAAGAACTTCAAATACCTTACTAGCTCATTCTGATTCTGGAAGCTCAAATGTTCCAGTTATAGCACCTAACGGAACAGCTACATTTACTTTGCAGGTTCCAATGTCTCTTTTCGAGGCATTGCTTTCAGGTAAATACAATTTAAGTGTATTCTTTGGTAATTCATTCAATGTTACTTGGAACAATGGTAATAGCCCTGCTAGTACTCTTTCAAATCCTTCCCACCTTAAAGTAAATCCACTTGTTCCTTCATCTACAAAGAATGCTTCGGATATTCATAACAATGAACTAATAACTAATAATAGTGAAGCAATTTCTCCGATATGGCAGTATATCGTAAGTTATAATTTTAATCTAACAAATTCTCCATTAAAAGGAACAAGTATATACAAGGACAATGTATCAATTGATGTAAATTCTGTTAATTCTACCTCAAATGCATTAAATGTCACTGTCAAGCCATCTGTTTCCGTTTTAAATGGTAGTGGATCTTATTCTTTAGGGCTTAGCAGCCTTAAGGGTTCATCAATTTCATGTTTTGTTTCTCCCGACAACGTACAAGATTTTGGAGTTTTCTGGTCTAAACAGATAGTTTCTCCTTCTAACCTGAATTATGCTCTATCTAACAGTATGTACTCAGGAAGCGATAAACAAGCTAGTCAGGTTTTAGTAACAAGTTGGACAGGTATACTATTTATGCCATACTCTGATCAAGTAGCATTAAATTATGACAACCTGCCACAGTATGTGTCATCAACATCCTCATTTCAGTTAGAAAAGCCAACTCTTAATCAGACTTCCGGTAATTTCAACTATGAAGCGTTTGCTTACTTTGGAAATGGTAGTGAAAGTAACCTTT
The DNA here is from genome assembly GCA_002502045.1 of Candidatus Parvarchaeota archaeon UBA573. Lineage (GTDB taxonomy): Archaea > Nanobdellota > Nanobdellia > Parvarchaeales > Parvarchaeaceae > Parvarchaeum > Parvarchaeum acidiphilum. The sequence continues at coordinate 75,762 of DAPE01000011.1, read as the reverse complement.
TCAGGAATCTTTCTGGTTTATATAATTCTCTTAACTCGACTGTTAAATCATTTCCAGTTTCTCTTCCAAGCAGTTCTCTTCCTTTTACAATAATATCTGATAACCTTGTTAGTGACCCCTCATTGCTGAGGATAATTGGTACTGATACTTTAGTTAATTACTCTACTTTTTCAAATAAGACATTTACATTTTCTTTAACAAGCAAAGGTTCAATACAATGTTCTTATACAGAATCTACTTCTGTAAATGCAACATTTGAATCTGGTAGTTCAATTTCTTCTTGTCTTAGTAATGCAGAAATAAATAACTCTTACATAAATATCTCTTCAAGTTACGGTCCATTCTATGTTGATATGTACAACAATTCAAACCTTAACATGTCCAATAAAAGTGCAGATGGAACAATACTTATGTCAGCTAATGAAACACTCTCAAAACCCTCTAAAAATGGATTATTCATGGTTACCTTGCCTATAAACGTTAGTATTAATAATGGTGTTTCTCTGGTTTTCTCAGTTGTTCCACTAAGCAAGCAGCTGTACAACTCAACTTTATATCTTTATAACATAAATGGAACTCCTTTTGATTGTAATATAGTAAATGCCTATAACAATTCTGGTAATTTAGGTGTTACTGAAATAAAACCGGGTGAATACTCTTTACCAAATGGTACTATTATGTGTAATATAAATAGCGATTTTACCTATCTTAGGGCAGTTTTTATGAATAAATCCAATAATGCCTACCTTGGAAGCGGAGATGTTCAGTCTGGTCTTTCTATACAGAATATAAGCAATAAATCTCTGAACATTAGTATAAATGGGGTGCCTATAAACGTTCAAGATCTAAGCATAATCCCACATAGCAGCTCTTGCTCGCAAATAACTAATAAGGTAGTTTACAATGGTATAGTTAACTATCCTACAGGTTGCAATTTATCTGATGCCTTGATAACCTTTGATTACAATGAGAATGGGAGTATCCTGCCAGAATCTGCGTTTATAAACCCATCAAATTACAATAAAAAGTCTAAAGGGCTTTTGTATATGGAGTCATCAGCTATTTCCGATGCTCCGATATCAGAATACAATTTAACAATACCTAATACTGGAATAAAAGATGCTCCAATACAATTTACTCTTATAAATAATTTTGGAGGTTGTAATAATATTAGATTAGTTACTCAAAGTCCATATCCCTATACAGAGGTTCCTTATCAGGTTACTGTATCCAGTTCTCAATCCTGCGATTATGTATTTATTGGTAACAGTAGTAGTTCTTATTCAGTTTTTGAAAGTAATACTCCTTCAATCCAATACAGTTCAAATTTGATTAATTATAACAGCACACCATTTAATGTAGAATTATCTACAAACCTATTTAATGCGGATCTTATAAGTAACTGCAAGTCAGGTTTTGGGCCATGTGTAGATTCATTTTCTGTAGGCGGAAAAACGCTTGGAAATCTACTATTTAATAATGTTTCAACTTCTTCTGCTGCAATATCCCCAACAATTACCGGACCGGTTGAGGACTGTTTTACTGTTAGTTATTCTTCCTCCCAAACTGTTAATTTTGCGGAAACAGGCTTCGGCAGCATAAACTACGCTAATACAAAAATATTCCAGACTGCAACACCTTCTCAGGCAATAACTAGCATGTATTGTTTTTATGCAGGCTCTCCAATAATAACTGATGTTATACATGCTCAAGGATCACCAATAAATTTCAAAGTGGAGAACCAGTTAATTGCAAATTTCTCTTATTTGCAGGATAATGCGCTTAGAACCTTTTATGTGCCTCCTTCAATAAATGTTGGCTACAATAAATATAATAACGTAAATTTAAGTAGTATAAGTCCTGTATTCTATAATATAACTACTTTAGATAACATAAAGACTTCATGTTACAATTATACCTATGTTAACTCAAATCTTTTCAGTTTAAGTAACGGCCAGATAACCGCTTCAAATATATCCTCTAGTGATATATTAACACCAGAAAAGCTTTATTGTATCTATGGTAGTGTGCCTTCTTATACCCCTCAATCTTCTTTAAGCTCAGTTTTGAATGAAAACTCCACATCATCTATAGGGTTTGCATATCAACCTGGAAATTATACAAATGGCATAGGGACTTTATATGATTCATGTACATTACCATCAAACCTTTCTATATCTAGTTCTCCATACTTTTATGTTAACGGCAACTTAGAGGCTTATTCATCCTCAAATTCTGGGGAGAATTACATGCTAAGTCATTCTTCTAATAATAGCGGTTTAGAGATGCTGTACAGTCCTAAAGGCAGTGTTTTTATACAAAGTTGTTCTATAAATGAAACGATATTGAGTTACACGGCTTGTACAAAACCAGTACCAATCATCCCTTCAAACGGTTCTTATGACAGTATCGAAGCTATACCTACTGGAAGTAATGGGAATCTTTCATTTGGAGGCGGTTGTTACATAGGCAGTTTAAACGGAATATCTTATAATTGTGCACCAACAGATGGTAATATTTTATACTCTTTAAGTTCTAAAGATTCTTCCTCTTTAAAAGTCTCTGTTTCAAAAACTATAATGAACTCTACAGATGCAAAAACTTCAGCTTTTTCAGTTTCATTTGATTGCAGCATATTAATTACAAATAGTACAAATTCTGAGGTTGGATCTTGCAGTTATCCTAACAATGCAAATTCCGGGATATGTGCTGCAAGTGTTTCTTACAAGCAAATAAATTCAACTGAATATAATATAACTGCAGCCTGCTCAGCATTACCCTCTAGTTCATTTCAAGTAAAGTCTTCATCAACTAAAATCTCTAATCTTAAAATACAAGGGTCTCAATCGGAAAAAACAGGCTTGATTTCAGCATCAAGTTATATCTGCGGAAATGAAACAAATTTAATAAATAGTAATGTATTAAACGGCTGGAATTGGGAAGCATATTCTACCGCAGGATCTATAAATCCAGTTACTACAACAAATCCAAATGGGATCGCAGAAGTTGGCGGATGTGAAGCTGGAAGAGACTCATTTATAACAGCTAATCCTAGCATAAATATAACAAATGAAAGTGGAGATAGTTTTAAACAATTTTATTCATGCCAGAGTGGTTATACTGGCACAATAACTGCTTGTAGTTCTGTTGGTTCATTATCATCTGATTCCCTCTCAATTTCAAGTAATACTGCTTGTGCATACACAAACACAACTTTAATAAATGCAACACTTAAAACTAAGACAGTAAATGGAAATGGAACGGGTGGGCAGGCACAAAGTTGTAATTCATTTAGTAAATCAGGTTATATATCCCCCACTGTGCAAGACAATTGCATAGCTTATCACAGCCCTGTTATAAATTCTACGGTTGCTTCGTATGAACTTCAATATATTAATTCTAGTAGTTTTGGTGTAGGGATGGGAGTAATAGGAAACAGCTATCCTCTAAATATCTCTATCCCTAACAGTAAACAGCAAAATTCTGTCAAAGATGCTTACTTTACAGGTTTATCTGAGTCCCAAATAGAAGGTTCTAGTGATATACTTACAGATTTATTGCCTACATCTCTGTTGGAATCAAACTTGCCAAGTAAAGCATTGTCTATTTCTGCAGATTATTCATATGACCTGTTAAATATCTTAATGCTTCAGAATCCTTCCTTTGGGGTTAGTGGCATACCTGGTTTTATAAATGGCAGCATTTTAGATTATGCATTAAGCTTATTTACAGGAGGTACATCTGGTAATTGTGCTCCTCCCTATAATGTAAGCGGTGATGGTATTTTCACTTTAGGTGAGGGAGAACTATGTTCTGGTAAAACTCTCCCTAGTAGTTATAAGGAAGGAATTTTCCTTTCATTAGGCACTTTAAATGAAGGTTTGCATTCATTGCAATTCTACAGCATAGGGAATTCGACAAATCAGGCACAACCTTCCGTATCTGTTTTTGATAGCGTTGGAAACGCCGTTAATTTAAATAGTGCCTGTTCAAATGGCAATAATAGAGTATTCACTTCAACTTACAGTGGCGGAAAGTGGAGCTTCAATATAACTTCTGATCAGCAGTGTGATCCAATAAATAATAAATTGTATGGGTATATCGTGAACTGCCTGTATGAAACTCCTGGGAATAAAACTTATGCTATAACCTCTCAGTATTACTTAGCTTATAATCTTCCGACTATTTGGAATATAAGTTACACATTATTGGTATCACCAAAAAGCTATGAAGTTGTTCCAACTCCGGTATATCAGATAAATTATTCAAATGGGTCAATACTAACATTACAACAGCCTAATAAGACAACATTCATTGAGCATGGTCTTCCTGTAGGTTACAAATGGAACATGGTTTATAATGCCGTTAATAGGAGTTCTTCTGGGAGCACCATAAATTTCTATTCTATAGGCACACATTCATTTAATGTTTCTACTCTCTCAAACAGTTCAGTAACTAACGATTGCCGCACAATTTATACTCCTTCTCCAAGCAATGGTTACGAAACTTCTGGAACAGTTACGTATATACAATTTACAGGTTATACAACCTGTTATACTTACTTTAATCAAACAGGATTGCCAAAAGGATTAAATTGGAATGTAACTTATGGAAATATGATTGGTAGTACTGCTTCTACAAAAATACCAAAAAATGACGCAGGAGGCCCGAGATTCGTGGATAATAATGCACAGATAGAATTTGTAAACACTACTTCTGGAAGTACTATTGGAAACTATTCATTTTCTATTCCAAGTGTTAATAGTCCTTCATCTAGTTGCCCGCAGGAATATATCCCTAATCCATCTTCAGGTTATCTTTTAGCAGGTAGTACACAAAGTGTCGTATTTACTGTTAAATCCAATACATGCGCTACTACATTTACTGAAACAGGCCTTCCAAAGGGTACAAACTGGTCTGTAACCTATAATAAAATCACAGAATCAGCTACTTTAAGTAGTATAAGCTTTTCTGTTTCACCCGGGACATACAGCTTTAATTTAAGTAATACCACGGCTAATACATATCTTAACAATCAAGCTATAGGCAGATGTGTTTATGTTCCTCAACCTTCTTCAGGCTCTTTATCTGCCGGTGCAACTCAGGATATACACTTCTCCTCAACTAATTGTACTCAAAACTTTACATATGTAAGTGCAGGTACATCTCTAGCTAGTTCTTTAACTTTAACCCTCAAAAATGTTACTAAAGGAGAGGTTATTTTAGTTACAGATACAATAAACCAAAGAACTGCAAAGATATCAGACACTTTTGGGGATTCTTTCTCCTTGATTCAATCAAATACTAGCTCTTATCCAGAATATTATATGTGGAGCACTGTTGCTTCTAATTCTGGCAGCGATCTGATAAACATTACATATTCTGGATCTGCGTATTCTTATGCAACAGCAATAGGGCTTGTTGGTTATAACTTGAATACTCTAAAGAGTTATTATAATACTACTGGGTGTTCAATTAGCGGTCTTTCTCCATCAAAAGGAGATTTTGTATTTGGTACATGTCAGTCTGAAGATGAAACAGATGTAACTAACTCATCAGGTTTCTATGCGATGCCTCCAGATGAACCTTTTGCTTCTTCAGAGTATTCTTTGTATTGGCCGGGAGGATCTACAAAACTTAATTTTATTGGCAGTAATTTGCGTTTAACCGTAGAGGAAGCTTTAACAATCTCACCAAATGTGTACTCAGTTACACTTGATGAAACTGGCCTTCCAAGCAAATTATTAATCAGCAAGGGCTGGACAGGAAGTTTAGCAGGAAACTATTTCAATTCCACTTCTACTTCTGTTTCAGAAAGCTCTACTTCTGTGCAATCTTCTTTTTCTGTAAATAAGATAATAACAGACGTCTATTGTAATAGTGGATTTTATTATGAGGATGGTTACAAGCCAGTTCCGTCTAGCGGTAATTTAAACTCAGGACAAACAGGCACTATATCGTTTCAGTCTTTTTCAGATCTACCAACTAAATATACCTGCTAGCAACAGTAAGGTATTTATGATTAACAAATTTAATAATTATATGAAAGAAGCGAAAATTAAACTTTTTCGAGAATTTAATAGAATTATAATTCTTTGTTATGTTTAAAAATATCTTTTTCCTTTATTTGGGGATTATTTTCATAATTGCAGCTATAGCTCTTTACGTTGTGTTTTTCCAGTTAAATGTTATTAAAACTGCTCCAGTAGTATCCTCTAATTTTAACATCTCAAAAATTAATTACACAATAGAAAATGATAGTTATGTAAGCAATGATATAAACTTTACATTTACAAGTTTTTTCTCCTCTTGGTATTTAAGTAATGAATTTTCCGGAAAAGCGTATAATAGCCTAATATTCATACCTGCAATAACAAACCAATCTAATCCGTTTCAGCTTTCTAATTCAGTTTATTTGCAGTTTCTAGTAAATTCAACTAACTTAAGCTTATTACAAACTAGAAATAGTATAATATCCAATCTCATTAACTTTAATCCAGATATAAACTATACATTAAAGAATATAACAATTGACGGATTGAAAGGTAATCAAATAGCAGTAATAAACAGTAGTCTTCTTAATACAACTTACTTTGATTTTACAGTTAATGATAGTACCTTATACTCGTTTGTTCTTTTTTCATCGAATAATGCGTTAACGAATTCCGCAGTTAGCGCTTTTTTTGAATTGCTTAAAACCGTTTCCATAAAACCGCTTAACTAGAATCAAATAACTTTATATATTTGGCTGGTTTTTTTAGTTTTATGGTTTTAAACATAGATGAAGTAAAGATAGATTTAGATGGCTTAAACATAATAGTTGGTCAGGCCCATTTTATAAAAAGCGTTGAGGATATATATGAAGCCGTTATATCCTCTGCTCCAAGTATAAAATTTGGAGTAGCTTTTAATGAAGCGTCTGGAGATAGACTTATAAGAAATGATGGGAATGATGCTAGTCTTATACATAAAAGCACGGAAATTGCGAAAAGCATAGGAACTGGGCATTTATTTATAGTTCTCTTGAAAGATGCATATCCTATAAATGTTCTTAATAGGTTAAAGGATGTGATGGAAGTTGTCAATATATATGCAGCTACTGCGAATCCCTTAAAAGTTTTAGTATATGACGATGGTATGGATGGAAGGAGTGTAATAGGGGTTATAGACGGAAAGAAGCCTTTAGGTACAGAAAGGGATTCTGACAAAGTAAAAAGGCATAAACTATTAAGAGATATAGGTTATAAGCGCTAAAATTTTAAATTTTGTTAAAAATTTCGAAAAGTCGGGGTAGTACAGCGGTAGTACGCCGCCCTCATGAGGCGGAGGTCGTGGGTTCAAATCCCATCCCCGACATTTTTATTCTTTAAATTCCATTAATTTATATGGAATATGCGTTTTTCTGGGGGTTAGTAACAGGCTTAATAATAATATCTATCATTTCTTTCTTTGTACTTAAGTACCTTTTAAAGAAGAAAATAGATCAATGGGAAAAATATGAAATGCAGAAGGCACTGGAAAAGACTGTTAATATCCAGCGTCCAATACTAAAGGGAAAAATAAGTGAGCAACTTTTCCCTATTCTGTATGAAAAGGAGGGCGATCTCTCGGAGTTGAGGTTTCTAGGAAATCCTATAGACTACATAAAATTTGATGGCCTTTCAAACTTAAGTGAAACAGGAAAAGTAAAGATTAAATTTATAGAAATAAAAACTGGGAACGCAAAACTAAACAAAAACGAAGAAGCCGTAAAAAAAGCGGTTCAAGACAAAGAGGTATACTGGGAAGAAATAACCATATAACAATAGTAATTTTACGTTAAAATAACAGAGTTATAAGCGTTTAAATTTTATTGCAAACATAGTATAATATGGATATAAAGAGATTTTTTGAGCCAGATAGCATAGCTGTAATTGGCGCATCAAGGGATCCTAATAAAGTTGGTAGCGCAGTTCTTAAAAATCTAATAATAACATTTCATGGAAAAATATTCCCAATAAATCCATTCGTTGATGAACTCCAGGGGTTAAAAGCATATAAATCTGTTTTAAGCGTAAAGGAAAAGATAGATGTTGCAATAATTGCAATTCCAGCACAGATGGTTTTAAGTACATTAAAGGAATGCGAGAAAGCAAAGATACCCTTAGCAGTAATATTAAGTGCAGGCTTTAACGAAATAGGTGGAGAGGGCGCAAAGAGAGAGGAAGAAATTAGAAAATTCCTTTCCAAAGCTAAGATACGGATAATTGGGCCCAACTGTTTAGGTATAATAAATACAGACCCTAGTTTTAATGCAACGTTCTTAGATCCAAATTCTAGAGTAATCAAAGGAAATGCTGGTTTTATATCTCAAAGTGGTGCATTGTTAAGTGCAGTTGTAGATGATGCTTCTACAAATAATATCGGTTTTAGCAAGATAATAAGCATTGGTAATGCTACGGATATAAGCGAGGCAGATATAATAGAAAGTTTTAAGACAGATGAAAAAACAAAGGTTCTAGCTCTTTATTTGGAAGGACTAAATAATGGAAAGGATTTCCTAAAAGCAGGTATGTCATTTTCACAGGAAAAACCCTTGCTGATACTGAAGGGAGGGAAGTTTAAATCTACTTCCACTGCCGTTTCTTCGCATACAGGCTCTATGGCAGGAGATTATAAAGCATATGAACTTGCCTTTAATCGTATAGGCGCTATATCTGTAGAAAACATTGATGATCTATTCAATTTTATGAGAGATGCTCCGAACATAAAGATAAATTCCGATGAAGTTATAATAGCTACAAATGCAGGTGGTGCAGGAGTTGTAACTACTGATCATATAATAAATAGTGGCTTGAAGCTTGCAAAGTTTAATGATAAACTTTTAAATGAGTTGTCAAAAGTACTTCCAAAGGAAGCAAACATACATAACCCTGTAGATATGGTTGGTGATGCAACGCCAGAAAGATATAGAGATACTCTAGAACTATTAGTTCAACAGAACAAGCCGATAATAATACTATTTTCTCCGCAGGAAATGTCACAACCTTTAGAAACAGCAAAGCAGATCTATGAAACTCATCTCAGGCATCCTTCTGTGCCATTTCTTTCCGTATTCTTAGGGGGAGCTAGAGTAGACAAGGCCAGAAGATTTCTTCTAGAAAGGAATATGCCAATATACGAATATCCGAATGAGGCAGTTTTTATGGTGAAGGGACTATTTACCTATTATTCTCACAGGGCGCAGACTTTTAAGACCATAGCAAAAGAAAAAGCAAGATATAGGGACTTTAAGATAAAGAATGATGTTTTTGGTATTGATGCAAAAAAGATTTTTGATTCAATTGGAATAAAAAGCGTTGAAGGTTTAAAGTTTAACTCAGCTAAGGACCTTGAAAAAAGCGCTAGTAAAATTGGATATCCTTGTGTTCTTAAGATAGAATCTAATGGCTTGGCACATAAAAATAAGGTTGGAGCTGTAATCCTAGGCATAAATGACGGTAAAACTTTAGAGGAGGCTTTCTTAAAACTTTCAAAAATAATAAAGGAAAATAAGATAAATAAAGCCTCTTTTGGGCTTTATGAGGATGTAAACAAATTTGGTGAAGATAAACTAGAAATACTTCTTGGTGCGCACAGGGATCCGCAATTCGGAGGGATGTTGGCCATAGGTTTAGGAGGCATATTTGCAAATGAGATAAATGAAACCATGTTCCTTCTTTCGCCAGTATCAGATCAAGACATAGAAGAATTAAAAGCATCAAAATTAGGAAGAGTAATTAGTGAGTTTTCAAATAATAATGTTTTAGATGAGCTAATAGGCTATATTCTAAAACTTGATAAGTTTATGAGCGCTAATCCTGATGTAAAAGATATTGATCTTAATCCTGTAATCCTTCTAAAAGACAAATTATTTGCGACAGACTTTAAAATATTTGTTTAAAAAGCTTTCTAGGGTTTAAACTATTTAAGCTAAAAAAACCAATCTAATCTATGGCTTTAAAATTGAAAAGCATTGGTTCGACTTACGGTTTGAAGGTATACACCGACAACGGAACTTACTTTGGAGAAATAGAAGAGGCAATCCTTCAGGACAATAGAATAGTCAGTTGGAGAATAAAAGCTAGTTCATCTTCTAACTTATCAAAAATGATAAAAGGAGCAAAAGGTGCAATTATACAGCATAGCTTAGTTAGAGCTATAGGAGATATATTCATAATATCAAACATAGTAACTTCACAATCAGAACAGGAAACCGCAGATTCAGAATAAGCTTTTAAATTCGGAAAGACTTAATTTTAAGTTTAGGGGTTAATTTCGTTTATGGATAATAATTTTAGTATATCTTTTAAAACTACGGATGATATAAAGATTCCTCCGAAGATAGTAGATCAAGTTATAGGACAAGAAGATGCAGTTGAGATAATCAAGAAAGCTGCAATACAACGAAGAAATGTTCTTTTAGTTGGGGCTCCAGGTACTGGAAAGAGTATGTTGGGGCAGGCGTTGTCACAGTTATTACCTGCTGAGAAGTTAGTAGATATTCTTGCTTTCCCAAATCCAAAGGATGAGAACGAGCCTACTATTAAATCAGTACCAGCAGGAGAAGGCAAACGTATAGTCAATCAGGCTAAGGCAAGGAATATGTCAGCTTTAGGCGGTGGCAATAATATGATAATATTCTTAGGCTTTATAGTAGCATTTTTTATAGCAACTTATGTTGTAAGTATAGTAGTATCTGATCAAAAAAATCCAATACTTGCAGCCGCAAATCAAATCTCCGGCACATTGTTTATAATAACGATGCTTATAGGATTTCTTTTCGTACTTTTAATGTATAGGCTTGGTAGGACTTCTTTAAAGACGACTGTACCAACTCCTAAGCTTTTACTTGATAATTCAAGTGCGAAATATGCCCCATTTATAGATGCAACAGGCGCAAAAGAAGGGGCATTGTTAGGAGATGTTCAACACGACCCTTTCCAATCAGGAGGACTAGGTACTCCTGCACATGAGAGAGTTGTATTAGGAGATATACACAAAGCAAATGGCGGTGTTCTTTTTATAGATGAGATAGCTAATCTTTCGCCTGAGACACAGATTCAATTGCTTACAGCAATGCAGGAAAAGAAATTAACAATTACTGGTAGGAGTGAAAGGAGCGCAGGTGCAATGGTAAAAACAAATCCAGTTCCATGTGATTTTATACTTGTTGGTGCAGGTAATCCTAATACTCTAAGCGAGATGAGCCCCGCTTTGCGTTCAAGGATTAGAGGTTATGGTTATGAAATTTACATGAACGAGACAATGCCAGATACTCTAGAAAACAGAGATAAGATTGCAAGATTTGTTGCACAGGAAATAAGTAAGGATAAAAAGATACCTCCTTTCTCTAGAGATGCGGTTATTGAGATATTAAATGAAGCAAGAAGAAAATCAAATAGAAAGGAGTCTTTGACATTAAAATTAAGAGAATTAGGAGGAACAATAAGGGTTGCGGGGGATATTGCCGTAGAAAACAAGCATTCTGTTGTTACGAGAGATGACGTGTTGAAATCTAAAAGCTATGCTGGTTCATTTGAGCAGCAAATCGCTTCTAGATATATAAAGGAAAAGAAGGATTATGATGTTATACAAGTTAAGGGATCAAGAATCGGTAGAGTGAACGGTTTAGCAGTTATAGAAAATTCAGATTCAGGCTTAATGCTTCCAATTGAAGCAATAGTTACAAAAAGCATGAGGAGAGGTTCGGGTGAGATAATAGCAACCGGTAAACTTGGTGAAATAGCTCAGGAAGCAGTAAAGAACGTTTCGGCTATAGTAAAACTTTATTCTAATAAACCATTAACAGATTATGACATACACATACAGTTTTTACAGGCTTATTCAGGAGTAGAAGGTGACAGTGCAAGCGTGAGCGTAGCAATAAGCATACTTTCTGCACTTACTAATATCCCTATAAAACAGTCTATAGCTATGACTGGTTCATTGTCAATCTGGGGCGAGGTTTTGCCAGTTGGAGGAGTATCTGCTAAGGTAGAAGCGGCTATAAATGCGGGGATAAAAGAGGTTATAATACCTGCTTCTAACATCGATGATCTGGTTCTGTCTGATCCAAAAGTCATAAAAATAACGGCAGCAGACTCAATAATAGATGTAATAGAAAACGCCATGGTGGACAATGCTCAGAAAACTAAGCTATTAAACACTATAAAAAAATCCTTAAAAATAAAGCATGACAAAAAGTAAGGTTTTTTCCCATGTTTTCGACGAGGAAACCCTTAAAAATGTTAATAAACTACAGGGAGACGGTTATATCGGAAATTTACTCGGGCCGATAGGTACCGGAAAAGAGTCATATGTTTTCTACAGCGAGAATTTTAAGGGCAGAGTAGTTGCGGTCAAGATACACCGGCACAATATAGACACTTTTAAGGCAATACCCTCTTATATACGGTTAAGAGGAAAAAACACCGGCGGGTTCATTAAAAAAATAAATGATTGGACAAGGTTTGAATATAATTTTTTATCGAAGGCCTTTAATATCGGGATAAATGTACCGGAACCCATCCGCTGCTATGAAAATATAATAGTAATGGAATTCATAGGAGCAGAGGGGCGGCCGGCTCAGCCCGCAATAAAAGACAGTGATTTTGACAGCAACGAGTGGTACCCTCAAATAATCGATTATATAATAAAAATGGGAAGGAATAATTTGATACACGGCGATTTAAGCCCGTATAATATATTGAATTATAACGGAAAACCGTTCATTATCGATTTTTCCCAGGGGCTTAAGCTTTCCAGCCTGACTAAAAGTTTTTTAGTAAGGGATATAGACAATATAAACAAGTGGTTTTTGTCTCTGGGTTATAAAAAAATCAAAGAATCACAGGAGATAATAAGAGACATCGACGAAAATCTATGAAAACTGAGGATAAGGTTTACAGTTTGCTGACTAAAATACCAAAGGGAAAAGCAACTACCTATGGAGCTATAGCAAAAACGCTTAACATAAATCCAAGACTCGTCGGCGGCATACTGAGCAGAAACAGGCACCCTGATAAATATCCCTGCTATAAAGTCATTAGATCTGACAGAAGTTTGGGCGGTTATACTGTAAACGGGAAAAACAATGAAAAAACCTTAAAAATTAAGGTTAGAAAATTGAAAGCTGATGGTGTAAAAATAGATGAATCCGGCAGGGTGGATAAGCACTGCATTTTTTATGGCTAATTTCGATATTTTGTTCTTACCTTTAAATGTATTCCATTGGCTTCTGCTACTGTGAATTAGGTATCGTTCTGGATTAAAATCGGAATAAATTGTTGAAATTAAACGTCTTGAAACTCGAATAGTATAGTATGTAAGATTTAAATAATCTCAAACAGTATAAATATCATGGATGTGGAGCTTTTAAAAGTCATAATAGAAGAGCAAAGAGAAAAGATAGAAAAATTGGTAAGAAACGAAAACATAATAGAAAGAGAATTGAAGGTGAGTGGATTGATAAAAAATCCAAATTCACTGGTAATATTGGGCGTTAGACGGGCTGGCAAATCGATACTTTCGATACAGACCTTCTATGGCAGAAGATTTGCTTATATAAATTTTGATGATGAGAGGCTTATAGATTTAAACACACAGGATCTTAACAAAATATTACAGGTCTTTTATGAATTATACGGACCAAATGTAGATAATTTAATTTTTGATGAAATACAAAATATACGTGGTTGGGAATTGTTTATAACACGGTTAAGAGACACCAATAAAGTTATAGTAACCGGGTCGAATTCCAATCTTTTGGGAGGAGAACTGGCTACTCGTCTTACGGGCAGGCACATAGATGTCACGCTTTTTCCATTCAGTTTCAAAGAGTTTTTGAAATACAAAAACTTTGAAGTCAAAGGCGCATTGACTACAAGGGAAAAAGCACAATATATTTCTCTGTTTAGAGACTATCTAAAAAACGGGGGGTTTCCAGAAGCGGTAAAATCCGGCAAAGAAATTATTACAAGCATATACAACGATATATTAAGCAAAGATATAATAACCCGGCACAAAATAAAGAAAGGAGAAGATCTGAGAAAGATAGCAAAGTATCTGATTTCAAATTCGGCGAACGAGTTTACCTTTGAATCGTTAAGGGGGTTAAGTGAAACGACCAGTCTAATAACCATATCAAATTGGGTTAGATACCTGGAGGAGGCATATCTTGTATTTCGGCTTGAAAGGTTTTCGTTTAAATTGAAACAGACGTTTAAAGCGCCTAAAAAAATATATTGTATTGATAATGCGATTATAAACAGCATAGGCATCAAACTATCCGAGGATTTTGGTGGTTTGATGGAGAATCTGGTTGCAATAGAATTATTCAGACAGAAAAGTTATAATAGATACCAGCAAGAAATATACTATTGGAAGGACTATCAGCAACACGAAGTGGATTTCTTAATCAAAGAACATTTCAAAGTAACCCAAATAATACAGGTGACGTACGCATCTTCCATGGAATTTATAAAGCCGCGAGAAATAAATAATCTTTTATTTGCATCCAAAGACCTTCACTGCAACAATCTTTTAGTCATAACCTGGGACTATGAAGCTCAGGAAAAAATAGAAGGCAAGACGATAAAGTTCATCCCTTTGTGGAAATGGCTTCTTAAGGTTTAGCTTTCTGCCTGTAGATTGCAACCTTTGCGTATCTATTGATATTATATTTCTGTTCTTCTTTCTTCCACTGTTTTTACGCTTTCCATCCTCGGAGTTGCGATTTAAGACTTGCCGACGCCTTTTCGTAAAGTATTTATTTACTCTCTCTCTCTCTCTCTTATATGAGATTGACGCATAAATCGCAATCAGCATTAGAATATATGATGACTTATGGTTGGGCCATCCTGATCATAGTCATCGTAGCAGTAATCCTTTACAGTATGGGTATATTCAACCCTTCAAGCAGTGTAACCTTTACATCAAGCGGTTTCTCCCCTTTTGTAATCCAGTCTACAGTCTGTACAGCAGACGGACTGGCGTTTTCAGTATTGGCCGGTCCTATATCCTCACAGGTAGTACAGATAAACAGGGTTTACCTGACTTCAGCATCAGGAACCAATTCAACCTCGGTTTCGTATATTCTTCCAAAAGCAGTAACATTAGCCAGCGGTTCCTCAACCTTAATAGTAATCCCCGGTATACACTGCAGTGCAGTAGGCATAAAGTTCTCCTCTTCAGGCAGTATAGAATACAGTTATTCAACACCGGCGGGAAACGAGGTATTGAATGCAACGGGTACAATAACCGGAACAACATCCTCCGCACCCGCAAAATTACCAAGTAGTATAGAGTATTTTATCCCAATAACGATATCAAACAAGCAGTCTTCAGCCACCTCGACCCCTTTCCAGCAGATGGTTAACATAACATCTTCTTCCTTTAGTCCGTACGCAGCCTCCAACTTCCAGAACGTGGAGTTCTTTTACTACAATGGCACGATAATCCCCAGCTGGCTGGAAAACTACACCTCAAATCATGCGTTGTACTGGATAAAGACGGAGAGTATACCCGCTTCCTCATCAATAACGGTCTACATGGGCTTCGCTCCCACTTCGACAAATCTTTTTAACACTGTGAATGTAGGAGAAGCCCCCACGCTTTCAGCGACTTACGGACAGTATGATGATGGTCAGAATGTTTTCCTGGAATACGGGGACTTCTTAAACGGCGCAGGCTTTGATGGGTGGACCCCATATGTAACAAGCGGGAGTTTCACACCCCTTGCTACTTCAAATGGCATAGAAATGACAAATGATAGTACAAGTGAGGGAACTCACATATTACCTCCTAATCCATTAACGGAAGAACCAGTAATAGTGGAATATTCATGGAATTTTTATGGAGGAACCAGTCCTACAGATGGAGAAATACTTTCATTGTTTGGCAATATAGAGTCTCTTTCAGGAGCACCGGTTGTTACATGCGGGGGCGCGAATGTTGCACCTGCGGATTCAGTGATGTTGATGGTAGAACCAGTCGGTATGAACTGTTCGGGTAAATATATACCTGCAATCTTAGATAATGTAAATAACAAAATAATCTCCACAGTAAATGATCTGCCGTCAATTACTCCCCAGACTTACACTGAGAAATTTATAGTAAGCAGCAGTATATATGCAGAAGGAGGAGTAATAAATAAAAGTTCCTCTTTGGGTAATTTTTCGCACTTAGGCATCCCAATAACTATGCAGGGTAGCATACCGTCCGCTTTTAATTATCCAACTCTTATGGTTGCAGCCGGGACTGGCGGAGGTTACGACTACAATTATATAAGATGGTTAATAGCAAGAGCCTATCCTCCGAACGGGGTGATGCCATCCGTGACTTTCGGAACGGTTTCTTGAAGATTCATAGCTATTATCTGACGTTGACTTGACAACTTAGTTTTAGAACACTTCAAGCTTCTCCGCATCGGTCATATTCCTAAGATAGGTCTCTGCACTCTCCAGCTTCTTGAAGTCGGCTATGGACTTGACCAACATCATCCTGTCTTTTTCCTGATGTTCCGGCTTTCTTGAGTGGGCCAAAGACGATAGTCTGGCATGCCTGAGCAGACGAGGATTGAAGCCAGCGTGCCTAAGGACATAGGCATAGACTCTATGCCGCATCTTGTTGTCGATGAAAGGTACTGTTTTAATCTCAGTCTTTACCTCTCCGGAAGCACCCTTCTTTTTGATGATTACTTTTCGGGTCGTTTCAAGCAGCCCCGAATCGTCAAAGATGTAGGTGTTCGAGGATAGATCTAACTTCATCAATATTGCTAAATTTGGTGGCTTTCCCCTTGACTTGGGATCCAAAGATTATAACGGCGAGCACGTTTTCGTATCTCTTTATTTTACCCAGCGTTTTTTTCAGGTTGTATTCCAAATCTAACCGCTCTATAACCGCTTCATCGCTTTTCATGGCTTTAAATCACAGCTATAATAGAAATAGTTCTCTATTATATACATCGTTAATGTCTAGGGACAACTTTAAATGATATTGACAGTGCAAGTTATGTTAAAGATTCGTATTTTTACGGTACGAAACATTTAAATATTCGTATTATCATAGTACGAATATGGAAATAGAAAATGAAATCACTATTTTGAATGACTGGTGGAAAAGTGGAAATATAAGCGGGGAGCTTGCGAAGGGATATAAGAGAAAAGTTTTTGTAGAGTTTAAGCGGCTGTTCAAAAGCCATCGCGAGGTGCTTGTCCTTTCCGGACTTAGAAGAGTGGGAAAAACCACAATCATATATCAGCAGATAATGGATTTGCTTAAGGAGCATAAGCCAAGGTCTATCGTTTACTTTACATTTGATTATATAACAATAAATCTGGTAGAATTATTGGATACTTATTCCAAACTAACAGGTATAGACTGGAAACACGAGAAGATCTTCCTTTTTTTGGATGAGATCCAAAAATTGAAGGGGTGGAGCTCCCAGGTAAAAGTACTTTTCGATGCCTTCCCAAACCTTAAAATAGTGGTTTCGGGATCTGCATCTTTACAGCTGGAGAAGGATGCGATGGACAACCTGGCAGGAAGACACTTTATGTTGGAAATAAAACCATTGTCTTTGGTAGAGTTTTATGAGTTGAAGTATGGAAAAGTGATTGATAGGCCCGAATTATACAGAAGCGAATTTGTCGCGGAAACAGGTTCGTATATCAAGCGACCATTTCCAGCGGCCGTTAAGTGGAGAGATGGCGACGTTTATGCATACATCCGTGAAAGTGTGCTTTCTAAAATTATAAGGGGAGATCTGCCGGACACTTTTAGGGAAGTAAATGTAGCGTTGTTAGAAAGGATGATAGATGTATTTTATAGCAACCCAGGCATGATCATAAATGTCGACGAAATGGCGAAGAATTTTAGTATAAGCAAGACTACGTTTGAAAAGCACATGTTTTTTCTGAAATTTGCCAAATTAATACGCACATGTGCAAATTTTCGCGGTTCAGCTATTTCTATGTCACGGAAAAACAAAAAAGTATATCCTTACGATATTTCCCTTGCGTTTCCGTTTAATCCGAATGTTGGTATTGGAACCGTCACAGAAACGAAAGTCGCTTCTGTCATAAACGCAAAAATGTATTGGCGGGATGGAAAGGACGAAGTAGACTTCGTTTCAAACCAAAAAGGAAAAGTGGAAGGGATAGAAGTAAAAGCTGCTAATATCCTAACAAAATCTGATATGACGGGCTTGCATAAATTTGCCAGAAAGTTTGGTGCTAAGAAATTCTTGATATATAACGGGAAAAAAGGGAATCTAGACCGTGTAACTCTACTTAATTTCACAGATTTTTTAATAGCTGAAAAAGTATGAAATAATCTATTCTGATTTTCGCCTACCGTAATGTATACCCTACACATACCTTTGTAAATTAGGGTTGTTTATACACTTATGTTTAATATGAACCTAATTGACAATCTCCTAATCGCCTCCGAAGAACTTCACTGCAACAATCTTTTAGTCATAACTTGGGACTACGAAGTTCAGGAAAAAATAGAAGGGCAAGAAGATAAAGTTCATCCCACTGTGAAAGGGGCTCCTTAATATAAAGTAAACTTTCCTATTAGATCAAGTTGACAAACATACAATCAAAACATTTAAATAAAAAACATAAGCATTCATATGTTTGACGGCTGCAAAGACAATAACAAAAAGAAATCATTAAATGGTAGTTCCCATATATATTCATTTATATTACTTTCTTTTAAGACTGCTTCCTTCAGTAAGAGAGACAATAAAGTCAATCGATTCCGTATAAAATATAAATATCAACGCTGGGTGCAGGATTCGAACCTACGCAGGGAAAATCCCAACTGGCTCTCAAGGCCAGCGCTTTAACCGCTCAGCCAACCCAGCATTGATTTAACTATAATGCTTATTTTAAATATAAGTATGTTTATTTTAAATTATAATTGTTATGATAACAAAAGTAAAGGGGTTTTCCCTGGATAGAACCTTGAACTCTGGGCAGATATTTTCCTTTTTTAAGGAGGATAATAAGTGGTATTCATTTGTAGATAGACCTTTAGAAATAAGGCAGGAAGGTAATAATTTAGTATATACTGGTTTGGATGAAATGGGTGTAAAAGAGCTTTTAGGACTTAACGATCCTATTAATGATATAAAAGCAGAGATAAGTAAAGATGATTTTATAGAAAAGGCCATAAACTATTCTGGCTCGGTTAGAGTAGTCAAAAGTGGTATATGGCCTGCAACTTTGGGTTTTGTGCTTTCTATCCAGTCAAATGTGAATCTTATTTTGAGAAGGATAAATGCTATGTCAAATTATTATGGAAAAGAAGGAGATATAAATGGTAAGCTATTAAAAAGTTTCCCTTCATTTCAAGAAATCTATGAAAATGGATACAACAAACTAAAGCAGTTCAATTTAGGTTTTAGAACAAAATTTGTTTTTTCTGCGGCAGAGTATTTTTATAAAAATGAGATAAACAGCGATTTTACAATAGAACAGATAAAAGAAAATCTTACTAATATATATGGTGTTGGAGAAAAGGTGTTAGATTGCATACTGCTTTATGGCCTTCACGATCTCTCAGCTTTTCCAATGGACGTTTGGATTCTTAGGACATTGTCACTTTATTACAGCAAAATACTGGGAAAAGCAAAAAGCTATAAGGATAAACGGAAGGCAATGACAGATTATTTTGGCAGATATTCAGGATATGCTCAGATGTTTATATACGATTATTCAAGACTAAATGTAATACGCTCTAGAATTTAACTATTTTTAGTTCTTTAAGACTATCATTTATCACTTTTTTTAAGTCGATAGTCTCTTCCAATTTCTTTATAGTTTCTGGAGTGGACTTAGTAGCGGGGTTGTTTGATACAATTGAGCAACAGTCCTTATATTCTTCTATTGACAGTTCATAAAATCCATATTTTATTGATTTGTCGATTATTTCACTTTTATTGTAGCCAATAAATGGCCTAAAAACTGGAAGATCTATACCAAAACTTATTGCATTTATATTCTCTATGGTTTGCGATGCTACCTGTGACAAAGCATCACCTGTAACTATTGCCATATACCCTTTTTCCTTGCTTATCTCTTCAGCTAGCTTCAAAAGAAATCTTTTAAAAAGAACTAATTCATACCTTTTTTCTATTTTTAATGCGGCAACGCTAAAATAATGAAAAGGTATTAGGTAAAGGTTTAAACCCTGCTCCACAGTACTTAATTTATTGGCTATAGTACTTATCTTGCTTTCTAATGCGAAATCTGGCGAATTCAACGCATATATATGGAGTAAATCTACCTTTGAACCTCTTTTCATCATTTCTAAGGGAGCTATAGCAGAGTCTATACCCCCAGAAAACAATGAAAGCAATCTTCCTGAACTTCCAACTGGTAATCCGCCGATTCCTTTTTCAATATTGTAGTTTATTATGAATGAATCTGGCATTATTTCTACCCTTAATTTTTTACCTGCTTTATCAAATCTAAGCTGCAATTGTTTTGCAAGCTCTTCTTTTAACTTCAAAGAAGTCTTTTTATAGGTTTTATCGACTCTTTTAACATCAATATTTAGGTTTTTGTTTTTTCCAATAATATTGTCAATTAATTTAATCAGATTTTCTTCGTTTCTTTCGATTATGTAAGCTTCACTTATCCACGCCACCCCTGGCGTGAATTTTATCTTAGTTATATCTTCTACATCATAATCCTCTAAGATAAGTCTACTTTCGAGGGCTTTAATCGGTTTGTCCACCTTGTTTTTTAAATTTTTTACTAAGAGGCCTTGAAAATAGCCCCTCTGTTTTCCTTTTAGAGCGATTTCATCATAATGAATAGAAAGTATTTTTTTCATACATCTAAAACTATCTTGCATTTAATTAATCCTTTTTCTTTTTTTATCTCAAGTTCATGCAAAGTAGCAGCTTTTACATCTACTAAAAATCTATCTTTTAAGTTCTCGATTTTTTCGCAATCGGCTTGGCATTTAAGATTTAATTTCTTATCTATTTGTATTTTTGAGTCTGTGATTAGTAGATTTTTGTAGTCTTTGTAAAATACAATCTTATTTATGAAATCAACTACAAGTAAGTCCAAACTTTTAGAGTGTATTGTAAAGTTTATTTTTTTAGTTCTGTTTACTTCGGCGTTTAATACCATTATATTTGAAACAGCAATTGATATATTCCTGAATAATTCACTTAAATCTTTACCATAGGCTATAAAAGCTATATCCGCGGTAGCTTCATCTTTTAATAGTTTATATCTTTTCATCATCCCTTTATGTTTCCAATAGGTTTAAGGCTCAGTACTTTACGGCTTATTCCTGCTTCTTCCATAGAATTTACTACTTCATTTATATCCTTATAAGCGGAACCTCCTTCTTCAGTTAAGCCAGTAATGCTGTTAGCTTTTATGTATATTCCTTTTTCTTTCATTCTTTTAAGTAGCTTATCAGGTTTTATAGCTGTTCTTGCAGCTACCCTGCTCATTGTCCTTCCACTCCCATGTAGTGTTGTGCCAAAACTTTCTTTCTCTGCCTTTTCGGTACCAACACAAAGATAAGATCCAGTTTCCATGCTTCCTCCAACTATCACAGGTTGACCGATTTGTTTAAGGATTCCAGTTAGTTCTTTATTTCCAGGTCCGAAGCTTCTAGTGGCACCTTTTCTGTGTATAATCACTTTAGTTTTTTTATTTTCAATATTATACTCTTCTATCTTAGCAGTATTATGTGAAACATCATAAACAACTTCTAATCCTAAATCTTGTTCAGTTCTTTTGAAAATTTTCTTAAACGCTTCACG
This sequence comes from Candidatus Parvarchaeota archaeon UBA573, assembly GCA_002502045.1. Classification (GTDB taxonomy): domain Archaea; phylum Nanobdellota; class Nanobdellia; order Parvarchaeales; family Parvarchaeaceae; genus Parvarchaeum; species Parvarchaeum acidiphilum. The sequence continues at coordinate 53,942 of DAPE01000011.1, read as the reverse complement.
TATCTGATACGTTATTATCTGTCTATTAACAAAAGCAAAGTTTATTCCACAAGACATAGCTTTAAAGTAATCCTGTCCTTCTTTAGAATTGAATGGGGCATATGCCAATTGCCTATCCTTTAAAAGAATGTTGTGTTTAGAGGAATACTCCAAGAATTTTTTAATGTAGTCACTTGCTATTTGATGTCCAAAACCTCTAGAGCCTGTATGAAACATTATAACTACTTGGCCCTGTATTATATCTAAATCTAAAGCATTTGCAATTTCTTTATTAAAATCCTTATTTATTTCTTGAATTTCAAGATAATGGTTTCCTGATCCAAGAGTTCCAAGTTGTTTTTTCCCTCTCTTAAATGCATCTTCGCTTACTTTTGAAAAATCTGCGGATTTTATACTACCTTTCTCTTCCGTTCTTTCTTTGTCTTTTCTATTAGCATAGCCATTACGTATAGCCCAGTCCATGCCTTCCTCTGCTATCTCCTTTAAGGCTGGTTTCCCCAAATTTTTTATGTTTAAAAGACTTTGTGAAGAATTTGAACCGACACCCGCAGGCACCATATTAAATAACGTATCAACTAATTCTCTTATCCTAGGCCTAACTTCTTTAATCGTTAAGTTTGTTTTTATTAATCTCATCCCGCAATTTATATCAAATCCAATAGCACCAGGGGATATTACTCCTTTTTCAAGATCAAATGCTCCTGCCCATCCGACTGGAACTCCATAACCAATGTGTGCATCACTAAATAAATAGGAATATCTAAGTATGCCTGGCATAGAAGCAGCATTTACAGCCTGATTAAATACCTCGAGCTCCATGCTTTTTAGGATCTTTTTATTAGCGTATAATCTTATAGGTACATTTCCAGTTCTTTTTGATTCCCAAGTGTTCTTATCAACTTCTTTTAAGGAATTTCTTAACTCTTGTATTTCCATTTATCTTAATATAAGTTATCAGATAAATATTAGCCATTGCTCATGTTATTGTATCCTTTTAGCACATGCATATTATCATCCTCTTGTTTCATTTTGTTTATTTTTTCAAGCAATTCGGCTTTATCCATCTTTTTGCTGCATAAAATTATTGTATTTCCGGATCCAAATGGATTATTTACGAGGTATACTTTAAAATGTTTTTTTAGTTTTCCTATATAATTTTGGAATAATATTATTGCCTTAAAGCTCATTGCATAGTTTATAGCGAGTATACCATCCTCTTTTAGTACTTGATTAATATCTTCAATTGTCTTTTCTTCAAGAAAACTATCAGGTATTTTATCCCCATCATAAGCATCTAAAAATACTAATTCATATCTTTTCTTAGTTTTTTTAAGGAATTCTATTCCATCTTCTATAAATAAATTTATCTTCTTTATGTCTTCAGGTATGAATTCTTTTGAGAGTTCGACCATTTTTTTATCTAATTCCACGACATCCATTTTTACATTTTTTGGGTATAACCTATTTATCTGATAAACTATTGTTCCGCCGCCCAAACCAATCATGAGTATATCTGGTTTGTCATAAATAAGTGGCAGCGGTGTAAAATAATCCCAGTAAGAACCAGTAAATATCTTTTTTTCTGCGCGTCTTGAATAGGTTATGCCATTAAATTTTACACTTATTCCATCAGGGCCTTTAGTTAGTGTAAGGGTTTTATTTTCATCTTTTTCTGTTCTTATGACTTTTTCTCCTCTAACCTTCTCAATTACTTTATTTATTATGTTCATATTCTTTAAGGCCTGGCCACCAATTGTATTTCTGTAGTACAAACATTATAGATGGAACTATTAACAGCACTGATATTACAGAATCAATTAAAATACCTACTGCAACTATAAATCCTACTTCTTGTATTATAGGCACCCTGCTTGCCAGAAGGGATAAAAAGACCATTGAAAATATTATTCCTATGCTTGCTACTATCGGGCCACTTTTTATAAGCCCTAATCTTATTGCTTCAAAGTTATTTTTGCCCTCTTTAACGTATTCTCTTATTCTCATCACTAAAAAGATATCATAATCTACACCAACGCCCATAATGCTAGTTATAAGGAATATCTGTGCTATTGAGATAAACGGTAAGGATAGTATATAGTGAAATATAAGTAGTGTAATTCCATTTGCAGCTATAACATTTGCAAGTATAAGTAAAACTAAACGTAAAGGAGTATAAACTGAAAAAAGTATTATAAACAACACCACAAATATCATTACTCCCAATGAAAGTATAAGGAATGGAACCGATCCATTCATGTTTTTAACCGCACTTCCTAAAAACACCTGCAAACCACTAATATTATAGTTTACATGACTTTTTTCTAGGTAGTTATTTATATTGTTGTAGTCATTTAGTGCAGGTGTACTAAAACCAAGAGGTTTTAAATAAGTTAATATCTGCAGAGAGTTGTTTTCATTTGTAAGTTTAACATATTTTACGCCATTTATTGAAGCAATTGAGTTATATATTGCAGTCTGATTTAAATTTTTGGTATTGGTTATGGTTATGATAAGAGGGTCTATCGGGTCAAATTTGAAATTGTTAGTAGCTAAATAAAATGCAGTTTTAGAATTAGAGTTAGGAAGCAAGCCAATAAAATTTAAACCTGGCTGGTACACAATAAAGAAGTACGCAAAAATAGCGATAATTATTACAAAAATTGAAATTATAAAATAACGGTTTTTGTAGTCAAAATGTGCTAATCTACTGAATAAATTCTCAAATGAAAAACCATTTTTAAAATTAGGATAGAAAACTTTTTTACCTAAAGAAATGAGTATTGCAGGCATAAATGTAATTGCGGATAAAAGCACTATTATTACTCCTGTTGAATCTAGAATACCTGTTGAGCCTAAAAACGCTAAGTTAAAACCTGATAGTATACTATATGCTAAAACAACTGTAGTGCCACTAACTAGTATTGCAGCTCCCGCTCCTCTTAAACTTACTTTTACGCTCTCTCTATGGTTATCCTTTAATTCTTGCTTGAATCTGTAAAGCATATAAACTAGGTAATCAGTAGATATACCCAGCATCAGTATAGCAGCGAGGGCAGGGTCAAAAAAAGACACGGTGCTGTTTAAAATTATATGGTATATTATGTAGAAAACTGAGAATGCAATGGTAATATCCACACTATAAATAATTAAAGGCACAAATGCCGCAATTGGAGACTTAAAAATAAGTCCTGTTATAATTACTACCATTAATACTCCAATTGCAATCGCAAGGAGAGTACCGAAATTTGTTTCACTTTCAATGTTGCTACTTAAACCGCTTGAACCCGTTACATAAGCAGTAACCCCATAATCTTTTGAAAATTTGTTTATGTATGTCTCTACAAATGAGTAATTCGAATTTTTTACGGTTGATATCATGGTAGTATGGTTATAATTTATAAGAGTAACAGTATCATTATTACTTGGTATTATAGGGTAATTAGTATAATTATAATTATTTATTACATAGAGTGGCGATGAATTATAATATCCTTTTATAATACCTACTATAAACTCATATGAAGAGTTGTGTTCTATCACATTTGAATTATTTAGTTGATTTTTTATTTCATTTGCGATTTTTGATATCAAGGTGTCATTTAAAGCTTTAGGTATTGTTTGAGGTGTAAGGTTATACTTAGAATATGCAGCATTAAGTGCAGTTTCTGCGTTTTTCTTTATGCTATAATAGGAAGAGTTTATTAAGTTGTATTCTATTGAGTACAAAGACGTAATATTGTTATACTCGAAATTATTAGAAATATTCTCAAAGAATGCTTTTGTGCTATTTGAGAAGGAATTATTGCTTACGCTTACGATTAACTGTAAATTATTACTGCCGCTGTCTGTTGATCCACTTGAACTTCCAGTTACATTATAAGAAACAATACTAAATAAGTGTACGGCAATAGGTATAGATATTAAAAAAATTGCAATCCAGATAAAGATTATTTTTTTATGGTGTTTATCAACAATGTTGCTAAATTTCTCTAGATTACTTTCCATTAATGACCTTTATTGATCAATCCACTTTTTTTAGTGTTACTTGCCCATCTTGTCCAGGTCTATTTGTTACTACTGCTTTTCCTTGATCGGTTTCTATAAGTGCACCTTTAGTAATTATATTACGTCTGGCATAAGACCTATTGGCTTTATTCTCTAAAACTCTTACTATCTTTACTTTTGAAGTTTTCTTATTTTTTGGATCAAAAAGATTGCCTTGATCAGTTTTTAAAGGGGTTATTTTAATATTTCCACCTACTGTTCTAACTGTTTTTATTTTTCTTTCACCAACTTGAAGCGGAACAGAAAGATTTTTTGATTCGCTCCTCCTTTTATCTCTTCTCTTTCCTTTAAACCCTCCTCCTTTTTTCTTAAGAGATGGTGCAGTACTTTTAGACATATTCTTATTTTATAAACTATGTTATATTTAAATCTTTTTAACTGGATTATCTACAGAATCTAATACTTCTACACGTAATTTGTTTTCAAGTAATCGCTTGAATTCAGTTGCATTTTCCTTAGTTCCAATTCCCGACCCATAGTGTATTGGTATAGCGATTTTTGGTTTAATAACCAATGAAGCATCAACAGCTTCGCTAGGCGTCATTACATATATGCCGCTAACGGGTAGTAAAGCTATATCTACTTTAAAGTCTTTCATTTCGGGTATAAAATCTGTATCTCCAGCTATATAAATTTCGGTTTTATCCAAACTAAAAATATAGCCCAAATATCCCTTAGATTTTGGGTGAAATGCCTCGCCATGCTCATTAAATTTATTTAGGTTGTAAGAAGGGACTGTTCTTATTGTTATGCCGTTTACTACCTTTGTCTCATTTGGTATAACAAATATTTTGCTGTTTTTAAACTTGGACAGCAAATCTTTGCATCCTTTAGGCGCAACTATAACTGTTTTTTCATTTATTAACTTGGTTATACTTTCTTTGTCAAGATGATCGTAATGATCATGCGTTATTAGAATAATATCTGCATCATTGTAGTTATTTATAACTTTATAAGGATCCGTGTAAATTATTTGATTTTTCCCAGTTATCCTTAAACATGCATGGTGTAGCCATTCTATGTTTATCTGTTCGAATATCATACTTATATTCTATATTTTTATGATAAATATGTTGTTTTCTTAAAACATTAAATTTTTATACTGCAATAATTTAATCATTAAATGATATTAAGCGATAAAGATATAAGGGAATACATAGACAAGAAGTCTCTTTTGATAGAGCCTCTTTCTAATGATACTATAAGGGAGAATGGGGTAGATCTTAAAGTTGGAGACGAATTGCTTCGTTTTATTTACAATAAGGAGCCTGTAGACATAAATGATAAATCTGCTCTTGAAAAAGTTTATACAAAAGAGAAGGTAGAAAAAGATTTTGTTATTTTTCCGCAAGAGAGAGTTTTGATAAAAATCGACGAAAAAATAAAAATGCCAAGCAATTTGGTAGGGCTTTGTAATGTTAGATCAACATTTGCAAGATTGGGACTTGCTATACCTCCTACCATAGTTGATGCAGGTTATGAAGGAAATCTTACAATAATGATGATTGGCGGTAATGTTCCAGTAAAAATATCAAAAGGGACCAGGTTTTTGCATCTTGTCTTTAGCACTACATTAAGCGAAGTACAAAAACCCTATTCTGGCAACTATCACCAGAGTTCAGGAGTAACTGGTGCCAAGATATAAATGAGGTGAAAACATAATTAATATATGAAAAGAAGTTCAAAAAATTGGAAAAAGTACCACAAAGATCGGTGGAAAACAAGGAAGAAAAAGATGTTGGACAGAAAAAGAAAGAGAAGGCTTCTGCGTGAAAAGAGTGCTTAGTTATAAATAATCAGTCGCATTTATCTATTCAAAGCAGAGGTAGCGAAGTTTGGCCCAACGTGCAGGACTTAAGGTCCTTGTCTGTCTTTGTGTTTGCAAAGAATAAGATATCCTGCGGCTTAGCGCCCTCGAGGGTTCAAATCCCTCCCTCTGCAATTATATGAAAATATACGAATACAAAAACGGTAAAATAAAAAAGAAGGACTTTAATGGATATTTGCGGAATAAAAACATTAATTATAATATTTTAAAAGATCTGCATTTTTTATTTGCTGCAATATCAATGGTTTTTATACTTCTTTCTGTAGTGATAGCATTTTCAGTAATATCCGTTGTATTTTATAGCGGATCTATTTTTTTATTGATATCTATAGACATTATAGCAGTTCTTTCCTCATTTTATTTAATCATTTTTTTATGGTTTAAATATAAAAAGGATTTGTTAAAATTAAAGTCCGGCTAATCTTTTTACTTCTTTCAATTCCTTTACTCTTATTTTTGCATAACCTCTTACAGGAAAGTGCATAACATATACTTTTGAACTGTGAATATTATCTTGCAGCCCAAATTCAACTTTATTTATCCCTTTAAACTTAGTAAATGTAACTTTTCCAATAAAACAAATTAACTTTGGCTTTTTTTGTTCTATTATTTTAATGAGTCTTTTTACTCCTTCAGTTTCTTCCCCTTTTTTGAGCTCCGACACGTCCTTTGTTGGCTTATCTATTATATTTATAAAATTTATTTTGTATCTTTTTGGAATCGTAGTGTAAAGCTGTTTAAGTTTTGTGTCATCTTTTAAAAATTCTCTTGGCTCTTTTATTAGATCTGCTTTGGAAAGAAGATACCAGAACATTTTATTGTTTGAGAATGGCACTCCTCTGCTATAGGAACCAAAATGTGGATTTATGCCTACAAAAAGTATAGCTGCATTTTTTGATAGGTAATACTTTATCATGCTTATTTATATCGTTATGTCTTCTTTAATTTTTATGATAGTAATAAAGAGAGTATACGGAAATAAGGAAAAAGGGTTTAAGATACTTGTAGATAGGGTTTGGCCAAGAGGGCTTACTAAAGAAGAGGTAGTTGCGGATATTTGGGAAAAAGACATTGCGCCCAGCAATACTTTGAGAAAATGGTTTTCGCACGATGAAAGTAAATGGATGGAATTCAAGAAAAAGTATGAGAAGGAGCTTGCTTCTGCGGGAAATATCGAAAAGCTAAAATATATAAAATCTCTGGAAAGAGATAACAGTAAAATTATACTTTTATTTGGAGCAAAAGATGAGCTGCATAATCAGGCAGTCATTTTAAAGGAAGTTCTTGATAAAATTAAGTAATCTTTATAAATGATTATTGTAATTAATATAAAATGGGAATCGATCCTGATTTTAAGAAGAACAGGCAAAAAGTAAGTACACATAGCGGGCATGATGTTTATGGTCCAGTAGAATCACCTAATAAATTGGGTATTCATGGTTCAGTTGTTGCTATCGATTGGGATATATGCAATGCTGACGGTTCGTGCATACCAGCGTGTCCAGTTTCATTAATAGAATGGAATGACACTCCAGGTAATCCAGTTTCTGCTAAAAAAGCCGATCCAGCGCGGGAAGGGGATTGCATATTTTGTATGGCATGTCAGAATGTATGTCCCGTTCAAGCGATAAAGGTTACAGCGCCTTAATTTTAAACATTTAAATTCTTAGTGCTATTCAATATTGTTAATATGGTAGACCAAGAGGATATTTTCGTAGGCGTCTCTTATTCAACTAAATTAGAATACGATGAATTAAGAAAAGCTGTTGATCGTGCATCAGATTCTTTTAATAAATTTAAAGTAGATAATGAAAAATATGAAAGGTTATTATCTGCATTATCATTAGACCTAGAAAAGATGCATGATTCATTTGAGAAAGTATTCGACGATTTGAATAAATCAAAGGTTAATTCTGATAAGTAATACTAACGATTTTTTAATAAACTTATTTAAGTGCAATTATTCTATATTTTGAATATTGAAGTGAACAGCTCTTCAATTTTGCAGGGGTAGCGAAGCGGTCAAACGCGGCAGACTCAAGAATATTACAGGTTGAGCTATCTGCTCTCTTTGTGGGTTCGAGGGTTCGAATCCCTTCCCCTGCATCTATTATAATGTATCTCGATGGTTGAAGATTTTATAGCATAAACAAGGTTTTATGGATTGTACTTTGTTTTAATATACTGAGGATATACTCGATTCTTTCTTTAATTTTATTACATTGTCAGCAATATTTTTCATATTATCCTCGTGAGTTACTATTATTATCTGCCTTAAGTCCGTTATCTTTGTAATTGCATTTGTAAGAGCGTTTATATCCTCTTTATCCAATCCTGATGTTGGTTCATCCATTATTATAATTTCATTTTTTCCTACTCCGCCCAATATTGAAGCTAAAGATGATAGTGCCAACCTATATGCAATTGCTACAGAAGTCTTTTCTCCACCCGATAAAGACCTAGCATCCATTTTTTCGTTTCCAGCAGTAATGACAACATTATAATTGTTATCTATGTCTATATCATAATCAATTTCATTCCTAAGCTCTTGAAATCGTGTTTTAAAAAGTGATCTGAACTCATTTATAAAACGCAATCTTACGTATTCTCTTATCCCACGTATGTCCTCTCTTAAGTTTGATATAATTTTTAGAAAGTTCTCTTTTTTATCAAGCAGCATCGAAAGTTCTTCTTTCCTTTTTACTTTTTTTTCAAGTTCTTCGCGTTCTATTTTATCAGTTATTAACTGAGCTTTCCTAAGTTCTATTTCCTTTTTGGTTTCTGTAAGTTTATGATTTAGTTCATTTATCTCTTCTGATATAAAATTGAATTCATTTTCAATTTCAATTAATCTTTTGTCATCGAAGTTTATTTCAGATAGGGCTTTGTTCAGCTTTATTATCTCATTTTGATAGTCACTTACTGATTTGTTTATTTCATTTATTCTATTGATATAACTGTCAATTTCAAATATTTTTTTCTCTTGTTCTTGGATAAATCTCATTTCTTCTCTTTTATTTTTAAGTTCTAATGAAATACTTTCTAGTTTTTCTTTTTCTTTTTCGTACAGTTCCTTTATTTCTAGATAGTCTTTTTCTTCGCCCTCTTTTTGCGTTTCTTTTATTTTTGATTCAAGTTTTAATATGATATTCTTAGTATTTTCTATTTTTATTTTGTTTAATTCTATACTTTTTTTAAGGTCAGTTTTTGAATATTTTAGGTTATTTGCGGTGTTAGTTAATTTTTCTATATCTTGTTTGTATCCATTTATTTTATTCGAGTATTCTGTTTCTAGGTGCGTTTTATCACTTATTTTGCTTCCGCACATAATACAAACTCCAGTTTTAATTGATTGTGAAAGCTCATTTGTTAGGTCTTTTATTAATTTATTTAATTCATAAATCCTACCAGTAATCTCTTCCTTGTTTTCTATCTCTGTTATACTATTGAGTTGCCTATCAAACTCCTCTTGTTCTAAATTTAATTTATTTAATGTTTTATTTTCATTTTCTATATCTTTTTGGATTTCAGGTATTTCATTTTTCGCCTTTTTATATAAATATTCTACTTGAAAGAATTTTTCGTATAATTTTTTAATTTTGTCATCCTCCGTTTTATTTTGATCTTCAAGGCTTTTAATCGCTTTTTCAACCTCATCTTTTTTAGATTTTTCTATTGCCTTAGTATTTTTTTTAGTTTCATCTATTGCTTTTTCAACTCTAGCTTTTTCAAGTTCAAGTTTAGATTTTTCATTTTCTTTTATTTTAAGTTCAGTTGAAATTTTCTCAAATTTTATCTTTTTATCTCTTTCAAATTTAAGTTCACTTTCCTTTAGGTTTTTCTCTATTGACTTGTTACTAAAAATTATCTGAATGTTTGCTGTTTGTTTATTTAGATCCGTTATTGTGTTTTCATTTTCTTTTATTTTGTTTTCTATTTTTATTATATCATTTTGATCCACACTTAATTGAAGTTCTTTTTTATCTATTTCTATCTCATTTTTTATTTTGTTTATAATCTCTTTTGTTTTATCATAAACGTTAAGATACTTGCTAAGTTGTAAAAGACCGTCTATATATTCTTGTTTGTACTGACCTGTTTCAAATATTAGCGTTTTTAATTCATCTTGTTTAATGTAAGTTATAGTCTCAAAAGTTTCTAGAGGGTTTTCTGATTCTATTTTTAATAGTTTGTTTACATATAAGTTTATATCTGATGCTCTATTTTGTAAGTCTACGCGCTCATTGTTTTTGTTTATGTAATTTTTTGAGTCATCATTTCTTACAGAATCATTAACTCGTTTTAAGCCTCTGCTTATCTCATATTCTTCATTTACATTTTTTATTGTTATTTTTATTTCTCCTTCCGAAGAGTTCCTTCTTAGTAACATTTTACCTTCTTCCTTTCCTTCTCCAATTTTACCAAAAAGAGCATATTCTATTGACATTAATATTGAAGTTTTACCGCTGCCAGTATTACCAGTTATTATATTTATTCCGTCTGTAAACTGTATTTCTGTCTTGTTATGGCTCCTAATATTTTCAAGTTTAATTTTTGATATTATCATATGAATAAAATATTCTTTCAATTTCCTTTTTTATGTCTTCTGTGTTCTCTTGAAGTGAATCTATAAGATACCTTGCAATTTTTATTTCTTTTTCATCGTAGCCTTTCTTTTTAAGGAATTCATATTCTATAGTTGATAATTCTTTTGTTTTTATGTCCTCTTCTAATGCATCTGTATCTTTATCATTTAATTTCGATTTGTTTATGCTTATATATGAATAACCGAGTTCATAGCCGATTTTTTTAATTTTTATGATATTGACACCAGATGCTTTATCCTCTAATTTTCCCTCTAGTTTTAAGACAAGAATATCCCCATCATTTTTCTTTAGTTTGCTAATGGCTTCAGTTTCTAAATCAATAGCTTTTTTATTATTGGCATTTATTGTAAAAATTTGTTTATTCCTAGTCTTTATTATTTTGTATTCTATCGAGATTATTCCATTTTTGTCATAAGCTACTACAAAAAAGCCTCTGTTTGGATTATCAACAATTTCTTTTTCGTCGCAATATTCAAGTGAACCAGGGTATTGTATTATTCCTTTATCATATTTTATATCCTCTTTATGTCCATGCCAGTGTCCTGCAGCATAGTAATCAAATCCTTTTGGTAGACTTTCTGTTTCTAGGTCTTTAAATTTTTCCCCAAGATAAGAAATAGTATGATGAAATGCAAATATTTTTATAAATACTGAATTATCTATCTCTATTTTCAATTTTTTGAATATTTCATCTTCTACTTTGCTTCTTTTTCCCTTTATTCCACAAATAAATGCGTTTTTGTATACTTCTCCTTTAAGATTTACATTTTCTCCGAATTTAATGTATTTTTTTGAGTTTAAGTTTATAAGAAGTTTATTCCTATGAAATAATTCTATAATACTCTCTTCTTCACCAATACCAACATCATGCGAACCAGGTATTACAAATAAAGATATTCCAGCAGTTTTTAACCTGTTTAGTTCATCTGTTACAAATAAAAGTGAATCTAAAGGAGGATTACCTGAGTCGAAAAGATCCCCAGAGTGCACAATAAAGTCTATTTTTTCAGCTACTGCATAGTTTATCATCTGAGTAAATGCTTCTTTTATGTCATTGTTTCGAGTATCATTTTTGTATACTTGCCCTATGTGCGTATCTCCAACATGTATGAATTTCATTTTTATTAATATCTCTACTTTAAATTAAAGCTTGCCATAATTATTTTTGTTATTTGGTTGATAATCTATATATATTCTAACTTTTATGTATATATTAATGGATGTAGAAGAGCGTTTGGATATAATAAAAAGAAACACGCTTGAGATAATAACTCTTGAAGATTTACGTAGTTTACTTAATGAAGGTAAACCTCTTTCAGTTTATATTGGGAGAGCACCAACTGGCTCGATACATCTAGGCCATTTAGTAGCTTTAGGAAAGCTTTTTGATTTTGAAAGAGCAGGGATACATTCGAAAATACTTATCGCTGATTTACATGCAGCATTGGATGATTTAAAATCTAAATGGGATGAACTTGATAAGAGGGTAGATTACACTAAGAAATGCATAGAATTATCATTTGATTGGGAGAGAGTGCCAGAATTTGTTCGTGGATCAGATTTTGAATTAAGTCAGCCATACGTTTCAGATTTATTAAAGTTATCTACGCTTACCACTGCAGAAAAAGCGACACACGCAGCTTCAGAAGTTACGAGAATGAAAAATCCAAAAGTAAGTGAACTTATATATCCTCTTATGCAAACACTAGACGAGGAGTATTTAGATGTAGATATCCAGCTTGGAGGGATGGATCAAAGACACATATTTGCATATGCCAGAGAATATCTTCAAAAGCTAGGTTATAGGAAGAGAGTAGAAGTGCTTACCCCTTTAATAGCATCTATACGTGGCCCAGGAACTAAGATGTCCTCTTCAGTTCCAGAAAGCAATATTAAAATATATGATTCTGAGGAATCTATAAAGAAAAAAATATTAAATGGGTACTGCCCAGAAGGGATTATAGAAGACAACTTCATAATACAGATTGTTAATTTCTTTATATTACCAAATGATGGCAGTTTTACAATAGAGCGGGAGCAGAAGTTCGGAGGAGATATAACAATAAACTCCCCAGAACAGATGATAGACCTATACGGGAAAAAGAGTATCCACCCTCTTGATTTAAAAAATGCCGTTGCTGAAAATTTAATTAAAAGATTTAAAAATGCGAGAGAATTCTTTGAGAGACAAAAAGAAATGCTTGAGGATCTTGGACCAAGTTTTATGCCTTATTAACTATGGAATATGATTATTCTTTTAGCGAAGACGTTAAAATATATGATACAGATGCACAAGGTATAGTTCATTATTCAGGTTATTACAGGTTTTTTACAGATGCTATGCAGGAATTTATAAAGTTTAAGGGGCATAGCTTTCCAATAATAGATGAAAATAGGTGGATGGTTGTTTTAGAATCAAATGCAAAGTACATAAAATCTGCAAGACTAGGCGATACACTTAAAACAGCATTAAAAGTAAGCGCAGTATCTAAAAAAATATTAAGATTTGATTTTAACATAACTTGCAAGGATATGGTAATCTGTCAGGGCTACATACTTCATATATGTATTGATAAGAATATGTGGAAATCTGCAGAAATGCCCCAGGATTTTATAGATAGCTTAATTAAAAAAGTTTAATGTTCTGTTATTAGAATTTTTTACAGTGTTCCAGGTTTTTCTTACAAATTTTTTGTAGGGTTCTTGGTTGATCCTCTCATTTTCAGTTATTATCTTTATGAATTGTATTGTTTTTGGGTCAGAAGGATAACCACTTCCAAAATCGTACCCTAACTCTTTTTTTATCTTTTCTACCTCTCTTTCCCTGTTAGCTTTGGCTATTATTGACGCAGCAGAAACTTCAATATGGTTTTTATCGGCATAGTTCTCAGCAATTATTTTTTTATCTTTTATCTTTTTAGATAAATAAAGCCTTATTTTTTCAGTATTTCTGCTAGGAGAGTCGATAACTACTGTTTCCCCAGCTAGATTATTTGCTATTTCTGCCATGTTGTCTAGTTCTAGGTAGTTTAGGTTTTTGCCATTTTCAAATCTATTATCTATTTCTTCTGCAGAAAGTTTTATAACCTTAAAATTATTTGAACTCTTAATTATTTCTCTCTCCAAAAGGTATATTCTTTTAATACTTAGCATCTTTGAATCCTTTACCCCAATTAATTTAAATTTTTGGGCAAGATCCTCACCTATACCTATCCCAGCTATTGTCATTGGACCAATTACTGGCCCCCTACCTGCTTCATCTATACCAATAGTTATCATTTAACCACTGCTTTTGCCTAATTCATCTGCTCTAAATCTTGCATGACCAAATTGTATAATAGCTTTTATACCAAATTTTTCTAATCCGATAGGTACGTCACATGCACCATATGTGCTTCCCCCCCATATGTACACCTCTGCTTGAGAATTACTACTTATCATATCTGCAATGTCTAAAGCATGTAATTTAAAACCATCAGGAATCTGTATTGCTACTTTATTATATTTCTTTTCAATTATGTTATCTATTATACTATCAAAGTTTATGTCATATTTCTCTGTTAAGTACTTTAATCCCTCATTTTTTATCGTATATTTCATTTAATCCATACAATTTTTGTGCTTAAATTATTTATCTTTATAAAGTTAATGCAATTTGTGGAAAATGGTGACTTTGTAAAGGCGGTAAATATGATAAACAAGAGGTATCACAATCGCGAAAGGAAAATTGATCCATTTGAAGTGCTTATTCACGGGATATTATCAACAAGAACAAAAGATACTACTACGTTTCCTGCACAGAAGAGATTACTTGCCGTTGCTGATACTCCAGAAAAAATAATTAAACTCCCTATAAACCAAATTGAGAAGTTAATTTATCCTGTAGGCTTTTTCCATACAAAGGCTAAACTAGTTAAAAGTGCTTGCAATGTGCTTATAAAAGAGTTTAATTCTAAAGTTCCATCAACCAAAGAAAAATTAATGACTATACCCGGTGTTGGTAACAAAGTAGCAAGTCTTGTGTTAGAGTGGGGGTTTAACCTACCTTATATTGCAGTAGACACACATGTTAACAGGATTTCTCAGCGTCTTGGTATAGTACCCGAAGGTACAAAACCTGAGAAGACAGAGCTGATACTAGAAAGTATACTTAATCCAAAATTAAGAATAACTACTAATTATTCTTTTGTAAAGTTTGGTAGAGAGATATGCCGGCCTATTAATCCTCTTTGTGGTAAATGCCCCGTGTATAGTTATTGCGGTTTTAAGTTAAAATCAAAATATAAAAATAAAGGTTTGTTTAAAATAAGGGGAGATAAAGATATTAATAATGCTTAATAAGAGTATTAATGGGCGAGCAAAAAATTATAAAATCATTTTTACAGAGTTTTGTTTATGGTTTAAAATCAGTATCAGAATTTAGTTCATTTATTGTCTTTTTGTTGATATTCTTAATACTTTTTGTCTTTGGGTTTTTTCTAATTTTTAAAACGCTTGGGTTAGGGGCCTTTTTAACCGGCGGGTTAGTTTATACTCCCTCTACATTCAATGTACTTATAGGAGAAGCAATTTTTATTATCTCCTTTTTTCTTGCTATCTTTTCTTTGGGAGCATTATTCTATTATAAATTATATTTTTTATTTTCCAATAATCTCAACTTTTTTTCATTTTTAAAGCGTTCTTTAGTAATTTTTCCAAAGTTCTTAATAGCAACGTTTGTACAAACAGTAGTTGCCATTTTAGGTTTAATAGTCTTTATCCTGCCAGGCGTATATTATGGCAGTTCATTAATGTTTTCTAATTTTTTTTCAATTTACGGAAATTCCACTTTACGTTCTGCATTTGCAAATAGTAAGATTCTAGCAAAAAATCTCCGTTTTGAATCTTTATTGACCTTTGTTGTCTACTTGATTTTGCTTTTTATATTTATTTATTTTGTAAATCTGTCTCATTTGCCGGAAGTTTATGCAGCATTAGCTTATTCTGTTTTGCTTTCATATTGGGTTATAAGCTACAGTAATACTATTTTTAATCTTGCAGATAAGAATTTAAATGAATTAAACAATAAATCTATGTTGTATAGAACTATGAAAGGCTCATTTAACAGTGATAATTAATTTATTAATACCTTAAGTATAATTAATCTGAGTCAATAACATGTAATTTAATAATAGAAAAGCTTAAATAGTATAACTATTATAGAATTGAATTATAAATTATATTTTAAGAGGTTCCCCGCTTGGATATCGATGTATTTAGTAACCGTTTGTCGCCGCAATATAGAATTATGCTTAAAGAGGAGGTTGACCAATTGTTGAGTAAATACAATATAGTAGTAAAAGACCTTCCAAAGATTAAATTAACAGATCCTGCAACAAAACTTCTAGATGCAAAAGAAGGAGATGTATTAGAAATAAAGCGTGATAGTAAAACTGCCGGCCAGTATAGCTATTATCGGCTTGTGGTGAAATAAAATGGAAAATGATAGATACAAGATATTGTTAAAATCTGCTCTAGATTCAACGGCATTAGCAGCTCATCATATTTCCTCTTTTGAATATTTTATAGGTAACGGGTTGAAGAAAATAATAGACACAGAAGGTTTAATAGAACCTGTAATCAAACCTGCAGGAGTGGATGATTTTAAGATAAAGATAAATAAAATAACTATTGGAAAACCGGATATAATAGAAGCGGATAGTATTGTAAGGTTAATTAATCCTATGGAAGCAAGGATAAGAGACCTTACCTATGACGCTCCTTTGATGCTTTCTGTTTCGTATCTTGCTAATGGCAAGGAAATACTAGAAGAAGAAGTTTTTATTGGCCGTATGCCAATTATAGTAAAATCAAAGTATTGCAATTTGTACGGCCTTTCGCCAAGCGAACTAACAGAAGCAAAAGAGGATCCAACTGATCCTGGCGGTTACTTTATAATAAATGGCACAGAAAGAATAATAATAACAACAGAGGACCTTGCGCCTAACAATATATTAATTTCAAAAGATAATCAGGAGGGATTTAAATTTAGTGCTAAGATATTTGCTGACGCAGATTCAATAAAAGTACCTCACACTCTTCAAATGTCCAGTAGTAATCTCCTTTATATTACTTTTGGTAAGTTAAAGAGAGTACCTATTGTTACTTTGATTAAAGCATTAGGCATTACAAATGAAAATGAAATAATTAAAAAAATCGGCAAAGACGATGATGATATAATAAATACAATTGACATGAATCTTATAGCTTTTAATACTAGTTCGGAGAACGAGGCTTTAGATAGCATCGGGAAAATGCTCCATTCTATTCATACAAAAGAAACTGCAGAATTGAATATAGATTCTTTGCTATTTCCTTTTTTAGGCAGGGACAAAGATTCTAGAAAGATAAAAGCAGAATATGTTATGTACGTTTCGAATCTTTTAATAAAAAGTGCCTTAGCCGGTAAAGAAGTAGACAAGGACCATTATTCAAATAAAAGGTTGCATGCTGAAAGTTATAACCTAGACATGTTGTTTAGGTTTATATTCAAACAAATACTAAATGACGCTAAATACAACTTCGAAAGAGGGATTAGGAAGGACAAAGTCCCAGACCCAAAGTATATCTTTACCTCCGATCAATTAACTGCTAGACTAAGATCTGCTCTTGCGACTGGTCAATGGGTAGGTGGAAGAGTAGGAATAACTCAGCATCTAGACAGAAGAAGTTTTCCATCAACAGTGTCTCATTTAAGAAAAGTAGAGTCCTTGCTTACTTCTAACAGAGAAAACTATAGAGCAAGGGACCTACACGGAACTCAGTTTGGAAGGTTCTGTGCAGTAGAAACTCCAGAAGGACCAAAAATAGGGTTGACTAAAAATTTAGCCATGCTTTCAATGATGTCAAAGGAAGGGGTAGATACAGAAACAGTTAAGAATTTGCTTAAGAATTATGGGGTGAAAAAGATATGAGTTTCGTATTTGTAAATGGAGTGCTTTCAGGAGCTACTGATGATCCGAACAGGCTTATTAAAGATCTTATCGAAGATAGAAGAGAGGGTAAAATACCAAAAGAAGTAAATGTCAGGTTCAGAAAAGATACTGACAGTGTAATGATAAACTCCGACAGCGGAAGACTCCTTAGGGCGCTAATAGTAGTTAAAAATGGAAAGCCACTAGTTACAAAAGAAGATGTACAGTTACTTTCAGAAGGACACGTAACATGGCAAGATTTAATAGACAAAGGAAAAATAGAATATTTAGATGCAGATGAAGAGGAGCTTGCTTATACAGCATTAACTGAAGAAGAGCTTACACCTTCGCATACTCACCTTGAAATAACTCCCCTTTCTGTTTTCGGTACGCAGGCTTCATTGCTTCCATTTATAAATCACAGTAATGCACACAGAAACGTTACGGCTGTAAAGAGTGTACAGCAGGGTGTTGGAGTGTACAGTACGAATTATCTTATAAGACATGATAACGAATCAATGATTGCAATAGACCAGCAATTCCCAATAGTAAAAACTGAGATGTATGAAAATGAAAACTTTAAGTCACATCTATCTGGGCAGAATATAGTTGTAGCAGTACTTTCTTATTTAGGTTATAACATGGATGATGCCATAATAATAAATAAATCCTCTGTGGAAAGAGGTCTTTTTAGAGCAATGTTCTTTAGACCATACAAAGTAGAAGAAATAAAATATGTTGGTGGTCAAAGTGACCTTATAACTATACCTGATAAGGATGTTGCAGGTTATAGATCGGAGGATTCATATAAATATTTAGATGAGGATGGGATAGCAGCCATAAATTCGCATGTTAATGGCGGAGATGTACTTATTGGGAGAATCTCTCCACCAAGGTTTGTTTCATCAATAGACAAGTTCAGATTAGGAGTGCAAAAACAGGTTGAATCTTCTATTGAATGCAGGACCGGTGAAAGTGGTATTGTTGAAAATGTATTTGTAACTTCAACATCAGAAGGAAATAAATACGTTTCACTTAAGATTAGACAGGATAGACCGGTAGAGATAGGGGATAAATTTGGTCCAAGAAGTGGTCAGAAAGGAGTAGTTGGTATGTTGCTAAATCAAGAAGATATGCCATTTACTTATTCAGGTATAGTGCCAGATTTAATATTTTCCCCATACTCAATACCATCAAGGATGTCAATGTCTTACTTACTTGAATTGATAGGTGGTAAGGTTGGAGCGTTAGGCGGTAGACATGTTGATGGTACTTCATTTACTGGAGAAACAGAAGAAAGTTTACGCCAAGAACTAATGAAGTATGGGTTTAGAGAGAATGGGGTAGAGACCATGTATAATGGTATAACTGGTGAGGAGATGAAAGTAAGAATCTTCGTAGGAGACATGACTTATATAAGATTGAAGCATTTCGTTGAATATAAGATACAATGGAGAGCTCGTGGTCCAATACAGTTGTTAAATAGGCAGCCAACTGAAGGAAAGTCAAAGCGCGGTGGGCTTCGTCTTGGAGAAATGGAGAAAGACTGTTTTGTAGCGTATGGTACTGCGTTAGCACTTAAAGAAAGGTTTGATTCGGATAAGGTTACGATTCCAGTATGTTCTAAATGCGGTATGGTAGCAGTATATAATGTTAAAAAGAAAACAGGTTACTGTCCAATAGACGGCGAAGATGCACAGATTAAGTTAATAGAAGTTTCAGCTTCGTTTAAGATATTATTAGATGAGTTAAAATCAGTAGGGATATATCCAAAAATGGTTTTGGGGAGTAAGGTATGAAATTAGATTCGAACTTTGTTTTTAGTAAGATAGCATCATTGGAGTTTGGCATAATGTCTCCGAAATATATACAAAAAATGAGCTCAGTATCCATAACTTCATCTGAGCTTTATGACATAGATGGTTTTCCTGTTGACGGAGGTCTTTCTGATTTAAGAATGGGTGTTACTGATCCAGGGTTAACATGTAAAACTTGTGGTAATACAATAAGAGATTGTCCGGGCCACTTTGGACATTTAGATCTTGCTAGGCCAGTATTCAATATAAAGACCGTTCCGTACGTTTATAATATTGTTAATTCAACATGTAATTCATGTGGTAGAATATTAATATCCGATGAACATCTTAAAAAGTTAAGTGAAGATATAATTTCAGCAGATATAAATGAAGGAAACAAGAAGAAAATAAAGCTAATCAAAGCTTTAATAAAACATGCAAAGAATGTAACTATCTGCCCATTTTGTAGAACAAAGCAAAAAAAGATAAAACTTGAAAAACCTTACACTTTCGTATTCGGTGATCAAAAGCTTACACCTATTGATGTACTTAATAGGCTTGAAAAGATAAAAGACCAGGATTTACAGTTCTTTGGTTTAGATCCAGATTATTCCAGGCCAGAATGGATGGTTATATCTATATTACCCGTTCCTCCAATAACAATCAGGCCTTCGATTACGCTTGAAAACGGTCAGAGGAGTGAAGATGATCTTACTCACAAACTTACGGATATTGTTAGGACAAATCAGAGACTTGCAGAGAACATAAGATCAGGAGCCCCAGAAATAATAATAGATGAGCTTTGGGATTTACTTCAGTACCATATTACAACCTTTATATCAAATGGATCTGCACAAGTTCCAGTTGCAAGGCATAAATCAAATAAAAAACTTAAAACCCTAGAAGATAGGATAAAAGGAAAAGAAGGAAGGTTTAGAGGTTCAGCGCTTGGTAAACGTGTAAATTACAGTGCAAGGTCAGTAATCTCCCCAGATTCATTCTTAAGATTTGATGAAGTTGGGGTGCCTCTGAGAATTGCAAAAGAGGTTACTTATCCAGAATATGTTACAGACTTGAACATTGATAGATTAAAAGTATTAATAAAAAACTTTAATTCACATCCCGGAGCTAATTACGTTATAACTCCTGATAATATAAAAAGAAAGATAACTGAAACTACTGTAAATAATATACTTGATGAGATTAAACCTGGTTACATAGTTGAGAGACACATAAAAGACGGGGATATAATTTTATTTAACAGGCAGCCTTCATTGCATAGATTATCAATAATGGGTCATAGAGTAAAAGTTTTACCTTATAAAACTTTAGGTATAAACCCTGCATCTACACTTCCTTACAATGCGGATTTCGATGGAGATGAGATGAACATACATGTTCTGCAGAACGAGGAAGCGCTTGCTGAAGCAGATATGATAATAAACATAAAGAACAATATTGTTTCACCAAGGCATGGTTTACCATTAATCGGTGCCGCTCAGGACTACGTTTCTGGTTGTGCGATTCTTACAGCTAAGGATACTGAGTTTGGAAAGGAAACCGCAGAGTTTCTACTTTCAAATATAGGTGTAGTAGTAGACTTAAAAAAGAAGAAATACACAGGAAGAGAACTATTCAGTATGATTCTTCCAGATGATTTAAATTTCGAGAGTCCAAGTAGCACTTATAAAATAACAAAAGAGGAGGATTCAATCGTAAAAATTAAAGCTGGTAAATTGGTCTCAGGGGTTATAGACGCTGCTACTATAGGAAGAGAAAGTGGTAGTTTACTTCAGTTCTTATTTGTAAGATACGGTTCAGAGGTAACCGCAAAATTCATAGACCAAGCGAATAAGATAGGGTTGATGTCACTTTTCAGCCTGGGTATGAGTGTTAATATTCGTGATTTCGATATACCAAAAGTAGCTTATACTGAAATAGACAAAGCTGTAAAAGAAGGAGAAAGCACTGTAGCAGAACTACTAAAGGACTACGATGATGTTGCAGAAGCAAAGATACTTAGCACTGCAAATAGAATAAGAATAAAAGTTAGAAATATTATAGATGCTTATATAGACAAAAAGAACAATAATGTAGAGTCTATGATAACAACAGGAGCAAAAGGTAGCATAACAAATCTTATACCAACAATAGGACTTGTAGGTCAGCAGATGCTAAGAGATGTAAGAATAAGTAATGGGTTTTCAGACAGGCTTACTTCGCACTTTAAAAAAGGAGACAATGGCCTTATTGCAAGGGGTTTTGTAGTGTCAAATTACAGAAAAGGACTTAACCCTGTAGAATACTTCCTTCACGCTGCAAGTAGCAGGGAAGGGTTAATGGACAATGTTATACGTACGCCAATCTCAGGTTACATGCAGAGAAGGTTATCTTCGGCTCTACAAGATCTTAAAGTTTCAGAAGATCTATCAGTTAGATTGGGCAATTCAATCGTACAGTTTAAGTACGGAGAGGACGGATTAGATGTATCCGCAAGTGACAAAGGTGATCTTAAATTATGAAAATAGAAATTCCTGAAAAATACATTATAGCATTCAAAGAAAAATATGGCGAGGATGCAGATTTAGCCGAGCTAGAAAAGATATATTTAAGATCTTTAGTTACCCCAGGTGAAGCTGTAGGCGTTATTGCGGCACAAAGTATAGGGGAAGCAAGTACTCAGCTTACGCTTAGAACAAAACATGCTGCAGGATTGTCAGTGATTAATACTACTACCGGTTTACCAAGGTTAGTTGAGATATTTGATTCCAAAAAAGATATCTCCACTCCCTTTATGGATATCTACTTAAAACCAGAATACGCAAGTTCAAAGCAGAAAGCAAGTGAAGTTGCAAATAAGCTTATAGAAATAAATATAGAAGATATAACACATTCATATACCGTTTCTTTGAGGAAAAAATTAATAGAATTTATACTGGATAAAGAGTTACTTAAAGAATATGGTTTTACACCTAAGGATATACTAGCAAAACTTTCAAAGTTGAAGGTCTCAGCTTCGATAGAAAAGGACAGTCTGATAATAGTAGACAAATCAGCAGATAGTGTTAAGAAACTGATAAGACTTAGGAATAAAATTGTAGAGATAAACTTGTCTGGTTTACCAGGAGTTTCAAGAGCAATACTAAACCAGAATTCTCAGGGCAATTATTGGATAAAGACTATCGGTACAAATCTTTCTGAAGTGCTTAAGATGGAGGAAATTGACCAGAAAAATACTGTTTCAAACGACATAATTGAAGTTTCTAAAGTGTTAGGAATAGAAGCTGCAAGAAATCTTATAATAGAAGAAGTAAATGCTACCTTGCAAAACGTAGGATTAACTGTTGATTTAAGACATATCTTTTTAATTGCCGATGCAATGTGCTTAGACGGTGCAGTAAGAGGTATAGGAAGGTATGGGCTAAGCGGTGAAGCAGATTCTGTTTTAGCAAGAGCCTCCTTTGAGGTCCCATTAAAGCACCTTATAGAAGCTGGTATGTATCACGAATCAGATCCTTTTAAATATGTTGCAAACAATATAATGTCAAATCAAGTAATCCCTATAGGTACTGGGGGAGTTGAATTAGTGGTGAAAGAAAATGGAAAAGGAAATAGCGAAGAAGATTCAGGAAAAGATAAAAAGTAATAAAGTTTTTATAGGCTTAAATTCTACTCTTAGAGCTTATAAAGAAGGAGATATCTCTTTTATCGTTTACGCTAGTAACGCCAGCGATGTAATATTGGAAAAATTGAATAGTTTGGACACTGAAAAATATAAATATGATGGGGATAGTGATGCTCTCTCTATTGCATGTGGTAAATCTTTTGGCATAACCGTTTTGGGGATAAAGAAATAAAGTATGAACATAAAATTCGACAGCGATATTATCCTATCAATGAATCTATTTTCAGATGTAACAAGTGTAATGCCAAGAGATTGCATAAATTTTGAAGATAAGATAATCTTCGTTGTAAATCAAGGCCAAGCAGGTCTTTCAATTGGTAAGAACGGTATGAAAATAAAGATGTTACAGGAGATGTTAAAAAAAGAAGTTATAGTTATAGAATATTCTGATGATCCAGTAAAGTTATTTGAAAATATAATACGTCCAAACAAACTTATCTCAGGTTACATAACTATAAATGGAAAGGAAGATGATAATAAGAAAGTAGAAGCTTCAGTTGATGGAAAAATAAGTAGTAACAAAATAAAGCTTATTAAAATGCTAATGCAAAGGTATTTTAATATAGTTAGTATAAATATTAAGTAAAAAATATGGGAAATAAAACACGCGGATTGTTTAACGGTAAAATGTTGCTTAAGAGAAAGGAAAGGGTAAGGTTTAGCAAGAATAAAAGTAGATCTTATTTTAGTGGAAGTTGGAGAAAAAATGATCCCCTTGCAGGCGCACCGCAGGCTAGAGGCATAGTTCTAGAAAAAGTTGAGATAACTCCAAAGAAGCCTTCATCTGGAAAGAGAAAATCTTGTAAAGTTCAACTTACAAAGAATGGAAAAATAATAACTGCATATATCCCTTGGAGCAAAGGAGTCTCTTTTGTAGATGAACACAATGATGTAATAATTGAGAGAATCGGTGGAGCACAGAAGGGTGCTAGAGGAGATTTACCTGGTGTAAAGTTTAAAATAATAAAAGTCAATGGAATATCATTAAAGGAATTAGTTAAGGGGAGAAAGCAAAAACCTGTGAGATAAAATGGAAGAAAAATCCGTAGAAAATGTTAAAAAAGAGAATGAAATAAAGCTCTTTGGAAAGTACAGTTTTGAAGGAGTTGTAGTAAACGATTCGGGGCTTAAAAATATAATCTCACTTAAACCAGTCATAGTCCCAAAGACCTCTGGAAGGCTATCTCAACAGAGACTTGCTAGAGCCAGAATGAATATAGTTGAGCGGTTAATAAGTCATCTTATGGTTCCAGGACATAGAGGGAAAAAACACTTAAGAACCAGTAAATTAATGTCAGGAAGATTTAGTACGGCATCAAATTTAGTTGAAAATGCATTTGATTTAATAAGTAAAGACGGGCTTAACCCGCTTCAGGTTCTAGTAAAAGCTATAGAAAATTCTGCGCCTAGAGAGGAGGTTATGACTCTTTTGATAGGTGGACAAAGGCTTGCTAAGCAGGTTGATACTGCACCAATACGAAGGGTTGATTTGGCTTTGAGATGGATAGCAGAGGGCACATACCAATTATCTGCTACCGGTAAAAAAGCTGACAAGGCATTATACGAAATACTTACGCAA
Organism: Candidatus Parvarchaeota archaeon UBA573; assembly: GCA_002502045.1. Taxonomy (GTDB): domain Archaea; phylum Nanobdellota; class Nanobdellia; order Parvarchaeales; family Parvarchaeaceae; genus Parvarchaeum; species Parvarchaeum acidiphilum. The sequence continues at coordinate 29,429 of DAPE01000011.1, read as the reverse complement.
GCTGCAAATAATCAAGATATTGCGTTCCCAATCTCAAAGAGAGTGGACACTGAAAGACAAGCAGCATCAAGCAGATAGACTATAAACAGATTATAAAAAATTTAATCTGCTACTTTTCGTATAAAAAGAAGAAAAGCAGTGTGTAATATTCCGTTGCTTTCTGGTCTTAATATATCTCTTTCAACCTCTGCTTTCCAGTTTATTTCGTTGTTTTCTATTAATCTCTCTAATTTCATGTTTTTAGGCAGCGCTCTTAATGTCTTTTCGACTTGTATAATAGAAGGGGAGTATGTAACAATTCTGGCACCAACTTTAAAATTCTTAGTTATAACCGGAAGGACCTCCCAAGGATCTGGTAAATCAAGTATCCCGCAATCAAAATTTTTTTCTTTAACACCTTTTTTTACATCAATGTTTGCAAATTTTATATTTTCAACTCCAAATAATTCTGCATTTTTCTTTGCTACTTTCATAAATTCCTTTCTTAACTCATATGAAAAAACTTTTATTTCTGCTGAAAGGCTTGCTATCGAGCATGCTACAACTCCTGAACCTGTTCCAGCATCGAAGACTTTGCTGTCTTTTTTTATACCTAGATACATCACCATACTTCCAACGTCTTTTAAAGTAACTATCTGAGGGAGTCTTATTATCTTTTTAATTAAATCAGGGGTTTTTGGTTCTATATTATAAAAAATATTTCCATTGTGAGTTTTTATTTTAGATCCAAATTTTTTGTTTTTTAGTTTACTTGGTTTGAATATGCCAAATTGGGTGTTGCTTTCTTTTTTACTGTTTATAAACATTGTATAATCTTGATTCAATAAAAATAAGATGTCTTTTTTCATATATTCATTTTTATTATATTTACCATGTTTCCAAAATTTTTGTTTCCTGCTATCTTCTCTGCGTTTGTTATTATAAATGTTATTGTCTTATATACTGTACTATAACCCATGGCGTTTATAAAATCTTTTTTGGAAATTGATTTTTTATTAAGTACTTGAACAACTACCTTTATGTTATGTTGTCCATATAAACATAGGAATACTCCTTTTTCGATTTCTTTGGGGTTTTGAAACCCGTTTTTTGTAAGTATATTGTCTGGTTCTTGTTCTGCTAATTCTTTCCTTTCTTTTGTTTTTTTAATGTCAGTTTCATGTGTTCCTTGTCTTGTTTTTTCATCCTTAAAGTTTATAATAGACTTCACAGTATCAAGGTCTAAACTTGCTTCGTATAGATAATCTGCTTTTTGCCCAGTTTGATTGTCCTGTGCTGAGACTTTTTTAATAAAATCGGTTAGGTTCTGGGAAATGTATCTGTCAGCCGATGAAAGTGAATCCATGTTTATTACTCTTTTTTCCTTTATTCTTGATACTAGGCTCTTTTCCTGATTATTTAATGTCTGCATAAGTAAATTCAAAGCTTTTTCTCTATCTTTATCAAGAAAATAGACTGGGGAAGAACCAAATTTTCTAGAAGTCTTTTTTATTTCTCCCCTTCCTGCAAAGTAATCAACTATTGTTTGCGTTTGTAATGTATCCTTTTCTATTCTTTCTGCTATTTCAAGGATTAGGGAAGGCCCGTCCCTAAGTTTTTCAATGATCTTAGAATAAATTTCATTTATATCTTCCATTAATAACCTTTCACCACCTATTATTTATATATTATAAATTTTAATATTAAATAACAGTTTTTTGTATTGCATTAAGTATCATTAAACCAGATATTAATTTGCATATTTTCTATTAAATATTAAGGTTTTAAGTCAACGTTTACAAATTAATATTATAAAGGGTTTATGGTTTTATGAATAGAAAAGGACAGATATTTACGATAGACTTACTTATCGCTTTATTCATATTCTTGCTTTTATTTACAACTGTATTGCTTTTTCTTTATTCCAACGCAGACATAAATAATTCTTACTCTTCATATTATTCTCAGATAACTTCAGATTATATCAATAACCTTGCAGTGCAGGGCGCAAATTCTTTATTAGGTTCCGGTGGCTATCCTTCTGATTGGTATACTCTGTCATGTAGCCAGATAAAGCAGCTAGGTTTAATGCATAATAACTTGGAAGCTTCCCCAAATAAACTTTATGCAATCACAACTTTGCCAGTTTCATGCATGTCATTACTGCTTAGAGCAGGTGATTCTTTTAACATAACATTCTATTATTTAAATGGGTCTATGCTAAAAATTAATGGTAAAGGGATAACAGGTGGCTATCCTATTGATTATTCTTCTAGCTATGTGGCTTCTATACAGCGATTTATCGTATTATCACCGGGTAATGAAATAATACGTCTTTCTTATACGGAGTGGTCATGAGAAAAGGGCAAGTTTTTACAATAGATCTGGTAGTGGGTAGTATAATAATACTTAGCGTTATAACCTCAGCGTACGCTTTAACAAGTTATTATCTCACCCTAAATGGTTCAATAACTACCAATAGCAACTTTATCTCTCAGGTTTATTCTGCCGTTTCTTCGTTTTCCACTGTTTCATCTACAGTAAATGCCTTAGTTTTATTTCAGAATGGAGGACCAATCTCTAACTTAAACAACTATGTAGTATCCGTTTTAGGTTTAGAAATCTCCAACCCTTTTCTCCTGCAAGTATTCACAAAAACAGACTATTACTCAAACAGCACTCCAAATAACCTTATTTTTTCATACAATTCTAGATTCTCATCATCTTCATCTTATTCAACATTCTACGAACCTGTTCTTATAACAAATTACAGTAGTGCATGCGGTTCATCATGCAATTCCTCGTTGTCTATCAATAGCGTTTTTCCCTCCTATAACGATACAATAAATGCTGAGAACTGTAATGTCCTTTATGGTAATGGCACATCCACTGGTTGGACGATACTAAATGACACACCTTCAGGATATTGCACAATAGAAATTCCAACATACGCCGGGCCTAATAGTTACGATGTTACAACCACGGCAGCAAGCGGAGCTTCTACTGGTTCAGCAACTCTGCACGTTTTAGCTATAGACTTACTAAAATTTGAAGTTCAAAAGTAGTCTATATAAAGTGTATTGGCTTATTTTTCTCTTCATGCTTTAACTTTATCTGCATGTTTGTTAGCTCTGCTTCAGGATCCCCTTTATAAACTCCTAGACGTATAGCAAGGTTATTTATATCCATTAAAAGTCTGCTTACACGCTCTGCTTTTTCAAAGTCTATATTATTTTTGTACTGGTTGTATAAAGTTATTTGCTGCAGCAGCTTTTCATATAAACTCCCTGTTTCCTCCATTACTTCCATATTTATCCCCCCTCATATTAATTCTAGAACTAGTATGCATAAAAAGAGCAGGTTTGTATTACAAGAATATTATTTAATTAATTTAATTATTGACTAGTTCGTAGTTACTCTGCGAAATAAATATTTGAGGCCTTTTGTTCTAAATCCAGTCTACTCCCTTTTTGATTAATTCTGGGTCTTCCGCTGTCTTTATCTCTTCTTATTGTTACATCTATGCTTTTAAGAAAGTTGTTTATGGCCTTACCAGTGCCTTCTATCTGATCTGTCATACCTTTAACCCCTTTTTTACCGTTGAATAGTATGCTTTTTGGGCAGGTAGAATCAAGAAATGCAAGGTCATGGTCAACTATTATAGCGCATTTCTTTCTTGATGAAATAAAGGAGGATATTATATTCATGCATTCTAACCTATCTTCTATGTCTAAATTTGCAGATGGCTCGTCTATAAGGTAGATATCAGCAGGTTTCATTAGAGTTGTGACAATAGCAAGTTTTTGTAGTTCACCTCCAGATAAAGTAATTACATTCTTAGTCATTATCTTATTAATTCCAAATTTATTTATAGCAGAAACTATCCCAAGATCGCTTTCGTATTGGGGGTTTGTATTTAATAAGGTATCACTTACAATCATATCAAATGGCTTTAATATCTGAGGTTTATATGAAATTTTTATACCTAAATCCAATTTGCCAATGCTAGTTTCAATAATTCCAGCAAGGGCTTTTATAAAGGTGCTTTTACCTATTCCGTTTTCTCCTATAACTCCAATAATGTCTCCTTTGTAAAGTTTCCCGCTTTTTGTATCTAAACTAAAATTATCAAGCTTAACTACAAATTCTGGCCATGAAATAAATTGCTCATTTGTAACTGGTGGCAAAGTTTTCTTTATCTTTATACTATAATCCCTAAATCTCACATTTTCAGTCTGTAAATATCCGTCTAGATAGGTATTTATCCCGTTCCTTGATGGCATAATATGAGATGCTATACCATAATTTGATTCAGATCCATACAAAATTTGTATATATTCGGTAAGATAATCTAACATTACCAAATCGTGTTCTACTACAACAACTGTCTTGTTTTCCAGTGCCTCTTTAATTTTTGTAGCGACTTTTATTCTCGTATTTATATCTAGATAGTTCATAGGCTCATCAAATATGTAGACATCTGCTTCTTTATCCAGAGTTTTTGCTATTTCTACTATCTGGGCCTCCCCACCGGATAACGTTTCAGCATCTCTATCTAAAATGTCTTTTGATACTAAATTAAAGCGGTTAGCTCCTACCAAGTCTCTCACTTTGCCAGATTGCGAAAAAGATTGGGTTTTTGTTGCTATTATTAAGTTATTGCTATAAAGTTTTGTAAGATAAGGTTGTATTTCCTTTCCCCTAAATGCTTTTATAACTTCTTCAGATGAAGGTTCTTTCTTTAAATCACCAAAATTTGGAATAAGCTCATTTGAGATAAGTTTTATGTTTGTAGTTTTTCCTATACCATTTCTGCCTATTAAACCAACTACTTTATTTTCTATAGGAGTTGCTATATTAAAGGTCCTAAAGGAGTTTATTCCATATTGAAATGTAATATCTTTTGCCATCTCATCTGGTAGGTTTATTATTCTTATGGCATCAAAAGGACATCTTTTTACACATATCCCACAGGATATACAAAGGCTTTCAGTTATTGCTGCTTTTCCATTCTCTCTTGCGTATACAGTCTCTTTTGCACCTTGTCTAACTCTTGGACAAACTTCTGCGCATATGTAATTACAATTATCAGGCGCTTCGCATTCTGTTTCTTTTATTACTGCAATTCTCATTTTCTTGATATTATACCCATATAGATAAATAACTTCATACTTTAATATAGTTATAAAATCTACTGGTTTTTATAGTTATAATACCATACATATTATATGAAAGATAATAATCCAGAATGTTCAATTGAGGAACATGAAAATATACTTAAAATGCCAAAAGACCAGCATAGTGATGGCGAAATAAAAGATATTCTATCAAAATACAAAAAGGTAGCAGTCGTAGGAATGTCAAGGGAAGAAGGAAAAGAAAGTCATGATATACCAAAATATCTAATAAGCAAGGGATATGATGTAACTCCTGTTAACCCCAATGCAGATTTGATATTAAATAAAAAGTCCTATTCTTCAGTCTCAGATGTTCCTGGAAGAGTGGATATAGTTGATATCTTTAGGCCGTCTGATAAGGTCTTGCCAGTAGTCCAAGCTGCAATAAGCAAGAGTCCAAAAGTAATATGGATGCAGGAGGGAATTTCAAATGATGAAGCTAAAAAACTTGCGGAAAGCAAAGGAATAACTGTAATTTTCAACAGATGCATGATGAAAGAGCATGTTAGGTTGTTTGGTAATTAATAAAGAAAATCATATATATTAAAAAATACCCTTATTAAAAATTATGGTAACTTCAGTCTGCAGCTGTTATAAATGCAATTATAGGTTTAATTATGAGTATATACTGGGAGTTTCATACCATTCAATTAGGCTAGGAAATAAAAGGATATTTCGCTGTCCGAATTGTAAAACCCTGCAAAAATTCGATTTAAGCAATAAAGGACTGGATAAATCATTAAAAACATATGGAGACAGCTCAGAACTTGGAATTGGTGCAAGGGTTTGGGCATTAATGCTTTTGCCAACCTTTCTTCTTATAGCATTAGGGAACTTGTCTTTTTTTATTTTCCCGCAATATATTTATATCCTCTTTGTCCTGATTTTTTTAGGGGTAGTTTGGGTATTCGGGTATTTAATATATTTAATAATGAGTATAGATCCAAAAAATAAAGGAACAAAAAATGTGAGTAAATGATGGTATACAGTTTTGCGGTTTCATCTGGGAGTTTTAATTTCCTATTGCTTTTACCAATAATAATAGGTTTAATTGTCATTCTTCTTGCTATTTTTACTAAGGGAAAAAATGAGAATACCCAAGGCATTAAGAACACTTTTTACATTACAATCGCAATAGGAGCTACAGTTATTATTATAGGTATAATACTTTTCATAGTGTTAAATGTACCATATACAGTTAAAATAGGTACAGGTTACATATCCGTATCCGGCCCCAGTATAGCTGGCGGCAGTATTAATATAACTTCTGACAAAATTGAATCCGCATATGTTGGCAATATTGTAAATGGGAATGTTACTTTGTCTGTAAGAACCGACGGTACAAGCATAGGTAATTTAAATGCAGGCGGATTTTTGCTTAGTAACAATGCCAAAGCTTACGTTGTATCTGATAACAACACAGATGTAATACTAAAATTAAAGAGTGGTAGTTACATAATTTTAGGAAATAATAATACTGCTTTGTTAGCTTCTATAATATCTAAGTCAGTTTACAATATTAGCTGACCTATCAGTAATAACAATAAAAAAGCATTTATCTTATAGCGATTCATATTAGATTATGACAGAGTATACTTTGAATAACAGGTTTAATGACCCCTTTAATAAAGTCAAATTTGGGGTTTCGATTGGTGAAAGGAACCAGCTAGAGGAGTTTTCCAAAGTTCTTAGAAGCGGTGCTAGAATGGTAGAAGTAGATATAGCAAGTGTTTATGGGCTTGGAGGCGAGCAGGGCAATGCCGCTGATACTATAGGCAAGACAGAAAGAGAAGCAATAGCCAACCTTGCAAAGACAAATGATGTTGATCTGAGTGTACATGCACCCTGGGCCATAAATTTTTCAGGTATTAATCCTCAATCTGGAAAGAAAGAAGATGGTTATGAACACTTAGTTGAGAAAGAGATAGGTACTGCTTTACAATTTGCTGATGATATAAGTAAAAAAATGGGGAGAGAAAATATGCCAGTTATATTCCATGCATCATCAGATAATTTCTCTGACCCGGATAAAAACTTAGTTTATACTATCTATGACCAGAAGGAAGATAAAATCTTGCAGACACAAAGTCAGGAAATTGACCTAGGAATCGATGCTAAAAGCATGAATGGCTCTGGGGATATAAAAACTACTGCCGAACAAAAATTTAAGTCAATCTACGGGGAAGAGCTTTATTCTAAGTTACTAGCCGGGAACAAAAACAATAGAAGACTTGGCTTTATATCTGAAGATGGGAAGGTTGTGTTAAATCCTGAGGGGTCTTTTGAATTCTTGAAGGAAAAAAATTTACAGCAGTTTAATCAAGAAAGGGCAAATTTAAATTTAAGTCTACGGAATCTCGAATATCAAAAAGTTGATTATTTGTCTAGATTAAGCGCTGCAAAAGCGAGATCTGACAAATCAGAGTTAGAGAGCGCACAGACAGAACTTGGAAACATAGAAAAAATGATTAAAACTCTAAAGGAGAAATACGCAGAGCTTGATATAGAAGAAAAGAATGTTAATAGTAGATTTGTACCGTATGATCAAAAGGCCCCAGAAATTGCAGCTAAAGGAATAGTAAAGGCTGCCATGTTTTCATATAATAATACTCAATCAAAACCAATGATACTTGTCGAAAATCCTATGTCGCCAGAAATGTCATTAAGTAATCCTAAAGATACTGCTGCAGCAGTAAAGATAGCAAGAGAGGAATTTGCAAGAGAGCTTCAAGAAAAAAAGCATTTATCTCTTAGAGAAGCAGAGCGCATAAGTAGCAACCTAATAGGAATAAATCTAGATATAGGGCACATAAATGTCTTTAAATCCTACCTAAATCCTCAGACTGGACAGCCTTACTCAGATAAAGACATTGTAGAGATGGCCAAGTCAGCGGGAGATTATTTAAAAAGGTATCACTTAAATGATAATATGGGAAATAGAGATAGTCATCTTCCTTTAGGGCAAGGAAATGCGCCTATAAAAGAGGTTTATGATGCCATGATGGATAAGGGATTAGATGTTCCTGCTATAATGGAGGTTTTTGGAGGTTTAGGTGGCTTAGAAAGCGGAACGATTCAATCACTTCAATATATGGGCGCACCATTGTATGGTAATCTGCCTTATGTATCAATGCCAGCTTACTTTGCACAGCCTTATTCATCTATAATCGGAGATTTTTCCTCTTACTCTGATTTAGGACTTAAAGACGATTTCTTCTCTTATAACGGATTTGGAGAATTATTTCCAGTTGTAGGTGGAGGTTATATGACTGATAAGGGAAATTCAAGGTTCCCTGGAGCATACTGATATTATGGAAGAAAATAACGAAAAAGGGCATTTAGAACTGAGAGGGTATGACGCGGCATATAAGTTCGCAAAAGAGATATTTGAAAAATATCCAAAAGTGATGAAAACAATCGTTTTGTTTGGTTCTTACAGTAAAGGCAAGGAAACAGAAGATAGCGATATAGACATAATGATTGTGATGGATGATGTTTTGAATAAACTTGATGAAAATGTGCAATCCTTGATATTTTCCGATGTTGACAAATTGGTAAAAGAGAGCAAAGTAAAATTGCATCTTAATTTTGTGACTTTAACAGCTTTTTGGCGCGGTGTAATTGCTGCTGATCCAGTTTCTATTAATGTTCTTAAGTATGGGGTTCCTTTGATAGATACAGGTTATTTTGAACCTCTGCAAGCACTGCTTAATATGGGCGAGATAAAACCAACAGAAGAGTCAATTTATGCATCATTAACTAGGAGCGAATTATACTCAAATTCTGCAAAACTTAAGCTGGCTTCAGTTATAACAGACATGTACTGGGCCGTTGTAAATTCTGCTCAATCAGCCATAATGCGGCAAGGTGACATTCCTCCTTCTCCGGAAGTAATACCAGAAATGCTTTTAAAGCTGGAAGAAAGAGGGCTTATAAAAAAGAAGCAAATAGAAGATTTTAATGAGATATTTACACTTGGAAAAAGGATATTTCATGGTGAAAAAATAGATATAAGCGGGGAAAAAGCACAAGAGATAATATCAAAAGGGTTAGATTTTAATTCAAAGATGGCAGATATTGCAAAGTCTAAATAAAAATGTTTATTAATACTCCCAATAAAGCACTTATCGCCGCGATAAGTAACCCAATGCCCGCGGTTTTTAGCCCTTCTTTTATTTTTTTGAATTTTTCTTCTTGGGAATAACTTCCTATTACAGCTAGAACAAATAGACTTAATAAAAGTGATATAATGCTCGTAGTAATGCCCTCTTTTAAAGCTATAGCATAATAAAGCAGGTAAGGAAAAAGAACTATAATACTACCTATTAATGTAGCTAAAAAGCTAATTTCTGCATACTTAATATTTTTAGCTTTTTTTAGTTTAGTCATCTTTTTAGGGTCATATTCCTTTGCGAATAGAACATGTTTATACTCTTTTAGTTGTTGTCCCAACATAAAATTCTCAGCATTATATGTCGAGAAGAAATTAGACAAGGAACCACTTATACCGACCAATAGAATGGATGTAAACGTTAATTGGTAGCTATGGAATACAGAAATTCCCAGTGATATACCTAATCCTAGGAAAAGACCGTCACTTAAACCTAGTATGGTATATCTACTTTTTGCTCTTTCCATTAGAACTTACTGTCGCTTCATCTAAACTGTTTATAACGGTGCCTCTGTCTTTTAAGGCCTTTTGTATCCCGTCAAAGTTTATTTTCGAGCCTTCAATAACTACTTTTAATCCTTCAGTATGAATATCAACCTCTACAACTTTAATAAAAACGTCACCATTTTTTACATATCTTGCGATATCATTAGCTAGGTCTATTATCGTATATTCCCCTATTGGCTTTACTGCATCTATAACAAGTCTACTCAAATACATATAAATTGTATTTTATAGCGGTTTGTATTAATAAATCTTTAATTTTAGTTTAAATTAGATTTTTAAATCTTCTTAAAAACGAAAAGGTTTAAATAGTATTAATTGAAAGATATAAATATGATCTCAAACAAAAAAGCACAGGGTTTGCCGATTAATACAATAATACTTATCGCAATTGGCTTGCTTATACTTGTTCTCTTAGTTACATTTGTGTTAGGAGGGTTTAAAGGTTTAGGAGGCGGTGCTAGTACGAGTAGTAGTGCTATTAGCGCTTTTGAGGCACAATGCCAAACAACGGCTTCTTCTGCTGCTTCATCAGGTTCTTTTCCTTATGGCTGGTGCAGTTCAACAATGACAGAATCTAATGGTAAAGTTTTATGGTGCTATACTAATCCTTCATCACTTGATAATACAACTACTGTGACACTATACAATGGATCTACATTAGGCGCACCTAATAATGCGAATGCAGATGTTAAATGTCCATAATTAGTTTCCAATTACAAAGCTTTTTATTTAATTACTTTGTTCTTAGTAAATGAAGAAAAGAAGTATCCTAACAAATATTTTGATGGGTGTCCTTCTTATAGTTATACTAATTGCAATACTATATGGATTTAAGATGCACGTCATTCTTTTCAATTCATGCTATTTCTCAAATGAAACTTTAGCAGTAAATGGTTCAGGGCCATTCTGTTTGCCAAATCAAGGGATTAATATAATAATAAATAGGTCTATCCTGTCTTATTATCCTAATTCTACATTGGGGATACACAACCAGAATGTTTCTGCATTACCCTTTTCTTTCTTAGATGGTAACCCTTTAATAACAGTTTGGAATGAGCCTACCTCCTTATCATTTAATTCATATTCTTTTTTAACGATACCTGATACTTTTAAGGTGCACATGGTATACAATGCATCAGCAACTACTTATTTTATAGTTATGACCAATCAGCAATACGTCAACTGGGTAAATACTAAAAATTTACAGGGAAACTATGTAGCCATGCAGACTGGAAAAAATGTTTCTTTTTGGTTTAATCAAAGCACTGGCTGTGCTGGTTATGTTGCGGTAATTGAATCCGTTTCTGGAGGCCCTATCTCTATCTCTCCAGATGAAAAAATACTTTATGATCCTGCAAGTTCACCTACAGGAGCATGCGCAGGTTAAAATGTCAATTTTAAATTCTTTAAGATGTATTATATAACATGGAAATTGATATTTTTGACGCAGTAAATGAATTAAAGAGCTTTTATGATGAAAATGCTCCTCTTTCTAAGATAAGCGGTTTGATAGCTTATAAAAAAGCATTGATAAGCTTGGAATATAAAGAAGGAGTAATAAAATTGAAGGCACAGCATCCCCTAAATATAAAAATATATAAAATATATAATATACTTATGCGGCTTTTCATAGTGAAATCCGTAAAGCTTACTGTTGATTTTATTGAGAGCAATCAGCAGAAATCTGTCTCAAAGCAGTTTGGTCCCGATGAAAATATAGATCCTGTAATTGAGGATTTAAAGGGCCTGCCACATGATACAATAACAGATGTGATAATAGACACGGATTATTTCAAGATAGTTGAAACACAGGACATGAGCGATAATGTCTCTATAATGCTTAAAAAAAGCGGGAAAAAGGAACTTTTTAAGAGTTTATCAAATTATCTATTTCCATTTATTAACATGCCTGCAAACGAATCTTTAACCGAAGAGATAAACTTTTCAAAACAGGATGACCAATTAACAGTTGATGTTTTGATGAAAATCGATGGTTCTCCGATGGGCATAAAATCAAAAAAAGTGAGGTTGGTTTAAAATGGAAGCTATACAAACAGGATTTAAATCATTTGATGAACTTACCGGAGGTTTAGAATACAGAAAAGTCTATTCGTTGTTTGGAGATAAAGAATCTGGAAAAGAGCAATTCCTATACAAATTGGTTCAATCAGCCCTTTCAGCTAAGATTGCAATTGTTTATACACTAACATCGAAATCCTATTCTGAGTTAATAAGCGAATTTAATTCAAGAGGTATAAACATAAACCCTTACTTAGGCAATAGCTTTAAAATATTGGATGATTTTAGTAGAACTAATTCTCCCAGTGCTACCAATAATTCATATGCCAAGATACTTAATGGTCCATTAGATTTGACAGGTTTGTCAGTTTCATTATCTACTGTAAATGGTGATTTCATAAAAGATGCAAAGCCTGTTATAAACATATTTGATAATCTTTCTAATCTGCTTATGTATAATAATCCTGTAACAGTTTATAGGTTCCTTCAATTTATATGTGGCAAAGCAAAATTAGCGGGTGTAACAACCTTATTTTCAGTCGATACTGTGATGCATACTCCCGATGTTATAGAGACTATAAAAAATCTTTCAGATGCTATAATAGACTTAAAGCTTGATAATGGCAAGAGGTATTTTAAGATTTCCGGTATAAGTAAGGAGGTACTTCAATTCAAAGAACTGGAATGATATATTTAAAAGTAATTATTTCTATATTGTTATATGGCAGAATATAAAGGATTGGATGGGAATGAAGAGGATATAGACCCTTATTTTGGTATAGCTAAATTAGATGAGCAGCTTAAGGGTATCCCTGAAAAGAAAATAGTATTAATCTCTGCTTCTCCTTCTGTTGGAAATGAAGTGTTCGGTTACCAGATAATTCACAAGAACATAACATCAGGAGTAAAAGTATTAGTATTTCTTAATAGAACTTCTCCGCAGTCTTATTTAACAGATATGAAAGATTATGATTTCCCTGCAAATGATAACCTATTCATATTAGATGCTTATAGTGGAATAACCGGTATAAAATCCGATGAAACAGATCACATAAAAGTTATAAACAATCCTTATGATATTGAAGAAGTAAAATCTAAGGTTATTGGAGCGCTTGGTAATGGGTATGGGTTAATAGTCATAGACTCTTTTTCATTACTTGCAGATTTCTTCAATTTCCCATTTGTTTTATCATTTATAGACGAAATAAAAAATGCAGTAGTTAGCCATAATTCTGCAGCAGTTCTTCTCTTTACTGATTGGGGTTATGAGAAGGAAAATGTAGATAAATTGCTTTCAAAGGTCAACTCTACTATAGAAGTCAAGGGGATTGAAAAAAGAGTAATATTCGGCCAATATTTTGCTGTTTTAAAGTGTGATTGGGTAAAAGAAGCTAACGCACTGTCTTCTGTTCTTTTCAAGGCAATTAAACCTGGAGGAATAAAAGTTTACTTTCCTAAGATTTTAGTTACAGGCCCAACAGATGCAGGAAAAAGTTCATTTATACACAGCGCTTCGAAGGATGCTGTAAGTGTTGATAAGCTAGGTGGAACTATAGCTCTTGATCATGGAAGTGTAGACTTTAAGGGTTACCGCGCAGATTTATTTGGAACTCCAGGACAAGAAAGATTTGATCCCTTACTTAAGATGCTTGGGGAAGAAGCAATAGGAGTATTTCTTATAGTAGATTCAACGAAACCGGAGCAGTTTCCAAGGGCAGTTGAAATGCTTAGAAAAACGGAAACCTATGGTCTTCCTGTTGTGGTTATAGCTAATAAAGCTGATCTCAAAGGTGCGCTCAAAGGAGAAGAAATAAGAGAAAGGCTTCATTTAGACTCTGCGATAACATTAATACAAACAGTAGCAGAGAACCTATCAACGGTTGATCCAAATCAACCTACTAAACTAAAGTCTGAGGGGATAAATGAAGCGTTATCAGCATTATTTAAGCAGTTAACATAATTATTTAAATAAAGAATTTATAAGTTAAATATGGCTACAAAATCTGAACAGTTGAAAAGTGTTTTACAGAGGTTGAGTACAGTAGGAGGAATTAAAGCATCCGCTGTTATATCTTCTAATGGTTTGCCGATGGTGTCTTTAATGCCAGAGGATGTAGATCCTAATACTTTTGCAGCAATGTTAGCTTCGATGGTAGGTTCAGCAGAGACGGCTATTAAATCTCTAGGTGCGAAAAATACCTTAGAAAGGGTAGTAGCGGAATCTAAAGATATAAGAGTTGTCGCCGTGCAGGCGGGTGAAGATGCAATACTTACAATAATGATTGATCCTAATACAAATTATGGTTTGATTCTTTTAGAATCATCTAAAGCATCAACTGAAATCGCTGGAATAATGAAGCAGTAAGAATGTCATTTGTTCTTTTTATCTGTAAGTATAACACCAGCAGAAGTCAGATTGCAGAAGCATTATTTAATGGACTTACTAAAAAACACAAAGCTCTCAGTGTAGCGGGTAGTTCTGTTGGTAATGGGATAAACCCTATAAATATAAAATTAGTGCAAGAAAGGTTCGGAATAGATATGAGTAGGCAAATCCCTAAGTTACCTACTCTAGATTTATTGAAAAGCGCTGACAAAATAATAATTGTCTGTGATCCCAAGGACTGCATACTTATACCGCAAAGCTATATACAAAAAGCGGAGCACTGGTACATACCAGAATTAGATGGTCTTTCTGCAGAAGAAAAGATAAAAATAATTGAAGATATATATAAAAAAGTAAAGGAGTTAATTTCAGAGCTGGATAGAAAATAATAAAACTCTCAACTTTTCAAGGTTTTAAGTATCTGATCAACCTGATCTACATTGTCTTGCTTTATTGCGTCTATTATAGCAAGTTTGTCCTTTTTCCTAACCTTTATTTTTTCTCCATCTTTAGTTATCTTCAATTGCTCTTTGTCTATGTTTACAGGTAATTTTTCATTTCTAGGTTGAGTATCCTCATGTTCTTCTTTTCTAGTGTATTTTACTTCATAACCGTTAAATTTTACTTCTTTTACAGCTTTGCTTTTATGATGTTTATACCATTCTTCCATTACTACTATTGCATTTTGAGGGTTAAATATTTTATGATAGGTATTTATAAGTTACTTTAAATTATATATAATGTTTTAAGCTCAGGTTGCGTAACCTGGCATCGCGTAAGCCTGGAGAGCTTATGGGAGCAATCCCTTGAGGGTCCGAATCCCTCCCTGAGCGAATTTTATATTTTTTTAAAATATCTAAAGTCAAATAGTTTATTATAAAAAGTTTATTTAACCTTGAATTCACTTGCTTTGCTAAGGATTCCTATTTTCTGCATTAAGTATTTAGCAGCAAATAAAATAATAACTCCTGCTATTAAAGTAATTATACCATATGCTGGAATCTTAAATATTAAAAAAGCTACAGCTATTCCAATTGCAGGGGGATGTTCACTGTCTGTTTCGAATAACAAAAATGAAACTATGAATATTATTACTCCTACGACAAAATAAAAATTTATAAAGTGTGATAGAACAAATCCAATATACCCGAAAAAGCCAGCAATAAGATAACTTTTAACAAATCTTGTTCTTTTTGCTGCTTTTGAATACGGCATTAAAAATAAGATAAATGCGCTGCTTGCAAAGGAAGTAAATATCAATGCTGAAGCTCCGTTTATTTCTCTTATATCAAAATTTATTTGGTGTAAAACAAAAATTAATAGTACAACTATAAATGAAGTAGCTATAAGTGGTATAATTATATTGTTTCTATTAAGTTTATGTTTTAATTTCTTGTATTCTTTGTGTTTAAATTCATTTTTCTTCATACTCTAATTTATTATTTATATCATTTAAAAGGTTTTTTATAAATTCATCAATATCCACATTATATCTCGTCTTTCCTTTTCTGTTTCTTACTGCTATTGTCTTCTTTTCTTCTTCTTTATCCCCTATTACGATAATAAAAGGTATCTTCTCAAGCTGTGCTTTTCTTATTTTGTAGTCCAAAGTGCCGTTTTCAATGTCACTTTCTTCTCTTATATTGTTATCCTTTAATTTTTTAATAATACCTTCAGCATATTCATTATTCCTTTCAGTTATTGTAAGAACCTTAACTTGTACAGGAGCTAACCATACTGGTAGTTCCCCCTTTAAATTTTCAAGTATTATACCCATAAATCTTCCTATGGTACCCATTATTGAGCGGTGTATTACTATAGGAAAGTGTTCCTTATTGTCTTTGCCGATATATTTTGCGTCAAACCTAACTGCAAGGTTAAAATCTAGCTGTATAGTAGATACTGCGTAAGCGTCTTCTACTCTCCCACTGAAATCAAGCACGTAAATGTCAATTTTAGGTCCATAAAATGCACCGTCTCCTTCCTTTATCTCATATTTGTAACCTTTTTTATCCAAAGCTCCTTTAAGTATCCCTTCCGCTTTGTCCCAAAGGGCTTCTTCTCCTATTCTTTTTTCAGGCCTTGTCGCAAGTACCATTATCGGTTTAAAATTAAATGGTTTATAAGTATCATCCAGTATATTAAACATCCTAATTATTTCACTCTCTATCTGTTCTTCAGTAACATAGACATGGGAATCATTCTGCTCCATTAAGCGGGTTCTCAAAAGCCCATCTAAAGTGCCTTCAAGCTCATATCTATGTAAAAACCCATAATCTGAGAGTCTCATTGGCAGGTCTCTATAACTTCTCGTTTTTGACTTAAAAAGTAATGCAGAGAAAGGGCAGTTCATTGGCTTTAAACCATACTCTTCATCTGATTCAAATGGAGTAACTCTAAACATGTTCTCTTTATATTTATCAAAGTGCCCACTTATTTTCCAGAGATCTATCTTTGCAATAATAGGAGTTATTATTTCAGTATAGTCATATTTTTTATCTAATTCTTTTGCAAACTTTAGGAGTTCATTATAAATTATGGTCCCCTTTGTAGTAAAGAATGGAGAACCTGGTGAAAGATCTGAAAATTCAAAGAGTTCTAGTTCTTTTCCAATTTTTTTATGATCATGTTCTTTCCTTTCTTCTATCAATTTCAAATACTCCTCTAAATCTTTCTTGGAAGGAAAACTGATGCCGTAAATTCTTGTCATTACTTCCCTTTTATTATCTCCTTTCCAGTAAGCTCCAGAAACTTTTAAGAGTTTAACTGCTCCTAAATACTCTGTAGACGGTATATGAGGTCCTCTGCATAAGTCATAGAACTCTCCATTTCTGTATATACTTAAATTGCCGTTTACTCCTTCGATTATCTCAAGTTTAAATTTGTTATTTTTTAATAGTTCTACGGCTTCTTCTTTTGATATGTCCTTCCTTTCAAATTTGAGCTTCTCTTTAACTACATTCTCCATTTCTTTCTCTATTTTTTCTAAATCGTTATCTCCTACTTTAAGATTGTAGATATCATAGTAAAAACCTTCATCTATTGCAGGCCCTATACCAAGTACAGCATCAGGATAAAGCCTCTTTACAGCGGTTGCAAGTATATGTGCAGATGAATGCCAAAATACCTTTTTACCAGTTTTATCTTTGAATGTAAAGAATTTTATCTCTCCGTCTTCTTTTATTTCTGCAGATAAATCAATAAGCCTTCCATTTATCTCTGCTACAATTATGTCTTTAGGGGCGTTTAATTCTCTAGCTATCTCTATAGCTTTTTCCCCATTTTTGAACTCTTTCTCCTTTCCGTTGTATATAATCTTCATTAATTTTTCTGGTTTTTAACATATTAATAACTATTTTGTGCTGTGCAATGCTCTACAATAACAGCAATGTTTGAAATATTCGCGAGATACAGCTTTTTGAAGGTTTATATCTAATAATTAAAATATTAATGTATTAAATGACATTGAAACTTATGCACATTAACAAAAAAGGAATGGAGCTGGGTATAACTATAATAGTAATTATAGTGATAGCACTCGCTTTGCTAGTGATACTTCTTTACCTGTTAAAGAGCGGTATATTTGCACCATTGACAGGCCTTATTCATTCCTCTCCAAATACCTCTTCTATAAATAATAGTCTTCCTTAATTTATTTTAAAAATATAAATACCAAGCCTTCTTTAAAACTATCTATGTTTGTAATTCCACTTTATATTATCTATATAGTATCCGAGATTGTTATTCTTATTCTGATATCTTATAGCATATACTACTTATTCTCAAAATTAATCTCAAAGATAAGTGATATTAAGCAGAGATATAATCTGAAAAAGTTACTGGCAGGCATTCTTATTTTTATAGATTTTGTAATAATCCTTTCCATGCTTGTTAACAACAGCAGCATAGTAGCTTTGTCTGCAGGCCTTTTTTCCGCAGGAATAGCGTTTTCATTAAGAGACCCTTTGACAAGTTTACTTGCTTGGGTAATAATCCTTTTTATGAAGCCAATAAAAGTAGGCGATAGAATTAAAATAGGGACCGAAGAAGGGGACATAATCGACATAAACATGTTTTTTATAACTTTAATGGAGATAAACGACTGGGTAGAAGGTGACCTATACACGGGTAGAATTGTAGAAATTCCAAATAACCAGATAATGCGCAGTGATGTAATAAATTTTTCAAAGAGCTTTGATTATATCTGGGATAATATAACTATACCAATACTTTTTAACTCGGATTACAAAAAAATAGCAAAAGAAATAAAAAATATTGCAAATACAAAAACGAAAGTTTTTTTGAAGGCGCAATGAAGGATTATGAAAAATTAAAGAGAGTATATTTTATTTCCAGAGGGGATATTCATCCAACAGTATTCATATCATTTAATGATAACTACATCAAGTTAAATCTCAGGTATATAACGAGTTTATGGGAAAGGAAGAAAACGCAGAGCGAAATAAGCACCAGTATTCTTGATTATTTGCATAAGAATAAAATAGATGTTGCTTCTTCTTCAATTATTGTTTCTGAAAAGGATTAATAAGCTTAAAAAAGTCAGAGTTCTGCTTTTTTAGCAAATTGAATAATCTAAAGTATAGTTTTTACCAGCCGTTAATCTTTTTACGTAATTCTTAATAGAAGTGCCGTTAGCGCATTCTTCTCCAGAAGGTAATAATATTGGGTATGCTTCTAGGGAATAGTTGCCTTTTTCAGAAACTACACTTATACTGCTGTTTATATATGCAGAATAATTTTGGCCATTATAATTTATTGTCCAACTATATATCTCACTTGAAAAACTGCTGCAGTAATAACTGCAATTATAAGCTGTAAAGTTAGTTATCAATTCTTTAGGTAAGCTGGTATTAAAGCCCGACAGAGTTTTTCCTATGTTACTAAAGTTAGTTATTATATAACTTCTTATTGCAGAGTCAAATACCACAAGTACCAAGATTGCTATTATTGCGGTTATCAATACAAATGCACTAAAATTTATTTGGCCTTTCATATTTGTTTTTTACTATATATGACTACAGTTGGTAAGATATAATTGTTTTTTTTGTGAAAATTCATTGTTTTCTCGAGTTTTATATTACCCAAATACCTTAATTGCAAATTGTTTTTCTCTGCAATTTTAGCGATGTTTTTATTATCCTTGTATATAAAGAATACATTATCTGCCAAATTTTTCAATTTTTTTATAAAAGCCTCTATATTAAAATTGCTTTGAAATCCAAAAGGTGGGTTAGAAATCGCTATGTCATATGTATCCTTTATATCAAAGAGATCCAATTTAATAGCATTAACATTCGAAATCCCCTCTTTTAGTATATTATTTCTTGCAATATCTATGGCTTTTTCGTCAATGTCATACATATCAACTAATTTTGCCCCGAAAAGCTTAGCAGTTATCCCAAGTATCCCATTACCGCAGCCAATATCAGTTACCCTCTTGTCCTTAATTGTAATCTCTGAGTCTATGAAACTATTTAATTCATATGCAAGTTCTACATTAGTTGAGTACTGTTCTAATTTTGCAATATTATTATTTATTTTCTCAAGTTTTGATAAATTTTTGTAAATTTCAATTTTTTTCATTTTTAATTATCTCAGATGCAATTTTATAAGCTTCTTTTGCTTCAAAAGTAGTCCCTATCCTATCTTTTAGATTGACTATGAGCGAATCTACCTTACCATTATTGTTGTCTTTTACTAATCTTTCAACTTCCCATTTTAATTCTTCATAGGTCTTTTTTCTGAGGTTTTTTTCTTTTATTATCTCTTCAATGTCTTTGTCATTTAAAGCAACGTTTTCCATTATTATTCTTGCTGAATCTCTAACTATCTCGTTATTTTTTATCTTTTTTAAGATTTCTTCTACTACCTCTTGGTTTATTTCTTTTCCGAATTTTCTTTTTATGTATTTCCAATCCTCAATTGCAACTTGTATTATTACATTAAAATCTAATTTAGTTGTTTTGTTTAATTTTATGGCTTCGTTAAGTTTTCTAGAAGATATCAACTGATCTAAAAATTCATCAGATATATTTAATTCCGCTTTTAACGTTTCTACACTTCTTCCAACATATTCTTTTCCTTTCTCTAATGTCTCTTTGTCTATTCTTAATATTGGCAGATCTGTCTCAACATACATCCTGTCCTTTCCGCCCATTGGTCTTAAAAATTTAGTAGTGTTATCTTCTTGTACTAGTCTTACTTCTGAAGGTACATCTTTAAGAAGTGTTATGATCCGCTCTTTAATTATATCAATTGCCAAGTTTTCGTAACCTTTATCACATACAGAAAATAAAAAGGAGTCATCATCACTGCATTCTAAAATTTTGCTTATATCCCTCTTCTCGTTTTCGCTTATGCCATATGCAGGCAGTTCATCGTAATGAATTATTCCGTAGTCTAGTTTAATTTTTAGATAGTCGCTTATTTCGCTTCCAAATCTTTTATTTTCGCAGATATAAGTGCCTAGAGTTCCTTTTAAATTATTTAATCTCATTCCAACTATGCTTTTTTCATTTTTTATCGCGTTTTTTATTAAATTTGATTCTGTGTTGTTAAATACAGGTTTTATGTCTTTCCAGCTCCAACCATCAATTTCATCCGCTAAGTAACCTTTATCCTCTTTTATCTTTATTAAATTCTCCTGCCTCTTTGCCTCATTTAATATAACTTTGTCCATTTCTCTTATATTTTGGAATCCTTTTAACTCTACCCTTTTTCCGCCTTCAATCGAAAGATTTACATCTTGTCTTATTGTGCCAATCCCTCTCTTAACATTGAATAACCTTGTAAATTTACCAAATTGCATTGCAATTTCTTTTGCCTCATTCTCATTTGTATCTATAACCCCAGTAGCAATTTCTATTAATGGTATCCCTATTCTATCTAAAAAATAGGTGGTTTCCGTTCTATTTTCTGTTTCTTTTCTTGCAGAGTCCTCTTCTATTGAAATAGTATCAACCTTTATTTTTTTATCTTTAAACTTAAATTCGCCGTTTAAGGCTAGTATAGCTGTCCGCTGGAAACCAGTTGTATTAGATCCGTCAACTATAGTTTTTCTCATAAATACCAGATTATTTAAAATGTAGGCATTTAAAGCATAAGCCATATCAACCCCTGTTGAAAGCGCATCTTTATCTATTTCATGAGGCGGTTCCTCGTCTATATCAACAAGGCAGTCAGTATCCTCAAATATTTTATATTTTATCCTTTTTATTTTCTGACCTTCAAATTCTGCGCTTATATCGATTTTACCGCTTTCACCAAATGATGGTTTTATAATTCTTTCTATCTCTTTATAATCTTTATTTTCTTTTATCTCTGATTTACATCTGCAAAAAAGCTTATTAGAATCTATTTGTATATGCCATTCAAAACCGCATTTTATTTTCATATCAAAAATTCATTTATTTTACTTCTGTCCTTTATTTCCCCCGCTAAATTAGTTGACATTATTTTTTTAATTTCCTCCATTTTTTTGGAATTCCCAAGTGCGAACATGAGTTTTACAAATGCTGTTTCTGTCGTCATGTCTCCCACGTAAATAATATTATCAAATTTTGAGATTTCACGCAACGTGCTGTATACAAATTTATTTGTTGAGCCATAAATAGTTTGAGGAGTTATAACTAAAGGTATACTATTTTTTTCAGCTTTCTTTAATGCATTTATAATTGTTTTGTCTTCTAATGGTAGATTACCAAATCCAGTAGCAGCAATCACTATTCCGTGAACTTTATTATCAATGTAATAATCTATTATATCTCCCCCCATAGACGGGTAGCTGTATATTAATTTTACGTTATCATCAAGTTTATTGTTAAATTTAGTATTCTGGTTTTTGGGTATTATCTCTGAGGATAGTTCATCAATTTTACCATCAGTATGTACTTTGGCAAGCGGTTCGATGTTTATTGGCCTAAATGCATCTCTCCTTTCGGTATGCATTTTTCTTGCTTTATTCCCTCTCAAGATATAATTGTACCCATCATTTAGATTTGCATGCATACATATTACTGATTCACCCCCTTGGAAATTTTTTGCAGTAAATGCAGATAAAAGGAGGTTTGTAGATGCATCAGTAGAACCCCTGTCTGTGCTTCTTTGTGAACCCGTAAAAACTACCGGAGAAGATAGCGGATTTAGCAGAAAGGAAAGTGCTGAAGATGCAAAATGCATGGTATCCGTTCCGCTAGTAATTATTATCCCTTTGCTACCTTTACTTATATTATTATAAGCCTCTTTAGCAATTTTTATCCAATCAGAAGGCAACATATTCTCGGAAAGTTTTTTCATTAAATTTATTATAGAAATCTTTCCTTGTTTGTCTAGATCAGGAGATATTTTAAAATAATAATCACTATCTACAGATGGAGAAACACCGCCCGTCTTGTAATCGATTTTAGAGGATATTGTTCCGCCTGTAGTTATTATCGTTATATCTGGATCTTCAATTTCTTTTTTATTTTCTTTTTGTTTTGTTTCCTCTCTATTGCCTTTTTCTATAATTTTTATATTATCAATAGAACTTTTTGGTATAGCAATATCATAACCAGATTTAAGTTTTATTACTGCAAGGTTTTCTTCTTCTTTTATAAACTCTCCATTAAAAATTTGATTGTTTATTACTACTTCTATTAAATCTTCAAATGAAAGATTATTCATTTCTATTCTTTTAATGGCCATTATAATATTTGCTGCTACAATGTTTTAACTCTTTTCATTTGCATTCTCTAGCTTTATTTGCACCTAATTAGAATAAAGATGTGTATACTCTATGACAACAATCTTTTTAAATGATAAAATACTACTATTGTTATTTAAATAAATAGAATAAATTTGAATGTTGGGGAACATCCAAATTTTAATCATAACATTGTAAGTTTTGGGGTCACTTACTTGTTTTTCTTAATAAAATATAGGCACATTGAGAATATAAAGCTTTCGCTTTTTATTTTCAATGTAATGGAGGGGAAAATGGTAATGGATTTGCTTGTTGAAAGCGCACTAAAAGCCAGTAGAGAAGAAGGTATGAATGAACCTTTATTCAACCAGGCTTTAATAAAAGTTGTAGGAGTAGGTGGAGGCGGAAATAATATGGGCAATTGGCTCTTTAAGAAAGGAGTCAAAGGCGCAGAAGTGATTCTCGCTAATACAGATCAAATACAGTTAAATGCAAGAAATGGGGATAAAAAAATTCTTATTGGAAAAGAGTTAACTAAAGGATTAGGTGCAGGCGGTTTTCCTGAGAAGGGAAAAATGGCAGCAGAAGAATCTTCTAGGGAACTTAAAGACTCATTAAGAGGCGCAGATCTTGTTTTTGTATGCGCGGGTTTAGGCGGTGGAACAGGTACTGGTGCAGCACCTGTAATTGCAAAACTTGCAAAAGACATGGGAGCTATTGTTATAAGTACTGTAACAATGCCATTTAAAACTGAGAGGAAGAGGGTTGAATCCGCTGAATCTGGTCTTGAAGAACTAAGAAACAGTTCTGATACTGTTATTGTAATAGACAACAACAGATTAGTAAGCATGGCAGGTAACCTTCCAATAGATCAGGCATTCAATGTAGCTAATGAGGTAGTTGCAACTATGATAAAAGGGATAGTTGAAACAATCTCTGACGCAAGTGCATTGGTACACCTTGACTTCGCAGATATAAAAGCCATAATGAACAAAGGCGGCGTTTCAGTGATAGGAATCGGTGAAACAGATGCTTCCGATTCTAGGGTAACTGAAGTAGTCAGAAGAGCACTCAATAACCCACTTTTGGATGTAAGCTACAAAGGCGCAAAGGGAGCTTTAATACATATCTCAGGAGGGCCTGACTTAACTCTTGCAGAAGTAAATCAGATTGGTGAGATGGCAACTCAGTCTTTGGACCCTGATGCAGTAGTTATCTGGGGCGCAAAGGTAGATGACTCTCTTTCTGGAAAGTTAAGGGTTATGACAATAATAACTGGAGTAAGCTCCCCTTATTTATTGGGACCTGAAGAGATAAACACTCTTTCCAAAACTACTGGTGCTATAAACCAGGAGCTTGGAATAGAGATACTTAAGTAAATTTTTGGCCCCATTGGGGCCTATCATATTTATCAAAATTTCCTCAAAAAACAAACGAGGGGGCTAAAAACCCCTCGTCCCCCTATTTTTGAATTTCCGAATATAACCTTTTAAAGTATGCTAAAGCTTTTTTCTCTTCAGAAAGGCCTTTCTTAGTGATTGAATACACTTTCCTTTTTCCTTTTCTTTTTCCTACTATAAATCCACTGTTAGAGAGTCTTTTAAGTGCAGGGTAAATTGTACTAGCAACAGGTTTTTTGCCCCTATACTTTTCTATTTTTCTAGCTATTTCTTCTCCACACAAGTTATTTTTTTTAAGCATATTAAGTATTTGAAAGGAAAGCATACCTCGCATATCGCAACTATCTTTTGCCATAATGTATTATGAAGCTACTATTTTTATATACTTAATTACTTAATAAATCATACAAATTAACAAAAGCTTCTTATTTGCATAATTTGTAATTATCTTATTCCTTTTCTACAAAAAGCTTCATTCAAATTATAGCGAAATACTAAAAAAAGTTTATTTACTGATTATAAAGATTATAATATGAATATTTTCTTAGTCTATAAATGGGAGAGGTAAAATATAGATCACCTTTTAATACGCTTAGAATTGAAGAAGGTTATTCAGATGTAAGAGGTAAGCGGTTTAAAAACTTTAGAATAATTAAAAGTGATGCAGTCGTGATAATACCTTTTCTGGATAAGAATACTATAATTATGGAAAGACAGTTCCGTTTTGCGGTGAACAAAAAAATACTAGAGTTGCCGGCTGGTTCAATAGACAAAGGCGAAAGCAGGGAAAATGCAGTAAAGAGAGAACTTACTGAAGAAACAGGTTATTATCCAAAGAGGATAAGATTTATGTTTAAGACTTGGAATAACCCTGCATTAATGGATTATTTTGAATATTATTATGTTGCTTATGACCTTATTAAAAAAGAAAGAAGTCTTGACGAGAATGAAGTTATAACTCCTATAAAAATGAAATTACATGATGCAATTAAAAACGTATACAAAGGGAAAATAAAAGACACAAAAACGATGCTCGCATTGCTTTTTTATGATCATTTAATTAAAAACAAGGATAGAGTGGTTTAATATGGAAGAACTTTTTGTTTCATTGCACTGCTTTAAGCTTAATAGCAAAGTAAACAAAAAAGAGTTGATTGAAAGGATAAATGAGCTTGCTAAGAAAACATCAAAAGGAACGTTTATCTGCAGACAATACTTTTCAATAAAGCACAACGCTGATCTAATAATTTTTAATATTGCAGAATCATTTGATATTTTACTGTTATTTAAAGAGCATTTAATGGAGCTTTTTGGTAAAAATCTAAGTGAAACATATAGTTATCTATCAATTTACGAGCACCCCAATGCCAGTTATATGAAAGAAGACAATAGCTTAAATTACCTTGTTGCTTACCCTGTAAAAAAAGACCCTAAATGGTACTTACTGGGAGAAAAAGAGCAGAATAGGATAACCAAAGAGCATGTAAACCTGGCATTAAATGATGCAAATAACAAAAATATAAGGTCATATACAACTTATTCCTTTGCTATCGATGATTATGAATTCCTAGTTATTTATGAGGTTGAATCACTTGCAAAATGGATGAAGGTTGCAAGAAATTTGAGAAAAGCAGAGGCAAGGAACTGGATAATTGTAGAGAGCCCAGTTTTTGTAGGCAAAAAAGCTGGGAATTTTTAATTTTCTTCTTTTACTTGATTGAATATCTTGTGGTAAGGTCTGCCTTCTATTATACCTTTTCCGTACTCAGTGGTTTCATGGAATGCTTTAGCAGTTGTAAATTCTCGGAATGAATTCGTGTCTTTCCATTCGCTGTATATCATATATTCAGTAGTGCTATCTTCCTCGCCAACTTTTTTATAGATACTTGCTTTTTCAAAACCATTTACGCTGTTTTTTAGGTACTCAACTACTTTTTGAAAAGTAGCTTCAAATTCTTTTTCATGGCCTTTCTTTACGTTATAGTACATTCCTACATTTATCATATTTAATTTAATGATTTAATCTATATATTAATATTTATATCGTATAAGCTATATATTATAAAAACGCGTTAAAACAAATATGTCAGAGTTTAAATGGATTGAGAAAGAATTTCAGGGCCACGAAACAATAGATGGCGCAGGAGTTAAACTTAAGAGAATATTTGGAGGGCCCAATTCATACCTTTCAACAGACCCTTTTTTGTTATTGGATCATTTCGGCTCTGATAAGCCTGAAGATTATATTGCAGGATTTCCATGGCACCCACATAGGGGTATAGAGACAGTAACATATCAGTTGGAAGGAAAAACTGAACATGAAGATAGTGAGGGTAATAAAGGTGTTATATATTCTGGAGATTTGCAGTGGATGACTGCAGGCAGCGGGATATTCCACAAAGAAATGCCAAGGCCAATTAATCCGAAGAATGAAAGAGAAAATCTGCTTAGTACTGGAATGCCAAATTCCGTTGTTGGTATGCAGCTATGGATAAACCTAACAAGGAAAAATAAAATGTCAGATCCTGTTTATAGGTACATAAGTGGCAGAAAGGTTCCAGAAATAGACAATAGTCTAGGAGCAAGGGTAAAAATCATATCTGGTGAATTTTTAAAGAACTTAGGAGCTTTAAAGTTAGATACTGAAAGAGATATTACATATCTAGATGTTAAAATGAATGAAGAAGCCACCTTTGATTTTACAGTTAAAAATAATTATACTTGTTTAGTTTATATACTTACAGGCAAAGCTATAATTAATTCTAAAGATTCTATGTTTAAGGGCAATGCGTATCTTTTTTCTCATTCTGGCACAAAAATCCATATAGAGACTAAACAAGATAAAACGAGGTTTATACTTTTTGCAGGTAAACCAATAAGGGAACCAATAGCTTGGTATGGCCCAATAGTTATGAACACAAATGACGAACTTTCATTGGCATTTAAAGAGCTAGATGAAGGAAATTTCATAAAAAACAAAAAACCTTCTTTTCAGGATGTAGATTAGATTTATTATAGTATAATTCTTGATATCTAGATGGAATCTTTTATAAAAGGCACAATACCAAACGTTTCGGAAACATCCAAAAATAGCAAGCTACTGTATCTCTTTTTCAGTTCATCTGATATGTTTTTAGTAGATGATTCAAAAGTGGATAGTATACTTTCAGAGTCTCCAATAGGCATGTGGCCTGCAAGTGGCGCGGTAATAGATGCAAGCACTCCATCTGCAGCATTGTCAAATTTTAAAGAGAACTTGGATAAAACTTACTCTAAAGATATAGATTATGACTATCTAAAAAGATTATCATATTTGGTAGTTAACTATTCAGATATAAAGAAGTTGAGGTTGCTTTCTGATAATATGAACTTTATAAAAATAGAAATTGAAACAATTAAAGAGACCTTAAATTTGATGACAGATTATATTGATTCGGCGCTTTTTGAGGAATACAAAAGAATGTTGTCCACCTTATTTGGAAGCAAGTTTTTATTAAATTAATCCAGCCTTTTTATTATGTGGTAACCAAACTGCGTCTTTATAGGCTGTGAAATTTGTCCTTTGTTCAATGAAAATGCAGCTTTTTCAAATTCTTTTACCATAATACCTCTACCGAAGTAACCTAATTCTCCACCTCTTCTTCTTGAGCTGTCAATTGAGAATTCTTCTGCAAGCTTCGAAAAGCTCTCGCCTTTATTTATTCTTTCAAGTATGCTGTAGGCAAGAGATTGCTTTTTCACCAATATATGCGCACATCTTATCTTATCTACCATATTAATAGTGGGCCCAGGGAGGTTCGAACTCCCGGCCTTCTGCGTGTAAGGCAGACGTCATAACCACTAGACCATAGGCCCTTACAATTTTTAAGTAAGGTTTATTATTTAAATTATCTCTTTCTTATAATAATATGAAAAAATTATCTGCCATCGTGTCAGATTTTGATGATACTCTTTTTTTCAATAAAAAAGCGTTAATTTATGCCGCTAAAGAATTATACGATAATTTAATAAAAAGTAACGATACTTGTCAGGACTATAAGCTTTTAAGTGATTTAGAGATTACAATTGGAGAAGGTAAAGTAGCAAAGGGTTTCAACAAAAAATGGAAGACTGATTTGTATACTTTGGCTTATGTAAAATATTCTGAAGAGCTGCATCCGAATGAGCCTTTTATAAATTATATAAATGAGTGTGTTAAAAATGGGTCAGAACTTATAATTTTAAGTGCAAGAGGCGAGGAATTTAGGAAAGAAACAGAAGAGCTTCTAAATGCATATAATCTAAATTATAAACAAATAATACTGCCAAAAAATCATGAGTTAAAGGATGAAGAATGGAAATTGTTAGAAATAAAGAAACTAAGCGATAAATATGATAGTTTATCCTTATTTGAGGATAAGGAAGAAAATATAAGATATATACTGAAGAATTTGAATATAAATAATCTTGAATGTTATTTAGTTAATCATTCAATTATCAGAAAAATGTAGGCATTCTATAAAAATAAACATTTTTATTGTTGGCATAATTAAATGATTTGTTAACTGGGCTCGTAGCTTAACTCGGTAGAGCATCCGGCTCTTAACCGGATTGTTGCGGGTTCAAATCCCGTCGAGCCCATCTTTAAATAAAAATGATATTATCCCAAGAAATGTGAATAACTGCCTTACGATTTAATATCTGCACAGTTATACTCAAAGCTGATTTATTTTAGTCTAAATTTACGGTGTATCCCGTTACTCCATTTTTTCCTGCTTCAAGATAGCCTTCAGTATAAAGTTCCATTTTCACACTATCTTTTTTAAGTTTTAAGCCTCTAAGAAACTCTATAAAATCCTTAGGTGTTTCATTTATGCCGTTATGACTGAAAATTATTGTTCTAGCGCCCTTTTCTTTAGCTCTCTCTACCAAATCCTGGTATACAGCTTCGAATATCTGTGGTTTCCTGAAAGTTCTATGGCCTTCTACAGAATCAACCAGAAACTTGTCATTCTCCATGTAACATATAGCACTTCCTAATACCTTTTCTTCTATGTCGTATCTTACCAGAATAAAGCCTTTTTTCTTGTCTTCGGAATAATAATCT
>DAPE01000013.1 GCA_002502045.1 Candidatus Parvarchaeota archaeon UBA573 | reverse complement strand
CATCAGAAACAGTCTATGTAGGTTTTGCTCCAAAAGCTACAAATCTATTCAACACAGTAAACGACGGTGAAGCTCCTCAATTAACATGTCCAAACCCTAATGATATTATTTCTTGTTCTACCTATGCAAAATATGATGATGGCTATTATGTGTTTAATGGGGCAAATTCTTATTATGATAATTTTATAAACAATGCTAATTTATCTCAGTGGCAAGCCGGTTCTCCATTTCAAGGTGGTAATATGCCTTATGCAGATAATGGTTTATGGATGAACACGAATGTGTCAGGTGCACCCGTTGATTTTCATCTCCCTATAAATTTTAATTTTAACAATGCTTATTTTATAACTTATGGCAGTGGATATAACACCTCGGATTTATATTTAAGATGGGGCTATGGAATTTTGCCCGCTAATCCGACTGCCTATATAGCATCTGTTAATTTTTTTGTTGCAGCAAATGATTCATATGGTTATGGTACTTCATTTACTGATGACGTAAACTCTACATATTATTTTTATTATGAAAAGGGAGTTTATTACGCCGTATCACCAACACAAAAGGTAAGTTTAACTTTACCAGATGCCGATTTGTCATCACTACAACTAGCAGGGCAATTGAATAGTGGAAATGCATACTGGGCGTATGTGGCGGTTGCTAATGTGCCAAATAATGTTATGCCAACCGTAAAATTTGGGGCAGTAAATTAATTCCTGTAACTAAATTAACTTACTAGCAATTCTAATTATTACTAATTTCTTTTTATAAATAAAACTAAACTAAAGTATAATCATCTTGTTTCTGTTAAAATTTACTTATTTATTTGATAATTTATATCGAAAAGGATTTAAATGTGTTATTATTTCTATAATAATGCTTAATAAAAAACTGTTAGTTACAGGGTTGATTTTAGTTATAATATTCATAATTATATTTTTGCTTGTAAATTTCAAGATATCAAACAATTTTGATTTAACAGTCTTTAAACTAATAAACGAAAAATGGAGTGTTAGTTTCTTAGATCCTTTCTTTGCAGCTGTTGCAATTTACGGCAGAGAGTATTTCTGGGTACCAGTAGTCTTATTAATGTGGATTTTAGGTAGCGCTTTCAATAATGAAAAAGCAAAGAAAGGTGCAGTAATGCTTGTAGTAGTGTTCATAGCTATAATAATAATCGGTTTGTCTTTGAAAGCGGTTTATTATAGGCCAAGGCCTTTCCTTAACCCATTATTGTCTTCTGTGGATCATGTTCTAGTCCCTAAGGACCTTGATTCTTCCTTCCCATCAGGGCATGCCTTAATAGTCGCAGGCGGTGCCGCAATAGCATTTCTTTTCCTACGTAAAAGATATTCAATACCTTTGGTAATCGAAGCCGCTTTAGTCTCTTACGGCAGGGTTTATGTAGGTGTGCATTACCCAACAGACGTATTGGCAGGAGTTGTTTTGGGTGTTGCAATAGCTTTTATAATCTATTCTATCTTGGTTAACAATAAATATTTCAACAAACTTTATCAGCTTGTAGATAACATTTATAAAAAGATATTGCGGGCTGTAAGGCTTATAAAATAAAATTCAGGTTTTACATCATTTAGTAAAATTTTACTGTTTTTGCCGAAGTTTATATTTTTTCGATAGCTCTTTTATTTCTTTTATCAAATCAGACTCGGATTTAAACATGTTATCAACGAAGTAAGGAGTAAATGGGCTGTATTTTTCGAAAGGGAAATAAAGCAAGACCTTTTTACCGGTAAAATGAGCATGCATTCTTTCTCCGTCAATTCCACTTGAATAAACTAAATCAGAAAGATATACAACAGTAATATCTGTTTGGTCTACCAAATGAAAATCCCTTCGCACTGTCTGGTTAAATATAAGGTTCTTTGTCCTTTCATTTGCGTTTTCTTTATAGGCATCAATATCTACGGCTTTTGGGTTGAAAACTATCAGATATTGTCTTATCTTCTTTATGAATTTTTCCAAAGTTTCATATCCGCTTTTCCTATGCTCTATAGAATAGCTTATGTAAGCTTTTGGTTTGTCAGGCCTGTAAATTAGCTCATATAAAGTATCTGGATCTTCTTTTGAGCCTATAACGTAATTTTTTCTGTTTATTGAGTTGCTTATTAAATCAGCAGTGTAAACCTCTAGTTCAGACCATAATGCTATTTCATATTCGTCTATGGTTTTGTCTTCCCAAGATTTTTTCTTTTGCAGGTTTTTATTGACGGTATTAGGGTCATTTAATACTGATATGAAAAAGTCAGGGTTAAGTGCTTTTAGGTCTTTTGAATTTAGTAGGTTTAATGGCCCTCCCCTCCACCAAAATGACATGTGTCCGTCTATTATATAATCGGTTTTTGTGTTTTCTTCTATGTTCATTTTTATGTTTTTAAGAGCAGTCCCCTTAAGTAACCTTATGTTCTCTATGTCCAAGTTAGGAATGTTTTTTGAATTTATGTAGGGGTTTGTCTTGTTGCCGACCTTGATCATTTCATCTATAAGGTTAATTATCTCCAGGTTTTTACCATGTTGTTTAGCTATTTTCGTTGCCTTAGTTTCCAGGCTTATTCGATCAGAACCTGCTATTGCGCAGCTGAATATTATCATTTATTTATATAGATTTTTAAACTAATAAGCTTTATTTTCTGCCTTTTAATTTTCTTGGCGTTGTAAGGTTGAAAGGATCAAATATTTTTTCTAGCTTTTCTTTTTGAAGTATATTTTCATCTTCAGCAACCTGTTTTATTGTTTTTTCTTCTTTTACAGCTTTTTTGACAATTTCAGCGCTTTTTTCATAGCCTATATAAGGGTTCAATGCCAAGCCAACTCCAGGGGTTTTATTTACCATCTCTTCTATTCTTTCTCTGTTGACTTTTATGTCATTGACTGTCTTCTCTGCGAATATCTTACAGGCATTTTTAAGTATAATCAAATCATGCAGCAGACAGTAATTTATTATCGGCTCCATAACATTTAATTCAAACTGTCCGGCTTGTGTTGCCAATTCTATGGTCTTGTTGTCTCCCATGACTCTAAAGCAGACCATATCAACCATCTCTGCTATGCTTGGGTTAACTTTGCCAGGCATTATTGAAGACCCTGGTTGAACAGCCGGCAAAACGATCTCCGCTAACCCAGTTATGGGCCCAGAATTCATTAATCTCAGATCATTGGCAATCTTTGTCAAGTCTGTGCAAAGGACTGTTATTGCGCTTGATAATGCAAAAAGGTCAGAGGGAGATTCGGTAACCGCCGGAAGGTCTTTTGACTGGTTTAATTTAAGGCCTGTCCACTTTCTTAGGTAAATTATAGCTTTTTTCACATATCTTGGGTCAGCATTTATTCCCGTGCCTACAGCCGTTGCTCCTAAGTTTATATTCTCCAGCTCTTTGTTTGCTTCATTTATCCTAGAAATAGATTCCTTTATCAAATCGGCCCAGGCCTTGAATTCCTGTCCCAGTCTGATAGGTGCAGCATCCATTAAATGGGTTCTTCCGCTTTTTATTATCTTATCAAATTCTTTGGCCTTTTTTGAAAAGGATATTTCAAGTTCATTTAATGCTTTTATTAATTCGTTCGAAAGTTTGAGAGCAGCTATCTTTGTAGCAGTAGGTATGACATCATTCGAGGATTGGCCCATGTTTACATCATCATTTGGATGTAATACAGAGTAATCACCTCTTTTTTTGCCTAGTTTTTCAATTGCTATGTTAGCTATAACCTCATTTACATTCATGTTATTTGAAGTTCCTTCTCCAGCTTGATAGATATCTACTAGAAATTGATTGTCAAACTTTCCTTCAAGTATTGCATTGCATGCATGTACTATAGCATTTGCCTTCTTTTTTTCCAAAAGGCCTATTTCTGAATTTGCCATCGCAGCCGCCTTTTTTATTAAAACTATAGAATAAGTGTATTCTTTTATTGGTGTTATGCCTGAGACAGGAAAATTATCCAATGCACGCTGCGTTTGAACTCCCCAATATGCTTCGCTAGGTACTTTAACTGCCCCTAAATAATCTTTTTCTACCCTAAATTTATCCATTTTATTCTATGGTTTTCTAGATATTAATTTCTTTTAGACAGAAGCTGCATTTGTTTTTACCTTTTTTCCTCTTAATGTTATAAAGGCTCCGACAGTCGTAACTATATTCGTCAGAATTATAACATATGTTACTAATACAAGGAAGGTATTTGCTTGGGGGATACCATACTCCAAAGCTAATATTGCCAAAGTAGCGGGCGTTAAACCCTGCGCCAGAGAAATAAATATGGGCAGTTTATCCTTAACCATATCAGATTTGTATGTTGATATCGAAACGGCAATGAATCTTGAGAACAATAAAATACCAAGTATTGCAAGTCCTGCGCCTAAACCGAAATACAAGCTTGAAAATGAGAGGCTTAATATCAAACCCAAAAATACAAAGAAGAAGGTTTTTAATATGAAAGTAATTTCTCCTTGGAAGTTGAATATGTCCTTTTCCAGCTTGTCCATTTTTATTTTTCTTCTGAATAGTTCGCTTATAAACCGGTGGTTTCCGAAAACTATACCGAAGATTATGACGGCTAGGTAACCGCTTCCGCCAGCTTTATCCGTAAGCCCATAAGTAAGGAGAAGCAAACCCAATGTTAAAACATAGGTATAATGCTGGTTTTTCAAATAATTTAGCAGGTAAATCCATATAACAGAAAGTATCATTCCGATAAATATCCCTATTGAAAAGGAAGACACCAACGAGTCAACTGTAGAGTAAATATTTGCGTTTCCACTTTGGTACAACCCAACAAATGTAAGGAAGAGAACAACTAAAACAATTGAGTTCAATGCTGCTTCAAATGTTAGGAACATTACTGTTTTGTCTTTTATGTTAAGCTGTCTTGACAGAGGTATTATAACTACAGTTGTAGTCTCACCTCCGACTATAGCTGCGAATATCAAGGATATAACTAAATTGAAGTGCAATACAAAATATGATAGCATTGTCACTGCTGCAATGCTTATGCTTACGTATAATGCAACTTGAACAAATGGTCTCCAGCCGTCTTTTAAAAGTGTTTTGGCTTTTAGGTCTAAACCTCCGTGGAATATAACCATTATAAGTGTTACTTCCGCCAGTACACCAAGTAATGGGAGTAAAGCGGCCTTTTGGATAACACCAAGTACTGGGCCAAGTATAAATCCTGCAAAAACTAAGAAAAGAAAGGAGGGAATATGGGTTTTTCTAAAAAATTGCTCTCCTATGTAACCTAAGAATATTATAAGTGCAGACACAAGCAGAATAAAGGTTACAGACTCTGTCATTTCTTTTCTACCTCATTGTGTTTTTGTTTGTTTATTATTGAAATCATGAGACTGTTAAGGAATATTGTAACAAATATAACTGCAAATATTATGTCTATAAATGAACCTGTTCCAGGTATAGCGTAGCTTAAAGGAAGGGCTGCAACTACGGCCGCACCTGCTCCTCTTGAAACCATAGATCCAATAATTGCTTTGTCTTTTTCTTCATAAGCTGATTTGTAAAGTGCCATTTTTGTTGATACATATTTTACTATGAAAAGGGTCAGTGCTATTACAATTCCGAAAATAAAAGCTAGGTAGTCATTCAATAAAACAAGTGCACCAAAGTAAACAAAGAAAAATGAAGTGGTTAAAAATGTAACCAGCTCGTTAAATGACTTGGATTCTTTGTTTATATTGAAGGAAATACTGTGCCTGTATTTTAGAGACTTGAATATGTTTTCCCCGTTTGCTATTATTATACCAAAAGCCAGCACCGCTATCGGCCCGCTGCCGCTTATTGCTCCTATAAAAACATACAGTAAAAAAGCTATTGCAAGTGAAGCTACATATGAGTAATCGTATCTTTTTCTCTGAAGATAGCCCATTATAGGAACCCATGCCATACCTATAAGTGCTCCCAGTACGGCGCCGATAGAAAATTCTGATATAACCTTGCCAGAAACAAAGTTTATGCTGGTGTTATTTAATATTATTGCACCTACTAACACTAAAACAAATATTATCGTCAATGGTTCCTCGACAGTCGCTTCTAATTCCACCAGGTTCCTTGCTTTTTCAGTTCCGCTTCTCCTGCTAAAGCTTGATACTACTGACAAACTTAAACCTGCAACTGTAAGGCTTAATAGTCCTGCGATTATAGGGTTGTTAAGCAGGAAATATGTTATCAGAAAAACAGCAAAAAATGACAGTATAAAGTTTATTAGGGATAGTCCTAAACCTCTTGAAATAGTGTGTATTACCTTCCTTAAGTTTATGCTTAATCCAGCATTAAACAGAACCAATAATATTATGATGTTTATTATAAACGGAAGGTAAGAAAGCAGAGTGTTTCTTTTAAGTAAGCCCAGTAAAGGGCCAAGCAAAAGACCGAAGAACATGAGCCACAATATATATGGTATTGTTGTCTTTTTGCCAAGTACACGGCCTATAAAACCTATAAGCAAGACCCCTGCCGTTCCTAGCATCAGAAAATTCAATACTGATGAAGTTAACATAATTACTTTTTAATTTTAACCATTAAATATCTTTCAAACCTCAGAATTTAGCTCTAAATTTAAGATTATTCTGTATTTCACAATAATTAAATTGTTTGGTATCTGGATATTCAATGAAAATTATAATTCAAGTATAGCTTCTAATAGTGGGGAGGGGTTTAATGGAAACGATTCAAATGGTTTGTTTGCATTTTCTCCAGATAGCCTTTCTTATCAACAATTTGGAGTAGGGCCAGTAACAAATGGAAAAGGTGGTCCTGAATTACATCGCTGTAAGTCTTCAGATACTTTTGTAAATGTACCAACAGATTTTTTCAATGGCCAATGGCATTTTGTTGCTGTTTCTGTAAATAAACCAAATTACATATTTGAATTAGACGGAAATCAATATACTGCTAGTAATTCAAATGGTTTCTCAAGCGGTAATTTAATTGCAATAGGTGATTATGCATTTAATTACTGTGATGAGGGTCCTTTTAATGGGTATATAGCTGACGTGCAATTATACAATGGTTCTCTTTCAGCATCTCAGCTTTTAAGTTTATACAAAGAAGGGGTTTCAGGTTCTCCTCTATCCTTATCAAGCGCTCCGTTAATAGGTTACTGGCCATTGAATGGAACAGTAAATGGTTTAGTCAAGGATTATGCTGGTAGCGATTATGGTAATTTTATAAACTCTTACTTAAGTTCAAACTTTCCATGATTAATATATTGAAAAATAAAAAAGTTTATTAATCTTCACACCTTATATAATCTATATTCTAATGGGGTGATTAGTATGATAGGGAAACAAGCACCAGAATTTGATTCTGAAGCATATGTAAACGGTGAATTTAAGAGCGTTAAATTGAGTGACTATAGAGGAAAATGGTTGGTTTTATTTTTCTATCCGGCGGATTTTACTTTTGTATGTCCCACAGAGTTAGAGGGTTTTGCAGAAGACTATAATAAATTCAAGGATAAAGACACTGAGATAGTTGCCGCAAGCGTTGACAGCGTATATGTCCACAAGGCCTGGGCTGAAAGCGATAAAAGAATAGCAAAGGTTAATTTTCCAATTTTGGCAGATAGGTTGGGCTCAATAAGTAAAGCATACGGGATTTACAATGATGAAAGTGGAAATGCGCATAGAGGATTGTTTATAATTGATCCTAACGGCATAGTAAAATATATGGTTGTTACAGATGACAATGTTGGCAGAAGCACAGATGAAACCTATCGTGTTCTATCCGCTTTGCAGACAGGTGGACTATGCGGGGTCAATTGGAAAGAGGGCCAGGAAACTTTGAAGTAAGATGGCAAGGCTATCTTGGGACGAGTATTTTACTGAAATAACAAAAAAAGTAGCAGAAAGATCAACTTGTGACAGAGGACATGCAGCATGCGTTATAGTTAAGGAAAACAGAATTCTTGCTACTGGTTATGCCGGTTCCCCAAAAGGTATGCCTCATTGTGATGATGTAGGCCATATGTTAAGAAAGCAGTATGATAACGAAACTGGGGAGATAACTACACACTGTATCAGGACAGTGCATGCGGAGCAAAATGCAATAACACAAGCAGCTAAGTTTGGTGTTTCTCTTGACGGTTCAACGGCTTACGTAACTATGGAACCTTGTTTTGTATGCGCAAAAATGCTTGTTCAGGTAGGAGTTAAAAGAGTGGTTGCATTTAAGAAATATCATGATGATAAAGATACCCTTGAGCTTTTTAGTAAATCCAATATACCTATAGAAGTAAAAGAAGACAAAGAAGAGGATTACGCAAATAAATAATCTTTTAAAAGATTAAAGCTAGAATGAAGACTTTTTGTATTTTTATTTATATAGAAGACCTCCACGGTAATTTATCGCGTGTTTATTTATTTTATGCTCAAAAGTTTCGTTGTGGTTTATAATATGGGTTACTGAGAATCCTTTTAAAACAAGAGCATCAGACACAAGAGAACGGTGGCATTGCCAAGGTAATATTTCAGCGCACATTATTACAGTTCTTTTTTTAGCCGAAGCTTTCATAAGATAAACTAAACCTTTCTTAAAATTTCTTGTTTGCATATAATCTGCAAAGCCTCTAAAAGAATTATTCTCCCAAAAAGTATTCATTGAATTCTTGCTGTTTTGTCTTAGCCCTCCTAATTCTTTAATATTTTTGTATTCAACTCCGTTTTTTATTAAGTCTCTTTTTAAAGAGACAGCATTAAATTGGGGATTATGCATTGACATAGGGATTTTTCTTATATCTATAACCTCTTTAATGCCGTATTCTTTTATTAAATCTATAAAGTCATTTATGTTCCTTGTTGAATGTCCTATTGTGAATACTCTTTTTTTATTAGTTTTCTTTATGTTTTTTATTCGTTCAAAGCCGTCTGTTTTTCTAATTACCCTTAAAGTTTCAGGTGTAAGAAATTTTGTCACTTTTTTATTCTCTACTATTAGTTTTCTTATTTCTGTTCCGGATAACTCTTTTTTATGTCGTTTTATTGTTTTTGTCTGTTTTTTATAGTGTAAAAGAATCGCTCTCACATGTTTATTACCACCATAGTGCACATCGAATTTTCCCACAGTTTTTATCAGCTCTTTGAACCATTTAGAATCTGAATTTTTATCCTCTAATCCAAATATCATGAAATTTTTCAGGTTTTCTTTTTTAAAAGATCTTTCAATCATCTCTTTTCTCTCTTGAAAAGTGAAAGGGTTTCTTTTTTCGAATGAGAACTGTTTGCTCCCTATGACTATTTTTATAAGATCAGCTTTTTTGGCTAATGAAATCAAAGTTTTTAAGTGTCCTTTATGAAATGGCTGAAAACGGCCTATAAACAGTATCTCCATGAATTTATTAGATTTTTAATTATTAAATAATACTTTATGATAGTTTATTATAATCTATAATCTAAGTCCTGTTTGAATTTTTCTAAGTAGAACTGCTTTTCGTTGTAGTCTGCTAAATAAAGGCAATTATCCATTGCCTCTTTAAGACAGGAAGTCGCACCTGGGGATGGTGTTACTGAAAATAAAGCTCCGTCTCCTTCTATTGCAGTTCCACCCAACGCAAGCTGTTTTTTATTTGTGTCTATTATTTGTGGCCTTATCCCGCCTACATTATGTGCAAGCTGGAGATCTTCTGGCCTTAATGAGGGTACTATCTTATTTACTTCATTTTTAGTAAAGGATATTTTTCCTATAAATGGGATGGAATAAATCAAGTTCTCTTTGACTATTTTTGAGATCGTCTTATCAAAGAGTATGTTCTCCAGGCTTTTAGCAGTAGCTTCATTGAAGTTAAGGGAATGGAAGTAATCAGGCATTGAATACAAGTTTCCTTTTTCTAGTTCAGGATAAATATTTACTGTAGGGCCAAACCTTGTTATAGTTGGATCAGTAATATCAGGATCGCCATGTACAGCGGCAAAAGGTATCCCTTCTCTTTCGACTCTATAAACTTTTCCTTTTAGAACTTTCTTTGAATAATAGAATTTACCGCCTACTGATAATACCCCTAAGTTGTTTCCGTACCCGAGTTTTTTAGCAAAGAATAAGCTGTATGCTCCGGCAGTTACAAGCACAGAATCAGAAAGTATTTCTCCTTTTCTAGATTTTATTATATACCCTTCTGAAGTCTTTTTTATTTCTGTTACTTCTTCATTGAATTTTGCTTTAAATGAATCTTTCTGGAGGGCTATGTCTAAAAATGACTTTGAAAGATTATGGTAATCCACCATATAACCATTATCTGTAAAAAGTGCAAGTAAATTTTCATTTTTGTCTCTTCCTTTTACTACATTAGGCTCCACCTTTGCGATGGCTTCTTTTTTGTCAAGTTTTTTGACGTAAGGGAATATATCCTTAAATTCAGAGTCATATCTTTTTTCAAGTTTATCTATCTCGTTATCTCCTACTGCAAGTGTCATTTTTTGACATTTTTGTATAATATTCTTTTGCTCGTCTTTATTTAATTCCTTATTAGCATAGCTCACAACTAGTTTTGCGTTCTCCTTTGTTTCTTTTGTTTTTTCTATGGAATAGTTTGTTTCTATCTCACCAGAATGAAGCGTCTGGCTATTGTTATTGCTGTTTGAGTTAAGTAATG
Organism: Candidatus Parvarchaeota archaeon UBA573; assembly: GCA_002502045.1. GTDB lineage: Archaea > Nanobdellota > Nanobdellia > Parvarchaeales > Parvarchaeaceae > Parvarchaeum > Parvarchaeum acidiphilum. The sequence continues at coordinate 10,951 of DAPE01000013.1, read as the reverse complement.
CGACGTCTTTTTCCTTTTCTATCAATAGAACTTCTTTAAAATCAGAATATCTGCTCAGAGCATACATACTTGCAGTTCCAACAACACCTGCTCCTATTATTACTATTTCATACTTTTTTGACATGATAATTTAACAAATTACTAAAATTTAATTGTATCTTCATAGATTTTACATAAATAACTCTATTATAAAACTCAATTAAATCCTATAAACTATAAATGTAGTCAGTTTTGTTCTAAATCATAGCGAATTAAACTTTGATTATGCTTTTTTAGTTAATACTGAAAATAATAATACTAACACAGAGTATATGCCCACTTATATAATTGGTTAGTTAAAGATTAATTTAAGACAAATGATTTTTGTTAAATTATTTTATATTTACTAGATATGTGTTGCGCTTATTACTAATCCTCCTACAGATCCAAATATCAATGTAACTATGAATGCTATTAGTATATACAATATCATTGAAATAAGAAGCATAGACGCCATAGTATCACGCATTAATATCTTATCCCCAGGTTGTGAAATTGATGATACAGCGTATCCTATAATTATACTTAAGCTTACTAAATAAATTCCAATTATAACCTGAAAAGTATAAAGAGGTATTGCTCCCCCACTTAAATTAAACATACTAAATGCAAATGGAACAACCGAAGAAACACTGCTGCTTGAAGATGTGCTAGCAGCACTTTGTATCGAGGTTATGCTGCCTGAAAGTGAAGTAAGGACTGTTCCTATCAGAGTAGTCAAGCCTACAACTATACCCGCCATCGCAGGGCTTATAAGTCCAACTTCGACACGCATTCCGGATGTAACTTCCTCTAGCATCGAGCGAACTTGTTCTTCTATTTTCCTTAGATTAGCAAGATGCTTTGAAACGTATGATGTGGCTACCGAAGCATTTCTTACGCTTTTTGCAGCAGATGACAAGAATATTTTAGTTGACGCTAGAATTAATGGCGACGGGAAAAACCTTGTAGAACCATTTGTTGGGTTGAAGAATGCATCCTTTAATGACATACCTAACTTTCTAATGTTATTTATTGTTACATCAAAAAATTCTGCTACAGGAGTTCCCTTCATGTTTTCTTCAACCTTCACCAAAGTAGCTTCAGGCGGGTATCCTTGTGAGAGAAATGAGCTCATCTGTGACATCGCTGCACCAAATGAAGATTCTATCGCTGTTAATTCTTCCTCGGTTTCTTTGAGTTGTACGACTGATAGTTTTAGGTAAACTACAACCGAGAATCCTATCGCTGCGGTTATAAACATAGAAACATATATCTGCGTCGGTCCAAATGTTAGCAATAAAGGATATAAAAAGTAAACTGGCAGCATAAAAAGTATAAAAATAGCTATTGCAGGGAAGAGCGCGCTTATACTTACTTTCTTTTTTCCAAAATTTATAAAGAAATTCCCTATTTTTGGTATATTTGGTATATTTTTTATGTCAGGTGCACCGAATCCGCTTGGTCTTGTCATTAATTTGTTTCGGATAAGGAAATAAACCATTAGAGGAAGCCCAACATCATACATTAAAGCTAAAAGAAGACCAAAGTCTGGTACTGCTACGAAAGCCATTAACATAGGGGCAAGTACTAACCCTAAAACTGGCAGAACCATACCTATCATATATATTGTATTAAGAGGCTCTTTTAGCGAAGAGGCATATTTAGTCATCGCTTCGAATGTTCCCCCAAGAACTCTGTCGGAAGCTTCATCTAACAAGTCAAGCCTTGCTTCTTCAGTTTCCTGTGAGGTAGAGCTTTCAATCAAGAAAAGTGAATCTGTAAATGCAGGGCTTGATTTTGCCCATCTTTGCGAGTACTCATCCAAAGCTTCCTTTATGTTGTTATATTTTCTAGCAGCAGTATCCCAAATAAGTTTTTTTAGATCTAGAGCTAAATAACTTGTTAGGTTATCAGAGGCAAATTGAACAGCTCCTTCAAGATTTGGCGTCTGTCTCATAAATATAACCATGTAAAGTATCATAGTTACAAGGTCGCTTGAGGATCTACTCAACCTAACTGTCATCTGTTGCTGTGGGAAAATCTGAACTCCTATAAATGATAATACTCCTAGAAACATCAATACTATTCCAATTATTATCTGTCCAAATACTAGGAGTATAACTCCTAATATCATAAGACTTACTAAGGAGAATACACCAAAACCATACAACTGTTTTGCATCAAAATCATATCCTAATAAATAAAGCAAAGTGTTGATTTTCTTTTCCTGTTCTTTGTTTATGTTGAATTTTATTACTTTACCGATTGTACTAGCTCCAAAGTTTATTATCTTTGAGAATGTCGTAGGATTTTTTTCTTTGAATATCTTATACTCCAAGGAACGTAGTTCTTCCCTTACATTTTCATCTTTTTTGTATAAGTCACTTGGAACTAAGTTTTCTTTTGTGTAATAGGTATCTATGAAGTTTTTATCTATCCTCATAGTCGGTATCTTTTCCTTTACTTTTTGCTTTTTAGCCATAATTCAAATAAGTTTACTATATTTTTTCTTTCTGCGGTTCCATATTCTTCTCTTAGCCTGCTTATTATCTCATAATACTGGTCTATTGCAGAAGAAGTAAATTCAGCTTCTAATAATGTAGGGTTATTTGTTTTATTTGCATAGTCGGATAATAAACTGAGCACATCCCCTCTAGCGTTTATGTTATCTAATACCGCATCCCACTTGCCTGCCCATTCTTCTACTCTCGAGGCTATCTCTTTTATTACGTAACTGTTCCCTTCAAGTAAATCATTAGATGGATCAAGGCTGTCCTTGTGTATATCATATTTTACCAAGTCTACAAATCCGTTTTCATACTGCGGGTCATCTATCCATTCTTTCCTTACCTCAGTTACGTTAAGTACCCTTCTTTTCTCAATTAATCTGTCTTCTGTCCTAATCTTATTTACAGAGACTATTAAATCTGTTGCTTTGAAGCTTGTTCTAGGTACACCAAGGTCATTGACAACCCTGTCGAAAACTCCATAAGGGTTTTCACCATGTATGGTTCCCATAACTGTATTTGAAAGTGCACCAACACGCATTGCTTCATACAAGGCCTTTGCTTCAGTGCTTCTTACTTCTCCAACAATTAATGAGCTGTCACCCAACCTTAAAGTTGTTCTTATTCCTTCATCGGCGCTCATTTCCGATTTTTCGCCAGTAATTGCGCTCTGCACCTTTAATGAAAGCATATCATAGCCTAATTTCGTAAAAGCATCAGTCGGTATTTCCAAAGTGTCTTCTACAGTTATTACTCTATATCTTTTCATAAGAAGAAGCATCAATGCAGTAAGCATTGAGGTTTTACCAGCACCCCTCGTGCCGCTTATTAGTATTGTTCTTGCCCCCTCAACGCAGAACCATAGCAGGCCCGCTGTAAAAGGAGATATCATCTGATTGTTTATGAATAGAGGAATTGTCCAGGGTTTTTCCCTGTGTCTTCTGAATGCTATGCTTACTCCTTCAGGAGAAAGGGGGCGCTGTGCTATTGCAACTCTTGATCTAAATAAATCTGTTATTAATTCAGTGTCCAGAACAGGGTGGCCTTCATCTAAAGCTCTTCCAGACATCAACCTGAATCTAGAAGTCCAGGCATCTACTTCCTTTGCGTTTGGTATAATATTAGATGCACATTCTCCGTATTTTGAATGCTTTACAAAAACAGGAGATTTACTTATTGGAGAGTTTATGTATACATCCTCTACCATATCATCGGACAAAACTATCTCAGTCATACCAAAACCGACAGTAAGTCTTACAAGAATCCTTGCAAGCTTGTCTATGTCCTTGAAGCTTAAGCTATACTTGTTTTTTGTGCTTATTTCAGAGATCATGTCTTTACTTATCTTAAAGAAAACATCCCTCATTCTAAGTGGGTCTGTAAATTCATTTTCTTGTGGCCTATAATCAATTAAGTTATTCCTTACTTGATCCAGTATATCATACTCTTCTACATTTAGGAGCAATTCAGGAGGAGAAAGGTGGTATAGATATTGTGATACCCCTGGTATATGGTATATAGTTACTTCTGTTTGGTCTTCATCCCCTATTTTATAGCTTTCTATCTCAACCGCAGAGAGTGGAGGTTCGGACATTATTCTTGTGTAAGTGAAATTAGGCCTTATAAGGGGTTTGAATATGCCTCTGTAAGGTTGTCTGTCCCCTATCTTATACCCTAATATAAGGTTTAAGTTTTTGTTTACAATCTGAATTTTTTCTATCTCTGAAATTAAGTTGCTAAATTTGTCTAAAAACTCGGAAAATAAATCTGATCCTGAGTTTTCCTGTTTTACTTTAAACTCCCTTAGAAACCTAAGGCCAAGTACGTATGCTCCAAGCGGGTCCCTTTTTAGGCGGTTGAAAAGTATATAGTTAAACTTTGAAACTTCTTCTGGGAAATTTTTCTGTATATCACTGTCAAACGGCTTTGATAAATCCGATTCAAGCATTGCCTTGTACCTATTTGCAAGGTCATTTAAAAGGCTAACCTGATCTTTAGTATAAATATAATTTCTGTCGCTTACTATTGTAAGAAGTGTTATATCTCCAGATTCTATTATTATGTTTATTACTTTCTCAAATATGTCCTCATTATCCTCTGGATTTGGGTAAAGAACATCCAAAGGAACTTTATATGTAAGCGAGATCTCTCCCTCTTCCCTGGAAATAGAATAATCCTTGGTTTTTAATTCCATTATTAATATTATACCATCTCCAGGCTTTTATTTATGTTTTCTTCCGTTTTTTCTGCGTCTTATGCGCTCTATTACAAGTAGTACTGCCAATATCAATATTATTATACCAACTATTATATACAATTCATACAAACCTGCAGTAATTGAAAGGGTATTCGAAAGCCCATTTAGGTTATGAAAAGAAAATTTTGAATTATACGCAGTTATTGTCGCATTATATAACTTTTGAGGGACATTTAAGAATGTAACACCACCGAATATATTTGTTGAATTTACAAAAGATACATTATCTATTTTTATAGAGACACTGGCTCCAACAACAGGTATGCCCAATATTGTTAAAATTTTTAATTTTATGTTTGAAACAGGCAGTGTAACATTCAGGTAATTTTGAGAGTCAGTCTGTAAAGTTTCGTTTACATCTAAGTTTATTCCATCATAGCTGGCATTTTGTATCAGGATTTGTGTATTCTTTGCGGCCCACACATAATCGCTCTTATATTTTTCAGTCAGGTTTTCAGAAGATATATAGAAAGATGAAGGTTTTATAGTGTTGTTCTGTTTTGAAAGAAAATTCAATGTGTAATTGTACTCTTTTACAAAGTTTATGTTTATACGGCTTTCAAATGATTTAGTCAAATTTATAGAAACGTATCGATTATCGTTTATTACCTGTGGCACTTCACTTATATAAAAGTTAGAATTATTTGTAGAATAGATATAACCTCCATCCTTTAACAATGTGTGTTCTTCTTTGATTTTTTTAGATAAAGGGATATGCGTGTAATATGATACATTTGTATATAAACCAGCGGTTCCATTTACGAAATTAAAAGTTACTTTTGGATCTTTGTTCCATAAAAAGCTTACATTAAAAGGAGATAGAACTTCTATAGAGTAATCTGAATGCTGAAGTAAAGTCCCGTTGTCTATATCAAATCCAATAAGCACATCTTGGTAATTAGAATAATTTTCTAGTTTTTGAGCAGATATTGTGAAGGTGCTACCATTCTCAATGTATTTGCTGCTGTTGTCTACACCATTATAACTATATTCATTTATCAGGTAGTAAAGGGAAAAATTAACATTTACAGTGCCAGACATGTTTACAAAAAATGAAACAGTTCTGTTATCACTATTTACAATACCAGAATAAGAATTAAAAACTTTTTTTGAGTTTCCATTAATGTTCTGGGAATAAGCTGTAAGCGTTACTTTCTCTCCAAAAGTCAGCTTTAGGGCCACAGAACTAGTATAGTTTTTGCCGTTTATACTAAATATCCCATTTACAGGGTCGCTAAAGTAAATTTCATTGGTTGTATTAGACAGCAATTCAACGAGCGGATAAACATTTGGAGAACCTAATCCTGTAACTTCATTATATTCCCCATCTGCACAGTATGCTCCGTTGCAGCCACTTGTTATATTGTGGAAAGCCAGACTGCCTGCTCTTGTGTATAAGCTGTATAAATGATTATCAAGGTAGCCCTCATCCCCTTTGACATTCTGATTTATTAAGGAATCTACTGCAGCCCACGATGGGGCAGCTGCGCTTGTACCATAAAGCCCAACCCAGTTTAAATCGGAGTATACACAAAGTGGGGTTCCGGCGTTGAATGAAACATCTGGAACCATACGAGATGAACTTATATCCGGCTGGAATGCTGGCCTTGAAAAGAACTGGCTTTGTCCTCCGCCGCTTCCATTCCATCCAACCTCGGATTCATAACTACTATTTGAGTAAATTGAAAGTGTTGTTCCTCCAACAGCTATAACGTTAGGGCTTGAAGCTGGGAAGTTTACATTTAAAGTGTTATATCCATTATAAGCACCGCTGTCGCCGCTTGCCACGAAAACATTTATTCCCTGTGATTGTGCGTATTGAAAAATCTGATTAGCATAGTCAATCGACTGTTGATTATAATCAAGTTCTGATGAGCCCCAGCTGAGTGATATAGTATCAACTGGCACATTATTAATCGTATAGTTTACTGTTTCGAAAAGCCAGGAATCATTCGGAGCTACAATCAAGTAAATTTTTGCACCGGGTGCAATCGAATGTACTACTTCAACATCTAAATCAGTCTCATAAGTCCAATTCTGCGGATCAGAGCTCGGGCTTCCAAAAGGCTGTTCAACTATCAGATTAGAGCCATTTGTAAGCGGACTTAAACCGTACTGAGAATCAAATGTATTTACATCCTGTTGTATATTTTTATCACCGTATGCTACAACTATTGCAACTGACTGCCCACTACCATTTACGCCATCATTATACAATGGGAGAACATCATAAGCGGTTCTTATATTTTGTGGCGACAGATATGAGCAAGTTTGACTTTGCAGAGGTATCTCTTGAAAATTCAGGTTTACTCCTTTTGAAGCATGGGCAATAGAAATTGAAAATAAAAATATTGCCAAAACAATCAATAAGCTTAGTTTCTTCATAGTCTAATCAAACACCATATAAATTTAAAATTATAGTAATTTTGGATATAGAAAAAGTTAAATACTAAGCTATTTATTGAAACTAAATGAAATTGCCAAGTCAAGTCAGAAGATATTGTAAATTCTGCAAAGAGCATACTCTTCAAAAGGTGGTCCAAGTTAAGGGCGGACAGAGGGGAACTTTGACCGCAGGTAGCCGTAGGAAAGGATGGAATCTTGAGCATGGTTACGGTTCCACACCTTACCCAATGTTTGAGCATGCAAAAAGACTTGGTATTAAGCAGTCAAAAAGAATAGACTTAAGATATAAATGTACAAAATGCGGTAAAATGACTACCCAGAAGAGGGGTAAGAAAGCAAAGAAATTGGAGATAAAATAAAATGGAAGAAATTATATTCAGGCCTTCAGAAGGCAAATTTTCAAAGGTCAGGTGCAATAAGTGCAAAAATGAGCAGGTCATATTTACCAAAGCTTCAACCGAAGTCAAGTGTTTAGTATGCAATGAAGTTCTAGCTAAACCAACAGGTGGAAAGGCCAAAATACTGGCAGAAGTAATAGAAAACTATTCTTAATTTGTAGCTAAGGGTTTTCTTTAGAGTATACTGCAAGTAATTCAATGCTTAGTTTATTACAAATAAAATCATTGTAATATTTATATATCATATAATTGCTTAGAAACTTATGGATGTGTACGATGCAATAACGAAGAGAAGGACAGTATACTCTTTTATAGATAAGGAAGTAAATGAAGAAGTAGTACTAAAATTGATAGATGCAGCTGTAAAGTCGCCAACCGCGGGTGGCATTAGAGAGTATGAATTTATAATAGTAACAAATCCAAACACAAAAAAGGAAATAAGCAGGATTTCACTTACTCCTCACATAGACTCTGCACCATTCATGGTTGTAGTTATCTGTGATAAGTCAAAAATGGATGCAGTCTTTGATCAAGAAGATAGCGAAACATTCTGCGTGGAAAACGCTGCACTGGCAATAGAGAATATATTGTTGATGGCAAGTAGCTATGATTTAGGGAGCGCATGGATAGCAACTTTGCAACAAGATGAGATAAAAAACCTTCTAGGTATACCAGAGAAATATAAAGTTAGAGGAATTATCCCAATAGGCTACATAAGGGACGACGTAGAAATAAAAAGAATTTCGCCAAAGGTTGACTTAAGCAGGATAGTCCACATAGAAAAGTTTAATAAGAATAATGAATAGGTTATAAGAATATGTTAAATAAAAAAGCACAGACAAGAATGCCTTCTTCCTTTGGAGGATTAGTGCAGTATTACTCAGATTATAAAAGCAAAATAACAATCAAGCCAAGAACCGTGATAATACTGGGTATAATTTTAGTTATAGTTGTAGTTGGAATAAAAGCTGTTTTTGGTTAAAAAAATAAAAGCAGTTTTTGAGTCCGAGTATGCAAAAACTGCCTTCTAATAAAAAAACTCATACTCTTTTCTAATAATAATTGTATTAAAGTATTTACTAGAAACTATTGGAAACAGTTAACTGCCATATTTTTCAATAAAAGAGTCTATATCTTCTCCGTCATTTTCTGAAACAATCTTTTGCGGAGCAACCACTACTGTCCTTCCCCTTCTGAAATGTACAACAAGCTTAAAAGGAAATCCAGCATAATCCTTTTCCATGTAACCATAATAATAAAATTTGCGCTTATTTGTAGATTTTATCTGTAAGAAGATGCACTTTCCATTTTTGAATGCTATTATATCGTATTCACCCAAGCTGCCGCCTGCTCTTACTACTTTCCACCCTCTTTTTATAAAACTAAGCTTTACGTTTCTTTCAGCACGGTATCCTTTCATTTTGTTGAACATAATCAAAGCCTTTTTACTTTATTCACTCTTCCTTCCTGTTTTATCTTTAATAGCTTATAGTTTGTTAACTTTGATAAAATCTTGCTTACTTTTATCTTAGAAAAGCCAGTCTTTTTTATTATGTCTGCTTGATATGTAAAACCTTTTCTATCCACTGCAGAGAGAACTAGTTTCTCGTCATGGTTCAATAAATTTATAGCAAATTTTTTATTTTCTCTTTTCTTTGTTTTTTTCAAAGGACTTTTTTTGGGTTTTTTATGGTAAAAGTACCAGCCCATTATAACTACGTAAAATATTATTATGGGAATAATATAATCTAAATAATAATTTGTGTTTGAAGGTTTTTTACTTACTAATTTTAAGTTATATTCTATCTCAAAAGGCAGGTCGATGTAATAACCAGTAATATTTGGATAACTCTGGTTTATTAAACTCCAAGAGACCTGAAAATGATTGCCGATAGGTGTTATTATAGAAGTTGGAACATCATAAGCACCAGTTGGTATGTACGCTTTGCTCGGCAGGAGCATCTTTACTGTCAAAGAGCGAGTAAAACTCGACGGTAGAAAATATATTGTTGAATTGAACGAACCATTCACAGAACTGTAATTTTGATAGTAATCATAATGTAGGGTTATAGGCACACCGTTTTTTACATTTTCCACCTCTACTAATATGCAGCTATTTAATACTGAGAAAGTATGGCAGTCTGTTGAAGGATATACTTTTAAATTATTTAAACTCGTTAGGTTTTTTATGTTTGAAGGCAGACTTAAATTAAAGTTTGAACTTGAAGAATTGTATAATGTTAATGTGTAGTTTACTGTAGAATAAGAATAAAAATTGGAGGTTTGAGTAACATTGCTGTATATCTCTACCTGGGAATAAGGCATTGCCGCAGATTTGCCAACCATCGACAAAAACAGCAATATAACAATCACCAAAATCATCGATTTAAACATATTTATTTTCATAATTGCCTTATATTTGGTTTTATACCATTATAATATAATAAACTAAGCTTTAAATATAAAAAAGTAATAAAGGATGAGATATGAGAACAGCAAAATACGGTGTAGGAGTTAGAAAAAGGATTGATGCTATCAAGCAGCTTAGATCTGAAAAATATCCTTGTCCAAGATGTAAGAAACTTTCTATAAGAAGGAAGTCTGCAGGCATATGGAAATGCAAGCATTGCGGCCTTGTAATTGCTGATAATGCTTACAGTTTAAGTTCAAAGGTGATATAAAATGTCAAAATATAAGTGTTTTAATTGTGGTGCAACTATAGACTCTTCTGAGATAGGTGATGTAGTTAGGTGCACTTATTGCGGTGGAAGAATTTTAATAAAGAAGAAACCAGAAGGCGGACACAATGTTAAAGCAAGGTAATCTGTACAGTGTTACCATAAAACTAAAACCCGATAAAAATTTCTTAAATAATCTATTTACGGCTTTATCCTACAATGAAACTTCCGATAAGAGGGTAAAAACAAAGATAAAAATGTTAGCAGATGGAATAAATATAAGTATAAAAGCAAATGATTTTAATATATTACTTGCTGTAAATAATAGTATAATACAGTCAATAAAGATGTTGGAGACAGTAAATAAATATGAATGAAGAAGAATTTGAGGAACTTAGACAGCGTTTGCAGGTTGAGACCACACAGAAGCAGACAATGCAACTGCAATATAATGAGCTTAAAAGAACAATAGAAGAGGTTGAAAAAACCAAAGATGGGATGGATTTGTTCCAATTATCAGGGCAGATACTGATAAAAAAAGATAAGAATGAGATACTTAAGGACCTTAAAGACAAATCTGAGATAATAGATTTTAGGCTGAAATCCTCCTCTAAATCAATAGACGAATTAACCAATAAACTGCAGAGCATGCAGGATAGCTTAAAAAAGTCGCAGTAAAATATA
>DAPE01000007.1 GCA_002502045.1 Candidatus Parvarchaeota archaeon UBA573 | reverse complement strand
ATATAATTGATAAATTTTTATGCTTTGAAATCCTTACTAAAGTATGTTTGATTTTGTTACTTTGGGATCGGCAACGAAAGACACTTTTCTTTTTTTGGACAAGGTTGTGTTAAAACCAGGAGTGAATAAGCATTTTCTTGAGATCCCTACAGACAAGAAAATAGATGTGAATAAAGTGCTGGAATTCAGCGGTGGTAGTGCTACAAATGCTGCGGCAACGTTCTCTGCATTTGGAAAGAAATGTGCAGTGGTTTCCAAAATAGGTACGGATGAATACGGCCAATTTGTACTGGATGATTTAAACAAGCGCAAAATAAGCACAGAGCTTATAAAGATATCAAAGGGAGAAACACCATTTTCAAACATTATAGTCTCATCAAGTGGGGACATGGTTCTTTTAATACATCGGGGAATAGAAAGCACTCTTTCTTTGGAGGATATAAGATTTGATTTTAAGTCCAAGTGGCTTTATGTGGGCCCCATGCCGTCTAAAAAAACAGAGCTCCTGATAGAGATTTTAAAATTTGCGAAAGAAAATGACATGAGAACAGTTCTAAATCCTGGCTCGGTAGAATTAAACTTGAAGCTAAAGAAAATGATACCTGTCCTAAAATATGTGGATATAATCAGCATGAATGACGACGAAGCAAAGAAATTTGTAGGTTATTCAAATGATGTAAACAACATATCTAAATTGTCAGAGTATGTTAATGATATTGCAATAATAACAAAAGGCGAAAAAGGATCTTTAGTTTCGTCAAAAAATAATCTTTATATCGCTAACACCTTTAAGACCAAGCAGATAAATTTTATAGGTGCTGGCGATGCATTTTTGTCAGCATTTGTAAATGCTGTAGATGATGGAAAGGACATAGAGCAGGCAATAACAGCAGGCAGTTTTAATGCGAGCAATGTTATACAGAAATACGGTGCAAAAGAGGGGATAATCGGCAATTACCCATCTGATGTCAGTAAACTTAGAATTGCAAAAAGCAAGTTATCTATATAATCTATGAATGTTTATCTTTAATATGGAAAAATTACCTTTGAAAGGAGTATTTTTGGCTTATGACCATGGGCTAGAACATGGGCCAACAGACTTTAATGACTTAAATGTCTCGCCTAAATACATAATAGACCTAGCAAAAAAGGCTGAAGTTGATGCACTTATCCTGCTTAAAGGGAGTGCAAGGCATTACTACAATAAGAAAGAAATTAACATACCTTTAATACTGAAATTAAACGGAAAAACAAGATTATATGAAGGAGAGCCTTTTTCCACTCAAAACACAAGCGTTTCAGAGGCAGTAAAGCTTGGTGCTGCTGCTGTCGGTTACACTGTATACTGGGGAAGTAAATACGAGAAATTCATGGTTAGAGAATTTGGAAAGATAGAGGAAGAAGCTCATTCTTTAGGTTTACCTGTAATAATGTGGTCTTATCCGAGAGGTAAAAACATAAAAGATGACGAATCGTTAGAAATTGTTTCTTATGCCGCAAGAGCTGCCTTTGAAATGGGTGCAGATATAGTTAAACTAAAGTATCCAGATGACGATTCCAAATTAGAATGGGTAGTTAAATCTGCTGATAAAACAAAAGTTTTTCTTGCAGGAGGTAAGAAACTAGATACAGAAAACATTGAGCAGCATGTTAAGAAGGCAATAAATGCAGGATTTAGTGGTATCGCTATAGGTAGGAATATCTGGCAAAGTGACAATCCTGTCGAGAGAATAAAAGAAATAAAAAATACTTTAAAAGATTAATGGGAAAGGGCAAATTATGCATAGATATAGGCGGCACAAAGATTATATTTGCCATAATTAATCGGGATGGAGATATAATTAAAAGCAAAAGGATAGACACTCCAAAATCTAAAGATCTGTTCTTAGAAGTTTTGACCTACAATATAACTGATTATCTGCAGTTTTCTAATAACATAATAAATGTTTCGATTGCAGGACGTATAGATAATACCGGTAAAATAATATTCTCTCCAAACCTGCCTATATTAGGTTTTAATTTTATGAAGTTTATGAAAGGATTCTCAAGCAAAGTCACAATTGAAAATGATGGGAACTGTTTTGGTGCATATCATTTGTACGCTGGAGATCTAAAAAAATATAAAAGTGCTCTTGTAGTAGTGTGGGGAACTGGTATAGGCAGTTCAATAATATACTCTAAAAAAATATATAAAGGAGGGGGGCTGGCTGCAGAGTCTGGCCATATTGTTTATGATTACAATACTGGAGAAGATATAGAAAGTGCTATAGGCGGCAAAAGTATAGAACAGCTTTATGGAATAGACGGCTTCGGCCTTCAAAAACTTGCGGAAAGAGGAGATAAAAAAGCTTTAAAGGCCTTTGATGAAATTGGCAGAATGTTTGGTTTTTATCTTTCTTCTATGATATTAATCTTGGACCCGGAAGCAATTATAATTGGAGGCAGTTTTGCCAATTCCTGGAAATTTATCAAAGACAGCGTTTACAAGGTAGTAAATGACAAAAAAATAAGAAGAAAAATAAAAATAGAAATAGCTAGAGGGAAGTTTTATGTAGTAAGAGGTTGTTATTTTATTGATGAATATGAAAACTCTAATAATAAATTATAAAGCGTATGAAGAAGCTTTTACAAAAGGCATAGAAATAGCGAAATACTCGGGAGAACTTTCTAAAAGTTCAGGTGTGAGTATTGTAGTCTCACCTCCATTTACTATTCTCAAAGAAACTGTTAAATTTGCTAAAACTATAGCACAGGGAGTAAATGATGTGGATCCAGGTGCACATACTGGTCACGTAACCTCATTTGAGTTAAAACAAGCTGCAGTTGCAGGTGCTCTGCTGAATCATTCTGAGAATAGGTATCCTAACACAAAGGATGGAAAATTAGATTATGCTGCTATAAAAGTTGCAGTTGATAAGTGTATGAATTTGGGTTTAGAGACTTATGTATGTGTACAGAATTTGGATGAGGCAAGAGAAGTTTTAAAGATGAAACCTACTGGGATAGCATATGAACCTCCTGAATTAATAGGAGGTAACATATCTGTTTCAAATTCAAAGCCTGAAATAGTAAAGGAATTTTGCTCTATTATAAAAAATAATTCTAATTCACTTGCATTGATAGGCGCAGGTATAAAAGGGAAAGAAGATGCAGAAAAAAGCGTTGAGCTTGGAAGCGATGGACTTTTAGTAGCTTCAGGGATAATGAAATCAGACGATTATAAATCAATTATAGAAGAGTTGGTAAAGGGATTAAATAAGTGAGTTTATCTTTGCCAGGTCATTTTTAATCGATGTGGAGTTGCAAACGCCTTCGTTGTATCCAACATAACTGCATAGTAACGTCTGGACAAAGTAAACGCTGTCATTGAATGCAATTCCTACGGTTTGATTCGTTTTTATAAGTGCATTTATCTGACTGATATCTTTCCCAGCGAATACTCTTGGGTTTAGCATTGAAGAAATCTCAACGTATCTTCCGCCTATGTCTATAAATGGCATAAAGTTCCCAAGGTTGTCAAATAACTGATAAGCAGAGTTCTGGTCAAATTCGAATAACTGCTTCTCAAGTGTTTTTACGTAAGGACTTGAACTTAAGTTTTCTATGTTAGTCGATTCCATGGAAAAGTATTTGCTTTTGTAGTTGTTTCCATTTAATGTGTAGAACTGCGTTTTACCTAACGTCTCGCCAGTTGAAAAAGAAATAGAAGGTGAGGTTAATACTGTTAAGTTACTGAAGTTCCCAAATGCATTTAATGCCTTGTATAATATCATACTCTGGACGGCGCTGAAACTTGAGTTGCTGTAAATAAAACTTATTAAGGTTTTATTGTTTGCAGTATATTTAGTACCATTAAACAAATAAAGTATCTCTGAAGGGTTAAGCATACTTTCATTTATATTTTGATATATCGATGACTGGTTAAATATATCAAATGCGGTTATCTCTTTATTCTGAATTAAATCAAAGTAAGTCATGCCTTTTGTAAGCCCTGACAAGAAAGGAGTATTGAGGACAAATTTGTTTCCTACAACATTAAACATATTCAGGTATACTAAGCTGTCAAGTATACTTGCTGAATTATTAGATTCATTTATTATAACAGTTGGGAGAGCGGTTACAGAATAGTTTGATATGAGACTACTTCCTTCAGAGCTGTCAAAAGACAGGTTTTTTGGGTTCAAGGTGTACTTGTCGGATTTAAACAGATTATATATTGTATTCATAGCGCTATTGCTGCAATTAGTGCAGTTATTATAAACTATATTTACAGAGTTTTGATTGCTGTTTACGGCAACTTTCCCAGCATTATAAAAAAATAAAAAGTATACCAGTACAGCTACTATTACCAATCCAGCTATAAGTATAATCGGTCTATTTCTCAACATAACAGATTTAATTACTTTTTTCTATAATAATAAACTATTGGTTATGAAATATATCTTTTAATGTTTTAATGTGCAGTTCCTCGGTTGTTGATAATTTTATAGGTGTGACCGTTATTTTCTGATTAAATAAATTATAAAGATCGGCATCCTTGTCCAAGTCTTTTCTTAAGGTGCCATAAAGCCAGTAATAATCCTTTCCGTTAGGGTCTTTCTTCTTTATCACTATGTCATCAAATACTCTTTTATCTGTTTTTACAATTTTGATTTCTGTTTTTTTGTTTATTTTAAGGGGCAAGTTTATATTTATCATATCTATATTCCTGGGAAATTTTTTAGTTTTTATGTTTTCAAGGATTTTTACTACGCTTTCATATGAGCTCTTCATACTTTTGTCTATATCTTCCTGTTTCATGTCCACGGACAAGTTTTTTGAAAAAGCTATACTCGGTACCTCTGATATCGCAGCGAACATTGCCGCAGAGATAGTTCCAGACGAATAAACCGTTTCCAGTCCTGCATTCATACCCTCATTTATTCCTGATAAAACCATAGATACCTTGTTTTTGAATAGGTGATAAATTGACATAAAAACACAGTCAGCAGGTGTTCCTGAAACAGTATAACATGGCATACCTTTGTAATTTATTTTTTCTACTCTTAGTGGTTTGTGAAATGTAAAGCTCATCCCACTTGAACTTTGTAGTTTATCTGGAGAAACGACCATTACTTCAGATCCAAAAACTTTTTTAGCCGCTCTATATAAAGTATGCAGTCCTTCTGTCTTGTAACCATCATCATTGGTAATAAGTACTACCATAATATCTTGTAAATCTCTATCTATTTATCTTCTACATTTAAGGTTTCAGCCGAAAAGACTACTTAAACCAGCGGCCGCTTCTTCTGCACTTTTACCTTCATCTTTGTGTGGTTCTTCTTTCTTGGTCTCCTTGCTTGCTTGTGCAGCTGGAGCCTGTGCAACTTGTGCAGTTTGGGCTTCTTCTATTACTTTGTTAATGTCAACTCCTTTTAATGCAGAAACAACTACTTTGATCTGCGCTTCATCTGGTTGTGCACCAGTAGCCGAAATTACACTCTTAAGAGAATCCTCTGTAATCTCCTTACCTAAGCTATTCAATAACATTGCAGCGTATACATACTCCATATTTTATTTGCCTCCTATTACTTTATTTAGTGCATCGGCTCCATTTATAACCTTTGCTAATATGTCTCTTGCATTCGAACTTGAGACTATATTTCTATTTACAGATAAAAATCTTACTCCTATATAAATCTTTTTAATCATAGGTTTTATCGAATATTTGTTGATTAGTCCTTTATCAGTCGATATTTTAAGTGCAGCATTAAATATCTTTGAGATATCATTTACATAAGTTTCTTTCTTTGTGTATAAAAGGTCCTTTCCAAAAATGTATTTACCGTCGTAAGCATATGCCATTGAAAGGACTAATTCCTTGGGTCTTATGTCCATACTAGAAAGTATACTTGCTATCTTTTCGTTTACTTTCTCTCCTTTCTTTACTATGGTTGTATCTGATACTATACTTATCTTTCCGCTCTCATTTTTTGTTTTAACTCCTATTGAAGAAAACTGGGAAAGCATTGGTCCTGGTGGAAATGGAGTAGGCCCGCTTGGCAATACGATATCCATTTGTGATATCTCTCCCGATTTAAGTTTTGTAAAAGTGGTATTCTCCATTGCTTCTTTTGCTAGCTCAAATGGGTCTTCATTAGAAAGCAATAGAACCGGCATTTTAACTTCCTCAACTTTTTCGGAAAGTTTGATTCCAGCTTTATTTATTGCATTAAATATAACTACTTTATTTGCGTACACAAAATCTGCTTTTCCTCTAAAGACTTTTTTTATTCTTTCAAAGCTTTCAGAAGGATAGCCAGCTATTTCTACAATACCAATTGTTTTGTACCCCTTTATCTTTTTGTTTAGCTCTTCAGCCATCTTCTCTTTTTGCAGGGATCCTCTTGATTTTTTCATATTGTTACCTTTTTACCCATTGTAGGTTTTAGATACATGTGTTTTATGCTTGCATCACCATTTAAAAGGTTTGTTTTTATAAAGGAGTATATTGACATTACATTGTCAACAATGTTTTCCTTTTTTGAATCTTGATCTCCTACTTTAATGCTTACAGCGTTGCTTTTTTTGGTGTTTATTTTTACTAAATTTTCAATTTTTTTTGCCTGAGCTTTTAAATCCATATCTGGGGTAATAATAGTATTTGTCTTTGGATTTGGCATCTTATTAGCTGCTGTAAGCTGTTTACCAAATTTAGCAGCCATTGGGGCCATTATAGATGCTTCTGCAAAAAAGTAATCATTTTCTTTTATAAGTTTTCTTATTGCTTTTTTATCAAAAGTCTGAAAATCATCTTTAAGTATTGTTTTTGAGAAAACTCCGTTTGCCTTTGTTGTAAGGTCCTTGTCAACAAAAGCGCAGGTTTTCAATTCTTTTACATTGTTTGGAAGGGATAGTACTGAGTCCAATGGCGTTTCTGACTTGTTTTTTCTAGGCCTAAGCACCATTATAAAGTCTATTGACTGCTTAAACTTTCTCTTCTTCTCGTCAATTTCTTTAAGCACATCTGTTAGTGCCTTTTCTACATTTTCTTTCTCCATATGATTTAGATATAAAGAAACCTAATGTTTTTAAAGCTTTTTAAGTTTTCTGTTATATAGGTTTACACTAATATACTTTTAACTTGGGTTTTATTTAGTTTTTTATAACCCAGAAATATCTATATCCTTTACTTTCCATCCAATAATATGCGATTTAATTATTCAAGTACTGCAAGAAAAAGCAAAAGATCACAGTCAGCCTTAGAGTATATGATGACTTATGGCTGGGCTATCCTAATCATAGTAATAGTTGCAGTAATCCTATACAGTATGGGTATCTTCAA
>DAPE01000012.1 GCA_002502045.1 Candidatus Parvarchaeota archaeon UBA573 | reverse complement strand
CTATTACTGCATCTTTGTCTTCTGTTTTCTTTGCAATATCCTTTAATCCCGAAGCAATATACCGTGCAGCATCCACATCATATCTACTTATTGCCTTTGCAGATTGAAGCGCAGCCTCTTCACTTTTTGTAAATAATTCAATACCACTTAAGCTCGAAGCAGCTTTTGGGTCTTTTTTAGCTAGTTTTTCAATAATCTTTCTTGTAGCCCTACTAAGTGAGTCTGTAGGAGCAGTCTTTTGCTTATTAAATAAATTCTCAAGCTTCATAACACTTATACTGAAGATAAGGTATATATAAACCTTACTATTCTTAAGTAGAAGATTTATACAAGATTATCTCAAAGGGGAAACCTATTTGATTAGCCACATCTCTTCGAGATAGCATTATCCCCACAAGTTTAATTTGGGAGAATAATAACTCTATTAGATGGCACTAATTTACAGAATTTTCCAAATATCTATAAGATTATGTTGCAAATCCATTCTATGAAATTTTGTCTTTTATCTTGCTTACCTAAGTAAGGTATTTTCATATCGATAAATGTCGTACTAAGCGTTATAAGTGTCGCTCTTCTTTCAAGATAGGATTGAAATCCGCTATAACTTATCTGGACGCTAAAGCCCTAAGAGGGTTTAGAGCCAATACTAAATTTATCGGCTGATAGAATCTGGCAAAAAGGAAGCAAGTATCCTAATCACATGAAACTTCTTACGCTAGGCATTATACCGAATATATCCAGAAATCTAGCTCTAGTATCATAAGATGTTTTGTCGGAGTTAAGGTACCCTTTGTACAAATCGAAATACTTATTATCTTTATCTATAACTTTTTGGGTATGCTTATAGTCTTCTGGTATGTAAATGGCATCTATCAGCTTTAATCTGTAATATGGTTCCTTTCCGTCTTCCTTTAAATTCTCGTTTCTTATGAGCATTATGTTGTTTTCGGTAAGGTCTCCATGCGCATAACCGCTGTCGTGTAGCTTTTTAAGAACGTTTTTTAACTGATTTAGTATATTCTCTGAGTGATTGATAGGGGAGTCGTAGTTAAAGCTCTTAATGGTAGATAATTCCAAAAGAGTCTTTCCTCCGACGTCTTCAAGGATGTAGCCCTTTAATTCACCGGAGGGTATTACCATGAATGGTTTGGCTAGTCCTTCCGGACAGGCTAAGTATTGTTTTTTCATAAGGGAGAAGTGTTTATCTATGTCATATTCATAGTCTATGTCCTCTAAAAATTTCGGCACAGAATAAGGCTTGAAGAAATAATGATTGAATGGAGCTTCGTCGCCAAGCTCTTTAACCACGATATCATCTACTCTTTTTGCTAGAATGGAATCTAGGTTGGGACTATTCGTGCGCATTTTGTGCATATCCATGCGCTAACTAAGAAGAAAAGTAGTATTAATACTTTAAGATAGAGCAAGCTACTGCCTTAAACATAGTATTTTTCATTACCAAATTATAAGTGCTTTTCTAAAAAGCGATATAGATTATAATATTTTATAGGATAAAAAACTATATACTTTATGGATATATTCAAAGAATATGATATACGTGGATTATACCCCCAAGAAATAGATGAAAAGAAGGCATACAAGATAAGCAGGGCCATAGCAACTTCTTTGAAAGGCAAGAAAATATTCTTAGGATATGACAATAGAGTAGGATCATTAGCAATAAGGGATTATGTTAAAAAAGGGTTAGTAGAAAGTGGAAAAGAAGTGGTAGATTTAGGTTTAGGGCCGATAATGATACCTGTATTTGCTTCATTTATTGAAAAAACAAATGGATTATGTATAACCGCATCTCATAATCCTGCAAAATATACAGGATTTTTACCTTATAACAAAGGAGTCACTGTAACCCCCGAAAAAATAAAGAATACCTATGAAAAAGGTAATTTTACTGAAAAAATTGGTAGTTTAGTAGAAGAGGACTATTATGAGAAGTATATATCATACATAACTAAAGGGCTCAAAAAACTAAACTTAAAGATAGGAATAGATAGTATGGGCGGTTCGACAACTAGTATAGCCCCTGACATTTTTAAAAGGCTTAATTGCAAGGTAAAATTATTACACGCTAAACCTAACAGTAATTTTTACGGCAAAACTCCTGAACCAGTAAAGGAGAATGCGAGAGAATTAGAAAAAATGGTCAAAGCAAACAAATTAGATTTGGGCATGCAGTTTGATGCAGATGGCGACAGAGTTGCTTTCGTGGATGAAAATGGTAAGTTTGTAGATCCTATGATCATAACTATGATATTTATTAAATACTTAAGACTAAAAAAGGTAGTAGCTACGGTTGCATGTTCTTCTCACTTAGAAAAATTTGCAAAAGTTACTTATTCAAAAGTTGGACGGCCAAATATAGAGAAAAAACTTAAAAACAAAAAATTTGACCTCGGTGTTGAAACTGCTTCCCATTATTATTTTGCAAAGTACTTTCCTTTCTCAGATGGATTATTAGGAGGAGTGCTAATGGCAAGCATATTGAATAGTACTAAAAAGAAACTAAGCCAGCTTGTTGATGAATTTCCAAAGGTTTACTTTACTTCTATATCTATTCCATTTAAAAATGAATCAAAAAGAACCGCCAAAATGCAAAAAATAGAGAAAGAAACCATTAAATACGGAAAGATTGAAAAAATAGATGGAATAAAGGTAATAAATAAGTATGGATTTATGTTATTCAGAAAATCAAACACCGAACCAATACTTAGGGTTTATTATGAGGGAAAGGATGAAGAATCTTACAAAAAAATGAAAGAGGCTGTGAATTCAATTATAAAATAATGGAAGAATGGATAATTGATAAGATAACTGAAAAAAATAATAAGTCTAAGGAAGAAATAATTAACATAATAAATCAAAGAAAAGCGCAGCTCCCAGATCTGACAGAAGACGCAATACTTAGAATGCTTGCAACTGAAAATGGTATAATACCTATAAAACGAGATTATAAAATAGAAGAAATAAAACAAAAAATAAACCATGTGAATATTTCTGCTAAGATAAAACGAAAATTTCCGCCTAGAACAGTTACAGTGAAAGGCAGGGAAGCAAGAGTAATGAACTTTGTGATAGAAGATCAAAGTGGTGAAATACCTGTTGTGACATGGGATGAAAATTACATAGATAAAATAATGAAAAGCCGGGATGGAGAAAGCATCTCAATAGCAAATGCCTATGCAAAAGAGAATCCTTTTAATGGTATTATAGAATTAAACCTTGGAAATGGCAGCGCAATATCTATCAGCCAAACTGAAAGCCCAAAAAAGGAAATAGAAAAAATAGAATATAAAAAAATAGCCGAAATACGTGATGGAGAGTATGCGAATATAAGCGGATTTATAACTAGATTATTTTCGGATGATATTTACTTAATCAGATGCAGTATTTGTAAAAAGAAAGTAGATGTTGAATGCGAGATACACAAGGATAAAGCTTTGTCAAAAACCCTTCGAATACGAGGTATATTGGATGACGGGCTATACAGCTCAAGCATAACATTCTTTGACAAGCAAGCCGAAGAACTTCTTGAGCTTTCTCAGAATCAAGAAATAAAAAGTAAGCTTAACGACATATCTTTCGGGTTGTACCAAGTCAATGTAAACGCAAAGATGAACAAGTTCAATGATAATTACTCGCTTACAGCCAGAAAAGTCGCCAGTATTAATTATACTCTTTGATTCAAATTAAATAAATATATAAAAAAATGAACCAATTGTTATCATTACTATCCCTATTAAACCAAATTTCTTTGACCTTTCTTTAAAGAATACAAATGAGAATATTATTACTACAGGTATAGCTAACTGTGCAATAAATGGTGTAAGTATTGCATTATATTTGTACGCAAAAGAAAACACAACTGTTGCTACCCCATTTAATACCCCTGCGAGTGCTATATAGTGAAAAGTTTTACCCGACAGATAATATTTTATTGACTTATGTCTATTTTGCAAAAATGCAACAGGCAAACAGAATACAAATGAGAAGGACTGAAGAACTGCATAGTAAAGCAGGGGATAACTCGTATTTATTGTGTAGAAAAGAACCCACATAAATACCCATAATAAAACGGCTACTAAAGCGAAAAAGACATATTTGGAGAATTTTAGTCTACCATCATTACTGAATAAAAGGAATGCCATTCCCGCAATAACAATTAAAAACGGGATAATAATAAATTTTAAATCTGCAATAAAAAAGAAAACACTGCTGAAAAGCGCTATAAGCACTTGTTGTGAGCCAACAATTGTATTAATTACTGATACGTTGTAATGTTCAACTGAATAAAGCATTAAATAGATAGCAAATGTATACATCGCGCCTAAGAATGCAAGTAAAGGAAGATAAATCGGATTAAAAGTAAAACTTTTATAGACAATAAAAGGGATTATTAAGGTACCAACCGCAGTAAATCCAAGAAAGATTGGTATAAATTTTCTATAACCTACTCCTACTATATGCTTTTTCGAAATTAAAGGGTAAGCAGAGAACCCTATAAGTATAATTAAAAGGGATAGGATGTAAGTATAGAGCATATTATAATTTTCTTATAGATCCCGCCTTACCTACATTAACCTGTAACTCATCTCTAAATGATTTAACATAACCCTTACTTATCTCCACATTGTCTCCTACAGAAAACATTTCTATCTGCTTTCCCCATAAAGAAAGCTTGCATTCGCCACTGTCATCCTTTATTTTTGCGGTTGCAACTTTATTGCTTCCGAATTTTGTCATTACCTCTCTGGCTTCTCCTATCTCCACCACTTCAGCAGACAAATCTATGTCACTCATTCCGTCTCTCAATTCCGATATTTTCATATTTTCACCCCAAAAAAGAAGAATACAACAATGGAAGCAGTATTGTAACATCACCTTCTACAGTTATCTGCTTTGCTTCGGGTTTAACCTTGCCCCATGATATTGCTTCTTCTAATCTCGCACCTGACAGGCTGCCATCCCATTCGACAGCAGTTGTCATATATATTGCATAATCCAAACCATCCTTAAACTGATTCCACCATATTGTGTGGTGTTTGGATATACCTCCTCCAAGCATAAGAGCTCCACTCTTTTTGGCTTTGAATACTATTCCAGCTAAAAGGTCTTCATCTTTTATAAGGTTTATTTTAAAGTCTTTGTCCTTTTGAGAGTACATCCATATCTGTGAACCTACACTTCCATCCGTTATTCCTGGTACTATCATTGGAATATTGTTTTTCCAGGCCCAGTAAACTATGGATTCTTTTGCATTCTTTTCTTTACTAATTTTGCTTCCAATGAAACTTATAAGCTCGCTTGTTGAATATTCTTTCTGAGCTTTTGCCGATTCTTTCAGTATAGGTATTAACTTGTCTTCTAAGATATAACCGTAACTATCATTAGGTATAAAAATATTATAAAGCCGGTTTATGCCTTCCTGCCTTAATTTTGCGTCATCGGACATTTCAGTCCCTGCATAATAGTCTTTCCACACTTTTGCAAGATCATGATCTAAAGTTCCACATGTAGTTATTATTACATCCACCTGTTTGTTTTTGACCATGTCGACTATTACTCCTCTTAAACCTGTAGAGATTACGTCTGCTGGAAATGAAAGAAATTTGACACAGTTCTTGTCTTTCTGCATATCTTTAAAAATGTCTGAAGCTATTGCTAGTTTCTTTGCAGTAAAGCCACCACTTTCGGAAAAAGCTTTAATTAAATCTGCAATCGTTTCCCGTTTTTTAATCTCTATGTTTTTTACTTTCTTTCCTAACATGTTTATTTTAGTGAATTTATTACTTAAATAGGTTTTTAGATTGAAAGCTATTGTGTACTAGTTATGAAGTAGAATACGTATTTGCAGTTTATACTACTAACTATCTACGAAACCAGATAACTTTAAAAACTCAAGAATATAAAAAGTATTCTTTATAAGTATAGAAATAAAATTTAAACCTTATCTTTACTTTAATGTAAGGTTTCTTCCAAAGATATAAACTATCAATGCAGCTACCATAGAAACTATAAAAGCATAAACATATGAGTAGAATGGACTAAAAAAATATAGAATTCCCATTAGTAAATTACCAGTAAATAAGCCTATGCTTCGAGAAGAAGACAGATAACCAAAACTTTTTGCGCTCTTTTCCTTTGGTGAAGTAAAGGAGATTATAGTTGGTTCAAATGTTTCTATTGCACCAACAGCAAATCCCAAAACAAGCACTCCGAAATAAGCTACTATTACATTTAAACTAAAAATATAAAAAAAGCCTATTAGCAATGAACCAATACCTGCAAACGCATATCCAAGAATAGAAAGTGAACTTACTAGCTTCATTCTACCCGCTTTGCTTCCAAGATAATAACCTGCAAATGCAGATATTAAAAGAAATATAAGATAAGAAAAAACTCCAAAAATATCGTTTGAGCTCTGAGCAATTGTAAGTATTGGATAACCCAAGCTGTAATAACTGAAGCCGAATAAAGATGTTGCAATAAGAACTCCAAGCATAGTTTTTTTGTTTTCGGCAGTTTTCCTGCTACTTGACAACCTGTTTGAAACCGCCTTTAAACGTTCTTTAACATTTGACTTTACTATAAAAATGGTTGATATAACCAAAGGGATAATAGTTACTAGAAATATTATACTATACTCTATACCAAAGTAAAGAAGTATTATAAGATAGGTTATACCTACTGCTCCGCCACCTAAATCTAGGGCATGTAATACTCCAAAGGCCTTTTTCCTGTGTTTTTCGTCTGAAGCCAAAGCAACCAATGATCTTCTTGCAGGGCTCCTAGAATCTCTGGCCCACCACCCAACAAGAAAAAGTAGAGGGGATAAAAGAAGACTTGATGCTATACCTAAAAATGACAGAATAGGTATCAAGGAATTTCCTATTATTGCAACTTTCTTCTTGCTGTATCTATCTGCAAACACTCCTCCAAGATATGCAAATATTGCACCTATACCATATTGCAAAGCGTAGATTATTCCTAAGTAATAGACAGGTGCCTTTAAGAAAAGCACAAGAAAAATAGGAAAAAGAGCTATTACTGTTTGATATCCTGCATCGGCAAAGAAGGCCGACAGCGAAAGATAAAGCACATTTTTATTTACAAACCACTTTTCCATATTTATATAACAATATCTCTTAGTTCCAATCCTTTATATAAATTAAACATATTAATTGATTTTCTTTTTCTTACTATTTTTATACCTTTCAGAAAATTCTTCGCCTTTAATAACATATAGCGCCACTCCTCTTATTCTTTTTAAGTCCATTGCATCTATAACTAAATTGACATAAATCATTTATCTTATTTTAATATTAAACAGTAATTATATTTCAGCTTATAAGTGATTCTCTATGAAAAACAGCTAGGCTTACATAAAAAAGAACAAAATCAAACACCGCTAAGAAGAAAATAAGATAAAGCATAAATGAAACTGATAGAGATGCTAGGCCTAAAAGCGAAGCAAACGGCAAAACAAGTAACGGCAAGACTAGAAGGGAAGTCAGTTGCTGTGCTTCTTTTACTCCTTTAACATGTGAAGATATCAAAACTACTATCGAAATTGGAGCAAGAGCAAGAAAAGGCACTGCTGCCAGCATAAGCAGCCAAGGTAAAGTAGGAAGAATGAAAAGATGAAACTGCTGAAAAGAGAGATAATTTACAATAGAACCGTAAAGAGCGAACGCTATAACTGCCATGATAACTGCTGGTAGAAAAGAAGCGAAGATCTTACCAAGTAAAAGCTCAGTCTTGCTTAAGGGTGTTGAAAGTAACGACTCGGCAGTTTTCCTCTCTTTTTCTCCAGCAAAGCTATCTGCTGCTATAACTGCTGAAGTTATTATAGGCATTGTCATTGTTATTGGCCCTAAGATATTTATTGAGAAGTAATCCATAAAAGCTATACTCTTAAAAGCAGGTAAAGCTGCGCTTATATTTGGTATTTTTATAGCTGCTGCAATGCTAGGAGCTTCATGAACAGCTATATACAACGATAAAACTGGGAGAATTACAGCAAATGCTAATGGTATGCCAAACATTGGCCCAAAAATTAGTATGCTGCTGAAGGTTTCCTTTACGTCCTTCCAAGTAACTTGATATACTTTGTTTAGTTTCATAATTAACCGCCTTTTGAAATCCTCTCCACTAATGGTTCTATGTAGTCTATCCCTAACAGAAATACCTTATTCTTTATCAATTTCCCTATCAGAGTATTTACATCCTTGTAGCTGTTTATGTAGAACTTTGCGCTGCTCACTTCTTTGCTTTGCATTGAATCAAATTTGTAACCAGTCTTATTAAGAATGGAAACGGCCACAGGCCTTGCAAATCTTACAAGTATACTAGACGACTTCATAATCTTATCATATATATTGTAGGTTGTAGTATCTTCTACAATTCTGCCTTCTCTCATTATAATAAGCCTTGAATTAAACCTAGAAACCTCATCTAGTTTCTGCGTTACAAAAAGGATCGTTTTTTTCTTCTTCCCATAATCTAAAATAAAATTTCTTATCCATTCAGAAGAACTGGCATCTAAAAAAGCAGTTGGCTCATCAAGCAGCAAAACATCAGGATCATTAAGCATTGCCCTACAGAATGCAATCTTCTGCTTGGTTCCTCTGCTAAGCTCAACAATTTTTCTATCAAAAAATTTAAGAGCA
The DNA here is from genome assembly GCA_002502045.1 of Candidatus Parvarchaeota archaeon UBA573. Lineage (GTDB taxonomy): Archaea > Nanobdellota > Nanobdellia > Parvarchaeales > Parvarchaeaceae > Parvarchaeum > Parvarchaeum acidiphilum. Next base: position 8,464 of record DAPE01000012.1, on the reverse strand, counting down.
TCCATCTCTTTTAATATCTTCTTGCTTTTCTCGTATATCTCTTTGTCATTTAGCTTGTAAAGGTTACCAAAGAATCTAAGATTCTGCTTTACAGTCAAAAAGTCATAAAGTGCATAATTATCAGAAAGAAGCGCCATTCTAGTTCTGATTTCATCATCAAAATAGGGTCTTTTTCCAAATACTAAAACAGAACCTTTACTGGGCTTATACAAACCTATTAAACATCTTAAAAATGTGCTTTTCCCAGCACCGTTAGGGCCAAGAATGATATTAACACCTTCTTTTGAAGTAAAAGATATACCTTCTAATGCAACTGTCTTCCCAAACTTTTTATAAAGATTTTTTACTGATATAGCATTTTCCATCTATAAAAACTGCAAAAGCTCCTCCAAATTAGTTATATTTGCATCTGCTAAATTAGATTTACTTCCTTCCCGAGATATAAAGACAGTAAAAGCGCCTATAGCTTTTCCAGGCATAATATCATTTTCACTGTCTCCAACTACTATGCCCTCTTTAGGATTTATATCTATTCTTTTGAAAGCTTCTAAGAAGATGTCTGGTGCAGGCTTTCCATTTTTAACGTCATCAGAACTTACGACTGCATCTACTATTGAGTCTAATCCTGATAGCTTTAACACCTTATCTAGAAGATCTCTTGACATGCCCGTAGAAATAGCAAATTTTATGCCTTTACTCCGTATCTCATCTATAACTTTCATCGTTTCTGGATAAAGAAGATTATTGCCTTGATCTACAAGCCTTATAAAATTTAACTTTCTTTTTTCTTTTATCCTGTTTAGATCTTCAAAACTGCTTTCTTTTTTATATTTACGGATTATATCTTTAGAAGATATTCCTTTTGTATTTTTATAAAGCTCACTATAACCTACATCTATGCCATCTGACTTAAAAGCTTCCTCCCATGCTTCTGCAAGAAGCTTTGCAGTGTCTATCAAAGTCCCGTCTAAATCAGAAGCTATTCCTTTTATCATAATTATTATAAAATTTCATACTTAAAATAATAATTAAGCAAAGAAAATATGACCTTGCATTAAAGAAAGATTTAAATACAAAAATAATTTATTATAAATGAGGAAAGACAATATTAGATAGTTCTTAGTTACAAATGGCAATAAATTTATTTAATCCAGTATATGATGGGGTTTATATAACACTGCTTTTGTCTTACTTGCTGGGCATAGTACACGGTATAACCCCAGATGAACATACCTGGCCAATAACCTTTTCATATGCTGTAGGCAGCGGTAGTACTAAAAAAGGCGCAGAGGTAGGCGCCATATTCTCTGCAGGGTTTACATTACAAAGAGCATTAATGTCCGAGATAATATTTTTTGTTTTTGCATTTGGGTTGTATGCCTTTAAGGATTTTATTTCATCTCCGCTTTTTTTCGGGATAGTATACTCCATAGTTGGAGCAGTAATGTACATCGCGGGACATTATGTAAAATACGGGAGTTTTTACCCACATATAGATGTAAATGAATGGATAAGCAATGGATTAACGAAAAAATTTAGGCACAAAGACACAGACTTTTATAAAAAAGACGTGAAACCGTGGATGGCTTTTATACACGGATTAATAGCAGGATTTGGATTCGGTGCTTTTGCATTGATAATTTACTTTATCTTCGTCCCTAACATGCCAAACGCATATGTTGCCTTTCTTCCAGGATTGATGTTCGGGCTAGGAACAATGACTATGCAGTTTACTTTCGGAGCTTTATTTGGGACTTGGATAAGAAAGATAAAGAAGATAAGTATGAAAGGACTGCAGTTTATTGCAAGATATATTTCCTCAAGTGTTCTACTTTATGGCGGTTTAGCATTTTTTATTGCAGGTATAAGCATAATAATATTCCCGCAAATTATTACTTTTGGGGTTATAACTCCATTAAAGGTCCATAATCTACATGATTTAGGCATCGGCTTCTTTATAGTCATCTTTGTAGTAGTTATAATTGGCCTTGTTTCATATCGAAATGCGATGAAAATTGCATTAAAGAAATATTCAAATTCTTAGGTATTTTTTTAGTTTTTGTATAGCTATTCCTCTATGGCTTATCTTATTTTTTTCTGATAATGACATCTGCGCAAAAGTCTTTACTTCCCCTTCTGGCATAAAAATATAATCCCAGCTTTTGTTTGAATTAATGTTGCTTTTTACTACCTTTCCCTTGACTTTTCCAGTAAATACCTTAATTTTTCCTCTTTTATCAGCATAACAAAGTGTACATACTGCAAACGCTCCGTATTTTTTAAATTTTTTAGCAGTATCCCATATTCCTTTGCTGCCTATGGATAGAAGAAACCATTTTATAAGTGGACCTGGTAATTTATAATCAAATGCTTCTAGATATATTGACACGTCATCTACAACCAAATTTTCAGCGCCTGTTTGTTTTATGGCGCTCAAAGCCTTATTTTTTGCGATTTCTACGGGATCTAATGATTGAACCTCCTCCAAATTTAAAGAAAGTTTTTTAAGGGCTGGAAGTAGTTTACTTGCCTCTAAAAATTTTCCATCATTGCTTGTTACATAAAATATTTCCATTTTAACATATAAAAAGCATCCTATGATTATAAGCTTAATCAGATACTGTTGATATATAGCATGAGATTTGCACTAGCTGTGTCGTTTAAGCAATTTAAAAGGATAAATTTAAAAAAATACAAGGAAATATATGGATCCAGTCCTTCATGTAATATCAAAAAATGGGATGTTTCTATTTAGGTTTAATAACGGTGAATTTGGTTCTAAATGGTGCGGGATATGGAAAGCCGATCAGAAATACTTTGATTACTTTGCATTCAAATTTGGGGAGGAATTCCTGTCTGAAGCTAACTTTAAGAAGTTCTCCTTTTATAACTCGCAGTTTTCTACACTACTATTTGAAACAGTTAAAGGGAAAGTGATAGAAGAAGTAAAATGTTATGATGATTCTGTTCTGGTATCAGTTACTCCAAATTTCGATTCTAAAGTAACCCTAGAAGTTGGGATAAACCTAAGAAAACGAGATGAAAATTATCAAAAAGGAAAAAGATACAACTTAACAGAAATAAAAAATGGTATAAAAGCTGAATTTAATAACAAGTCAGCGTATGTTTATTTCTTAAATGGAAAATTTAATAAAGAAGAGTACTATGGCATTCATTCTCCAGGGTTATACTCAATTAAAAGGGGGTTGACAAGTTATCTTGATAAGGGAGAACCACAAAATAAATATGTACCTGGAGAAATTACTTTTGAACTAAAAGCAAATGAGACCTATGAGGTATTGTTTTCGATTAGGGAAATGGATTTTGATTCCATATACAAACTTATAAAAAATAGTATAAAGTATGCGGAAGAGTATGGCCAGATAATTAAAAGCGAAAGCAAAAAATTCAATTTAGATACAATAGATAAAGATCTTTTAATGGATTCTATAGATGCTATATACTCCTATACAAATTTCAATGAAGTGGAGTTCTATGCCGGTTTTCCATATTTCAATCAGTTCTGGTTAAGAGACGCATTAATGGTTTTACCATCTTTTCTTTCCATTGGAAACTTTGCATTTGTAAAAAAAATTCTATTAAAAATAGCTAATGAAATAAATGAGAACGGTTTACCTAATATCATAAATGGCACCTTATACCCTAAAGATGTGCTTGGGCTGTTTTTGATAGATTTATATGAATACTTCAAATACACTGCTGATACATCATTAATTAATTTAATCTCCAACAAAAAAGAGGATATAATTAAACTCTGCAGTAAATGGATGAATAATGGATTTATACATGATAAGGGTAATGAAACATGGATGGATTCAATAGATAGAGAATTTTCAGTTGAAATACAAGCTATATGGGCAAAAGCATTACAAGGCTTTTATTCTATTTTTAAAGACCAAACTGCAAAAGAAATGTCTCAAACCCTAAAAAATAGCCTTAATAGCTTATTCAAAGAGGACTATTTAATGGATCAGAAAAACAAGGATATTAACAGTGCAAACCAGATATTTGCATTATATTTTGATGTTGTTGACTCCGACAAAAAAGAGAAGATAATAAAAAATATAGAAAACAATTTGCTTTCAGAATTTGGCGTTTTATCTGTATCAAAGAATGACAAGATATTTAATTTCAATGGATATCAAACTGGTGCTATATGGCCGTTTTTAACTGAGATGTTCGCAGCAGTGGCCTTTGAAAACGGAAGGTATGAACTTGGTAAAAAATTATTATTAATTCTTAAAGATCAAAATGACAATGCGCAATGCTCTTCTAGAATAAATGAGATATTCCAACCGGATGGTATACCAAAAGGCTGCCCATCTCAGGCTTGGTCAATAAGCCTGATACCTTTTATAATAGAAAGAAATATCTTAGGCATAGACATTAACCTACCGGAAAGAGAAATAATTGTAAAAAAGAGAGAAGGAATAACTGCAAAAAAGGATATTAGCGCAGATGGTAAAAGGATAGATATTGATATAAAAAATGGAAAAGTTAAATCTAACATTGGTATATTAGAATTATCCGATAAATTTATTTTAGAGCTTTGACTTTAGAAATAAACCTTTTTATATCACTAAGAAACTTTTTTTTACTTCCCATATTACTAATATAATAATCTGCAGATGCTATAACCTCTGCTATTCCATAACCTAATTCCTGCTTTTCTCGCCACTCAAACTCACTATATGATGAAAAATCGCTTTCATTTTTACGTTTTACTATCCTTTTGAACCTTACTTGTTTATCAGCAATTATGCCTAGTATTATTGGTTTATGTCCTTCTTTCTTTACTTCTTCAACTTCCGACATCCTTCTTGATCCGTCTAATATAGTGATATCTGCTGTTTTAAAAACTTCTTTTAATTCTTTTTTAACCAAATCTATGACATATTTATTACCATACTCTTTAGTCATTCTTTTTGAGAAGAGCCTTATGGACCTATTATTAATATCGAGACCCCTCCTTCTCATTTCCTTTCTTACAGCATCTCCCATGCCTATAACAGGCAATTTAAGTTTTGAAAATTCAATTGCTGCAGTTGATTTTCCACTTCCAGGCATACCAGTTAATATTATAACTTTTTTCATAATGAAACCTTAAATTATATTGAGATAAATACTTATTGGATTAGATGTCTTGTGAAAATGAGTAAAGCAGATATTTTGGGTAACCTATATAAGGTATTACATATTCTACTTTTCCAACAATATTACTATAAGGTATATTATACTCAAAGGGTAGTGAAAATGGGTTTGCATCTCCTTTTGTAGTATAATAATATTTGCCATTTACTTCGGTTTCGTTTACAACCCTATGTATAATGTCTTCATCAAGACCTTCATAGTCTATATGATATATTATAACATCACCAATCTTTATCTGAGCAGGTTTCACTTTATAGGCTATTGCAAGTGAGCCTATGTTTATCCCATTTGGGAAAGGCCAAGTTTTTACAATAGACATATTAAAACCGTGGGAGGACAGCCACCCATAATAAGTTGAATTTATTTCTGGTTCTTGGTGTACCATGCTTCCAGATACAACTGCACTTATATAGCTGACTGGTGTAAAAGCATAAACTGAAGGTAAAGCTACATAAACGAAAATAACATAAAAAACAACTATATAAAAAACAACAGAATAAACATTGTCTCCACTAACTAATTTTCTTACAAAAGATTTGCTTTCTTCATTTTTCATTTTTTACTTAAATAAAGCATTTAATTCCTTTTTTGCTTCTTTCAAATCTGATTCGGTTTTCTCAATTATTTTTTTAAGGGTTTTTTCAGCATCCTTTCCATCAGTTTTAATTACAAAAATTGATGATTTTTCAAGAGGATGTTCCATTACAAAACCAGCGAATGTTACATTATCAAACGAATCTGCCTCTTCTTTTATAAGATTAAGAACGGATTGAGTACCTCCTTGCACCCTAAATTTTATCGATGAATCTTCTTTTTCTAAAACTTTTATTTCCATCATTTAAATAACCTCCTTTTATTTTAATAGTTTTCTACACATAAATTCATAACTTTTACCAAAAGTTACACTATATATATTACTCACATTTGGTATATCCACAATTCTTACAAATAAAACACCCATTTTCAAATATAAGTGTTTTTTGGTGACATTCCGGACACACTGTTGCTTTGTCATTTTCTAAACTATCCTTGTTTTTCAAAACGCCATGTAGAGTTTCGTTTTCTTTGGTAGGATCTCTATTTTTTAGAGTAAGTTCTATTGCTTTAGCAATTCCATCTGGAATAGAAAATACCTGTATGCCATTAAACCAAAGCGAGTTACCTCCCTTTATTCCTTTAAGAGTACGTATGACTCTATTTATATCCCCTCCAGATTGAAGATATATGCTTATAAGCCTACCTAGTGCTTCTGTAAAACTTTTTTCCGTCTCTCCAGACCTTCCCATATCTATAAATACTTCTTTTATCTTTGCATTTTCATCTCTATTTACTGTAAGATACATGTTTCCCTGTGAAGTTGGCATCCTTATAGTAGTACCATTAAGCAGGAATGGCCTTTCCTCCTCAATTAATTTTTCTTCTTCTTTTGCAGGTTTTTCATCGGTTGCTTTAAGTATATCATCTTTTGAACCTTCTCTATAAACGGTTATAGACTTACAACCAAGTTTCCACGCATATCTGTATATTTTATCCACAGTTTCAGCATCTGTATCTGCTGATAGATTTACAGTTGATGATATTGATGAATCAATGTGTTTTTGTATTGTAGCCTGCATCTTTACCCTAAAGAAAGGATCTATCTTGTGCGCAGTAACAAAAAGCTCAGGAAGCGTACTTTTGTCTTTTATTTTAAATTTATCCATGTATCTTTTTACAAAAGGATCTAAAACTTCAAACTTCCCTTCAGACAAAGACTCTGATCTACGAGTATAACTTAAAGCGAAAATAGGTTCTATCCCACCACTCACTCCGGCCATTGAAGAAATTGATCCTGTTGGAGCAACAGTAAGTATACATGCATTTCTTAAGCCATTCTTTGATATTTTATCTAAAAGCTTTTTATCTAGCCTCTTTACAAAATTTCTCTGTAGATGTTTTTCTGCTACAAAAGCAGGGAATGAACCTTTTTCAACTGCAAGATTCGAACTTTCATCATAAGCAGTTTCCTTTATTTTTTTCATTAAAGAGTCTACGAACTCGATTGCTTTGTCACTGTCATATCTAAGATTCATGCTTATCAACATATTTGCAAGACCCATTATCCCAAGACCGATCCTTCTTGCATAAACAGTTTCATCTGCTTGTTCTTTTAAGGCATGACGATTATAACTATAATCCAATACATTGTCAAGAAATCTCACTCCATAACGTACTGTTTTATCTAAATTTTCCCAGTCTACTTCTGCCTTGTCTGTGAACTGATTCTTTACAAAATAATCTAGATTTATTGCTCCTAAATCGCACGCACCATAATTTTCTAAAGGTTGCTCACTACAAGGATTTGTCCCTTTTATGGCCATTTTTTCATCATATTCTGTTGGTGATTCACTTTTCATTCTGTCCCAGAACATTATTCCTGGATCACCAGTATTAACTGCAGTATCAATTATTTTCTTCCATAGATCCAATGCTTTTATTTCTTTCTTAAATTCTACTTTTTCATTCTTAAAATGCAGAGTAAAAATCTTATCATTCTCAACCGCATCCATAAAGTCATCATATACCTTTACACTTATGTTTGCATATCTAACGCTTTTTTTGTCTTTTTTTATAGTAACAAAACTCTCTATGTCTGGATGAGTAACATCTAAAGTTATCATCAACGCCCCTCTTCTTCCAGTTTGGCCTATTATTCCAGTAGTAATAGAATAAAGCTCCATAAAAGACACAGAGCCTGTCGAAAATCTTGCTGCATTATTCACTGCTGCTCCTTCTGGCCTTAATATTGAGATATCTATACCTACACCGCCACCATAAGAATAAGTTCTTGCCATCTCCTTAGCAGTATCATAAATAGCTTCTAAGGAGTCCTTTTTTATCGGTAAATAATAACAATTAAGTAGTGTAGCTTTATGATTAGCGCCTGCTCCAAATAAGATTCTACCTCCAGGAACAAACTTAAAATCTTCCAATAACCAATAAAAATTATTCTCTATGTCCTTTTTTTTATCGTCCTTTTCTACACTTGCTAATTCTCTTGAAATTCTTTTCCACATCTCTATAGGTGTTTTTTCTGTTCTATTCCCTTCTAAATCAGAAAGTGAATACTTTTCATAAAAAATTCTAGACCTTAATTCATCGTTATCAAAAAATTCTAATGTCTCCTTCGGTAAATCTATCATAAAAACCCCCCTAATAATAAGATTACTTAATCAAAAGTATGCAGATGATGTTAATGCACATAAATATGACCTCGCTCTGATTTTTAATTAAAGGAGGTGATCCAGCCGCA
>DAPE01000002.1 GCA_002502045.1 Candidatus Parvarchaeota archaeon UBA573 | reverse complement strand
CTACTGTACAACAGTAGATAGACAAGTGAATTTTAATGGGTATATATTACAGTATTTTAGGTATTATTTTATATCATTCGATAAGGTAACTTTAATACAAAATCGTTTTTATCTGCCGATTTTGAAAGATTTAACTTTAGAACTTTACTTTTTTAAAGAACATATATTTAAATATTTAAACCTAATTTGTTATATTGGGATATGTTTTCAAATATTAAAAAAGGATGGGAACTTGGAAAAGCAACCAGAAAGTTAGTATTTAAGGATAAGAAACTTATGGTTTTTCCGCTTGTAGCTGCGATAGCAGTTATTATAGAGATAATAGCAATACTTTTGCCTTCAGCTCTGTTCTTAGCTGTTAGTTCAAATTCTTTTTATTATTTTATTCTTGCCCTGATATTATTCTATTTTGTTGTTACATTCACAAGCACATATATAATAATGGCAATGTTTATAGGTTTCAGAGGATTTTCAAGCGGTAAAAAAATTGACTTTAAAGATACTTTCAAACAGGTAAGACCCTATACAAAACTTATAGCTGAATGGAGCCTTTTCTATTCAATTATAATTGTAGGCATAAGATTACTTGAGTCCAGAATGAGAGGAATAGCCGGCTTTATATTCGGCGCTGCAGTCGCTTTTGCTATAGGCATAGCTACGTTATTTGTAGTTCCTGTTATATTAGACAAGAAACTTAGCCCAATAAAGGCAATAAAAGAAAGCTCTTCGTTTATAATTAAAAACTTTGGCAAAGCCTTCGGAGGGTTAGCCTATGTAGATTTATATGGATTAGCCATAATATTTTTAGGGATACTTGCAGTAATCGCTGGCTTCTCTCTTGTTTCCTTTAATTTAATTATTGGTGCAGCAATTATATTGATAGGAATTGGGATTGCTGCAATAGGTGCAATGATAACTTCAATGCTTTCAAACATATTCAGACTTATAATGTATGACTTTATAAGTTATGGAAAAGTCCCAGAAGGCTTTACATCTGATATGCTAAAAAACGCAGTAAAACAAAAAAGAAAAATGCAAATGTAAAAAGTTAATACTGCTAAAAAGCAAAACCATTTAAAAATAATTTTTTATAAACTTTTGAAACCTTAATTTTTAATGTCTAGCAAAATAGGAGTGATTCTAATGGCTTACGGTACACCAGAAAAGGAAGAGGATGTTGAGCCATATTTAAAAGATATATTCAAAGGCAGAGAAGTACCTAAACCAGTGCTGAATAAAACAATAGAAAAATACAGAAAAATAGGGTTTTCCCATCTTAACAAGGTTACTTTAAAGCAGTCTATGTTAGTACAGCAAGAACTTTCAAAAAGGGGTTTAGATGCTGAGGTTACTGTTGGAATGAAGCACTGGAAACCAAAAATAAAAACTTCTATTGAGGCATTGAAAAAGAATGACTTGCAAGTTTTGGTGGGCATTTTAATGCACCCTTTCTCATCTATTATGGGAAGTGAGGAATATAAAGAGATATTCAATGAAAACTCAAAAAGTATGAAAAGTATCTTTATAGATAGATGGTATTCTTCTGGAAAACTGTATGAAGCCTGGAATGAAAATCTGAAAGAAACGGCTGATTCTTTTAATGGCAGTGAATTTTATACTATGTTTACCTCCCATGGACTACCATCTAGTGTAGATGATCCAGAGTATAAGAAAGAACTTGAAGAGTTCTCAGCAAGGCTTTCTAATAAAGCAGGCATAAAGGACTTTTGCCTTGCATATCAAAATGGAGAACATAAGGATTGGTACAAGCCAGAAGTAAAGGAAAAGATGGAAGAACTTAAACTAAAAGGTATTAAAAATATATTACTTGCCCCAGTAGGGTATATTTCAGAAAGCCTTGAAACACTATACGATATAGATATAGAATACAGTGAAATTGCATCTAAACTTGGTATGAACTTAAAAAGAGTAAAATGCCTTGATTACTCTCCTTTACTAATATCTTCTATCTCGGATATTTTAGTAAACGCTATAGGCAAAAACCTTTATAGTAAGTAATGCTTAAAACGCGCAACAAGTACAATTATATTAATAAAATATTTTAGTTATGCGATAAAAACAAAAATTCCAGGCAAGGTCTATATATTTTACAAAAAAAATTAAACCTTGGCTTCTTTTATCTGTTTTAACGCTTCTTCTTTTCCTTTAAATCCATGGAACTTCATGAATTTTCCTTTCTCTAATTCTTTGTAATGTTCAAAGAAGTGCTTTAGCTTGTTTTTCTGGTATTCAGGTAAATCAGCCTCGGTCTTTATCATTGAAGAAGCAGGATCTACTTTGTCAACTGGAACTGCTATTACTTTATTATCTTCTCCCTCTTCATCGCTCATCTCTGCTATTCCTATTGCTCTGCATTTAACGACTATTCCAGGATTTATCGGGACTGAAGAGAAAACGAGAACGTCTAAAGGATCCCCATCCTTTCCTTCTGTCTGTAAAATAAAGCCGTAATTGGCAGGATAAACCATAGATGTGAAAAGTACTCTGTCTAATACTATTGTTTCCAAATCTTCTTTATACTCATATTTGCAGTTACTGCCCATTGGTATTTCTACCATTGCGTAGAACGTTTCTGGAAAATCATCAGTTTGTTTTACTTCCATAAGAAGATAAGATAATTATAATTGTATTTATACTTATCCTTTAATAAAGCGATTATTTTAAAGTATCAGAATCTTTTTAAAAACCAAAAAATGTTAAATAGGTTGTGAATGTTTTAATTTTAATATATAGCCCCGTAGTCTAGCGGCAAGGACAGCAGGCTCTGGACCTGCAAACACCGGTTCAAATCCGATCGGGGCTACTTTTTGTAGGGGATAGTGCTATCTTCCAAAAAGTGTACGCCAAATGTTTAAATAGCGGGGTTTATCTTAAAACACATATATGTCATCAAGTAAAAATGAAGGTTTGGGATCTTCTATAAAAAGAGCACACGATTCATTTAATAAGACACTAAAAGATGCAGGTTTAGAAGATGTTAATGAGCTCTTTTCGATAAATGCGCTCCTATTAGCAATAATATTGGGAGCACTATTTGTGTTCTATTCTTTATCTCCAATTACACCACTAAGTTTAGGTTTAGGAATTTTAATATTTGGATTGATTGGCCTTGTTATAAGTTTTCCGTTGGTTGGTTTTGTTGCGCCTATTTATAAAAAGACATTTAATACTAACGCTGAAATAAAAGCTGCTCTTGGGTATCAGATTTTAGCGCTCTTTTTAGCTATAGTGTTAGGCATACTATTTCAATCTACAGTTATACTTTATGCAGGATTGCTTGCATTTGCAATATTAATAATAGTATATCCTGCATTGCAAGCCATAAATACAAATACAAAGGTAGTAAAGGATTTTAATAAGACTTTAAAATATATGGATCTATTTTTATCGATAGCAATTCCTATTTTAAGTTCATTATTGCATATAGCACATCTTCTATAATCCAATTTAATTCGAAAATAGTTTTATAAGTATATTTTGATTAGAGAATACTTCTTTTATCTTTTTTAATGTTGAAGACACCTTAAAAGTATTGTTTATAGTAGGGTTAAGGTTTAATTGATAATCGGAATTTGATAGTATTACCGAAATTAAGTTTGGATTGTTTTTAAAAAATGTATTTTTTTAGTCTACTTAATATATATATCTTACGGTGTTATAACTAATTACTATGCAAATAAAGTTTGATCTTTATGAACTTGTTAAGAATGATAAAGCGGTTTTCTTAATAATTTGCTTAATGGGAATTATTTCGATACTTCCGATAATAAATTCTATTTATTATTTTAGTATGGTGCAGTCCGATGCCTTTGCCGCTACTGGTACAACTTTAATGGCACTTTTTACTTTTCTCTTTGCAACTAAACAAGCAAAAGAAGCATATTACAAGAGATTAGCAGATAGACCAATATTAGAATTCTCTAATCAAAAAGTTAAAGGCAATAAAATGATATTTGAAGTTAAGAATGTTGGCAATTCAGCAGCTATGGAATTAAAATTAATTACTACAGTGCATTTTCCAGATCTTAAAATTAAATATAACAAACAAAATAAAATAATAGAAGTTAGTGAAAAAGGTTTTATTTCTAATCAAAAAAGGAGTAAAGAAATTATAGCTAATATAATTATTATAAATGATACCACCTCGAATTTGTCATATGGGTATGAGCCACTAACAATGTTAAGACCTAATGAAAAAACTGAGATGGAAGATTATGCTTATATTCATGTTCAGGAACGGAACAACTCATATACACGTGATTTAAGTGAACTTCCAGTAATTTTAAGAAAGATTAAAAAAAGATTTGCTTATATAAATATGGAATTACGCTACGTTTATTTGGATGAAATAAAATACGAACTAGTTACACATCTAATATTTGACGAAAAAAGGCACAAAAATCTAGAAGATGCATGGAAAGCAAGATTTGAATTTTAGTGATTTTTTATCTTATCTTTCATCTTCTTTAGTGTACTCCTATACTTAATACCAAACTCTTCTTTGGCCTCTTTTGGTGTAATCTCCAATAATCTCTTGTTTAATGCTTCTTGATCCGTGTATTCTGCATAACTAGGTTTATCTAAGGTACCTGTTCTTTCCAGATTGCCGACTTCCTTCCATTATACAGTTAATTTTTTCACTTGAAAGATACTGACACTAACTACATGATCCAAGATAGCAAGATTTTGACCCAGATCCTAGTTGTATGGTAGGATTACACCCACTTACATTGTTATAATAAGTATCATATGACCCACCCTGTACAATCGAAGGACAAGCATTCTGATAATTTGTATATCTACTATAAGAACCCATCTGAACAACATAATTTGTACAGGTTCCACCAGTACTTTCAGTGGTGTATGAACTAACTTGAAGGCTACTCAGGCAAGTGCTTCCAGAACTGCTACCAGATGAATTCCTCGTAGTACTATTGTAAGAGTTTCCTACCGTTTCAGTAGGTGAAGTACTAACAGTACCAGTATTAATAGTGTTTCCTTGCCCGCTATCGGAATCACTTAACAAAGTTGTATTTTTAACATTTATTACATTTAATTGCCCTGAATCGGTAAGATAGACGTACCCACTGTTTAATGTAATTATGTTAGATTGACCGCTTATATCCAAGCGTAAGTATGCGTTGCGACTAAGATTTAATGTTATGGCAGAATTTTGTGCTGTGATATAAACTGTACTATTTTGTAATACGGGAACGAATTCTTTTAGTGTCTGTCCGCTAATCGTTGTACCTTTAATATTCAAATTTTGACTTAAGAAATACGCTCCAACAATAGCAACGACCACTAGTACTACGACAATTATACCTATCATTTTTAGTGCACTAGGTGATTGTCTAACACCTTTTATTGATTCGGTTTCGAATAGATTTGAGGTATATTCTATAACCGCCAATGCTTCACTTTTCTTCAAGCCTGGAAAATCCATTCTTTCAAGCTTTTTATCGAAATAATTAGCATGCCTAGGATAAATATTCTTAGCTGTAGACAAAAAGTCTACAAATTCATGATAGATTTCTCTATTCTGGGATAACCTTGAGATTGAGTCTTCGCTCTTCATTTTTTGAATCTTATTTTTTAATAGCTCGCTTATTTCTGTTAAATTTTCTGAGTCCATAAATTAAGTCGGCTTTTTATAATATATAATTTTATTATTCTCCCTCCCTTTATAGCTTTCTACCTGTACCCTAATATACTTTTTTGAATTAGATAGCTCTGATACTTTAACTTATGGCGCAGAAGCTGTGTATACTATAATAATAAATAGCGCACTAATGCTTAGTCATAATATAAATGATATATCTGTTAATACTTCGGGTTTTTCTATAGTAGGTATATTACTTAGTTTACCATATATTTTAAGTCCTAAACCTAAGGTTAGACATTACAAACACCAAACGTAATTATAAGGGTCAAATCGATTTTATCTTATCCACTAGTTAATTATTTTAATAAAAACAAAGCAAAGAGATTATATGATACAGTTATATAAAGGCATTAAGAATATTTCATATGGGATAATTTTCTTATTCTTGGGAGTAGTATTTATGATTATTTATTTTATATTTAGTTCAAACTCACTTTTAAGTCTACCGGCAGAAATAGCTCTTATTTTTGGGTTAGGTTTCATCATAGCAGGCCTTTTATTTATTATGGCATTAAAAAGACTCAGAAAATAATTATTTTACATCGGTTATCAGCACTAATAAATTTAAATCTAAAGGATATGCTAGGAAATAAACAAATAAAAACTAGATATAATAAGACTTTGCATAATAACCTCTCAGGTATTCTTGAATTCATTCAGATATTTGTCAATTATAAGCTTGGTAGTGTTGCTTATGTTAATATCTGAATTAGGCTTCCAAAATCTTATATGTTTAACTTCATGGCCGTCTGGTTTGATTTTACCGACTGCTTCTACCAAAAATATTTTATAGAGATTTCTTATTCTTCTATATTCCGGATCATCATGCGAAAAAAGATATTTAATGCTTATAGTTTTTAGGCCGGTTTCTTCCCTTAATTCTCTTATTGCTGCTTTTTCTCTAGATTCTCCTTTTTCTGCACCACCGCCCGGAAGAATAAATATTCCGCTTTTTCCGGCTACAACCAATATTCCTTCCTTCGTATCAACTAATGCAGTACCTCGTCTTCTCACTAATTGTCTACCTAATATCTTTTCTCTAGTAATTTTAGAGGAATCTATTACCTTAGCTAAATATCTATAAGACTTTGTTTCATTAACTATTTTTCCAAATTTTGGATGCACTTTGGATTTTCCAGTATATCGTTTAAAAAATTTAACGTTCTGTCTATCTGTTTTATATAATTCAGTTATGTGCCTATGATTTAAAATCCCAAAAGTACAAACATTGCCTTTAACTTGGAAGGAGCCAGAATAACGTATTTTATCCAGCTCCACATAAACCTTTGATATATTTTGACGCCTCTTACCTATTGGAAAGGGCGGTTGACCCTGCCACATGGGTTTTAACCACACTAAATTTTTATGTCTACCCCATATTTTATTTCTGTATATAATGCCTTCTCTTGGCTTCCATGTTAAATTAAATATATCCAATATACTCATATATACTTAATTGTCTCACTGTTTTATTTATATTGAATCATTAAAGCAAGTATAAGATATACGTACATTTGTTCCAGCATTAAATACTCCTAAAAGTGTAGTATAACAATATTCACCTGATGCTGTAACAGTACTAGTTGCGTAGGCATACGCGCCATTAAATCTGAAGAGATAAACAGTTATACTCTTCGAAGTAGTAGTAGCAAGAGAATAAGTAGTTATTGAACCCTGCCCATACGAAATTGTCCATTGCGCACCGTTAGGTAGCCCAGTTTCGATGAAAGTTGTGGCGGGAAACATATACCAAATTGCTATTCCAATTATTGCAATTATTATAATAATATAAATTAGACTTCGTAATCTACGCCTTCTTACCCGATAAAATCTTCTATCGAAATTAGGCCTCTTAGGTTTATAATACCCCCTATAATTTTCGATTGTATAATCTGATAACAAAGATTTTTTTGAATGTTCGAAACTTGACTGTCTTTCTGGGATTCTTTCTGACCTCTTTTCACGATCTAAAAATTCACCTAGGCTTTTATACTCATTTTTTCTAATTTCATCTAATTTAGGTTCAATAACAATCATTTTATCGCTAGCCATGACCATAGCGGGATCGTATGTATGGGCCATAGAGTATGCAGTATACGCACTACGATAATTACCTAGCTTTTCAAGAATAACGCCCTTTTCATACAAAAACTTAGAGTTATGTGGATCGGATACTAAATTCTTTTCAATTTTCTTTAAATCGTCATTTAATCTCTTCTTTTCATTCTTATTTAGTTCCATTACCCAAACATATAAAATTAGGTTTCTTTTTACTATATAAATCTGCCATAAATAGTCTTACTGCTTGAATAAAGAACAGAATAAAAACGAAACTTATCCTTTTAGTGCCTGTTTCATGGATAGAAAGAGAACGTAAGAAAGCTTTATTCTGCAAGATAATCTTTTTAAAGTCCTTAAAAGAAGCCGATCTGGAAAAACTAAGTTCTCTTTTGTGTAAAGGCATAACGCAGAAGGTTTGTATTTTTTATCTGGCTTATAATTCTGGCTATCTGGTATCTATCAAAAGAATCAGACGCTTCTTTTTCCTAGAAATTAATTCGCTTTCGCTGCTGTTGATGAGGAAGAAGTTAATTATAATGAATCAGCTTCTTTTTTATATTTTTTTAAGCCAATTAACTTGAAAAATAGAGGGTGCTGATCATAGAGATCCTCATCTAAAAATACCTTGTTCCCTTTTTTCCTATCTAAGTTGTAATCTATATTTAATATATATTCTGTATTCATGTAACTATTCAATAGAGGTTCTCCCTCCTTGTAAATCATGTCGCCTCCCTTTAAGAAAGCTGCACCATCTATGTATATCTCTGTGTTTTTTCTACCGTAACCTAAGCTTAAATGGTACAAAACAACGCCAGTTAAGAGTAGAAAACCCATACCTGCAGATATAACTTCAGAGGGGGCATAATTTATGATTTTTTTATTAGTTACGGTAAGCGTTTTAATGTGTATCTTACTGTTCTCAGAATAGCACCCAACTAAATCACCAGCAATGTCTAGATAAGCTTCTGCATCTTTCAGCTTGTAGCACAGGTAGTTTATCGGCTTTCTTGCACTGATTGATACTTTTTCTCCATTCCTTATGACTTTGTTTAATGCCGCAGATATAAATAAACCAATTTTAGAGCTGTTTTCTTCGTCCTCTAACATTGTATCCAGTTCGAGTCTGCCTGAAAATTTTTCTATATCTGATAAGGAATAATTTGAATTTAGATTTTCATATAAATATTCATAATACTTTGCGACTTCACCAATATTATTACTGTATAATTTTTCAGATTGCTTACCTGTTAATCTATAAAAGTCTGCGA
The DNA here is from genome assembly GCA_002502045.1 of Candidatus Parvarchaeota archaeon UBA573. Classification (GTDB taxonomy): domain Archaea; phylum Nanobdellota; class Nanobdellia; order Parvarchaeales; family Parvarchaeaceae; genus Parvarchaeum; species Parvarchaeum acidiphilum. The sequence goes on along the minus strand of DAPE01000002.1, from coordinate 15,711 downwards.
GAATAGATTCTAAACCTTTACTTACCTGCCTTTCTTTAATTCCATCGTCTATGTTATCCAAAGTCATAAAATTGCCAATTATAATTTCTAATTAATTATTTTATGTGTCTGGTACATATAAATAATATATTACTATACATTAAATAAAATATCGTATATTATCCTGGTAGTAAAAACTCAAATTGTTTTGGGACTCTTCAAAAATCTTGTACAATTACATTTAACCTAATGAATATTTTCTAAAAATTAGTACCCTTTTGCAAATATACCTATATCTCCAAACTAATTAGCGGGGGGAATTGAAACTAAGACAAATTTTGATCTACTAGTAATGACAACGTCTGTGATAAAATATTATTAAATTAATATATAATAGAATATTTATTGAAGTTGTATGTCATGGATTTCAATTCATTCTGCAGATAAGTTAATTTTTTCCCAAGCTAATAGTCTATCTGAAAATAAGATAATTAGAGCAGAAAGCTTTAAGGGAGATAGATGGGTAGAGATACAAAAGGGAGACACATACTATATCATAGTTGAGCATGGATACTCTAATGCTGAGTATAAAGTAGATAAAAAAGATTTAAAAAGTATAATTAAACGCCTAATAGATAGAGAGTTTCCAAGAAGTCATCAAATAAGAATAAAAAATTATAGTAAGGCAAAAGACTAAATAACTTACAATCCTCTTTACACCACCTCAATATTCCTTTGCAGACATGGCTTCAATATAGAGTATATTCTGCCTAACCTCATCTATGTTATCACCATTTACTTTATCCAATTTTTCAAGCCAAAAATCTATCTTATTTAAAATATATTCAAATTTACTATGTATATTTTCATCATTCGAATTCTTACTAAAGTATTTTAATACATTCTTCTGACTTTTATAATTAATCTATTTGACTCCTTACCGATAAAATAGCCAAGCCAGTTATTATCAAATTGGATGTGTCTATTACTTTGAATAAATTTTCATTCGATTTTAGCATAAAGTTATGGTTCAATAATGTTACATATTACTAAGATTTATTTGTTTATTGAAAGTTTTGCCTTTGACAACGTGCACGGTTATCCTTTTTAGTTACACATTACTAAGATTTATTTGTTTATTGAAAGATTTAAACTTTTCTGTATTTATCTATTATTTACATTAGTTTTTTTATGAGAATATTTCGATTATTGAATTTTAATATATTATTTATAACTGTATGAGAAATACAAATTTTTTATATACTAATTAATTCCGCTAATTTTTGAAGTGATAATTCCTCGGTTTCCTTACGAGTATACTCTTTGCCTGAAGAGGACTTAACTTTGTCTGATTCTGCTTTTATCTTAGACTCTTCTTGTATAGTAACTCTGTGATTCTTGTTTATTTTTGTTACATAGTAAAATTTACTATTGTAGGTTATCATATCATACCGTCTTATTCTTTCAAATTTTTGACCTTTTTCCAGCAAATTAAAATATTTCAAAAGCTCTTCTTCATTTTCTTTTTCTACAAATGCCAATTTGCCATTATTATACATTTCTATCACTGGATTTATGAACTCTCTTACAGCATCTACTCTGCCATCTTCATTTCTATATATTAACAAACCCTGAGTTGCTGGCTTTACTTGAACTATTCTTTTCGGCCCGTCTTTAGGAGTTATATATACCAACAAACCCCCTATACTTTTAGGTACCCAATTCCGCTTACCACCCTTCTTATCATGCACAAGAAGAACTGTAGAAGAATCAACCTTTTTATTAGAGATAGATAAGACCTTACTCGGGAGGGATAATGAATCAGTTTGTCCATTAACTCCTATCCACTTGTATGTATTTTTAACGTTGGGTATTTTTATCAGGTTATCTTTAAATGGCTTCAAAAGATATTTATAAAATGTTTGATCCATTATGCTGTTTTTCCAGCTTGGCTTAACTTTTCCTATTACTTCAATAACCGGCTCATTTCTAGTTTTCATAAATTCCGACCAGTTCGGAGCTATCTTTTTAGTAGGCATGTCAGGCCGTGTAACTTCCTTTTCCTTATTGCTTACTTTTCTTTTTATTTTTGCTTCTTCTCTAAATATTTTTTGCCTGAGATAGTAAGGTGGCATACAGGCGGCAATAACTGCATCTTCAGCGTGATTAAATGAACTTTTCCTGTCCTTTTCTGGTATTATATTACTATCTAATGCATGCCATCTCCACCTCAAAGCTTGTGTGTCTCTGCCTCTAACAACTTGTATTATCGGTTTTCCTTTTTGAACCAAAGTTTGAGGCTCTTCATAGCCATACTTAACAAACATTTTTCTTATACTCTCAACGAAGTCGCTCAGCGTACTAGGTATTCTACTTAGTTCTGTAGGGTTTAATCCCGGATATTCATTACTCTTATTTAACAAAATTTCTCTTTTTCTCTCTGATATTTTCTTTTTACTATAAAGAGAATTAACTCTTTTCTCAAACTCTGACCATCTTTTTTCATCTTGCCCAAACCATTCCCAAGGAGTTCTATCGGCCTTTTCCTTATTTGTTTCCAGATTTGATGCTACTTCGTTTTCCCTTATAGAAGGCCCCATCCTTGCTCTTGGGAATATGTGCTCTATTTCAAAGTCTTTCTTTAATTTTTCACCAGTGTATATATCAATACCACCTGTTTCTTTAGCCAATTTTTCTTTCAATGTTTCGAAGCTCTTCTCTGATATTTGACCTTTTTCCAACTTCTCTGTTTCTGGTTCTGGAGATTCAATAGTTATATACCTCAATTTTGAGGGATCTATCAACTTATCTTTGAATATTTTTTTATCTATGAAATTTAAGACTCTAAAATCATGTTGTTCTCTTGCTGAATTAACCCCATAATTAATCCTGTCAGAAGGAGCCGGCTTCTCAGAAAATTCTTTTAGATGTTCTTTGCAGAATTTACTCCTTCCACTAATTTTTTCAAACACGATAGACCTTATCTGCTCCCTTATCCCTTTTTTAATCTTGGCTTTATTAAAAGTTTTATTAAGCTGCTTTCTCAAATCTTCAATAGTAACTCCTTTCAGCTCTCCTTTCTTTAAGTTTTCCTTCTTTTGAAATATATTTATTACTTCATTTCTAAAAGAGTTTAAATCCTCATCAGAAATCTGATAATCGCTTCTAGCATTATTTAAAACCATCTTCAATTCAAAATCTCTGACCTTCTCTTTCTTTGGAGTATTCTTGTTACAGCCCTTAATTTTGCACTTCAAAATAAAGCGGTTGTCAAACCGTATTTTCCTTACTTTCTTATCCAATAAATTATTTAGCTCCCTTTTCCACCTAGCTTTATCTATTTTATTATCAACTGATTTAGCAAACAAATCAACTAAGTCTTCCAGTTCCTTTTTTACTTCTTCTCTTTGCTTTACTTGAAAGTCTTTAGATTCTTTGTCTATTTTATCTAGCTTATTCTTTAAGCCTTCGAATTTCTTTTCCTCTATTTCCCCATTTTCAACCCTGCTTGATAATTCTTCTAAATCCTCATCATACTCGTATTTGCTTATAGGTGGTTTTAAGTTATCTATGTATTTTTCAAATTCCTTATCGCTTAACCTTGAAAGATACTTAAATGCTAAATAGCCTCTTTTTCTGAAAATTATAGTTAAGCCTCTAACAAAATCGTCTGCTGATAAAGAGTTACTGTGGATTAACAGATCTATCCAATTCTTTTTATTTGCAGAATTACTCTTATTATATATAGACCAGTACTTATTGTCATGCATTATTTTATATGGATCGGGAAGTCTTTGATTGCCAACTTTCTGACGCATTACCCACGATCTTAATCTCGCAAGCCTTTTCTTTCTGGAAAGCCGAGTTCTTCTATTTCTTCTAGCTTCCCTTCTTTTATCTAATTTTTGGGAATGCAAATCAATTAGTGTTTTTGCTAGGATTATTTTGTTGCCCTTTACGATTGCAATTCCTGTTTTATCTCCGAGATCTATACCTAGTTTGTAATACGAATTAAATTCAGAAATTTGATCATTAAATTCTTTTTGAGCTTTGGAACTTAATTCCTTATTATACTCTTTGTAATATCCCATTATTAAAAATGGCTCCTTGCCTTCAAACGAGGTTAGGTTATAACGGAGGTACCTGCTGGAGCCTAACATGCACGCGAACCCTAACGTCTAGGCTTCTTTCAATAAACAAATAATATTAGCAATAGCCAGTTAAATAGCTTTTTTCTGATATTACCTGGCCGTTTCCAAATATTCTGCATCGGGCTCGAAAATCTTTATTATTGCATTCAAGTCTCTCTTAACCTCTCTATAAATATCTTTACTGCGCTGTAAAAAAGGCAATGCAACGATTGGTATGTAACAAAAAATCACAGAAAAATTACCACATGTTTAAGTTAATATATTTCTTTGGTAATTTCCCTAACTTGCTTTTTTCCTTAAAAGAACTTTCAAACTTTGGATGAGTAACAGCAGGAACTAAACCGCGTATTTTTTCAGGAGAATGCGGGTCCATCATTGCAAACATCTTTGCAGTTTCATCTCTAACATTGCTTTTCCATATCTGCGACCAGGCTATGAAAAATCTCTGCTCTGGAGTAAAACCTTCTATTTCCCTGTTTTCGCTTGGATTCCTTCTGAGATAACGCTGCAAAGCATCGTAAGCTATGCTTATGCCTCCCAAATCAGCGATGTTCTCTCCCAAAGTAAGCTTTCCATTTACATTTACACCCGGGATTATTTCAAAGCTACTGTAGAAATCTGCCACCTTTTTAGCTAAAACATCGAACTTCTTTGTGTCTTCAGGCAACCACCACTCCTTCATCCTGCCATTTCCATCGTATAATCTCCCCTGATCATCATAGCCATGCGTTATCTCATGGCCGATTACTCCGCCTATTCCTCCGTAATTTACAGCCGCATCTTTGCTTGCATCGAAGAACGGTGGTTGCAATATACCTGCGGGGAAAGCAAGCTCGTTACCGCTCGGATTATAATAAGCATTTACCATCGAAGGAGTCATTAGCCATTCCTTCTTGTCTACTTTTTTGCCTATTCTTTTGATTTGTCTGTTTATCTCGAATTTTATTGCTTTTGTGACATTGCCGAATAAGTCATTTCTTTCTACCTGTAATGAAGAGTAATCCCTGAATTTTTCTGGATAGCCTATCTTTACGTTAAGCATTGAGAACTTCTTAAGAGCTTTCTTTCTTGTAGAAGAACTCATCCATTTGACTGCTTTCAACCTTTCAAGGAAAATACTCTTAACATCCTTGACAAGCTCATCTGCCTTTTTCTTTGCTTCCTTGCTGAAATTCTGCTCGACATATAATTTACCCAAAGCTTCTCCTATCGAAAAGTCCATTAGCTGAATGGCCCTCTTCCATCTTGGCTCCTGTACCTTCTTGCCCATTAATTTCTTTCCAAAGAAATCAAAATGCTCTTTTTCTACCTTTGAATGCAAAAGTGAGGCAGAATGGTTTATTACCTGCCATTTAAGGTATGCTTTTACCTCCTCTATTTTGAACTTGTCTTTTATTGCATTTACTTTATCTAAAAATTCAGGCTGGCCGACAACCATGAATGGGATAGGATTACCGCCGAGAGAGGAATAGATACCAAGTAAATCTATAGCATCAAATCTTTTCTTTATCTGCTGTATACTGAACCTGTTATAATTTTTTATTTCATCCCTTAGCTCTACGGAACTAAGGCTTGACTCTGCAAGATAATTCTCTATTTTTAAAATAGAATTGCAGTACTCCTTAGCAGTCTTTTCCTTTTCACCGTATAATTTGAACATCTTTACAATGTGATTTCTGAAGTCGGAAACAACCTTTGAATGCTCCCTTTTTAGGTAATAATCCCTGTCTGGAAGGGATATGCCACCTTGGGTTATGTAAAAAGAATATATGTTGCTGTCTTTTTTGTCTTCGGCTGATGCAAGGTCAAAGAAAGAGGATATTCCTTCTTTCATAAGCTCCTTCATTACTGCATTTACATCATCAAAATCCTTTATTGAATCAACTTTCTGCATTAATGGGAGTATAGGGGCGAAACCCTTTTTTTCTATTTCTTTGGTATCTATAAAAGAAAAGAAGAAATCTCCAACTTTTTGCTGCAATGTTCCTTTTTCCTGTTTATTATAAGCACAGGATTCTGCTATGCCCTTTAAAATTTCAAAGTTTCTGTTAGAAAGCTGTATGAACGAATCATACCTGCTTTCCTCCTTTGGAACCGGGTTCTTTGACCTCCATTTACCGCATGCATAGTTGTAGAAATCCTTAAACGGATCTATAGAAAGGTCCATGTAAGAAGTTGAAAATCCAATATATTTATTTTCTTTCTCGCTTTTCTGGCTGTCCATGTAGAAGCTAAGCCGGCATTGTATTTATTATTAACATATTTTCATTCCTACAAAAATTCATAGTTACCACTAAGGTATTCGTTTATTGCATATGCGACTTTTCTCAGATGTTTTTCGCTTATCTTCTCTAATTCTCTGCCATCGAAGACTACTTTATTAGTCCTATGATCTGCAAATGCAATATCTCTATATAATTCACCGTTTCTCCTTAAAAAGAAAAAATATATGCCCTTTTTTCCGTCAACATATCCAACTCCTCTAGAAAGATAAACCTCGTTCTCGTCTTTGAACAGCCTCCCAAAAAGATTGCCCTGCTCTATACTGTCCATTACTTCATAATTTATTACAGTCAATGGTTCATGATTGTATTGGCTGTCTATCCTTACAGGAAAAAGATTTGCCGGTCTTTTCAAGGGCATCCAGTTTTCTTTTGGCAGACTACTAAAAGCTTCCTCCACTTTTCTATTGAAAGTCCTTTTGCTTTCAAGAACTTCTTCTAGATCTTCGTATTTTTCCATTTTTAACCACCTTCATAAAGCGGAAGATTAATTCTATAAGCAATACGTTTGCAGCTAGAGAAACAAGGAAAAAAAGCACTCCCTGAATGGTAAAGGAAAGCTGTTTGTCGGCAGAGCTTTCAAAAAGACTGGCTAAGACAGTACATATGAAAAGCTCAAGGTTTACAGTTTCAAACCTCAGGTAGCTAAACAGCTTACTATCTGCTTTCTTTTCAACTTTCTCTTTATTTCCAAACGATACTTCGAATTCTTCCATATTTTAGATTTTTTTGATAACTTACAGTAAAAACAAAAAAGTTTTATTTTATAGATTAAGTAGCCCAAACGCATGAAGTTATTTTTATAACCCTCAAGACGCTTGGGCAGTTTACCTTGTCTTGATAATGAGTTGGTAAGCAGGGTGATTAAATGAATATGTCCATGAAAGCATAGATACGAGTAAATCCTGCTTCAATTTACACGCTACATTCATGCGACCTTGCATTATATGATATGCTACGGAATAGTATTTAAAGTTAATTATATCTCTGGATTAAAAAATACTTTTTTTGAACTTTAATCCTAAACCGTTTCCATTGCTTATTATATTTTTACCGTTACTAGTTTTTAATCCTCCGTAAACAAACTTATTTCTGTGTGTTATATGCGCATCTAAATCTGCAAAGCCAATATCTTTTATTGAAAGGTCAAGATGCATGCCTGCAGCTATTCCGACCCTGCTTTCTTCCATGCAACCAACCATAATCCCTATGTTTTTTGACATAGATTCCTTAGCTATCTGGATAGCCTTTGTTATGCCCCCTACTTTCATAATCTTTATATTAATCATTGAAACTGCATCCATAGAGTTAAGCTTCCTAAAGTCTTCAATGCTTTTCATTGATTCGTCAGCCATTATAGGTATGCTGCTGCTTTCCTTCAATCTTTTCAATGCATAAAAATCAGAGAATTTTACAGGCTGTTCCAGGAAACTGATATTAAAGGCCTCTATCTTGGAAAGAAAAAGCTGTGCTTCTCTTAAAGTATACCCCTGATTAGCATCAACTACTATTTTGATTGAATTGCCTACTTCCTCTCTTATCCTTTGTATCCTTTTTATATCGTTATCTAGATCAAGGCCAACCTTTACCTTTATGACCTTAAAACCCTGCCTTTTGTAAAGCTTCGCATGCCTGATTGAAAGCCTTTCATTTTCTATGCCTATTGTCATTGAAATCTGCCTGCTGTTTCCTTTTCCGCCAAGAAGGGATACTGCTCTCTTCTTCAATATCTTCCCCATTAAATCGTACAATGCAATGTCTATTCCTGCCTTTGCAGAATTGTCCCTTTTTGAGATTTCATCCATTGCTCTGTTTATTCCCTGCACATCGAAAGCGTCTATGCCTTTTAATTTTGATTCTGCTTTTTCTATGAAACTAGAAACTGAATGGAAATCTTCATGTGTTACTTCTTTATCCGGTGCTGCTTCCCCTATACCTTCAAAACCCTTTGATTTTATCCTTACAAAAACAGTTTTTGCTGTGGAATAGTTTTCATTGGCTATCCTTAATGGACTGGTAAGTAACAAATCCTCAACTTTAAATGCAATCTCATCTATCGAAAAATTCCTTTTCGTATTAAGGCCCTGCATACCTTTGATAAGCGCTATGTAAAGAAATAGCTTTTAACCCTTGATTTTATCCAATAAATGCCTAAAATATAAGCATCTGACATATGGTCCTGTAAAATATGGAAGAGTTAGAGTATGTTGCTATATCGAAGCTAAGGATAAGGATATACTGCTAAAAAGTTAAAGTCTGAATTGACAGAGAAAGTAATACAAAGGTAATACGAATAAAAGGCATTTTATATTATACTTTTCAGTAAAAACTGTGGTAAAACAAGGATTAGCAGAAGTAATAGATTCTATAAAAGAAGAATCGCATGATTCTGTGATACTGGTTGAAGGCAAGAGAGACAAAGAAGCGCTTAGAAAGGCGGGCATATCCGATTATGCAATACTTCAGGTTTCTTACAAAGATGAAAACAAAATATACAATGAAGTGCTTCTTTACCATAGAAATAAAGTGATAGCGCTTTATGACAATGACAGAACTGGAGAACAAAAAATGTCAAAACTCAAAAGCTTTCTTTGCGGGATGGGTTTAAAGTTATTGGATTACAGTAATTCTTTAAATAAAAATGGCATAACCTACATAGAAGAAATAGACAATAGGTTAGGCCTCTGACTCAGATAGAATATATATACATTGTTTTTCTATACTTAGATAAGGGAAAGATATGAAGATTTATGTTTCAATAGATTATTCTGATAGAGAAAGCAAAAAACTCCTGCCATCTCTTCTGAAATTTCTTAAAGATAAAAAAGTTGAGTTCTCTGTTGAAAAAAAAGAAAAGAAAATTGAAGAGATTAATGGATTTGACATTGTCATAGCATTTGGAAGCAGCTTCAATGTACTTAGGACATTCAGAAATATGAAATCTGACATTCCAGTATTAGGTGTTTCAATATATGAAAATGAATTTCTTCCTGAGATAACACTGGAGGATTTCAAAAGGCTTTTCAGCATGATAAAAAATGGAGAGTATAGCATAGAAAGAAGAAACAGGCTGGAGGCATTTGTTGATGATAAACCGCTGCCGCCAGTATTAAATGAAGTTGTCATAAGTGCAAACCAGAGTGCATCCGTTATTTCTTATTCGCTTTACATTGACAGCAATAAAATGTTCAATGATGAGGGAGATGGCATAATCGTTTCGACACCGACAGGATCTACAGGCTACGCATCTTCTTCAGGCGGGCCGATAGTGCTGAATGATGCTGATATAATAGAATTAACCCCTTTATCATCAATGCAGCGAAACGGGCCGATAATTGCAAACGGCAATTGGCATAAAAACCAAGAAGATAGATATTTCTCCTATAATGAAAGCTGTAGAAGAAGCGAACCCTGAATTAAAGGAAGAAAAAAACAGAATTGCAAGGGCAAATATAAAAGCAAGGCTAAGAATGCTACTGCTATACAAAGAAGCAAATGAATCAAATGCCATAGTTGCAGGAACGGATGACAGAAGCGAGCATGCCTTGGGGTATTACACAAAATACGGAGATGGGGGGTTGATATAAATGTACCTGAACACCTATATAAAACGCAGCTTAGGCAGATACTGCTTTGGCTCGGAAAAGACCAAAAAATGAAGATATTCACAAAAATAGCAGAAAAGACGCCATCTCCAGGGTTATGGAAGGGACAAACGGCTGAAAATGAACTTGACCTACGTTACGAAGATATAGACAAGGTACTTTATTCAATTAATGAAAAGAACATAAGAAACAAGGAAATGATCACAAAAATAGCAGGAATAGAAAAAAAGAAAGTAATTAGGATAATTGATATGATGCATAGAAATGAACACAAAAACAGGTTACCGCCCTCCCCACCTGTAAGATATTTTAAGTGAGACTTGCATTAATTAAAATGAAAATAAAGATAATCTCAAAGAAGAACTACCCAGAACTCAAAAAGCTTTACAGCAAATTTGACGTTTCAGATGACGCAGAAATATGCCTTGCCGTTGGTGGAGACGGTACTTTCATAAAGGCAGCAAATGAATTTGACGGGCCCATACTTCCAATAAGGAGCGCAGAAAAGAACAGTACAGGGTATTATGCAGACGTCGATCTTAATGACATTGACTTTATAATTAAAAGTCTACTGTCAAAAAATTACAAGATAGAAGAACTGGGAAGAAAAGTAGAAGTTGACTATAAGAAAATCAAGTATTACGGAGTAAATGAAGTTCTTTTAAAAAACATACAGCAAGAGGTTTATTTTAAACTTTATTATGACGAAAAGGGAAGAAGAAGCAGACTTTATGAATACACTCTAAGCGGGGATGGGTTTTTGGTAACAAGTGCGATAGGATCTACTGCATATAATAGAACGGCAGGCGGCCCTATTATAATGGATAAAAACGTGCTATGTCTTACTTTTCTATCAATAGAGAATCCTCTTACCAATTCCGTTATATTAAGAAAAGACGAGAAATTACACGTTGAAATAGAAAAAGGAAGAGGGGTACTTAGCTATGATGGCATAGCTATAAGCGACCTTAATCAGGGCAAATCCTTTGATATAAAACTATCAAACAAAAAAGTAAAAATTTTGAAGTTGAAGAACAATGGTGAAGAATTCTCCGAAAAGCTTTCAAGGATAATAAAAAGCAAGATGAATTAACTTATTGTAAAAAGACAATCTGATGAGAACATATTTAAGGAATACAAACCATAAGAGAGAATGGCAAAAATGTTCTTTTTCGTTATAAGCGCAGACGCAGGAAAGATAAATATGGCGATTAACTTCGCTTCCAGAAGAAAAGACAAAGGAGATGATGTAAGATTCCTTATATTTGGTCCTGCTGAGAATTTTATAGCAGAACATGAAGATCTTATTGAAAACATTGACAAAGCTAAGGAAGCAATAAAACCTAAGGCCTGTATATTTATAGCGCAACAGAACAAACTTGAAGACAAATTCAAAGATCACATGGAATTACTTCCTGCCGGAGAATATATGTCAAAAGCCATAGAAGAAGGTTTTTCGGTTATAACCGTTTAAACAAAAAGGTTTTTAGTTTAACTCAAACATTTTTGTATATATTTAAAATTTTTACAAACTAATTAAATCTTATGAAACGTTATTAAGTTTTATTGCAGGATACCATTCATTTCTATATTTTTATCAGATATCCTTTAGATTTGTTATCTGCTAATTTATATGGAATGTCTGCTTTTCCTTATAAGAGGCATGAAATGGGCTTAGGAAATGAGCTTGCAAAGAAAGGAAGAAACTTGATATAAGCACTAAACGACCTTTATTTAATAAAACCAAATGAGTACAAAAATGCTTTTTTAATAAAGAATTAAATGGAATACAAAAAACTAGGAAACACAAAAGAAAGGCTGTCTGCTATAGGTATAGGGACATGGAATTTAAGCAGTGATTTAACAGAAAATGGAAAAGCAATAAATCTTGCAATAAAAAAGGGAGTAAACCTGATCGATACTGCTGAAGTATACGGAACAGAAAAAATTGTAGGAGGCATAATAAAAGGAAAAGAAAATATTTTTATAGCTACAAAAGTTTGGGCTACACACTTTAGATATGATGCAGTTGTTAAGGCCTGTGAAAGAAGTCTTAAAAACCTAGATGTAAAACAGATCGACCTTTACCAGCTACATTGGCCCAATCCTGGGATAAATATAAAAGAAACAATGAGAGCCATGGAAAAACTTGTTTACGACGGCAAGGTAAGGTATATAGGAGTAAGTAACTTCAATGAAAAAGAACTTAAGAATGCACAAGCTGCCATGTCAAAATATGAAATAGTTTCAAACCAAGTTGAATATAACTTGATAGAAAGAATACCTGAAATTGATTTAATAGATTACATGAAAAAACAGAAGATTACACTTTTAGCTTACAGCCCATTTTCACATGGGGCTATTTTTAAGGAAAGATACAACAACATAATCAAAAGCTTAAATGAATTAGGCGAAAAATACAACAAGACGGCGGGACAGATGCTTTTAAGATGGCTTATACAAAAAGATATTGTAATACCTTTAACAAAAGCCAGCAACCAAAACCATATGTTAGAGAACATAGCTGTAACTAGTTTTAAGATAAACCAAAAGGATATGGATATTATAAATAAACTCACTCCAAAAAACAGCCACTTAGGTTTGAGCAGATTCAAAAATTTATTAAAATCCTATCTGATTTTTAGGGCTTTGCTTAGAATTTAATAAAGACTTAAATATTATTAATATTTATATACTAAAATGATATTAGCTGAGTTTTCTGAGCCAGTAAAAACAAGTGAGCTAGAAAAAGCACTGAGCAACACACTTTCTGATCTAGGCTATAAAATTAAAACAGTAAAGGATAACTCCTGCTCAAAAGAATACATTGAAGGTAAATTCGTTCCTATAAAGGAAGGCGTTGAATATGAAGTTAAAAGAGGTTTCCTTGAGCCAAAAATATACGTTGGTTTTAAATTTGAACTAGCTTTTGAACAAAAATTAGGTAAATTTAGATATAAGGATGAAATGGCTAGACAACTTTATGGAAGTTTATATTCAGTTAATAAAAGTAAACATGAGAATAGCTTATTTGAGATAATAAAAACCACGATAAACGAAATAAGTAAAAACCCAGAAATAGGAAATAAAGTAAAAATAACGTATTACGAATAAAATGGAAGAAAAAAATAAACATATAACGTGGCAAGATGAAAATTGTCTGCTTTGTAAGTATTTTATACCAAATGATTCAATCAATGCAGATTTATTAGAAAGGGGAAAATGTGCGCACCCTTCTCTAGTTAAATTTAATTTAGTCGTTTCTGGTAGAGACTGGTGTAACTTATTTGGAAAGATGAGTGATAACCGAAGAGAAAAGCTGCAGCAAGAAGGTTTTAAAAAAGATGATGAACAGCAAAAAAAGCTTATAGAAGAAAGCAAAAAAGCAGGAAATTTTGATTGATTAGATATTCAGTTAGAAAAACTGTAAGCTTAAGTGCCCAAATTTACATTTATATCTTCATAAGGCCCACTACCCAAAGTTACATTTCCTATCACTTTAAATGTAGGTGATAACTCCAATAGATGCCCAATTGGACTGCTCCTATACGAAATATAAATATTTCCATTTGAAGCTATAGCTACACCTGGCACTTGTAAACCGTATATATTTGGTAAAGTTATATTATTTACAACTTTATAATTTTTTAAAGGATTTATGATAAGAAGAGAAGAATTCGGTGAATGAACAACTGTTACATAAATTAAGCTATTATAATAGGTAATAGCCTGAGGATTTGGACCAGTTGTTATATTAGTTATATAATTGTTAGTAGATGTATTTATAACAGAAACAGTATTACTGAACCAGTTGCCTAATAAAATTGTGTCATTTAATCGCTTAACAAACACAGGATAACTAAAACCTGTAATATTTTTTATTATTTTTCCTTGAGAAGGAGATACAACTACCACCTCATTTTCATCGCTAGTTCCGCAGGAGGACCAACCAGTTTCTGTTGATATGTAGATATTACCTTGTTCTGAAATTCCTAAAGTAGCAATACAATTTGTAGGAATTGGAATAATCTTATTAATAGTATGTGAAATAAGATTATAGGTAATTAAATTAGAAGAGGTTCCACTGCCGTTTAATAAATAAAGGTAACTCCCATTAAGACTGTAGATTCCTTGATTTGCATTTGGAATTGTTATATTTTCTAATTGATTAAAATTATACATATCAACAATTGAAAATGAATTTAAAGAACTTCTAAACAAAATATCACTCCCATTCGGAGATTTCATGACAAAATAAGGATTAGGAGATACAAAAGATTTAACAATTGTATTAGAAAAGGCTGAAACAACCTGTATACCATAGCCATTTGAGGTAAGCGCATCAACAATATAGGATTCTGGAGAAGATGCCTTGCCACTTACATAACCACTTGAAATATAAGGCCCTTTCAAAGCCTGGTAAGGTTCCAAGTATTTTATAACTACCTTTTCAGAATATGACGACCCTGCAAGATTAGAACAAGCCTGTGGCACTAAAAATTCATTATTTTTAGCAGGTAATATCACTGAACTCTCATTTATAGTGAAAACTCTACCAGAATAAGTTACATTTAACTGGATTACCTCTATTGGATAACCAGTCGAATCGCCAATAACTAAAAACAACCCTTGATTAGGGACACAATTGGCAGTAACAGCACCTAAATCACTAAACCCTGTTACAGTAGAAGTTATGCTTGAACTTGGGTTGAAGATACCCATGCTGTATAATATTACTGCAACTATGACTATGATTAGGATAGCCCAGCCATAAGTCATCATATACTCTAAGGCTGACTGTGATCTTTTGCTTTTTACTGCAAAATTTAAGTGCTTAGTTGTGTGTGAATATATATAAGAACACTCTTCTTTTTCTCTATTGTTTAAGGCTTTAAACGACATATTATTGGATGGAAAGTAAAGGATATAAATATTTCTGAGATAAAACAGAATAAAAAAGCGTTGAATTCTAAATATTAAAGTTTGAAAGCAAATTAGATAATTAGTAAATAAATTAAGCCACACTGCCGAAAGTCACGGAAGGCATCACGCCGTTTGGAGGATAAGCTCTTATTATTAATCCATTCCAATATTCATCAGCAGAACTGGCGCTATCTCCTACTAACCCCAAATAATTACCGTTATTAGAAACGGTATAAGTGTTAGAAGGATTTTGTCCCAGTTCACTTCCATAATTTCCAAGGGTAGTGGAAAGATATTGAGTAGCAACTCCATTTACAACCATAACTCCTGAAAGAACCCATTCTCCACTCCATGAACCTGTGTCTGGTGCCGTTGACCAGGATGTCCATGATGCCGTCGCAGCTATTCCATACCAGCCCCCGCTATCCCCTTGCCTTGCGAACTGCCCTGCTCCACTTGGATTTTCTAAAAAGAAGACATCATTTAACCTATTAATGTAAGTATAATATTCAATTATCATGTTAGTAGACTGGCCACTTGCTACTGTGTATAAATAATTTCCTCCTGAGTTTAATGCATATAATGCATCTGTACCAAATGGTGAACCTGAAGGGGCGGAAGTAGTCTGTCCTGCTGTACCTGATATAACCCACCCGCTATCGCTTGCTCCTGAATAGTAATTTAAAAATACATTAGCCCCATCATCGTATTCTGCATATGTTGAGGATAATTGAGGGGCTTCACCGGTATTAACTGTGTTCAAAACGTTTG
>DAPE01000010.1 GCA_002502045.1 Candidatus Parvarchaeota archaeon UBA573 | reverse complement strand
TTGTAACGGAATATGAATATGTAGGGATACTTGATCCGCTGACAGTATTTGGAAATGAGATACTGGATGGAGCAGTTTCACTGCTTGTTGTGCCATCGTATGTTACATCCCAAGTATAACCAGATGGCAAGTTACTTTCATCGAATGTTGTTGTACAAGTTGTTGATGCTGAAAATGAGATTGAAGTAGTAGTACCTGCTTCTGCTGATCCTGAAGATGGACTTGGAGTATAGGTGGTTGTACAGTCTGGTGAAGATGAGGAATTTGATAGAGTTGTAACGGAATATGAATATGTTGGAACATTTACTCCACTAAAGGTATTTGTAAATATAATACTTGAAGTAGAACTGCTCTTTGATACTGAATTGTAATCCACTGTCCATGTGTAGCCAGATGGTAAATTGCTTTCATCAAAAGTAGTTGTACAAGTTGTTGATGCTGAAAATGAGATTGAAGTAGTAGTACCTGCTTCTGCTGATCCTGAAGATGGACTTGGAGTGTAGGTGGTTGTACAGTCTGGTGAAGATGAGGAATTACTTAAAGTAGCAATAGAATAAGAGAAGTTACCTGGTGCACCAAAATAGTATATATTGGAAGTAGTGTTAGTTTTAGTGATCTTCTCATAAGTTACACTCCAACCATAATTAATTGGTAAGCCAGTTTCTTTAAATGTTGTAATACACTGCCCAAGAAAACGAATGTATTGATAGCCACCTACAGCTAAAGACCCTGAAGATGGGCTTGGGGTATAGGTACAACCTTGAACTATAACATTATTAACTGAAAAAGTGTATGTACCGCTTTTTTCATTTGTAAACAATAATAAATTAGTTGTTGAAGAATTAGTTACACCAGCATAGGTTACTTTCCACTCTGTACCTGTTGGTAATTCCTTTTCTATAAATGTAGCAGCACATGAATTTAGGAATATTATATTTTCAAGACGGCCGGCTTCTAAAGTCCCAGAGGCCGGTAAAGCTGAGAAAGTACAGCCATTTATAGTAAGGTTACTAACAATAAACGAATGATAACTAGCACTACTGGCAAATAAAATTTCAGTGCCTGTCGAAGAGTGATTTATGCCTGCATAATCTACCCACCATTGATAACCAGAAGGCAGGCCTTCTTCTGTAAATTCAGTTATAATTGAGGGTAAGTAAAGCTTGGTGTTAGCAGGAACAAACGAAATCGTTCCATTCGAAGATGCATTTATATTACTAGAAATTGAGAAACTTATACCTAGTGAAGCTGAGTCCCTAGTTTTAGCTAAATTTAACTTACCAAAACATATTGAGTTTTGACCGGGCGACAATGTAAGATATTGACAGCTAATATTTGAAAATTTCGTATTATTATAAGTCAACAAGAATTTATTCAAGTTTATTGGCACAGAAAGCGAGTTTGTAATGTAAAATTCAAAGTAGGTATAGTTAGCAACGACTGTTGTTACTTCAACGCCTGTAAAACCGCTTGTTGTTGGGGCCGCAGAAACAAAATTTAAAGGGGAAAATACTCCTAATGAATATATTATGACCAGAACTGCCACGATAAGAAGAATCATCCAACCATAAGTCATTAATGACTCTATTGCCGACTGTCCCTGTTTAATTACTTTAATTTGCATACCTTAAATAATAACAATTAACCTTATTATTTTAAATACTTTAATCTAAAAAAACGACATTCCAAAGGCTTAAATATAACAATGTATATTACTATATTGTAGTGTATTATGAGAAGAAAAGAATTTTCTATGATAGATAAGGAAACAGAGGACCCGGATGAAGATTACGATATTGAAAAAGATTCAGATCTTTTAGAGATTTAACTTATTTATAGATACTGATTGAAATAAAAGCTTCTATAATTTAATTTTTTTGTATTATAATATTGTAAATAACTGCAGAAAAGGATTGCCAACTAAAATTGTTATCAAAACTGCAAAAAATATCCCTGGAACAAAAGGCAAGCCTATTTTGATTGTAACTGATTTTATATCTTTTTCCTTTAACTTTTGTATATCTATTTTTGTTAGGCCAGTATTTCTTTCAGGCACTATTTTTTTACCATCTGTATCCTTTGGGGACTCTGCAAGCCAGTCTCCTTCTGTAAGCTTTGAAACATCTTCTTGTATATACATTAGATTATTTGCTACTAAAAATACAAATCTAATAGAAAATATCATAAAGATGCCTACTGCTATAAAGATGTTTATCGGAGAAGGAACTATAAAAATTGATAGTATTATTGCAGCTATTGAAGCAATAAAAAATGGCACATCATAGCGCTGAAAATATTTTTTTAGTTGTTTTATTTTTACAAGGCCCAAAAATATCGTGCTTAACAAACCATATACTCCTCCAAACAACAGTATGTTTATAAACAACGCTATAAATGACTTGTCTGAAAACAGGTTTATAGATGAAAATACAAAACTTAACCCCAACATGAGTTTGACATCTCCCCCTCCCCACTGGCCAAGAACATACATAAAATAGGAAAACCCGAAAAGCAATAGGACTGAAATAGGTATATAGATAAGATTAGATATCGTGCTATAATAAATGGAATAAGCTAGAGAAAGAAGTATACCACCAAATATAAGTATATAACTTATTGAATCCGGGACCTCCCTGTTCTTAAAATCCTTTATAGATGCTATTAGTAGCACCAAAAGTACAAAGATAAATATTAGATAATCTATTTGATATACCATGCTATACTTAATTGGAACGGGATTATACTATTTAAATGATTTGCCGTTGAGGGCACTAGAAAAACTTAAAAACTGTGATGAGGTGTTTTTAGAAAGATATACTAACTTGAATGACATCAGTTTTTTAGAGCAACTTGAAAATCAAATTGGGAAAAAGATAGATATTATAGAAAGAGAAACAGTTGAAAGCGAATTAATAATTGAAAAGGCCAGTAAAAACAAAGTAGCATTGCTAATACCCGGCGACCCGCTTGCTGCAACTACCCACTTTTCATTAATAGCGGAGTGCAAGAACAGGGACATAAAAACAGAGATAATACATTCCTCAAGCATATTCTCTGCTGTTGGAGAAACGGGATTATCGCTCTACAAATTTGGAGGCACTACAAGTATACCTATATATGATGAACATTTTCACCCTGAAAGCTTTTTTGAGGTCATAGAGGAAAACATTAAATGCGGCTATCATTCTTTGGTACTATTGGAAGTAAGAAACAAGGAGAAGTTCGTAAGTGCTTTAGATGCTATCCAGATACTAAAAAATATAGAGAACAAAAAAGGCATTCCAATAGTAGATTGGAACAATGTAATTGTGATATCAAAGCTTGGTAGTTCTGATCAAAAGATTTATAAGTCTGGTAATGAAGAAATTAAGAACCTTAACCCCCCATTGTCACTTATTGTGCCAGGCAAATTAAATGAAAACGAAAAGGAAGCATTAAAATTTATAGATTAATTTTTAAGACTGCGATATAGAAAGAGGTATACTGTTAGATGTTATGCAGTAGGTGTATCCTGCGCTTACGTTTATGGAAACATTTGAAGTGTAACCTACTGAATTTGAAACCGGATTCACTAAAAGTGAAAACTGAATCGGTGCAAGTAATCTTCCATTTTGAAACGTAAGAGGATATTCCTGATTAGTTATATTTTGGTTTGGCTCTATTTTATAATTTGTACCTACCGAGGAAGTAAAGTATCCAATGCCATTATTTATTTGTATATTTACCCAATTCAATTTAGAGGTTGAACCCGTTGAAGTAAGAGAATTAGCATCTACATAAAATGTTTGATTTTCTGAGGAAGGACTTGCAATTAAGATAGGGCTAAAATCTTCAAGGCCAAGATTTATAGGAAGACCTGCAGAAGAAGTAGATTGTGAGGTTGGAACTGTTCCATTGAAGTCATAGCTCTCTATTGTAAGCGGGTAATTGGTGTATGAAACTGCATTGAAACATGCACTGAAGGTTATAGAACAGCTTGTAGGACTTGAGCTTGAGAATACCCAAGAAAAAGAGGATGGAGAATCAGGAGGAATTGAAAAGCTTTTATTCTGGACTGGCAGGAAAGAACAGCCATATGGAAAAGCGACTACATTGATATAATTTTTACCGTTATTGAATATTTTAGATATTACATTTATATTTTCACCTGTATAAAGATGAGCTAACGGAGTCGATGTAGAGATATTAAAAGAGATTGGTATATAGGGGTTTATATTCTTAGTGGTTGTAGTTGTAGTTTGATTAAAATTTAGATACCCTGCTTTATAAAGGAAGAAAACCCCAACTATTATTATAAGAATTACAACAATTATAACGCCTGCTTGTCCTTTATTTTTCATATTTAGATGCATGATATTTGATTGCTATCAAATGTAATATAATAGTTATAGTTAGTATCTATATTTATTATATTCTGTGAACTCACGTTGTCATTTGTAGTTGTTATTTCTATGGGTAAATCTGAACCACTTGTTATTAGCGCAAGGTCTACATCATTTAGAGTTAATTTAAGCGTGTTGCCGTAAACTGAAAATGGATAGTTTTGGCCATCATAATAAACAAATGCACTTTGAATCCCGCCAGTTGAATTGCTTATGTAAAATTTTATTTGAGTTATATATCCGTTTGGGTTGCCATTTGATAAACTTGTGTAAGGGCTTCCCAATGTATAAACTCCTGAATTATAACTCGCTGTAGGAGTAAAATTAATTTCCGTTGATAAAGACCCGGAAGGAATCTGGGTTTCTACGATTGCAGGATTTGCAGATAAAACCATAAAGCCCTCATTTGGGTTAGAATAGACCGTTTGAGGGATTAAGTTAGTTTTTGTACCGTATGGATATGTAACTACTGAAGTAGTTATGTTCTGCCAGATGTTTTGAGGTTCGAAAGCAAAATAAGGTATGACAGATCCGCTGGAGCCGCTGCATGAAACATTAAAAAGTATGTTTGAAACTGCTTTCATATTCGCAGGTGCGGATATTGCTTTTGATAGCGGAGAAATTGAGACTGGGGGTGTAGTAAAAACATAGAGATTGGCATTAAAAGAGTAATTAAAGGGATTAAATAAAGTAACGTAAAGAGGTGTTGATTTGCCAGAATAGAGCTGGGAAGCGTTAGATACTGCCGAAACACTAAAGGTAGTAGGAATCTTCGCAGATGATTTCCCAAGATTTAATGCGCCACTATTGACAGAATAGAAGATTACTATTAAGATAATCACTACTATAAAAATTCCAATAATTGAACTGCTGTTAGCGCCTTTATCACTCATAGAATAATGATAGTAAATTAACTATAAAAACTTTTAATGATTTTAAGGAGAATAAGGCTCTATATACAGCCCTATTGGAAAATAACCTTCTTGTTCATAAGAATAAGAAACTGAAAAGTGCATATTTGACTGTATGTAGGGTATACTTGAACTTATTAATTTGCTATACTCTCCTGGACTTAATGAAACAGGAAGTTCTAATGATGCCCCTGAGGAACTTATAGTAACAGATTTTGATAATTCTGCGGTACCGTTTGGAAATGAGTTAAAAGTAAAACCTAGGGAGCTTGCAGCAGAGATGTTTATTATTGAGCTATTAAATAATATATGTATCTCTGTATTCCCCAAAGGAGTTCCAATTCCAAAATTATTAAGTGATAACCCTAGTTCGATATCTTCACCATATATAACTGGCTGTGAAGAAGAAGTGGATATTATTACTGGGCCGGCGGTAACGCTTGAGGCCTGTGAAATCGGAGGAGGGTAATTTCCGCTTGAACTTGCACTTTGAGAAACGAACTCAAACTGTTGAGTAGCGGTAGAAACATAGGAGAAATTAAGATAATAACCAATATTCTGCGAGTATTGGATATTGCCATATTCTGCTGCAGGTGGTGCAGAAAGAGTGAAACCTTCAGATAGTATGTCGCCAGAAGCAAGAGAGGGTATACTAATGCACCTTCCACTAGTTAATGCATTGCCGTTTGGATTTGGTGTAGATGTTTCTGGACTTGAGACTATCTTCATTAAACCTAGATTATCCAAACAGAAATAGATATTTGAAGCGGATTTTCCATTAAGATTGTTTGCTATTAAGAAAGTCGCACCGAATGTAGATGAAGGAGAAACTGTTGAAGGGGCACTTATTGATATAACTCCCAATGCAGAAGTATGATTTAATGAAGTAGACAAAGGAACAACGGAAACTCCCAATTTATTAAGAAGTAATGGCCCGTAAAAAATAAGGACTATTATAATGGCTAAAACTACCACCCCTCCTGCAATTCCACTCCCACTTGATCCTATTTTATTCATATTAAGTGCATGTTTGATTAGCTACAACAACTGGCATGTTTAAACTTTCGTTGTAGTTGTAATTTACGTAGCCTAATACTGTTATTGTATTAAAATGCAAACCGTGTAACGAGTTCACTGGATTTAAATCAAGATAGAACGTAGTACCAGAATTTAGAACTTTTTGATTGTTGATATAACAATTCCAATAGCCACTCCCGGGAAACGCAAAGCCTTGTCGTTCCATAGATGTAGCGGTTACGCAGCTCCAATAACTTGTAGACGGATTTGAAGGGAAGAACTCCTTGTTTATGTAAAGGGAAATATTGTTTATATCGGCATGATACTGCCCATGATTGTCTAATGTAACTTCTAAAGGTATAGAATCTATCTTCGTCAGTATCGGTTGCTTTATTACTGTGTAAACTTCCATTTGCACCGGGCCAGCTGAATAGAAGTTATAGGAAGGCTCTGCTGGCACAAATGCTTGAGCAGAAGAAACAAGCTGAGATTGGAAAGAATCTGACATAAATTCTACTGGCAGTATAACTGCAGCCGTATAGTTTTTAACTAGAAAATTAGCTAGCAAAGACATTGAAAGTGGAAATGTAAGCTTATCTGAAGGAGAAGGGCAGGATAAATAAAATGTGGTAGAGTTCTCTTTTGTCTCTCCGGGGGCAAGTATATCTACCAAATTTGAATTCACGATTTTCGGCGGAGAGATTTGGTTTTCGACAGGGCTTGTAAACTTGTCTAGCATATCTTTGCAGTATTGTGCAGCACCCGGTGAGTAAGTGTTGCCGCAGGATATATTGACTTCCAAGTTATTTGGAGTGCCTGGCCCAAGCGGAACATTCCCATTGTTGTATACTGAATAAAGGATGTTACCTTGCTGAGGATTTGTAGTTAAAACAACCTCTTGATTTGAAGGGTAACTAAAAGTAAGAAAAGACAAAAAAGTCGGGGTGGAGTTTACTGCTGTAACTGTAGGTTGAGACACAAGAAGATTTGGGTTTTGCACCTCAGCAATAAAAGTAGATATAGAAGATATACCATAGGATATTAAGCCAGTGATCTTAGAGAATATGCTTCCGTAAGTAATTTCTGTGTAGCTTATCCCTACATTTGATTGAGCAAAGAAAATAAAATAGACTGAAAGAGGGGCAATTAGTATCATAAATATTAAAATAATTAAAGAATACTTCTTTGTGCTTCTAACTAACTTATCACCATTAAACAGCTTTCTATTCTCTTTATTTTGAATCTTTTTTACGTACTGCGTTACGTACTGCGGAATTAGAATTTGTATAGCTCCTTCAGATAAACCTTCTCCTGATGGCTTTTGTGTAGCCATGTGTGCATAAAGTTCAGTATAACTTTTAAACCCCTGTTTGCAGATTGGACATACTTTTTTCCCCTTACCCTCTTTAACTTCAACCTCTTTAACTTTATTCTTTTTGGGTGGACTGAATAATGGCGCTTTTTTAGGGCTTCCAGAATTATCAGGTGTATTTCCTGAAGGATTAGTAGGAGCACTGGCCTGGCCCTTTTTATTTAACTTTATTCCCATCATAATATAAAGAATATATATTGATTTGGTATATATAAATTTCAACCTTCAACGGATTTTATGGATATATACGAAGGTATCACCAAACCATTCGTAGAAAGTTTTATAGTACCGCTATAATTTCCTTTAACAGCATTTATACCTATATCACTCGCAGGTAAAAAAAGTACATTTTCTCCTATTGATAGAGTATTCGCGGCGATAGTAAGGTTTGTATTGCTTGGAGTAAAGTAAAGAGATATGCTGCCATTCTTTATTATACTTGAAACATAAAGAGTTAGAAGATAACTACTGTTTGTTGCGTTTACTGAGTAATAGACTGTAGGTGAATTCGAAGCTATATAAGGTATCTTATAGTTAAGAGAAGCGTCTGCTATTTCGTATGAAACGTTTTCTGATGGCTGAAAAGCTACATTAAAGTTTAATGGCAGTATTATAGATGAACTTGAAAGATTGGAATTACGTACTGCTTTTGATATTATTATAGAAGGTATGCTGGCCGTAATCTCTGCATCTGTTCCGCTTGTTATGCTTGATATAACCTGATTGTTTACAGAAACATTTAAGCCTCCATATCCAATAGGAGTATAATCAATAGAATAATCCCCTACACCACTAAATGTCAGTATTTTGACAGGGATTATGTCTTCATTGTTTTTACCTGCTTCTTTTATTATCTCTATTTTTGATAGTTTAAAGGACTGGGAAAGCGCAAAACCATTCAAGCTATCAGTTATTGAAATTATATTCTTTGTTAAACTGCTTGCAGGCACTTGCTCTATTATCGTCTCATTCTTTGCCGGCAAAGTAGAGAAAAATGACTTACCGTTTAATGAAAAACTAAGCTTTGGTGTGCCTGAAACAGACTGAACTGTGATCTCAATGAAATACACTGAAGATTTGGAGAAGTTTAAATCCATATCATATGATGATGAACCGAATATGCTCGAGCCAATGCTAACTTCACTGGTATTAAAAACAGTTGAATTTATAATTGGGTAATTTACTCCAAAAGTGCCTAAAGTATATGAGGTATTGATAGGCTGGCTATTTCCTCCTATGTAGGTATTAAGGTTCTGGTAGTATTCCCCAGCAGGAATAGATGGCGTTACTGTAGTAGTATTATTTATTCCTAAAAGTTTATATGCTACTGGCGGTGGCACTAGAAGCAGATAAATTACTATAGAGCCTATAAGTATAAGCATCAAAATCACAACGGCAGGAATTCTTTCCCTCTCAATTGCCATAAAATGTTTACTACATTATAATATATAAATATTTCTAATCCTAAAAATTGCCATTTTTAGTTAGGAAGTGAAATATTTCTTTAAATTTTTAGGAACTTCGAAAAAATCTGCTTTTATGCCTGCATCTATATAGCTCCAGCTTATTACTACGGCCTCGAAGGCCCGTATGTAGTCCTGCTTATCCAAAAAAAACTTGCTGTCCTTAAAGTAATTTGAAGCCATATCAAAAAAATCAAGAGCTAGCTGTTTATCCTTGTCTTTAATTGTCAAAACCTTAAAAACTATCTCCATCATGTCTATTTCTTTCTTTGTCCTTTCTGCTATATCGTTATCCATAAAAAGAAAGTGAATTTTCTTCTAATTTTATCCTGTCTAGGTACTGGTTTACCCTTTCCTTTGAAAAATCATGCTCCTCACATAAAAAGCTTACAAGCTTTTCCTTGTTTAATTTTTTCGGGTTTAAATCCTCATTAACCTCAATTATTTTTGGAGAAATAAAATAGTCATAAATCTCTTTTATACTATAATCTGACCTAAAATCATAAGAAGCGAAAATTTCTTCTCTGCTTTTTTCCTTTACTATTTTAAGTGCTTTCTTTGGGCCTATACCGTCAACGCCTTTATTGTAGTCAGTGCCTACAAAAAGGGACAGTGTTATGAGCTGCTCCCTCGTTATACCTAGCCTAGCTAAATTTGGATTGGCATTGATCAATTCCGGCAACACACTTGTGGTTATTCCCTTTCCACTTATCTTTCTTTTGTTAGTAATATTTAGGTTCCTAACAACTTTTTTGGCCCCGAAAAGTAGAGTGTCATAATCCTGAGAAGCTGCTGCAAAAACCTTTCCCTGCATATTTAATTGCGCTGCCTGTGCTTCTCCCTCTGCAGGAGCCTGTACATACGGTATACCTAAGTATGAAAGCAATTCCTTTGAAGAGTCTATTATATAATCATCTATTCTTGAAAGCCGCCTCATGTACATTGCCTTTTCTTCAGCTGTTGATGCATTCTGCATTTTCTCAATCGCTTCTTCCTTTGTTTTTTCTCTTTCCTTGAGAGTTTCTTTCTTAAATTTTGGGGCCGCCCCATCAAACACAAATACAGGCTTTATCCTGTTTTCTAGCATTGATACAGAACGATAAAAAAGGCCATTCAAATGTGTAGTAACTTTCCCCTTTGAATCAGTTAGATAAGAGCCATCTGCCAGCCTTATTGTAGTGAGGAACTGGAATATCCAATTAAATGCATCTATTGCAATTAATTTACCTGACAGCTCGCCCATTTTTATCTTACTTGGCTCAAAGAGCTCTTTTAATTTTACGCCCATTATTTTACTAAAAATTGCAATGATTAATGCTTTTTTGTTTTTTATAGGGTTGTAATGGTCACAGTTTCCCCATCGAAAAGAAACGAGTGCTCGAACTGTGACACTAGTCCGTTATCTTTTTCCTTTAATACATTAAACTCATTCAATGCCCCTGCTGCAACTAAATTTCTTATCTCTATTTCAGCAAACCTGCCGAATTTTGTTACTATCCATCTTTTTGCAAACGGTAGTTCATTATATTCCTCAGAAATATATTTTAGGATATCCCTTCCTAGACTGCTCCTTACGTTCTTGATTGAAGCTAACTGGTAGATTTGCACTTCCGCGCTGTCTATAACATAACCACCACCTGTTGTTGCAAAAGGCTCAACTGCTACTACGCCTTCTTTTCTAAGAAATGAACCGGAGTAATTTTTAGAATTTGAGATAAATTCTCCTTCATGCAGACTGTACCTACCAACGCCATGACCTCCTAGATTGACTATTGGAGAAAACCCTAAACCACTTATAACATCGTCTATAACCTCACTTATTTGATGCACTTCCATGCCAGGTTTTATCATTTTAGATACTGCTTCCAATGCTTCCTTTGTAGCGTTCACAAGCTTGTTCTCTCCTTCTCCAACTGCAACTGATGCTGCAGTATCTGAAAGATAGCCGTCAACACTTGCTCCAACATCTATCTTTACGATATCCCCTTTTGTCAATTCAGTCTTATCATCAAATTTTGGTGTATAGTGTGCAGCGATCTGATTTATCGATATATTAGGGGGAAAAGAAGGCTTTGCTCCCATCTCGATGGTTTTCTTTTCGATTGCTTCTGCGATATCAAGTATCTTTGCTCCTGGAACACACATGGAGATTCCTAGGTCTCTTATCTCTTTTCCGATTTTACCGGCTAGTAGCCATTTGTCCCTTTCTTCTTTTTCCATTTATAGCTCACTCTAATTTAGCTTCTTCATCTATAAAACTTCTTATCTTATCCAAAAATGCATCGCTTATGCCTTTGTTTTCTATTACTATGAAGACTAATTTGCTTTTTTTCTCCCTTGCTATAGATGATGTGAAATGAATGAATCTTAGTATCTCATTTTCGGAGTTATAAATCAAAAAGGAAGTTATAGAGTCTATAACTACAAAGTTTTCTCCGCCTCTCTTCATCAGGTTTTCCAGATTTATGCTTATCTCTGTAAGATCTCCTGGCGAACGTATGAATATACAATTTTTGTATGCGTTAGGATCTTGTATAACTGGGGCCGTTACTGAGTCTATTATAAAATAATCTTCTATTTTCGCGACATCTAACTTTTCCTGAATTGATTTAAAAGGAAGACTCGACGTAACATAAATAAGCTTAAATCCTTTATTTTTTATTCTGGATAAAAGCTCTATAGATGCCTCCTCCAACTTATATCTCTCTGTAACGAACAGCATCCCTACACCGTCAGTTGTAATCCTTTCTATGAAATCATTATTAAACTTCTGTTCCACAATAATACTCTTTTAAACAAGCATAATACAATTAGTATTATTATACTATAAAAACCCTTCAAGCGAGTTATTTTTTTTGCCAAGTATGTCATCTTCTGAATAGCCTACGACTTCTAGTATTTGTAAGACAGAAGGTAAAACCTGCTTATATATAGTAGTCTGGATCATACTTTATTTTGTTCTTCCGTGCAATCTCATAGAGGACTGCTTTTTCAGACACGCTTTCGTTGTTCTTTCCTTTGGCTATGATGTATTTTATTGTATCTCCACTTACAAATTTCATCCCACTTTTTTCCACTGCGGAAATGTGTCTATTAGTCTGCTGATATGATGAAGGATCCTTTCTTAGCCGAGTTAAGATAACGAGCTCATCTAAACCTGCTTGCCCAGTTTTTATTTTTTCTATTATGTTTTTTACAGTAGCCACTGCCCCTTCTTTGTCATTTTCCAAAAGAATTTTGTTAAGAACTTCTTTTTGCAGATTCTTTGCTATCACGGCCCAGTCCCTTCTTACTGATTGAAATCCTTTTATTGTAATATTGCCATCTAAATCTGACATCGCATATTTTTTCTTTGCTCCTATTCCTCCTTTTGAGCTGACAAATATCGCCCTGGCATAAAACCCTTGCAATTCAAGTTCCATAGGCTTCGGAAGTTTGCTGTTTATACCGTTTATAAATTCGTTTACAGTCTGTTTTCTTTCTCCAAACTGGATAAAGGCTGAATCTGTATCCGCATATAGCACTTTGAATTTGTAAGACTCGGCTGTAGATATAACGTCCTGAACATATTTTCTGCCGAGCGCGGTAGTTGCGCCTGCGCACTCAAAACAATACCACCTTGAATTATAATAACCCAAATAGCCATAGAACCCGTTTGCTATTAACTTGAGTACAAGCACTCTGGCGTTTAACTGTTTGTTGTCTTTTTCCAGTTTAAGTCGATCTTTTGCCTCAAATCTTAATGTTATTACCTCTGATAGAACAGAAGGTATCAATCCTAATCTCTCTTCTTTTGGAGTAAAGGAAGGCTGATCCCCATTCAACTGAATCGTAGATGGACATATGTTATGCGACACTATTATACTGGGATAAAGACTCCTAAAATCCACTACTGCTATGTTTTCATATAGCCCTGCGGTAGGTTGAAAAACAAAGGCCCCGACATTTATTTTTTTTATTCTATCATTAATTTGAAAATCAGATGGCTTATTCGGTATAAGCTCGTTCTTAATAACAGCGTGTTTCATTATAAGATTTTCTACAACAATACCTGTTGCCATTCTAGAAACATCGGCAAATGTCTGACCTACAAGTTTATTAAGCTCGGTTATAAGAGGTAGGACTGTGTTGAAAACTAATAACGTTATATTTGAATCTTGAATGCAGTACTCGCACAATTCGGTTGCAAGTTTTACATTGCTAAAAACCTCATTTATGTCATCCCAGTTGAATTCGCCTTTTCTTTCGCCAGTAATCTCTGCTGCAACTTCTCTTAAAGTAAGAACTTCTGTTTTAAGGTTGTATATCGAATAGATATTTCTTATAAAATTCAGTATATCTATGTGAGCAAGGCCATTTATCTCTGCTACTTTCTTTCGCTCTCCTTTTATTTTAAGTTCAAAGCCACTAACTGTAAATCTAAACCCTAATATCTTTGCCCTCTCAGCTATATATGGCATGTCAAAAGAATCGGAATTATAACCTACTATAACATTAAAATTATTCGAGGATAAAATCTCTGAAAGTTTAAGAAGCAGATCTTTTTCATCCTTTGCTTTTATTATATTATCACTTTCAGCATTGAGCCATGTAATGCATTTTTTCAACCCTGCACTTACTATCGATACTGCTATTATTGGGTCAGATTTTGGATTAGGGAATGAATGCTTTGAAAATGTCTCTATGTCTATCGCGGCAACATTTATTGGGAAGTCCGCTATACCTTCATCTTTTATGTTTTTTATGTAGTCCCCTTCTGAATCAATAATTAACCTGTTAAAAGTCCCTATGCCTTTATCAAGAAGATAACGCTTGTAAAAGGGAATATCTGCCTCATAAGTTTGAAAGCTTAGCTGCTTTATTTTTGGAACGTCCTCTGGTAGACTAGTAAATACCTGCAGAACTTTCATCTTTTTACCAAGGCTATATTTTTCTACTTCTTGAACTGATTCAATAAAAGAAAGTCCGCCGGCGGTTTTATTAAATGTTTCTTTCTCGGTCTTTACATAGCAATACGGTTTAAAGTTTTTGTCATAGAATATTCTTCTTTCTAGTTTATTATTTAAACAAAAAAGCCTTACAACCGGTACATTGTCTACAACAGTATAATCCGCATCTATTAAAAAATAAGTGCTTTCCACATAAACTATAGGAATTACACGTAAAAAAGGTTAACTTATTTTGTAGTAACTGCCTTGGCGAGGTTTCTTGGGTGATCCGGGTCTATATGCTTTGACAATGAGATATAGTAAGATAGAAGCTGGGATAATATTACTTGTGGAACAAAACTGAATATACCTGCAGGCTGGGACCTGATAAAAACATCAAAGACATCCATTTTTTCATTTGCAATCCCTATTATCTTTCCATTTCTTGCCTTTATTTCCTTAAGGTTATTTATTTCCCTGTCCTTAAATCTGTCGGATACCAAGGCTACTGAGTATGTTCCTTTGGATATTAAAGCTAACGGCCCATGTTTAAAAGTAGCCGAGTCAATGGCTTCAGAGTGAATATATGTAACCTCTTTCATCTTTAATGCTGCTTCCATTGCTGAAATGTAATCATTTCCTCTGCCTAAAAAGAAAATATCTTTCTCTTTCTTAAGAATTAAAGCAGTATCTTTTATTGTCTTGTAGACTGAAGGAACAAAAAGATTATACAGATTTATATTCAAAAGATTAAGGTCGTTTAATGCCTCTCTTTCCTCACCAGCAGAAAACATGGCTATCAAACAAGAAAGTATTGCGGACATTGTAAAAGTTTTTGTAGCCGCAACTCCTTTTTCATGCCCTGCATTAACATTTATAAAGTAATCCACTACATTTGCCAGAGTAGAACCTTCAGTATTTATTATTCCTATTTTTTTGTTGTCTTTTATTATTGGAAGAGACTCTATAACATCCATAGTTTCTCCGCTTTGTGATATTATCATAAAGACATCCTCTTTGCTTATTGTCTTAGAATAATTTAATAGATCCTGTGGCTGCACGGCAATTGCATCTTTGCCCAAGTCCCTAAACAAATTAGCTGTTAGTAACGCTATATGAAATGAGGAACCTGAACCCAAAAGGAACACTCTTTTTGACAATGAGACAAGAGACGCGGCATTTTTAATGTAGGATAAATCTGAATTTACAAGTTTTGAAACAAGACTCTGTTGCTCCATAATTTCTTTGAGCATAAAATGCTTGTATTTTCCTTTATCTATGTCTGCGATTGAAAATGTAACTTCTCGGACTTTATGCTTGGTAGGGTTATTTGATTTAAGGATTTTAAAACCCGCTTTATTTATTGCTATTACATCCCCATCAGACAGATAAACCACTTTATTGGTATATTTTAAGAATGACGGTACATCGCTTGCAACGAACATGCCTTTGTCTCTAACGCCTAACACCAATGGAGAGCCGCTTTTTACTGCAATAATATTATCAGAATCAGCATTCATAACTACAAAAGAAGAAAACCCAGTTATTTTTTCTGATACGGCTATGACAGCTTCCTCAAAGTTCTTTCCATTTGCCATCTCTTCCTCTATCAAATGTGGCAGTACTTCAGTATCTGTCTCTGAGGAGAATAAATGATTTGGAAGACTTTCCTTCAACTCCTTGAAGTTTTCGATTATTCCGTTGTGTACAACTGCTATTTTCCCACTGCAATCAAGCATGGGGTGAGAATTCATCTTTGTAACTCCGCCATGAGTCGCCCATCTTGTATGTGCTATGCTTTTATTTGAGATTTCCTTATCCAAACTGTAATTATCTATAATTTTGTTTATTCTGCCTGCATCTTTTCGTATTTCTATGTTATTGTTCTTGCCCTGAAAAGCGCATCCGAAACTGTCATAGCCCCTGTATTCTAAGCTCTTGATGCCTTCCAAAACAAAAGGAATAGAATTCTCATTTCCAGTATAACCTATAATACCACACATAAATAGCCTAAGAGTTTGTAAGACGGAAACTTATATTTAAAGCTTTTTAAACGGTGTATTTAAAATTACAATCCTCATTAAACTATCTAAATTTATGCAGGACCGGTTAAAAAACAGAGCAAAACATGCAGAAACAGAATTATGTGAGATTGCCTCAAAAGAGTTAAATACTTAAATCAACCTAGTTATAAGTTATAAACATGGTTACTATGAAAAATTATATTCTTAAAAGCGATGGGGAAGGCTACTTTGTAAATGATACAAAGTTGATTGAAGATATAAACGATGTAAAACCAATAGCAGACGAAAAAGCTATGGCTATTATGAAAAAGCTTTCCAAAAAACCTTATAATTCAGCAAATCTTTCAAAAGAACTAAAGCTTGACAAAAAGGCGACTGCTTTCTACATTGGTAAGCTTGAAAAAGCAGGACTGATAAGCATTGAGCCACAGAAAAAGGGAGAGGTGATCAAAGCTTTATACAATTCATTTTCGCATGAAATCAATGAAAACAAGATAAAATTTGATCCAAAGATGAAGTCAAAGGAAAACGAATATGCATTGGCATTTTTCAGTAAATTCATAAATAATGGAAAATTTGACGGATATATTTGTGTAGGTGCCTCTGACCCACACGGAGAATACAAGGCTGTTGCTAAAGATTCTTATTATACTGCATACCTTGGAATGTTTCTAGGGCAGTTCATTGATCTTCCAGCGTCTATGCCGGTAGTTCTTGATACTGATGTAATATCGAAAAACCTTTTCAAGAAGAACCTAATTGTTATAGGTGGACCAGTAACCAATCTTGTCACTAGGGATATAAACAATTTCATGCCGATAAAATTCATAAAAGAAGAAGGTTGGGGCTTAAAGGATAAAAATGGCATACATGTAAGAGATTATGAAGGAACCATAGAAAAAATAAAGAACCCATTCGATAAAGAAAAGGAGATAATACTTATAGGTGGAGTAAGAAACATAGGGACTTTGTCTGCAATGCTGGCTGCCACAAGATTTTCAAATATAACTTTCAAAGGATATACTGGAGAGATTCCTTGGAGCAGGATGGTAAGAGGATACGATATAGACGGAGACGGGCAGATAGATTCGATAGAAACCGTAAAATGAACCGCTATTTTATAGCAGTAGAGATACCTGAAAAAACAAAAGAGGATATTTTTTCATTCTTCTATAAAAAACTAGACAAGAAGATTACAGGAAAGTTTGTTGATAAAGAAAAACTCCACATAACATTGCTTTTTCTTGGAGATTTTGAGATAAAAAAAGAACTTATCGATTTTATAAAAGAAATGAAATTTTCCATACCCATAAATATTAAGGGAATTGGCGCTTTTCCGTCAATAAAAAACCCAAAAACAATATACGCAAGGGTTCATGGCAACTTAAACGAGCATTACGAAAAATTATGCTCATTTTTATCTATGAAAAAAGAGAGTAATTTTACACCGCATGTTACATTATGCAGGGCCAAGCAAGTTATTGATAAAATAGACGAGAAAGAGTTTGAGTCCAATGATTTTTCATTTATAGCTGATTCATTGCATATATTCAATAGTGATTTTTCAAATTATTATAGAATAATCTAATTATTTTTTGCTTGGAACCTGCCTTGTCAATGCAAATACTACTAAAGTCATAGCTAGCAGTGTAAGTACTGTTGTAAGAAAAGAAGGAC
This sequence comes from Candidatus Parvarchaeota archaeon UBA573, assembly GCA_002502045.1. GTDB lineage: Archaea > Nanobdellota > Nanobdellia > Parvarchaeales > Parvarchaeaceae > Parvarchaeum > Parvarchaeum acidiphilum. Next base: position 8,551 of record DAPE01000010.1, on the reverse strand, counting down.
TTGTAAATATAGATATAATGTAAGTGGAAGTCAGATCAGACGGAAACGAAGACACTGCAGCAACATGCGAGGAACTGCTTGTCGATGGGGCACCTAAAATCCCTGGATAATAAGCAGAAACGGTTCCGAATGCTATCAGCCCAAAAATAAACATTACAAATATCACTAAAGCTGGAACAAGAGAGCTTTTCTTCAAGTAATCCGTTATTGAACTCTGGGAAACTAATGACGTTGAAAGAAGAAGTATAGCTAGGAAGATAAACAGCATTACAGCTAAAACATATGGCAGGAACGTTATTATAAATCTTACAAAGAAGGAAGATAACAAAGCTACTAAACCAATAGCTACACCTATAAGCGCAGGTATGTCCGAAGTAGAAAAGAATTTAGACCTTACTAGTAGGCCGTATACTAAAGCAAATACTAAAACGAAAACCGCCAAATCATATAGACCAAGAGTAGGTAAACTTAACATATTATCTTATTGGTTCTTGCTAGAACCGCCTCCGCCGAAAGTAAAAGCGATAACAAAGATTATTATTATACCTAAAATAAGATATGCAAGGTTAGGCCCTATTAAAGAAGATACTATATTTGAAAATTCGCTTCCTACACCGGAACTAGAAGGTACTAAAGCATTTGAGAACACTCCACCACCCAGGAAAAGTATTCCTATCGCCACAACAAAAAGCCATTTGGAATTGTTTCCAGTTATATCAAATTTAAGCAGGCTTGCAACTATAAGCATCGCTACAAGTATAAGCGCAGTCACTGCCAATGTGGAAGACATATAAACTAACACAGGGCTTACCCACGCTACAGTAACAGCGAAGTAGGATATTATAAGAGCAATGAGTCCTCTTGCTCCCTTGTTTTTATTATCCCCAAAGTAACTCACGTTCTTTAGGACTGTGCTAAGTATAGCAAGTATTAACAGAAAAGCAAGCCAAAACTCTATTGGGTTTGTAACATTAGGAGGGGTTATAAGGCTTAAGGCCTTGTCTATTTGTGAATACAATGACCCTGCTACTGCTGATACCATTAATAGTTATGGATACTTTTAGTATTTAAACTTTTCTTTAAATATCTTTACTTATAAGTATTCAATTATTTAAATAAAAAGTATGCACCTAGGATAAGCGCTATGAAAACGATTATATACGGGAAATACTGCGAAAGATTCGATGAAACCGAGGTAGCAGATATACCTACAAACCCTAGATTAGCTGTTAATAAAACCCAAATTATTAATCCTATAGAAACTAAAACCGATATTATGACTATTATCTTCCTCCCAGATCCGCTCTTTAGAAGGTCAGAACTACTGCCATAAAGCATTGAGCCTATAACTAAAAGCATGAATATTACTATTGCAACAATACCAACTATTGGCAATATCAGATACGTTAACTTTAGAGTATAATTTGTGGTAGCAAATATTATACCCAAAACGAATGCTATTATTGCATCTATGTCGCTTTTCCCCTTGAAAATCTCACTCCTTTGAAGAACGCCGTAAACGATGGCAAAAACTAGAAGAAAAGGAAACAAGAACGATTCTACTCCTGAAAACAGCAATGAGACACCTGGAGCTGGAGCTGTCAAAGTAGTTGTGACATTAGTCTTGTTTGATGTAACATTAAAAGCAAAACTTAAAGCTTTTTCTAACATATTAATATTATGACTGGGAGGTATTTAAATAATTGTCTTTAACTAAAATATGAAAACCAGCAGGAAATATAGAGTTGGGAGGAAATCCTTGCTTTCGCTATCAATTATTGGGGCAGCAGTCGGCATTATGATAATAGCAATCATCACGTTTAACTACATTAGCTTCGCAGACAGCGGATTTTATTATAATGGCGTAAAAATAGGCGGGAGCACGCTTTCGCATCAAATAGATGATGATATCTATATAATTGCAGTAGCAGTTGTACTTGTTTGCTCAAGCCTTTTCCTTCTTATAAAGTCTCTCAGGAATAAAAGACATCAATAGCTGTTCTGCTTCGTCTTTTGTATATCCTGTAAAAAGAAAATCTCCTTTTGAGGATATCAGGATTGATTTTCTGCCGTTATTTGAAAACAAGTAATCTCCGTTTATTTCGCTTCTCGGTATTTTTTTATTTAATATCTTTAGGTCTATTTCGCTGCCTAATGAAAATTTTATTCCAGACGAGCAAATCTGCAAGAAGCCAGTTTGTATATTGTTTGAACGGTTATTCACGCAAACCTCGCATTCCTTGTCTCGCTTGACATTACTTTCAAGCACCTTTTTATTTTTGAGATTAAATATCCTTATTTCATCTCCTTTAATTTTACCTAAAGAAAAGTCTAATATACTATGGATTAAAAAATCCAGGTAGTCCTTTCCTGGCGGAGATATAACCGATTCGCATCCTTCTTTTATATGCCCAATTGAATTCCTGAATATGCAATTAAAGCATGCATTGCCCCTATAAAAATACAAAACGCTTTCCTTGTCATTTAATGATACAAAAACTGCCGGGCTTCCAGTTTTTACACAGCCGCTATTGATTATTAGCCTGCTTTGAATGCTGTCTGTAAAATCAAGTATAAGATCATAATCCTTCATTACATTAAAGTCACTTTCTATAAAATAGCGTTCGTAGCCTTTGTATTCTGTAGCTTTATCCATAGCATTCATTTTTTTAACTGCAAATGACACTTTTGAAGATGGTGAAGAGAAATCAAAATCACTGTAAAAAGGCTGATTTGTAAGGTTGCTCTTGGAGATTATATCGCCATCAAAAATCCCAACTTTTTTGAATAACCCAGCTGAATTTGCCAAAAATGCAGAGCCTACAGCACCTATACCTATAACCAAAACAGATTTATTTTCCATTTTTATCAGTTAACAACAGTCAAAAAATAAACTTATTTAAATACATAGTATCTTTTAATGTGATAAATAAATATATTTATAGGATATAAAAATTTATTAAATGTATGTACGAAATAATAACACTAAGGGATAAGATAAGGGTTGAGCCGAATAAGCTCCAAGAAGACAGAAAAGAAGCTGCTACTGAGATAATAAGACAGAATTATATAGGAAAGATAATAGAGGAAAAAGCTTTGCTTGTAGGTTTAATTGGAATTGACAGTATAGAGGAAGGAATAATAATACCGAATGACGCTTCGATATACTATGATACAATATTTAGAATGCTTGCTTATCTTCCAACCCTGCATGAAACCGTTAAAGGCCAGGTAACAGAAGTAAGCGAAATCGGAGCAATAGTAAACATTGGCCCTCTAGATGGATTGGCACACATTTCACAAACAATGGATGATTTTGTTGATTTCTCAAAGAATGCTCTTACAGGAAGAAGAACAAAGACAACTATTAAAACCGGCGACACTATTGTAGCAAGTATAATAGCTGTGAGTACTAAAGGAATGATGAAAGTTGGATTAACAATGCGTTCTCCAGGCCTTGGAAAATTAGGTTCAAAAAAGAAGGAGGTTGCTAAGAAGTAAAATGGCATTAAAAGCTTGCAAAGTATGCAATTATTTGACTGAAGAAAGAAAATGCCCTATGTGCGGCAGCGAAGATTTGTCACTTAAATGGAAAGGAGTTGTTATTATCTCTGACAAAGAAAAATCAAAAATAGCAGAAGCCATGAATATAGGTAAAAACGGCAAGTATGCAATATCTGTGGAGTAAAAATGGAAATAAAGATAGACTCAACAAAAGATGATAAGTATTTCGACAGGCAGATAATCAATTTTACAGTAAAATTAAAGGCCGGCGAGCCTGCAAAATTGGATGAAACAAAGAAAATCCTAGAAAAAGAAGGTAAAGAAGGTTTTCTTTTAATATACACAATAAAAAATATCTATGGAAAAAATGAAGCCAGGGGAATTGCACATATTTACAAAAATGAAGAACTGGCAAAAAAGATACTGCCAAAGTATATACTTGAAAAGAATGGTGTGAAGAATGGAAAAGAAGAAGCAGAAAAAAAGTGAAATCTGGAAGATGTACAAAATAGAAGGCAGTACTATAACAAAAGTTAATCATACCTGTCCTAAATGCGGAGAAGGTACATTTCTTGCAGAACATAATAATAGATTGACATGCGGTCGCTGTGGTTACACAGAATTTAAAAAGAAAGAAAAAAATTAAAACGTAAAATATTGTTCTTTAAAAACGCATTTAGAATTCTGCTTTTCCAAAGACTTGGCTAAAAAGCGGTAAAATATAAATATAAAACTATCTAATACTATAACATAAAAAGCAGGTCTAAGTGAAGGCTAAAAGTGCTACACCTAGCTGGGAAACCAGGTAAAACCTCTTTTGCACAAAGAAGCTCTGTGCAATGTAAGACCAAAAGAGAAGTTATTTAATCAGGAGCTGGGCAGTATGCACACAGAACAGAATAAAATTTTTCAAAGAAACATAAAGCCGGATAAAGGATCTCGAGATAGTTTAATTTATACCCTTGGAATTGAAAGCACTGCACATACTTTTGGAGTAGGAATTTCTGAAAACGATAAAATAATAGCGAATGAAAGGGATACGCTTAAACCAACATCAGGAGGGATAATACCTAGAGAAGCTGCAATGCACCATTTCAAGCTGGCTCCAGAGATAATTAAAAGGGCACTAGATAAAAGTGGCCTAAAATTAAAAGACATAGATTTATTCGCCTTCTCGCAAGGCCCGGGTATAATACCTGCGCTTAAAGTTGGCGCACAGGTTTCCACATTTTTGTCAAACAAATACAAGAAAAAGCTTATAGGAGTAAATCATTGCATTGCACACCTTGAAATTGCAAGGCTATACACAAAATTAAAAGATCCTGTAATGCTTTATGTGAGCGGCGGCAACACTCAGATAATCACTTATTACAACGGTACTTACATAGTATTTGGGGAAACACAGGATATAGGAATTGGAAATTTGATAGACAAAATTGGAAGAAGAATGGATATACCGTTTCCTGCCGGGCCAAAGATAGAGGAACTTGCAAAGAAGAGCAAAAATTACATTCAAATGCCTTACAGCATAAAAGGTATGGATGTAAGTTTTTCTGGCATAGAGACATTTGTATCAAAATTGATAGGCCACCAAAGTGTGGAAGACATTTCATTTTCGCTGCAGGAAACAGTCTTTTCAATGCTTATTGAAGCAAGTGAAAGAGCAATGTCATACTGCCTTAAAGACAGCCTGATAATAACAGGAGGAGTGGCAGCTAATAAAAGAATAAATGAGATGGGAGCTAAGATGTGTAAAGCTAGGAATGCAGAATTTAAGCAGATACCCATGGAATTTGCCGGTGATAACGGCGCAATGATTGCTTACACAGGATATTTAATGAAAGAATATAAACAAGAAGATTTGAGGATTAAACCAAAATTCAGGACCGACACGGTGGAGATAAAATACAGATAGATATGCCAATGAATGCCCCTCAGGAATACTACGAGCTAGAGGAGAAATACAGTAAAGAGAAAGATCTTGAAGAAAAAGAGAATATTCTAAAGAGGATGATGGTCATACTGCCTAAACACAAAGGTACTGACAGGGAATTTGGATCACTTAAAAGGAGACTCTCGCTTATTAGAAAAGAAGCAAGCAGAAGGCCGTTGATCCACAAAGCAACTGCAATAAGAAAAAGATGGCCAAGAGTTTCTCTAGTTGGCTATAACAGTGAAAACATACTTAAAATGTTCAAAATTACAAGACTAGACAATATCCTTTATGGCATCGTAAAGGCAAACAATGTACAAATACAATTAATAGCAGTGAAAGACCCAGAAAAAAATAAAGATCTTTTATTACAGAGCGAGATAATAATCTCAAAAGAAAAAATAGACAGATATTGCAGTTTTCAGATAGTTAGCGAAAAAATTGATTTAGAAAAGGCACTTAAAGATTTTGGAGTCATAGGAGTATACACTGAAAACTCAAAGGATGCAGTCGCTATGGAAAAGGGGGAAACGGTTATGAATCTTGTTAAAAAGCTGCACCTGAAGACTGAAAAAAATGCATATGCTGTTATCTTCGGAAAAAGTGCAAAGTTCCAGGGCCAGAGAGTAGCGCTTTCACACAAACTTGATGATGGGGACAGAGTGTTTATAAAAATATGAAATTGCTTGGATTCGGATCGGAAGCTGCTATATATGAAAACAACAGTTTCATAATAAAGAGAAGGATAAAAAAGGACTATAGGATAAAGGAGATAGACGAGAAGCTTAGAAAGAACAGAAGCAGAGCAGAATTCAACATAATGCGTTTTCTTTATGAAAGCGGCTTAAATGTTCCTAAGCCAATAAAATATGTTGAAAGCAAAAAAGAGATATACATGGAAAAAATTGATGGCAAAAGACTTGCTGAATCATTTTCATTGGAAGATTCAAAATCAATTGGAAAGATGATTGCTGACATGCATAATCTGGGAGTAATACATGGAGACCTTACAACTGCAAATATGATAAAAAAAGAGGGAAAGGTATATTTAATAGACTTTGGATTGAGTTACTACTCGTTAAAGGATGAAGATATTGCAAGTGACATATTCTTATTTAAAAACGCCCTAAAATCCAAACATAACGAAGTATACAGAGAAGCGTATGCTATGTGCCTTGACGCTTATAAATCCCAAATTAGAAAAGAATTTAAAGGAATAGATACTCATCTTAAAGATATAGAAGAAAGAAGGAGATATAATGAAAGTTATTAATGTAAAGAATAGATTTGTGCCTCACTGGCTTAATTACAAGCAGGAGGAAGTAGAGCAGCTTATACTCAATAAATCGCAGAAAGGGCTTACAAAATCAGAGATAGGAACAGTATTACGGGATCAGTACGGAATTCCATCCGTTAAGGATCTAACAAAGAAAAGCGTAAGCTCTATTCTTAAAAGCAGGGGCATGACAGAGCCTCTACCTGAAGATCTAATAGCATTATACAAAAAAGCAGTAAAGCTTCACATGCATGTTGATAAACAGAAAAAAGACAAACATTCCATAAGAAGCTTGGTGGTTCTTGAAAACAGGATTAAAAAACTCATAAAATACTACAAGCAGAATAAGATTTTGCCTAAAGATTACACATATTCGCTTGAATCAGCGAGATTGGTAGTAAAGATATGAATCAGCCTAATTCTTGGTACAAAGTAAAAGCGATTGAATTTGATAACGCGGAGATAGGCAGCGTATACGGCAATGAGACTAATATACCAAACAGACTAATTTTTGTAAACGCAAATAACCTTCCAGATATAAAGACAAAACCCGGCTTTAAACTCGGATTTAGATTGATATCATCTACTGAAAACACTGCAAACGCGCAGCTTGAATCATTAATTCTTTCCAGAGAGCAGGTAGGCAGGATGGTAAGGCACAACTCATCAAAGCTGGACGTAGTAAGAAAGACAAAGATCAATGAAAAGGAGTATGCAATAAAGACTATAGTTATAATAAGCAAGGCTGAGAACAAATACAAAAAATTCGTAAGGGCTGAGGCAAATGACTTTATAGATGGCTTGGCAGATAAAAAGGACCTTAAGGAATTGATTCTTGATGTTTTGACTGGAAAGCCGCAAAACCAGCTACACAAAAAACTCGGGAAGATTTATCCTACTAGAGCTACTGAAGTAAGGATGATAGAGAAGTTAGGCAATTAATAAGCAGTCCAAAAATATTTATAGATTCAATTCCATTATTATTTATAGTAACAGATAATGGTGGAGCAGGTGGAGTAGGCGATCCATAAATTCTTATAATAGGAAAGTGGCATTTGGCTTATAGTGCTATAAGTATCCTAGAAACATTAGACAAGGGATTTTACATTTAGCAGTATAATTTATACACAAAATGCAAATTATTCAAAAAATATTGAAATTCTTCTAAAGTATTACAACTCTAAGGTATAAAAATGATATTTGCCTAAATTAACAATGGCCAAAAACCTGGAAAAATTATTAGACAATAACAAAGCAAAGAAGCCAAGTATTTTAACCAGATTGAAAAGCCTTTATAAGGAAAAAATAGATGCGCTTAGACCTTACATAGCTTCGCTAGGAGCATTGTCTATTGGCGTTGCAAACTGGAGCAAAGATTTTGCCTATAATGCAAAGGTTACTGTCCCTTTCCTATACACATACTTTTCGCTTGGCGGCCATTTATGGTACAATCTTGCACTTGCACAGGAAGCTTTTAGTATTGGAGGAATAACTGCGACTTCAAATAACAAACTAAAAACTGCAAAATATGCAATAGCTTATGAATCCGGCAGTGTTGTAAATGCTACCCTTTATTATACTACGCTTAACAAATATCCCTGGGGAGGGTATTATGGAGACATATGGAACGGCATATTCTTTTTTTACCAGATACCTATGTTTTTTATGCTGCTAAAAAGTTATTTAAAAAATTCCACCGAGAATTCCTCTTTTATGAAATGGGGATTAAAGGGAGATAAAGTATAGACAGTGAAATTTCTTATAAAGCTATTGATAAAAAATTAATCAAATTTTAGATGGAAAGCATTCGATTAATATTAAGTGGACTCGACGGGATT
>DAPE01000008.1 GCA_002502045.1 Candidatus Parvarchaeota archaeon UBA573 | reverse complement strand
CAGCAAATATCCATTATTCATTGTCAGCAAAGATACAGTACAGCTATGATGTTCCTACAATAGGCTTGCAAACAGTTAATACAACAGGAACAGTGGCAGGAACTTCTATAACTGGAAAGCCATCAACTTTAACAAGCTATGAACCAATAACCATAACTAACAGCCAAAGTTCAGCAACTCCAAATCCATTCCAGCAGATGGTTAATTTCACATCCTCAGATCCAGGCTTTTCCTCAATAGCAACAGGCAATTTCGGTCAGAATGTAGAGTTCTTCTATTACAATGGAACTATAATACCGTCATGGCTGGAGAATTACACTTCAACAAATGCAACTTGGTGGCTAAAGATAGCGACAATTCCAGGAGGGTCATCAGAAACAGTCTATATCGGTTTTGCTCCAAAATCTACAAATCTATTCAACACAGTAAACGACGGCGAGGCGTCTCAGCTTTCCACTAGTTATGGTGATTACAATGATATACTTAATGTAATGCAACCCGGATTAGAATACCAGATATGGTACCAGCCAGGATATTCAACTGCGAGCCCAAATTCTGTACTTGTTGGAGTCCCTGTAGGGAGAGACGTTCCTCTGAATTCTCCTGCAGGAATCTCTTACTCAAAAGATGGCCCCTTTGTTACAAATTCAAGCGGTACATATTTTTCAGGTACAGGCTACGAAACCAGTACACCAATATCCGGCTATGCTATACTTAACAACAATAATGTCCTTGATCAGATTCCATTTGAAAACCCTCCAATTATTGATGGGACAGGTTACGAATTTCAGATAAAGTTTATAGGTTTTATAGAAGTTAATCAATCAGTTAATTTTACGTTTGTCTATGATGATGGTATAATAGCAGGTATTGGGTATGGAACGAATACATCAAATGGTGCTTACTGGCTCTCAAATCTATATCATGGGAATCTTAGAAGCGGGCCTATAAGTTGGGATGGTAATAGTGGTCCTAGTTATGGTGTATGGGATCATCCGGGAGTATATAGGTTTGAAATTGAATACTCACAAGGTGCTGGTGGTGCGGGTATGAATGTACTTACTAATGTTACTGCATCTTATTATTATCCCGAGTACCCCCCAAACGGAGTTATGCCTTCCGTGTCTTTCGGCAGCATTGTTTAATTTTCTTTAATATTTATTAAGTAACCCTTTACTAATTTTTATGGGTTTTGTCAAGATTAACATATTTAATATCTGTAAATTTTTTCTTCCATTTTAACATTTAGCTAACTTTTTTGATAATAGAAAAGTACTTATGCGCTATTACTTCATATAATTATAGATGGAAAATACTTCCAAGTCAGAAAGTAAACTAGAAATCTTTCTCTCGCAGAGCCAATTCAAGAAGCAGGTTGATTTGTTGGGTTTTAATGCCTTCTCATTTCTTTTAGATCTTTATGAAGAGAGTAAAGTTGATGAAAGGCTAAAACATTTGTTCCCTGAATGCAAGGAAAAGGAATTCAATGAAGTATCGGCAGAAATGTCAGCAGACAATGGCGCTTACATGAATATACTTTACAAATATCTTTCAAATTCAAATGGTTACCGCGAAAAAAAGGTATTCGGTAAAGCTTATACTCTTGTATACCTAATGGAGGATGCACTTGTAAACATGTTCGGGGATAAAACTTACAATTCAATCTATAAAAACTTTGTTAATGCACAGTTTCAAGATTCCTTAAAGAATGCAGAAGGAGAGGATTTTTTTTACATAGGTGAAAAAAAGTTTGTTCCAGAAAGCAAAGATGAAGAGCTTATTTGGACAGTAGGTAAGGTGATAGAGCTACTGTATGAAATCAACTGTAAATGAACTTGGAGAGCCATTGACAATGACAGTTCTTGAAGAGATACTCTCAAACTCACAGGTCAAGGCGCAGTTTTTTAGCTTGGGTTATGGAATATTCAACATGTACAAAAGAGCCTACGACCACTACGGCGCTTTTCAGGATCCAACTGATACTACAAAAAATAGGTATAATGATTTTAAGGAAGCGGACGAGGACATTAAATACATAAGAAGAAAAAATGGGGGCAAAGCACTGCTGAAGTATTGGTTTAATACTAACCGGGAGTTCGTAGACAAAATGCTTTTTGGGGATTATTACAAAAAGGTAAGGCAGCTGGAAAAAATGCTGATAGATAATCCGATGTTAAAGGAGTTTGTTTACAATGAACTTATAGTAGAATTTCTTTCCAATATCTCAAACGATGCATTAGTTACTAAATATTCATTTGATGATTTGGACAGTGAAAGAGCGAGGATAATGTCTGGTTATATAATGGCTCTGGAATCAGTTTATCACCTATACATTCAGAAGACAATACATTGATCACTTCAATCTTAAAGCGTCAAGTACGTGTGGTGCATGCGTTTCAAGTCGGAATCTCTTTCTCATATAACTTGCAAGCTCCAATATCTTTCCTTCTTCCCCGTGTCCTATTATAATTTTTCTAGGCTTAGGCCTTATGTCATTGACAAATCTTTCAAGCTGTTTTCTGTCGGAATGGCCGGAAAAACCTTCTATAGAATAGACAAGTGCGCTTACAGAAAAATGTCTCAATTTGCCGTTAAGTTCTATATCTACCTCTCTGCCGCCGTTTTGTATCGTCCTTCCTAAAGTTCCTATACCCTGATAAGAGACTAAAACTACTGCATTTTTAGGGTCTTCACATAAATTTGCAAAATAGCTAACAGCCGGTCCGCCATTAAGCATACCAGAAGTCGCTAGTATGATTACAGGGCTGCCAGATAAAACCTGCTGTCTCTCTTCCTCGCTGACAGTGTGCTTGAATATCGGCGATAAAAATGGATTGTTATTGTGTGCTATTATCCTGTTCCTAGTTTCGCTGTTCATGAATTCAGGGTAAACAGTGTAAATTGCAGTTACATCCCAAAGCATTCCATCGACAACTACAGGTGCTTCAGGCAAAAGTCCATAGCGCTGCCATTCTTCGATTAGCAGCATCAATTCCTGGGCTCTTCCTACTCCCAATACTGGGATAAGAACTTTTCCGTTGTTTGCTATCGTTTTGCTTATTATATCAAGGAAGAATTGCTCTGTTTCTGTCCTAGAAGGCTGCGTGTCCGACTCTCCACCATATGTGCTTTCCATTATAAGCGTTTCAACCCTTTCAAACTGCGTTTCCGCCCTGTTTAGAGTCTTTGAATTGTCGTATTTGAAATCTCCAGTGTAAAGTACATTGTAGAAGCCGTTTCCTATGTTTAAGTGTATCATCGCAGAGCCAAGGATATGGCCGGCATTGTGAAGCGTTATTCTTATATCAGGAGTAATGTCGGTAACTTCATGAAATGGCAGTGTTATCGAGTGTTTAAGCATCTTTTTTACGTCATCAACATCAAACAAAAGCTTAGAGTTTGTCCTGCTTGCAAGGTTTATGTAGTCTAGGTGAAGCAATGTCATTACATCTCTTGTAGGTGCAGTTGAGTATACCGGGCCGTTATATCCGTATTTGTATAGTGCAGGCAGAAAACCGCAGTGATCCAAGTGGCTGTGCGTTATTACAACAGCTGCAAGTTTAGAAATATCAAACTCCGGAGCGTCTACTCTGGGAACAGGCTCTTTTGGATTGCTGACATCAACTCCGGCGTCTAAAAGAATCGAGCTTATAGGAGTTTGAACAAGTACAGCAGATCTTCCAACATGCCTGAAAGCACCAAGGGCGCTTATCCTGACCCAGTATTTGTCATCAACCTCAAATTTTGAATTGTAAATGCTTTCACCTATCTCATTAAGCATTTTTCTCCTGAATTTAGAATTGTCGTAAAGCATTTCTCTTATGGCTTTTACAATGTCAGATTTTATCAATGGCGACCTAGCAAGCGTTACAGACCAGCCTGTTTCTTCCTTTATCTTGTTTATCCCTGCTTTTCTTTCTCCGGATAAAACTTCGGGCCTTTCAGCTTCTATCGTTACTATGCTTCTCGGTGGGTCAAACCAGAAATCCGTTATATGAGCTTCTTCAAAGCCCATCTTCTTTATTTTTGCTTCTGCTTCTTTTTCATCCAAAAGAAGGGATGGATCCAATCTTACTTCTATTCTCTTCTTTTCTTTGCTTACCAAGTTCCTTATTACTTCAGAGTTATCCAGGAAGAAATTTCTGTTCTTGGTATATATAACAATATTCGATACTTCGAAGTTGATATCCTCTATAAGAGACTTGTCCGCTATAAACTCAGTTATTTCTTTTTTTATATCCATATCAAGACAACATAGCTTCTGCAAGATAAAATTTCAATAGTTCATTACCTACACATAAATGTAAAAGGATTACTTGTTTATTGTCTTCTGTATTTCTTCATCTGAAAGCTTTTTGTAACCTTTCTTGTTTATTACTGCTATATCTATTCCTTCTCCTGTGTAAACGTCTCTTCTTATTGATGAGGATATTGCTTTGTATGCAAGTTTTACGGCCTCTTCCTCGCTCATATTGTCCTTGTAATCTCCTTCTAGAACTCCCAAAGCGAATACTCCTCCGCTGCCTGTGACAGTGAATTTATCTTTGCCCTGTCCTCCCGCTTCATCTATAGAGAAAAGCTTAGGAGCAGTATCGTATCCTCCAACTATAAATTCTCCGTAAATTAAATTCAATGAAAGTCTTTTATTGAAAAGAACTGCACTTAAAAGGCTTACAGCTCCGTCAGTATCTAATTTTGAACCTGATCTTATTTCATATAAAGTAAGTTCTGAGCGCATCAGCCTTACCATTGCCTGCAAGTCTGCAACCATACCTGCGGTTGTTATCCCTATGCTTCCGCTTATGGCCATTACCTTTTCAGCGTTTTTATTGGCAACTATGTGATCTGCCGTTGCTCTTCTATCAGCGGCTAAAATAACTCCGTCCTTGTAGACTAATCCCAATGTCGTGGTTCCTGTTTTTACTATGCCCATATAAGAATCTAAGTATTTTATTTACATTCTGTAATGATTTTGTTAGTATTTAAATCTTTCTTGTAAAGGTTAATTTTATATATAGGTATTAAACTAAGAAAGGATAGTAAGTACTATGAAAGCGAGAACTTCCTTTACAATAGATGCAGACGTTGTCGCAAAACTCGATTCTTTAGTAGATAATATCTATTACAGATCCAAGAGTGAAGCAGTAGAAGACATATTAAGAAAGTATTTTGAAAAGCAGAACACCGCTATAATACTTTGCGGTGGAGAGTTCAAGGTTAATGGCACAGATTATTACAGGCCTCTTGTAAAGGTAGGGGATACAACAGTAATAGATCACATAATATCAAAGCTCAGAGTTAACAACTTCAGGAGCATAATAATTTCAGGAAAGACGGATCTTCTGAAGCAGATATTTGCAATACTGAAAAATGGAGAAGGTTACGGTGTGGACATAAAATACATCGATGATAATAATCTCAAAGGAAGTGCTAAGGCGCTTGAGAGGGTGAAGCAGTACGTTGGAACAACTACGTTGTTTGTAACGGGAGATTCAATATTTGACATTGATTTAAGGGACATGCTTAAATTTCACATGGCACATAACAGTCCTGCATCTATGGCAATTTATATGCCATCCGATACTTCCTATTCAATAAAAGATAAAGTAGTATTGAAGGGAAGCAAGATACTAACATATGAAAAGCTTCCTGAGCCAGTAAACTCAAAGTTGATACCGACTTCTATTTTTCTTTTAGACCGTGATGTTTTCAAGTACATACCTCCAGGAGATATGGAGTGGAACATAAAGACTGACTTACTGCCATTGCTAGCAAAAGATGGTTTGCTTTTCGGATATATCTACAATGGCGGGTGGATGAGCATAAAGACAAAGGAAGACATTGAAGCTGCAAAGAAGCTAGTAGAAAAATAGTTTCCATAATTGATTAAGTTCAGCAGTACCAAAAATTAAAATATTATTTAGGCAGTTGACATATTAAATCACGCTGCAACAAAAATCAGAAAGAATAGAAATGCTTAAATCTTTGTGCATTCTTATCTTATTCATGGAATTCAAGGATGTCGATGAGCCTGTTGAAAAGATTACGAGAGAAGGATCAAGAAATTTCATAAAGATAGGCTTGACAAAAGGAACAGAAGGAGAGAAAGAGATTACGTTCATAAGCATAAAGAAAGGCTACACAATGGACAAGGATGGAAAGGAAGAGGAAAGGATAAAGACCAGTTTGACCGTTAATTTTGATGAATTGCCATTGCTGATAGAAGCTCTGCAAAACTTTAAGACTAAGCTTGAATCAGGAAGCTTTTCCTAATCAAAGTTATAATTGAAATATTTTTTTATACCAAAATAAAAATATTTTCTGTAAACTTTATAAATGATAAGATTATTATTAAATAAATGAATTCAAAGCTATTAATCGTTGCACTATTTGTAATTTCATTTTTATTATTCGGATCAGTGCATGCTCAAGGCGTGCAGAAAGTAATAGGATCCACTAGTCTTTATATCTTTGGGGTTACAAATTCATCGAATGGAACATTAGTTGGAGTACCTGCCCTTCTTAATCTTACAATAACAAATGGAACAGGCAAAGTTTTCTTAGGTTCGACGCCGCTTACACAAACAGATACACAGGCTCAGGCAGTATTATCAGCGCAGCTTGCATGTCAGCTTCTCAACATAAACTGCAATGATTACAATTTCTATTATTACATAACCTCATCATCAGTTGAGGTAGGTGGGCCAAGTGCAGGTTCTGCATTTACAATGGCTGCAATGTCAATACTTTCAGGAGAGCCTTTAAACCCAAGCGTCGCAATGACTGGAACAGCGAATCCGGACGGCAGCGTAGGCATTGTAGGAGATGTTTCCCAGAAATCAGAGGCCGCTGCAAATCAGCACATAAAGACATTTCTTTATCCTTCTACAGACAGCATATCATCATCTGCTCTTTCATATGATGAGGCACATGGCGAAATTCCAATCCCTGTCAGTTCAGAATATGCTGCATTCCAGTATTTTACAGGTTACAACGCAACTCCATCATTAAATTACACGATAGAAACTCCCATTTATAATGCATTGATGAAACAGACCTACATACAATTTAATGCCTATCAGAATGGTTTATACTCTGCTATACCTGATCTTAACAGCACAAATTCCTCTATACAGCTTTTTATAAACGAGGCTACAACCGCAATGAGTGCACAAAAATCAGAAGCAGCAAATAGCGAATACTACGTTGCAGCAAGTGATATGATAACTTCTTCATCAGAATTAATTGAAGCAAAGATACTTGAAACACTTCCTACTTCAAATCAAGACGCTTTCTTAAGCAACCTTATAACTGGGGAAAATTCAACAATAACAGGAATACAAAATAATATCTCTTCAGATTATGTTTCTAATTCATCTACTGTTATGCTGAAATTCATTGCATTTGACAGACTTATACAGGCAAGGGATTATCTTAATGATTCAATGCAGAGTCTTTCAGCGGGAGATTTTCAAAATGCAGTCTATTACTATTCGCTTGCAGTGGTAAAAGCACAGACAGCTTACTTTTGGGTTTCAATTCTTCCAAAAGGGAAATCAGATTTTTCACAATCCCAGTATGAAGCACTAAGCAATTATTATCTTTACAAAGCTTCATCTTACAGTGATTACGCAAATTTACTTGGGGTTAATTTGCCTTCAGAGACCACAGAAATGCAATCATATCTTACTTCTGCACAGTCAAGATACTATAGCGGAAATTATGTATCCTCAATCTTTGCATCTATTGAATCAATAAGCATGTCACAAATGCTTATCGAAGAGAACAGCCTCATTAATTCATCTGTCCTTTCTCAGATAGCAAATCAAAGTGCAATGGCGACTTTAAGTTCTATAAACTCGGCAGAGTCAAGTGGGGTAACGCCATTCCTTGGGATAAGTTATTATTACTTTGGAAACCAGTTTTACAATGCTTCAAATATAAGTAATTCTGACTTTGCAGAGTATCTATTGTTTGAAACTGAAGCAAGAGGTTTTACACAGTTAGGTATGTTGGTTTCTAACTCTAGTCTTATACCCTACACACCCTCTCTTCAACCAATCCCAGTATCAACGCCAGTGACTCCTTTATTGGAAGGTGTAATGTTCATAGTCTTAGGAATAGCTATTGGGATAGTAATTGCAGGTATACTATTCGAGTTTAAACTTTATTCTAAAAAGGAAAAACCTACTGCAAAAATAAGTAGTAAAAAAGTGGCTAAGAAGAAATCAAGCGGTAAAAGAAGCAGGAAGAAATAAATTTAAGCCACCAACTTTCTTTTATTAGATGGATAACAAAGATGATAGGGATGAAGAGCTCTTAAGAATAGCATTGTCTAGGGGGATTTTCTTTCATTCTTCAGAAATATTTAGCGATAATATATCCGGTTTTTGGGATTATGGCCCTATAGGAGTCAGGATACTTAATAATTTGTTAGAGCAGTGGAGACAGACAGTTTACTCTATGAATGGCTTAGAGATATCAGGCAGTGTTGTCCTTCCAAAGATAGTTCTACAGGCATCTGGCCATGAGGAAAACTTCTTTGACATGGAGATAAAATGCAAGAACTGCGGAGCGGTTTACAGAGTAGACAAGCTTTTGGAAGAGAAAGACAGCAGCAAAAACTTTGAGGGCTTAACAGATGAACAGTACTTTGACTACATTAAGCAGTATAATATAAAGTGCAGCAAGTGTGGCGGTGAATTAGGAGAGATAAAAAAATTTGGAACAATGTTTTCATTAAAGGTTGGCGAGGATGTGCAGGCTTACCTTAGACCTGAGGCCTGTCAATCAATATTCCTTGATTTTAAGCGCATATTTGAGGTCTATGGAAAGAAATTTCCAATGGTCATAGCACAGGTTGGAAAGGCCTTCAGAAATGAGATTTCACCCAGGAATACTCTGCTAAGACAGAGGGAGTTCTACCAAAATGACATAGAGATATTTTTTACTGAAGATAATTTCAATCTTGATAATGATTACGAAATAAAAATCTATGATAAAGAAGATAAATCAATAGACAAAATAAGCATAAAAGACGCTTTGTCAAAAGGGATTATAAAAAGCAATGTAACTGCTTATGGTATATCAAAGATACAGGAATTTTTGTTAAGAGTAGGTTTTAAAGACGAAGAAATAAGGTATAGAAAGCTTTATGAAGATAAGGCATTCTACTCAAAGGAATCATTTGATATCGAGATAAAAAAACAGGATTCTTGGGTAGAGCTCGTAGCATGCAACAACCGCGGTGAGCATGACCTTTTGTCATATGAAAAATATGGAGCAAAAGGTTTAAGGATAGAAGGGAACATACCGCAAATCTTTGAAATATCAATGGGAACTGACAGGCTTTTTTATCTACTTTTATTCTCATCATTTAGAAAAGATGATCAGAGATCTTGGTTTTCAATGAATAGTGCTGTTTCTCCCTATAAAGCGGCAATATTTCCATTGGTTTCAAAGGATAATCTGGATGTAAAGGCCAAAGCTATGTTTGAAAGTTCAATGCACAAGAATAATATATTGTACAGCGAAACAGGAAGCATAGGTAAAAGGTACAGACGAGCTGAGGAAGTAGGAATAAAAATTGCGTTTACTGTTGACTATGATACTGTAGAGGATGGCACAATAACCGTGAGGGAAAGCGACTCTATGAAGCAGTTTAGAATAAGTTCAAATAATCTGGACAGATTTATATTTGATTCTTCATCAGTAAGCTTTGATGAACTCAGGAAAAGATACGAATCTCACTGATATCTCCATTTGTTTATAGTCTTTTCTATGTTGTCTATCAAATGCATTGTGGAAAATGATTCTCTTTCAGATTTTGCAGCCGTTCTTCCCGAGTAGCCGTTTATGAAAGCTGCAGCCGCAGCTGCCTCTGCTAAGTCGTTATCCTGGCAAACTGCAGCAGAGCATATGCCAGCAAGTGAATCTCCCGTTCCGCCTTTTGTCATGTAGACAGAGTTTGTCTTGTTTATGAATGTTTTTTCACCGTTGGATATTACATCAACGTGCCCTTTTAGCAGTATTGTAGTATTAAACTGTCTAGCCTTTTCATAAACTTGCTTTATCCTTTTTTCCAAGTCTTTAGAAGGTTCTTCCTTGAACAGAACATTAAATTCGTTTGAATTTGGAGTCAATATCATATTTTTCCCAAGAAGACTTAAATCTGCCATTTTTATTGCATCTGCATCTACTATTATTTTTTTGTTTATCTCTTTAAGAATTTTATTTACAAGCAAACTTTGTTCATATCCCGTTTCAATGCCGTTGCCTATTACTATAACATCGTACTTTTCAGCTTCTTCTTTTATTACCTGAAATGCAGATGAGGTTAATTTATCGCTGTCCAAAGCGATTGTTATTATCTCAGGTGAAAACCCCGCACAGATGTCTGCTGCCCTTTTAGGAGCGATTATCTTTGTCAAGTCTGCTCCTGCCCTTATGGATGATAATGCCACTATGGCCGGCGAGCCTGTATATACATCCGATCCTCCGATGATCAAAACTTTTCCGAAGTCTCCTTTGTGCGACCAATTATCTCTTTTTTTATAAATCGTTTTTATTATCTTTTCATTCAATGTTGTGTAAATCATAGATTAAGAGATGAGCTATGGCCTCCGAAAAGAGAGGCATTTGGAGAAATATACTTCTTTATGTTGTTTATAGCTATATACGCTTCCGCTCCGCCTACAGAGATAAGTGCAAATTTTGGTTCGTCGCTTACATTTGCCATGTCTCCAGCTGCATAAACTCCATCAACACTTGTTTTGTAGTTGTGGTCAACTTTTATGTATCTGTTGTTAGTTTCTATTGGTAGCGATTTGAAAATTGAAGGATTTACTTTATAGCCTATGGCTATAACAACAGCATCAACATCTATGCTCTTGCTTGTATTTGAGGTGTTGTCGAAAATTTCAATGCTTTTTACTGTGTTTCCGTCACCGTTTATTTTTTTTACATCATTATTCATGATTATTTCCGCTTTGCTGTCTTTTTTTACCGCATCTACACTTGACTCTGCGGCCTTGAATGTGTTGTTGTGCTGTATTATATATGTTTTCTTACATACTGGGGAAATTTGCATTTGATAATCAAAGGCAGAGTCTCCTCCTCCGATTATTGCGACGGTTTTGTCTTTGAAATCATCTACTGATTTGATAGCGTAATAAACGCCTTTTCCATTGTAGTTATCTTCACCTTCTGCCCCTATTTTATTTGGATGGAAATCTCCTACTCCCCCGCATATTAAAATAGATTTTGCAGTGTATTTTTTTTCATTTTTTACCTCTACCGTGAATTTTCCGTTTTCTGGTATTATATCAGTTACCTTTGAGTCAAATTCTATTCTTCTATTAAAAAGCATGCTCTGCTCGTACATCTTATCAGAAAGTTCAGATGACTTCATTTTAGGAACTGCCTGCACATCATATACCATTTTGTCTGGATATAATTCAATCATCTGTCCACCATGTGTACCTAAGCTTTCAAGAGTTATGCTATTTATGTCCCTTAAGCCAGCGCAAAAAGTGGCAAACATCCCTGTAGGTCCGGCCCCCACTATTATAAGATCCGTATCTTCCATAATGAGTTTAACTGTACTCTCTCCAGGTATAGCTGCAATTTACGCACTTGTAGAATCTCGTAGGTGGCTCATCAGAGCTCCTAGTCTGTTCTGTCCATGATATTATCTTTTTCTGGCCACATTTAGGACATTCTGTATCGCTCTCAAATTCCATCTGTGCCATGTTTTCTTCTTCAGATGGGGCTTCTTCAACCATTTTTTTCTTGAGCTTTTTATTCTTTCCTTTTAATTCTAAATCTTCTTCATTCATTTATAGTATAGAAATTTATAATTATTAAACCTTACTTTTTGCCCAAATCTTTTTAAAAATAAATTTATAACCTATAAAAAGCCTATTAATTTATGAAAACAAGATATTTACCAGTGTTTATACTGTTGGCTGCAGTGCTATCGCTTTCTTTAGTGCACGCTCAAGCGCCTCCAATACCTGGAGTATCTACAAGTTCCTCTCTGTTAACAGGCTTATCTTCTGCAAATTCTCCCATGTATGCAGGGTTTTTTGCAATAGTAATGTTTATAATATTTGCAATAGCTTTGGATAGAACTCAGCTTTCTAGTGGCAGAATAAGCATCTCGTTTATTTTTGCTTTGATAACATTTTTTATTCTTTATACTGATCCAGTTCTGCTGCATTTTTTCCTTAATGCGTTTATAGTTCTTGCATTTATAGCATTAGTACTTGGTATGCTTGTACTTGTAAAATCACCTAGATCAATAAAACTTATTGGGTTATTGATCGTTTTGTTCCTTTTAATGGTGCTGTTTGAAAATGATACAAGTCTTACCAATTCTATAAACTCTACCCTTCATATTTCACTTCTAAACATACTGCCTTTTGTCTTTGGGATGATTGCAGTTTTAATCTTTGCAGTGTTGCTTATAAAAGGTATAAGAAATAGCAGAAACACAGCAGTAAGAGTTGCATTGCTCTTTATAGTTTTTCTTATGATAACCCTCTTGATACCTGGGTTTGCGGGTTTCCTTTTTAACCCCATCGTTCTTACAGCAATATTTGTTGCAATAATACTAGCAGCAGTTATTTATTCCCAATTTGGCAAAATCGGCCGCATTAAACCTTCAAAATTAGATAAGCAGTATATTAAAGATGCAAAGTTGCAGCAAAATGTTCTTAATTCAATAGGAAAAAGAAAGAAAGCCAACTCCTCAACTCTTGACCGTTATAAAAGTTTAATTAATAAAGGTAGCCTTACTACAAAAGACCAGTTAAAACTGTCTAAGCTTAAAAATAAACTTGGAGATGAGGCATGGAAGAATGTTGCCGACCGGACAAAACTTTCCAAAGTCCAGTATTCACAGGATCAACTTTCCAACAACAAAGACTTGCAGCAGCTAACCGGTGCTGGCCCTCTCCCAAAGAGTAAAGTTCTAAAAGACCTGCAATCAAAGGCTGAACGCAATTATAAATTATCCTGGTCGCAGAGGAGGGCTTTTAGCAAAGAGCAAAAAAACCTCAGTAATAAAAACAATTTTATAAAAAATGTTGGAAATAGTCAGGCAGGGGATCTTTTTGACCTAGCAAAGGGCGTAAATAAAGGGGCTTTAGGCCCAGTTCCTTCAGAAAAAGCTGCAAAAAGAATGTTCGATAAAAGGATATCAAAGGAAGCAAGAAATAAGGATGTTACTGATCTGTTTAATGAAAGGAATAAACTCCTTGACCCCACTCTTAATTTATCTTATTCAACGAGGCGTAAAGAGCTGGCAAAGATCGATAAAAAACTTAAAAAGATATCCAAAAATATAAACCCACAATCTCCGAATCAGATAAGGCAGAAGGATATCATAAAGATGCAAAATAATCAAATGAAACAAGAAATGATGGGGGATCAAAAACTTGCTGATGCTCAGTTTGAGGCTGCGAGGAAAAATGCAGAAAGAGAAAGAGAAGAGCAAAGGATGTTGGAAGAACA
>DAPE01000005.1 GCA_002502045.1 Candidatus Parvarchaeota archaeon UBA573 | reverse complement strand
CCAATAACAATAACGAATACACAGTCTTCAGCAACTCCATCACCTTTTCAACAGATGATTAATTTCACATCCTCAGATCCAGGCTTTTCCTCAATAGCAACAGGCAATTTCGGTCAGAATGTAGAGTTTTTCTATTACAATGGAACAGTAATTCCAAGCTGGCTAGAAAATTACACATCAACAAATGGACTTTGGTGGCTAAAGATAGCAGCTATACTAGGAGGCTCATCCGAAACGGTTTATGTGGGTTTTGCACCAACCTCTGTTAGTCTATTCAACACAGTAAACAACGGTGAGGCACCACAGCTATCACCCACATATGCAGAATACGATGATGGTGCTAATGTTTTCTTAGCGTATTTCAATGGGAATACCCCTCTAGCAGATTTTAATTACTACACGACTTACGTTCAATTATCACAATCTAAAGCAAGTCTTAATGGAAACAATATAAATGTTATTAATGATACAAGAGTAGCTGGCTCATCTGGTACACTTGTCCCTGAATTCATATTTAATGTTGCTATTCCAAATGAACCGCTTTATATAGAATCTAACACTTATTTGTCAGCGACTTCTACTGCAGATAATCCAAGGGTTGCGTTGTTAAGTAGTAATTCTCCAACTAGTTCTTTAGATGCTATCGGAGTTAATGTTGGTTGGTCGGGGGCATATTTTCAAGAGGAATACATAAACAATGGGAAGTATACTCCTGACCAAGCCCAACAAGGTTCTGAGTCAATCGGCTGGGTTTATAGTAGTTTATTGTACATTCCTAAAACATCAAGTTATTACGGGTACACAGCGCCCCAATTATATTCCACTGCCGGGGGTTATAGTGGTTCTACAACGAATACGTTGCCATCTACAACAAGTTTGTATATTGGTGGGATCGGTGGTCCAAATGCACAGTATACTGCACAAGAAAATGCGATGTTATTTAATTGGATGCGTGCTCGTGCTTACCCTCCCAACGGAGTAATGCCTTCCGTGTCTTTCAGTAGTGTAGCTTAATTACTTAGAAAATTATTTATCAATATTTTATCAACTTATCTAAATAAAAAATAAGATTAATGTAAAGTTTTAATAAAAAGAGATCTTTATTAGCTAATGGTTGATCTTCTTGAATTTGAAGGAAAGAAGCTGTTTAAATCTTATGGAATAGAAATACCTTCTGGAAAATTAATACATTCCACTTCTGATCTTAACGATTTCAAAGAGGAGCAAGTAATAAAAGCGCAAGTCCCTACAGGCCATAGAGGAGTGAATGGAGGGGTTGTAAAATTTAAAAATAAGGAAGAATTTATTTTAGCTTTCAATAAAATAAGCTTGCTTAAATTTAATGGCTTTAAGCCGACAGCTTTTTTGGTAGAAAAAGCAATAAAGCACAACAAAGAATTGTACGTGGCTTTAACTTTAGACAGAAATAATAAGTCACCAGTACTGTTAGTTTCTTCTAATGGCGGAGTTGACATAGAAAAAATACCAAAAAGTAGGATTAAGAGCATTGACTTGGATATTTTTATGGGGATGCAGGAATATATAAAGAGGCAGGCTTTGAAATTCATTGGATTGGATTATAAGTATAAAGAACAGTTCTATGCCCTGTTAGATTCGATGTGGAAAATATTTACAGAGAAAGACGCTGAATTGGTGGAGATAAATCCTCTGGCAGTAACTGATACGCAGTTAATAGCTTTGGATTCAAAGATTTCAATTGAGGATGATTCTTTGTTCAGACATGAAGAATATAAAAGAGATGAATATTCCTCAGATGAATTAGAAATGAAAGCAAAGAAAAAGGGAATATCCTTTGTTAGGTTAAACGGTAATATTGGTTTAATAGCGAACGGCGCAGGATTAACATTAGCAACGATTGATCAAATAAAATTAGCAGGAGGAATGGCAGGTGATTTCCTGGATCTAGGTGGGACAGACGACCCTGCGAGAGTAGCAGAGGCAATAGAATTAGTTAAGGATTCAAATCCAAAAGTTCTTTTTATAAATATATTTGGTGGAGTAACAAAGGCAGATACCGTTGCAGAAGGAATAGTTCAAGCAATAAATAAACTTAATATAACTTTCAAGATAGTAGTGAGGCTAAAAGGATTTAATGAAGCCAAAGGAAAAGAGCTTTTAAAGAAAAATGAAATAGACTCCTTTACTGATATGGGAGAGGCAATACAGGAGGTAGTAAAACTTGCAAAATATGGCAATTCTGATTGATAAAGACACTAAAGTACTGGTTCAGGGTATAACTGGTCACCAGGGAAAATTTCATTCAAAAGCAATGATAGATTTAGGAACTAAAGTAGTTGCAGGCGTAACTCCTGGCAAAGGCGGTGAGAGAGTTAACGGTGTAAGGGTATTTGATGACGTAAAAACAGCGGTTGAAAAGACTGGTGCAAATGCTTCGGTTGTTTTTGTGCCTGCTTTAATGACTAGGGATTCAGTTATTGAAGCTATAGATGCGGGTATAAAATTAATTACTATAATAACAGAGCATGTGCCTTTCCAGGATATGTTGAAAATAAATGAATATGCTAAATTGAAAGATGTAAAAATAATAGGACCGAATTGTCCCGGTTTAGCAGCTCCAGGAATCGGGAAATTGGGGATAATACCAAATACTATACTGAAAAAAGGCGTTGTTGGAGTAATATCAAGGAGTGGGACACTGACTTATGAGATTGTTAATGTTATAACGGAAACAGGATTAGGGGAAAGCACTGTATTGGGTATTGGAGGAGACAAGGTTCCTGGGTTAAATTTTATAGATGTATTAAAATTGTTTAATGAAGATAAACAGACAAGAGGCATAGTTATAGTTGGAGAAATAGGCGGAAACGAGGAAGAAAAAGCAGCTGATTTCATAAGAAAGAACGTTAAAAAACCTGTTTTTGCTTTTATAGACGGAGTGTATGCACCTCCTGGGAAAAGAATGGGGCATGCAGGTGCCATTATATCTGGGAAGACAGGTACTGCAAAAAGCAAGCTGGCCGCGTTCAAAAAGGCAAATGTTCCAGTTGCGAAGACATTCGATGAGCTCTCTAGTCTAATGGTTAAAAAACTGGGGTAATTATCGTATGTATTATATTTAAGAATACAAAATATTAAATATAAATAAAAACAAATGTTATATTATTAATATAACAGATCGGAGGTTTAAAAAATGGAAGATATAAAAGGTGAAGCACAGTTTGAAAAAGATGTTCTTAAATCAAGTACTCCAGTGCTTGTGGATTTATGGGCTCCTTGGTGTATGCCTTGTAGATGGTATTCTCCAATAATAGAAAAGACAGCTGAGGAAATGAAGGATAAATTCAAGCTTGTAAAGGTAAATATTGATGAGAATCAGGAAATAGCAGCAAAATACGGTGTTGAAGCAATTCCAACTACTTTATTGATAGAAGGCGGAGAAGTTAAAGCAAGTGTTGTTGGAGCCATGCAAGCTGATCAACTTAAAGGCTGGTTGGGGAAGAATCTTTAAATGACAGAATTAACGTGGATGACAGGTGGAAAACAAGGCAGTGGTATAGACGTATCTTTGAGCCTTTTTTCAAGAGTGATGATGAAGTACGGCTATAACATCTATGGTTATAGAGAATACTTCTCAAATATAAAAGGGATGCATAGTTTTTTTACCGTTAGGGTTTCTGATAAGGAAGTTTCATCCATACCAAGCAAAGTGGACCTTGCAATCTTTTTTGACAGTGAGTCAGTCTTTGGAGAAAAGAATGAAAGAGGAGAGGTTGTACAGGAAGGGCATATAAGAGATATAAAAGAGAACGGCACCATAGTTATAGACAGTAAGTTAGATCCAAGTAAAATAGAAAGAAAAGATATAAATGTTCTAAGTATTGACTTTGATTCAATAATAACACAGGTAGCAAAAAAGTTAAACAAGCCGACTAGTGAACTTGTAATATCTAAAAATATTATATGTGTTACTGCATCTTGTTATCTTCTAGGCTTACAGGACAATTATATCGTTGATGCAATAAAAACAGAGTTTGCAAAGAAACCAAAAAGCGTTATTGATTTAGACGTTTCGGTTTCAGAGGAAACCATTGATTACATGAAAAGTAAGAATGAATCACTTGCCAAAGAGACTTTAAATCATGTTAAAACAAATGGGATAACTCCAATAGTAAAGCTTGATAACAAAGACAAAGGAGAACAGCTTTACATGGAAGGGTTCGCTTCCACTGCTATAGGAAAGGCAATAGCCGGATGTAAAATGCAGATTTATTATCCCATAACGCCGGCAAGTGATGAAAGTGTGTTTATTGAATCGCACCCAGAACTGGGCATACGTGTTGTTCAGCCTGAAAGCGAATTGGCAGTTCTTGCAATGGCAACAGGAGGGGCAATAGCAGGTGCTAGGGCTTCAACATCAACTTCTGGTCCGGGTTTATCACTCATGTCAGAAACAGTTACTTGGGCAGGAATGAATGAAGTCCCAATAGTTCTAGTTGATCATCAAAGAGGGGCACCAGCAACTGGACAGCCAACAAGAACTGAGCAGGGAGATTTAATGTTTGCAGTCCACCAAGGCCATGGAGATTTTGGCAGGATAGTTATTGCGCCAGGAGATGTAAAGGAAAGCATAAAAATGACTGCAGATGCATTTAATTACGCAGAGCGTTATCAGCTCCCAGTCATAGTTCTTGGGGAAAAAGCAATTTCACAGGGTTCAATGAATATAAACAAGACTGCAATCCTAGATATAAAGAAAAATTACAAAGTTGATAGAGGAAAATTAATAGATAAAGTTGATGGCGAATATAAAAGGTTCAAATTTACGGATGATAACATCTCTGACAGAATAGTTCCAGGCAATCCAAATGCAATTTTTTGGCTGACAGGAGATGAGCATGATGAATGGGGACACGTTTCCGAAGATCCTAACAACAGAATAAAAATGATGGAAAAAAGAAACGGGAAATACAGTCAAATATTAAAAGAAATAAAAGCAGAAGATAAATTTAATTTGATTGGAGATCCTAAGGCTTCGGATCTTTTAATAGTTACTTGGGGCGGGCCTTCTGAAGCATT
This sequence comes from Candidatus Parvarchaeota archaeon UBA573, assembly GCA_002502045.1. Taxonomy (GTDB): domain Archaea; phylum Nanobdellota; class Nanobdellia; order Parvarchaeales; family Parvarchaeaceae; genus Parvarchaeum; species Parvarchaeum acidiphilum. Next base: position 8,396 of record DAPE01000005.1, on the reverse strand, counting down.
AAAAGAAGCAGCAAACGGAAAGAATGTTGCGATTCTCCAGATAAAGTTGATACAGCCACTTCCAAATGAAATACTGGATATTTTAAAGAATGCAAAGAAAGTTGCAATTTTAGAAGAGAATATCTCGGCACAGTTAAAACAGCACATTGCTTCAGTTACAGGTTTTGTAATACAAAATGAGATTTTGAAGTATAATGGAAGGCTGGTAAGATATGATGAAGTTGCAGACGCAATCGAAAAAATAATAAAAGGAGAAAACAAGGTGATACTAAATGGCTACTGATATTAAAAATTTGACTTCTAATGAATTTAATGACTGGTGCCCAGGCTGTTTGCTTCCAGACAATACTATAATAGGCAATCCTTCTGCGAAGGCAATTCAGGAATTTAAAGTGGGTGATAAAGTTCTTGGAAGCGACGGTTATTTTCACAGAATAAATGAAGTTATGTCGCATATTCACAAAGGCAAGATTTACAGGTTGAAAGTTGCATATTTTGGTGAGACCACATTAACGCATGAGCATCCTGTTTTGGCTGTTAAAGCAAGCGAGATGAAAAATAAGGATATCCAACCAGAATGGTTTGAAACTGAAAAATTGGAAGTCGGTGACTATGTAGCTTATCCTATAGTAAAATTGACAAAGGATATTAAATACTTGCCTATTTCTTACAATAAAAAGAGCAAAGACACAAGAAGCAAAGAACTTTTGAAAAAAGTAAATGTAGATAAGGATTTTTTAAGGTTGGCAGGTTATTACATAGCAGAAGGAAATACTCACAACAGAGAGATAGAACTTACATTTGGTAAGGATGAAGAAGATTTGGCATTGGATACAAAGAGATTATTCAATAAAGTTTTTAATCTTGATGCTACAATAAAAGCTAGAAAAGAAAAAGGTTCTATAGAAGTTCATGTCTATTCCTCTTACCTTGCAGAGATTTTCTCTAACTGGTTTGGAGAATACGCAGAAAACAAGAGGATACCGCATGAGCTCGTTTTATTGCCGGCTGAGAAGTCATTATCTTTGCTCTTTGGTTTATGGAAGGGAGACGGTTTCATAAATACTAAAAGGTTAAGGGCAGGTTATAAGACAATTTCTCCAATACTAAAAGAACAGATAAAAATGCTTTTATTAAGAAACGGAATAATCCCGTATGTTTATGAGCAAAGTGCTCAGGGAATGCACAAAAAATCATATAGCCTTGAGGTAAAAAACCAGCATTACAACAAGCTAGTTGAGGCCTTTGGAATTAAATCCAAAAAAGCCAATGCTTCTACAAATGTAATTTCTGTAATGGATGATAATTACCTTTACTTAAGAATCAGAAGTTTAGATACATTTGATTACAATGGGCCAGTTTTCAATTTTGAAGTTGCAGATGTCAATTCATATGTAAGCAATTCAGCGACTTTGCACAATTGTGGTGACAGCGGAATTGTTCTAGCAGTCAAAAATGCGATTGTTAAGGCAAACTTAGACCCACATAAAACAGTAATAGTCTCTGGAATAGGATGTTCTTCTAAATTGCCACACTTGGTAAATGTAAATGGTGTTCATACCTTGCATGGAAGGCCGATACCTTTTGCAGAGGGAATCAAGCTGGCAAATCCTGATTTAACGGTTTTATTGGACAGTGGTGACGGAGATACTTACGGAATAGGTGTAGGCCATTTTATAAGTGCAGGCCGGCGTAATACAGATATCAAACTTTTTATACATGACAATGGTGTTTATTCTTTAACAAAGGGACAGGCCAGTCCTACTTTGCCAGAAGGAAGGAAGACAAAATCGCTTCCTGGGCCAAATATAAACGGTGCTTTAAGCCCTCTTTCGCTCGCAATAATGTCCGGCTATAATTTCGTTGCAAGGGCACAGAGCTTTAAGGTTAACGAATTAGCAGACATAATGGTCAAGGCCATACAGCACAAAGGATTGGCGTTGGTTGATATAATGCAAGGCTGTCCAACATATAATCCAGAATTTACAGCCGCTCCATGGTTTAATGCACATTTAAAGGCTTTACCACAAGATTATGACGGTTATGTTAAAGACCCATCAAATAAAGAAGAAGTTAATGAAAAGAAGTTAAATGCAATAAAAATGTTGCTAAGTGAGGATCCAGATAATATGCATACAGGTATTTTCTTCCAGAATGAAGATCCAGATACATTTGAAAGCAGGTTGGAGGCAAGAAAGATTCCTTCTCCAGTATCTCAAAAGATTGCAGATGAAAATGGAAATCCATTAACTGACATAGAGCCTTTATTAAAAGGTTTAGAAGTATAAAATGGCAGAAGAAATTGAAATAAAAGAAGGTTTGCAGGGAGTTTACATCACAAAATCATCAATATGCAAGGTTGATGGACAGGAAGGCAAGCTTTATTACAGAGGCTATAAAATAGAGGATCTGGCAAATTACTCTTCCTACGAAGAAGTATGCTATCTTTTGTTATACAGTAAGCTGCCAAATTCAAAAGAGCTTTCTGATTTCATTGCAAAGATGAAAGAAGAAAGGGCAATACCAGAAAATACTAAGGATATAATTCGTAAGTTTTCAAAAGAATCGCAGGCATTGGATGCACTAAGAACAGCAATGTCCTCTCTCTCTGCTGATGACAGCAAGCCATACAGCGACAACGAAAATGAAAATATTGAAAAGGCTATAAAGATTATAGCAAAGACCGCTACAATATCAGCTGCTATAGGTAGAATAAAAGAAGGAAAGGAGATGATAGAGCCCGATAATTCGTTAAATCATTCTGCTAACTTTCTTTACATGCTTACTGGTAATAAACCGGATAAAGATTCTGAAAAATTAATGGATGTAATGTTTATTCTTCATGCAGAGCACAGTTCGAATGCATCTACTTTTGCAACTTTAGTTGCTTGTTCTACTTTAGCGGATATTTATGCAGGAGTCACTGCAGGAGTCGCAGCGTTGAAAGGCCCGTTGCATGGCGGAGCGGATGAAGCTGCAGTTAAGATGATGAAGGAAATAGGGAATCCAGAGAATACTGAAAATTATATAGAGGAAGCGCTGGCAGGAAAAAAGAAGATAATGGGGTTCGGTCACAGAGTTTACAAAACTTATGATCCGCGTGCTAAGATTCTAAAATCATATCTTGATAAAATAAAGGGAAATTCTGACAGTGAAATAAATAAATTAATAGAAATATCCTTAAGAGCAGAAAAAATGATGATAGACAAGTTGGGTAAAAGTCATGGCATCTGGCCTAACGTTGATTTCTTTTCAGGGCCTTTGTATATGCATTTAGAAATAAAACCTGAAATGTTTGATACCGTATTTGCATCGAGTAGAACCGTAGGTTGGTGTTCTCACGTAATAGAATACTGGAGAGATAACAAACTTTTCAGGCCATTAGAAGAGTACGTTGGAAAAATTGATCTCGAGTATCTACCTATAGAAAAAAGGTAAATACACTAAATATGCAATACTTTAGCAGAAAAAGAGCCTTATTATTTACTTCTTTGACGCATTTTGCCAATGATGGCAATTTTCTGCTGTTTTCAATACTTATAGTCTTTTTTGCTAAATTGCCCGGAGTAAGTCTTGCTTTTTTGGGCGTTAATGCTATAATATATAATGTTATTTATGGTGTTATAAGCCTGCCAATAGGAAAGTTCGCTGATAGATTAAACAATGACAGGTTTTTATTGTCATTAGGGATAGCATTAGAAGGCTTGGCAGCATTCTTTTTCGGTTTTGGATTTATCTATACTGGTTATTATGCAGTCTTTATTATATTAGGATCCATAGCCTTGGGTTCTGGCCAGGCCTTTTATCATCCTATAGGCGCATCTGTGCTTTCTTTTGTTTATGAAAGCAGAGATCTAGGCAAAATCCTTGGGATAAATGGAGCATTTGGCAGTTTGGGAAGGGCACTAATGCCGTCTGTAATAACCTTTCTTCTTTTGTTTTTTGGTGGCTTTAAGGGAATGGAGGTTATCGCAGTTTATGTTTGGATTTTGTCAATGATAATCTACTTTGGAATGTCCGGCTTTGCAAGGCCTTTCAAAAAGCAGAAGAAAATTAAGAAGAATATTAGCTTGCCTAAAGACATAAAGAAAAATCTCTATCTTGCGTTGCTTCCAATTTTTCTAAAAGGAGCTTTCATAATGGGCACTGTAACTTTTATTGCAGAATACATAGATAAGATTACAGGGTCCGCTGCTTTTACAGGCATTATACTTACTGTAAGTTTCATTCCTGCCATTTTAGGCCAGCCGCTTTTTGGATATATTACAACCATAAAAGGCGGCAGATTCACTATTGCAATAACTTCCTTCTTTTCATTTTTGGCATTTCTATTGTTTCTATCTACCGGAAATATTATAATTCTGACGTTTGCTTATGCTGTTTTGGCTTTTCTTATATTTACTGGTTTTTCAGTTCTTTTGGATTACACCTATCAGTTAGTACCAAAGGAATATTATTCGACTGCCTATAGTTTAGTGTGGGGAATTGGGAATATTTTAGGAGGAGCATTTGGTATAGCTTTAATGACTTATTTTCTGACTTTTACAAGCATTGTGACTAGCATGTATTATATGGCCATTGTACTCTTCATATCAATGCTTTTCCTTCCATTGCTTCCGAGTCCGAAAAAATCAAAGTTGATTACTTAATAAGACCTGAAGCTATAGAAAATACAAAAAGCACTGTTCCTATAACAATTAATATCTCTTCAAATTCAAGTGTCAGAAAACCGAATTTATATAAGAATGCAGAAGCTATCATCAATAGTAATCCAATGAAAAACAATGGGTATCTGTATCTGTCCGGGAAGTGCATACTATATCACCTGAAAGATCCTGAAATCTATCGGCCATCCTGCGGCCAATGCTCTCAAATACAAGTCAACAAGGACTATGAATACTAAGCTAATAAACGCCCATTCTTCATGTCTTTTATTTAGCATTGACTGGAAATTAAAGAAGCCTTTCCTGGCATTTGGCTTCAATGCACAGTCATAGCACTTTACATTCCCGCCTGCAAAAACATGCCTGAAGGCGTGGCATGAAAATACCCATAATGTAAGCAGAATCGCGTTTAATAATATGAGGATACTTGCAAATCTAAGTACAAATCCTCCAAAGTAAGTCACTGAAACATAAAAGTCATAGTAGAAAAATGGAAGAAGTATTATACCAAAATATAACAGATATCTGTGAAGATTGTTGAATGCGAATAATGTAGTTTCTCCAGAATAACCTCTGTTTGCAGAGTCTCTTCTTTCATCAGCCGCACAACTTTGCGGGTGGTTGAAAATATTTCTATAGTAATCTTTTCGGTATGCATAGCAAGTTAGCCTGAATAATCCCACGACTGGAACTATCAATATGGTCGGAGAATAGAAAGGGTCTATCAATCCTTTGTATTCTTTTACAGGGAAAACAAAAAGTGCAACTATTGCAAATATCAGTATTGCCAAGAATGACCATAATCTCCAGTTAGGCTCGAACAATTCCGGTATCGCCTTTTTCATTGTGCTTAAAAAATTTGCTTCACTGTCCATGTTTTCCTCTTATCTTTTTGAACAGCATTGTTACAGGGTCATAATAGCTGTCAACTATGCTTTCTTTTTCAGGTATTATTGCATTGTCTGTTATTGCTATATGCTCAGGGCAGACAGACTGGCAACATTTAGTGATATTGCAGTAACCTGCTCCGCCTTCTTCATGAAGAAACTTTGAACGGTTTATTGAATCTAAAGGATGAGTATCCAATGAAGCTGCTTTTACCATAAACCTGGGTCCTATGTAATCTTTATCATGCTCTCTTATAACATGACAGACATCCTGACAGAGAAAACATTCTATGCAGTTTCTAAACTCTCTCGATCTACTGACATCTATCTCAGCTATTTGCCAAGGTTCTTTCAAGCCTTTTTTTGGTGTAAATTCAGGTATCTTTCTTGCTATTTCCCAGTTTCTCGAAACGTCAGTTACTAAATCCTTTACTATTGGGAAGGCTTTCATGGGTGCAACGTGTATTTTATCACCAAGCGAATCCACTCTTGTTTTGCACATCAAACTAGGTTTTCCGTTTATTTCTGCAGCGCACGAACCACATCTTGCGGCTTTGCAGTTCCACCTAACTCCAAGTGTAGGATCCATATTATTTTCTATATAATGTACAGCATCTAGAACAACCATTCCCTCTTTTACAGGAACAGTAAACTCCTGGAATTTTCCTTCCTTGTCCTTATTTGGATCAAATCTATAAACATTCATTTTTACTTCTTTATTCATAAGTTTCCTCTGGCAATATTTCTTTGAGATAAGGTGGCATTTCCGGCGGTAAAAATGTAGAGCTTTCTACTTTATCTTCGTTTTTCTTGAATACTATATTCTTTAGCCATTTTTTGTCTTTTTTAGGGTAGTCGCTTCTGTAATGCGCACCTCTGCTTTCTTTTCTCATTATTGCTCCTCTTACCAGCAATTCTGATATTTCAAGCATACTGTGAAGTTCCAAGCATTGAAGCAATCCTGGGTTATATTGCAGATTGCCTCCAACCCCTATATTTTTGTACTCCTTTTTTATATCGAGTATAACTGAAAGGGCCTTTTGCATGTTCTGTTCATTTCTTACAATGCCAACATTTTCTGACATAGTTTTTCTGAGTTTTTCTGTAAGTGAATAAGGATTAATTCCATTAGGGTTTATAAATTCGCTTACTCTTTTTATTTCGTCTTTTATTTCAGCTTCAGGTATCTTTTCTAAGTTTGCTGTTTTAGCGTAAGCAGATGCATTTATTCCAACGTACTTTCCGAAGACTAATAAATCTGCAAGCGAATTCCCGCCCAGCCTATTAGCACCGTGTACTCCGGCAGCAGCTTCGCCCACTGCAAATAATCCTTTTACATTTGTTGAATTTGTTTCAGTGTCAACTTTTATTCCTCCCATAAAATAATGTGTAGTGGGACCAACTTCCATTTTTTCCTTTGTTATGTCCACGCCTGCAAATTCTTTGAATTGCATGTACATCCCCGGGAGTTTTTTCATTATGAAGTCCTTTCCTTTATAAGATATATCCAATAGCACTCCTCCATGTTCTGTACCTCTTCCTTCCTGTATCTCATTATAGATAGCTCTCGCGACAACATCTCTTGCATCAAGTTCTTTTTTCTGTGGAGAATATCTCAACATAAACCTTTCTCCTTTTGTATTGTAAAGCAAACCCCCCTCTCCTCTTACTCCTTCCGTTACAAGTAAACCTCTTACACCTGGGGGCCATACCATCCCTGTAGGGTGAAACTGCATCATTTCCATATCCATTAATTCCGCACCGGCATCGAATGCTAGTGCAATTCCATCACCAGTGCTTTCCCATGAATTAGATGTAACCTCATATATCCTACCGCAGCCTCCTCCTGCTATAATAGTTGATTTTGAATTTATGGCAATAAACTCGCCAGTTTTCATGTCTAATCCAACCGCCCCTATAACTTTGTCGTTCTTTTTTATCAATTTGGTTACAAAGACTTCATCCATTATTTTTACATTGCTGCTATGAAGTATCTTGTCTTCTAATGTCCTTAGCAATTCTAAACCTGTCTTGTCACCAACATGGCATAGTCTTCTGTAAGTGTGTGCTCCAAAGGCCCTTTGCATTATCTTTTTCTCAGGAGTCCTGTCAAAAAGAGCTCCCATTCTTTCTAGTTCATATACTCTATCCGGTGCTTCTTTTGCTAATTTTTCTACCAATCTCCAGTCTGAAATATAAACTCCTTCTACCATCGTATCCTTGAAGTGTACTTTCCAGTTGTCTTCAGGATCTACATCACCAAGAGAAGCAGCTATGCCTCCTTCTGCCATAACTGTGTGGGCTTTTCCAAGGAGAGATTTAGATAGAATTGTTACGCTTACGCCGGAATTAATGGCTTCAACTGCAGCTCTTAATCCCGAACCGCCAGCTCCAATTATGAGCAAATCAGTGTCTATACTTTTATAATTTTCATTTGTCATATCTTAAAAATCTGCTGAAATGTCCACTTTCTAATTTGCAATGCTTCAATTATCACATTAGATGAGTGTTTTTTATTTGAATTTTTGTTTTTAAGCAGATTTACGGCCATAATTAATAATAAACTTTATCATTTATATTCTATTCTTTTTACTATAAAAAATAATTTTTTGTTTATAGCAGAAACTTTTAAAAGATAAAGTATTTTAACCTAAAGAAATATTTATATNNAAGCGTTCTCAGTCTGCTCTAGAGTATATGATGACCTACGGCTGGGCTATCCTAATAATAGTCATAGTAGCCGTTATCCTCTATTCAATGGGTATTTTTAATCCATCATCAAGCATAACGACAACAAGCATAGGCTTTAGCCCGTTCACAGTTTCATCAACAGTATGCAGTCCAG
>DAPE01000014.1 GCA_002502045.1 Candidatus Parvarchaeota archaeon UBA573 | reverse complement strand
AAGAGTTAATTACTAATTAGGTAATGATTTATGGGTCTAAATAAAATTGTAGATAAAAAAGACAATGATAAAGCTTTAGGCCCCAATACTGAGAATTCTAGTCAAAATAAAGTGAAATTAGAAACTCTATTGTCAGAATTTTTTGGTATTATAAATGATAAGGCTACTCCAGATTTATTGAAAGAAGGAGTTAATGGCTATTATAATTATATCTATAAGAAAATAAACAATTTTGATATAAAAAACATAAACCTATCAACAGATGATATGTCTTTATATGATACTATAAGAAATAATGATGATGATAAAAATCAAAAATTTGGTATATTCTTATCGGCATTAATAAATAAGAATGTAAAAGCCGGAGAAAAAGTGCAAATAACAATCCCTATACCTGTAAATCGTTTATTCTATAAATTAAAAGATAGCGAAGCTCATGTAAATATAGCAGGCGAGTATCTTGGAGACTTTGCTAAAAACAGCAAGATTTATGCTGATGAAGCAGGAGATGGAGCTGGCTGGGGTATGGAAGGCTGTGAACTATATGTAAAGAAAGCAGACGAGTTTATTGGACGTAGCGCTAAAAACAGCAAGATTTATGCTGATGAAGCAGGAGATGGAGCTGGCTCCAACATGGAGACATGCGAATTAAATATAAAAAAAGCCCATAATTATCTTGGGTACACTGCTAAAAATAGTACTATATATTTGGAAGAAGCAGGATTTTTTGTGGGCTTAAGTATGGAAAACTGTGAATTACATGTAAAGACAGCAGGCGGTTCTCTTGGGAAAGATGCTAAAAAAAGTATTATATACGCAGAACAGGCGAAAGAAACAGCTGGCGCAGGGATGAAAGACTGTGAGTTACATGTAAAGAAAACCACTGATTGGCTTGGAGTTAAGGCAAAAAACAGCAAAATATATGCCGATGAAGCTGGAGAAGGAGCTGGTATCTTTATGCAAAATTCACAGTTATTTATATACGAATTAAAAGGAAATCTTGCTGACAATGCTCTAAAAGGAAACAATACAGTCTACTTAGGCAAAGAAAGCTACGAAAAATTCCCTGAATATCATGGAAAAGTGAAGATATGGGAGAAAAAGACTTAGAGAGTTATACTGAATGAGCTCTGGAAAGCAAAGAAAAGTAAGTGTTAGATAAATTAATAAATCTAATAAAAACCTGGGAAATTATAGACTTTACTATTGGAATTTAATAAAATTATAAACAATAAAGCTGCTTCTGAGTTACTTGAGATTTAGAAGGATCAGGGGTTAATAACTATTACAACTTATGTAAAAGTAAATATCCAAGGTTTTTTAAGTTAAATTAGTATCTACTCTACTCAAAGTTTACGATATATCCCTTTGCCGCGCTTTTTTCAGCTTCAAGATAACCTTTAGTACTCAGTTTCATTTTAATACTACCTTTCTTAAGCCCTAGACTTCCAAGAAATTCAATGAATTTACGTGGAGTTTCATTTAAACCATTTTCACTAAAAATCACAGTTTTTGCATCTTTCTCTCTAGCTCTATCCAATAAATCTTGGTATACTGCTTTGAATATCTGCTCTTTCCTGAAGCCTCTATGCCCTTCTATAGAATCTACAAGAAAATTATTTTTCTCCATGTAACATATCGCGCTTCCCAATGCCTTTCCACCTAGATTATATCTTACAAGTGTAAAACCTTTCCTATCACCTTCTGAGTAATAATCTTTACAGTAATTGTATATGCCATTGTGATAATTTTGAGGCAGATAGACGCATGCTATCTGTACTCTATTATCATAATCTAATGGATTATTGCTTTCAACGGCTCTTAAGATTGTATTGCCACCTGTAAAACCAAAATAATTGTAATCTGCACCTATTAATACCTCCTCTATTGATTGGTTTTTAATAGCTTTAAGGTATTTTATCGCTTTATCTATCTCGTTTCTATTTGTGTATGACGCAATATTTTGTATTTTGTTTTTGTAATGCGAATTAAATTCGTTCCTTGCCTTTCTGACTGTCTTTTCACCAACTATCTCAGAAATTCTTTCATAGGCTTCTTTATCTAGAACACTGTCTCTAGATCCAGTTACAGCTATAATAGATAGATAAGGAAGTTTATTTTTATCGAATTCTATCCGTCTAATTTCTTTTGTATTTATATTGTACATCTTTAATCCAGTTTCATTAGATTTATTGATTAAATCAACTAAATTTTTCTTATCAAATCTATCAACAGAGAAGAACATAAGGAGCTGATTTGCATTTAAATTTCTTTTTATACCATATTTATTAAACATATACTCAGAAGCTATATTTTTATAGTTATTTATACTGTCCTTACTTGGTATAGGTAATTCATAACCTGATTTTATATATGCGGCCACTGCATCAAAACTCTCTTTACTATCTATCAAATAATCAAATTTTTTATTCTTAATATCAATAAAGTCTTTACCTGTAAGTAAATCAAATACATCTATTCCAACCAAGTTTGTAATTCTACAAGTAGTAATTAAAGCACTTCCATCTCTTGTATACTCTGCAATGCTACTTAATTCACTGGCTATACGCTGTGCAGTATCTCCATAATATCTCCTTATCGTCTTTATTGCTTCCATTAATGCATCCTTATCTTTCGTATACTGTACAATGCTACTTAATCCAAAGCCTATCTCCTTCGCAGTATCTCCCTCGTATCTTCTTAGGGTCTTTATTGATTCCATTACTGCATCCTTATCTTCTGTGTATGCTGCAATTTTTACTAAGCTTATTGGGTGAACTATGTTTTTCACAGAATCAACTATTTCGTCTAGAGACATCATTTTAGCTGCTTTAATGATCCTGTCCTTATCTTTCGTATACTCTGCAATGCTACTTAATCCA
>DAPE01000018.1 GCA_002502045.1 Candidatus Parvarchaeota archaeon UBA573 | reverse complement strand
TAACAAGCTATGAACCAATAACCATAACTAACAGCCAAAGTTCAGCAACACCCTCACCATTCCAGCAGATGGTTAATTTCACATCCTCAGATCCAGGCTTTTCCTCAATAGCAACAGGCAATTTCGGTCAAAACGTAGAGTTCTTCTACTACAATGGAACAGTAATTCCAAGTTGGCTTGAAAGCTATACAGGAAGCAATGCACTTTGGTGGCTAAAGATAGCAGCTATACCAGCAGGCTCATCAGAAACAGTCTATGTAGGCTTCGCTACAGCATCAGTCAGTTTATTCAACACAGTTAATACCGGCGAAGCTCCTCAGCTTTCTTCTAATTATGCAGAATATGACAACGGTGCAAATGTATTCGATTATTATCAGAGGTGGGGCGGATTATCTACTTTACCCACAGATTGGAGTTCTGTATCAGGCACAGTCATAACCTTCGACTCAGATTATACAAAAATTGCTTCTGCTCCTGCTACAAATGGTTGGTATGGAATATATCTAAACCCGCTTCCAAGCTCCCTATCTTCTACACCTACAATATGGGAATTCTATGGAAACAATTATGAGGATACAAATGCTGGGCAGTATATAGGGACAGCAGGTGGCAGTCCTTTAAACACCGGCGGTTATTTATTTTCAGAGGGTTATTCACCTACTAATTTAATATATTTAGGAAATAATGAAGATCAATTTGACACAAGCACAGGATATGATGATACTAATGTCAACAAAATTTATGGAATGGTAATGGTATCTTTAACAAGTTTGACGATGACAATAAACTATACCCCAATATTCACGACAACGACCGCAACAGCAGAAGCACCGACTTATTTTAATATAGCCCCAAGCAACGGCGGCGGAAGCAACCCGTCAACAGGAATTTATGTTTACTGGATTCGCACCCGTGCCTATCCGCCAAACGGCGTAATGCCTTCCGTGACTTTCGGCAGTGTAGCTTAATTATCTTAATATTTTTATTTAATTTGTGTTAGAATAATACTAGACCATAATTATAATAATACCCTTAGTGTAATTACTAATATGAAACCCTCAGACATACTGAAATATTACATGAATGATAACATAATAAATAAGTTATTAAATGTTAAAGACAGAGAATGTGCTGCCAGGTATTATGATAAATTTGGTAAGAGACCAATGCTTTTTCAATACCCTAGTGATATAGAGACATTAATAAAAACAGGAGCTACAAGTTTTCATGTTAGTGAAGAACGGTGGATTAATCCTCTTTTACTTGATAAAGAGCTTCCTAAAGATCAATTAAATGACATGCGAAAGGGTTGGGATCTTATTATAGATGTAGATTGTAAAATTCTAGATATTTCAAAGATATTTACTAAAATGATAGTTGATAAAATAACTAGTGAAGGGGTTAGAAGCACATCGGTAAAATTTAGTGGTGGGAGCGGTTTTCATATTTTAGTTCCATATGAAACATTTCCAGAATCTATAAACGGTGTTAGCACAAAAAGATTATTTCCAGATGCTCCAATGGTTATATCGATATTTCTTAAAAATGAGCTTAGAAATAAATTAGAAAGTGAAGTAAAGAACTATGGCATAGATAGGGTATCCAAGGAATTAAATTTAGAAAAAGATAAATTTTATTCTGACGGTAAATTTGATCCTTATTCTATAATCGACATAGACACAGTTCTTATCTCCGAGAGACACATGTTTAGGATGCAATATTCTCTTAATGAAAAAAAGTGGTTTGCTTCAGTTCCAATAAATAAAAATAAAGTAGATGAATTTAGTCTTGAGCAAGCAAACCCAGATAATGTTGATACTAGTTTAGATTTCTTCGATCTTTCTCCAACTAAGAACGAAGCATCTTCGCTTTTTATAAGAGCATATGACGCTTTTGAGTCAGAGGACAAAAAGACTACCGAAGTAGCAGAGACAAAATCTTTTGTTCCAGTTTCTCTTCCTCTAAATATGGACAAGCTTCCTCCTTGCATAAAACTAATACTAAACGGTTTATCAGACGGAAGGAAAAGAAGTATATTCATACTTGTAAATTTCTTAAGAAGCATAGGAAGAACAAAGGAAGAAATAACAAGTTTCCTTTTAGAATGGAATAACAAAAATAAGCCTCCTCTGAAACAAAATCTTATTTTGCAACAGGTTGAATATGCCTTTTCCAGTAAATCCTATCCTCCTCCTAATTGTGATTCCAAAGGCTATTATAAGTTTTTTAATGTATGTTTTCCGGATCAAACTTGCAAACTAATAAAGAATCCTCTGTCTTATTACATAAGAGTGAATGCTAAGAATCACAAGAAATCAAAGTAGTTTTTCTTAATAAATAAAAGCAATGATTCTATATCCTTAAAGTACATATATCCCAAGCTTTTTAATTTTGGATTGTTTACTCCGATAAATTTTACTCTAGCATTCAAGCTAGCTTTATAATCTGTTTCTGCATCCCCTACATAAAATGCGTTTTTCTTACTTGTTTTAAGTATTTTTATCGCTTTATTTATTATGTAGGGATTTGGTTTTTCATATTTTAATGCAGGTGAGTTAACTACCTTTGCTAGTGATTTTATTTTAATATACGGATCTATCTTTGAAAGTTCTTCGTCATTCATAGAAGTTGCTATGCAAAAGCTAATTTTCTTATTTTTTATAAATTTAAGGAGTTTTAATGCGTCAGGATAAAATTTTATTCTTTTTATATATCTCTCTGTAAACATTTCATCCTTTAGTTTTATTATCTCTCCCATTTCTTTGCCAGTTAGCTTTAGTTTATACTTTTTAGATGCTAATCCAAGCATCTTTTTAGAAGGAAATCGTATATTGTTTTCAATAAAGTTCATGGAAAGAGTGTCTTTTCCGGTAATCTTGTCAGTCGCTTTTTTTATTAATTCTGAGTGAGTTTTTAGACTGTCAATTAAAGTACCGTCTAAATCAAATATTATTGCCATTCAATTTTTAGTGGCTTATAGTAAAAATACTTAACTTTTTAGATAGTCCATTTTATTCTCTATTAGGTTATTTAAAGAATCTATAAACTCTTTTTTCTCTGTTTTTTTAAACACAGATTCTATAAATCCACTAGCTATCATCTTGACTGCAAGTTCTTTATCAAGGCCTCTGGACATTGCGTAGAATAGCATCTCTTTATCTAACGGTTGGGAAGATGCAGAGTGGTATGCCTTTAATTCATTAGTTTCTATCTCTAGGCTCGGTACAGAAATGCTCTTTGCATCTTTGTTCAGTATAAGTGAGTGTTCTGATAAGTACGCATATGAATTTACAGCGCGTTTTTCTTGTCTTATTACTCCTTTGTACACTGCCTTTGCACTGTTGTCTAGCAGGGCTTTATAACTAAGGTTGCTGCTAGTGTTTTTTTCAAAATGGATTATCTCGCTTTCAATATCGAAATAGCTTTGGCCGTTTCCGATTATACCTTGCTGAATATTCACTTCGGAATGCTCAAGCATCTTTATCCAAAGCCTATTCCTGTTTATTTGGTTATTTGTAAATAAAGAGACAAAGTTAATCTTTCCTTTTGTTAATAAATTCACATTTGTAACACTTCTTCCCTTCGATTTGTCTAAAAGCATGAAATTTACTTCCGAGTCTTCTCCTATGACTAAATATATATTTTGGCCGGAATATGCATCTTTATCCGAATCAATTTCATCCTGTATGTAAAGCTTGCTATTTCTTCCTACAATAAGAATAATTTTTGTTATTTCCCTACCTGATTTTGCAAATTGCTTTATTTTGAATGGCTCGCTCAGGTTTATATTGTCTTTGAATGTTATTATAGCTCCAGCATTAAAGTGAGAATTTATCAAAGCTTCTATTCTATCTTTATCTTTAAATTTATCTAATTCTTCTGGTTTTTCTTCTACTTCTTTTATGTTTTTAATATTAAATTTATCTTTAAAAGTCTCTTCATCATATCCAAATAATTCATTTATTTCTTCATTTTTTTCTTTCAAATCGCTAAAATAGAATTCGTTTTCTTTTTCTATGTATTTTAAAAATATATTTCTATCTTCTAATTTTAATTCATTAGCAGCTTTTTCTTCCTCTTCTCTGTACTTCAAAAGCCAATTAGGTTCGCTTTCAATTTTCATAAAGGATTAGCCAACTGCTCCTTCCATGTTTATTTTTATTAATCTGTTAAATTCAACTGCGAATTCTATAGGCAGTTCCTCTACAAATTCAGCTATGAAGCCTAGTACTATCATGTTTATGGCTTCAAGTTCTGATAATCCTCTGGATTCAAGGTAGAATAGCTGTTCATCACCTATTTTACCTACAGATGCTTCGTGTGATATTGTGCTTTCTTCTTCGTCTATTTCCATATAAGGATAAGTGTCAGTCCTTGAAAAGTCATCGAATATCAATGCATCACATCTCGTGCTTGATTTTACGTCTGTTGCTCCTTTTTTTACCTTTACTAGTCCACGATAAGTAGTTCTTCCGCCATTTAGGCAGATTGATTTAGATTGTATAACAGAGCTGGTATTTGGAGCTAAATGAACTGCTTTTGTTCCTGTGTCCTGATGTTGTCCTTTATTTGCAAGTGCAACTGACAGCACGTTTGATTTAGCACCAGGCTCCATTAAATAAACCGAAGGATATTTTTCAGTGACTTTTGAACCCATGTTTGCATCTATCCATTCTACGAAAGAGTTCTCATAGGCAAATGCTCTTTTAGTTACTAGATTATAAACATCACTGGACCAATTTTGAACAGTTATATATTTTACATGTGCATTCTTATGAGCTATAACCTCTACTACAGCAGCATGTAAGGAATCCTTTGAATAAACGGGCGCAGTACAATTATGCACGGCAAATCCCTTTACTAAATAGGAATTGTCTTTTTCCACGGCAAAGTTGTATACCATCCCATAAAAACTATTTTTTATTATCTTTTTTATTGGAACAAAGAAATAATTATCCTTGCGTCTTACTTCTCCAAGATGCTTGTCTTCGGTAAATTCTAATATATATTGTTCTTTTCTTTTTATTTTTCTCCCGTTTATAATGTCCTTTGAGGCTTTACGAATACTTATGTTGGAGAAGATGCCGTTTCTTGCTAGTATCTCTTGTAGCTGATAAACTAATATCCTGCTTACTGTTGCTGCTCTCAACATTTTTGAATTAGATTTCTTTCTAATGTAAATATTTCCGTCTCCTTTCCAGTAATATCTTAATAAAATCATTTGTTTTTTAGCAGGTAATTCCATTATTTCCTTAGAAAGTATCTTTGTCGAAGCACCATGGCCACAGTGTTTAAGACACAGGTTTATGAATGTCTTTGAATATGATGCCACTGTATAATACCCTCCTCTTGTTTTGGTTATTGACCCCTTTTCACCGTTCTTTTTGATTATCTTTAATACTTCAGAGGCTAGTTCTCTTTCCTTTTCTGTCTTACCAAAACTAAATTGAAGCACATCTCTTTTTATCGCTTTGTTAAATGATACCGAACCTTCTGCTAGGTATAATCCAAGTAATCTTAATTTGTCATCATTCAATTCATTTGAGTTCTTTGTAAATATTGGCGCGGTGTAAACCAAAAAATCTCCTTTCTTTATTTCTTTTACAGGAATAAATTTTGGTTCTGCTTTCATTAAATTCTTCGTAGAAACTTCCCTTTCCCAATTATATCGTTTTTTTCTCTTTGTCATCACGCTCTCTCTTCTTATACATAAAACAGGGTGTTCACCAGTTATCCTAAAGGAATTTCCTTTAGATTGAGGTATTATTGTAAACATATCTCCGACATGTTTATGTTGAAAGGTCTGTTCAACCTTTCTTTTTTTACCTTTATGTGAAATTACGCCATTTCCTTTAGATATGCTTTCTATTGTAGAAAATGTTTCTCCGTTGCTTACTAATTCTTCAGCTGGCAGGCATCCTTCTATGTAAGTTACATCGGAGCCTTCATCCGCTATTATTAATGTTCTTTCAAACTGGCCCATATTTGCAGCGTTTATCCTGAAGTAAGCCTGCAGTGGCATTGGTACTTTTACTCCTTTTGGAACGTATATAAAACTCCCTCCAGACCATACTGCAGAGTTTAATGCTGCAAATTTGTTGTCATTTGGCGAAATAACCTTTCCAAAGTATTTTTTAACCAGTTCAGGATACTGTTTGATTGCAGTGTCAGTATCACAGAATATTACACCTAGCTCTTCCAGCTCTTTTTTTATGCTATTGTAAACTACCTCGCTTTCGTACATTACCTCTACGCCGGAAAGCGATTTCTTTTCGGCTTCAGGTATCCCAAGTTTATCATACGTGTCTCTTATATCATCAGGTAAGTCTGCCCAGTTATTTGTTTTTTTGTCTGTAGCCCTTGCAAAGTAAGTTATATTCTCGAAGTTTATTTTGGAAAGATCAGCACCCCATTCCGGCACTGGCCTTTTTACAAAGAACTTGTATGCATTTGTTCTAAAATCAGTCATCCACTCGGGCTCATCCTTAAGTTTTGATATCTTCCTTACAATGTCTTCTGATAAGCCTTCATTAAACAGTATCTTATACTTAGCAGTAGAGTTTTTGAAGTCATATTTACTGTAATCAAATTCTATTTTTTCCATGTTAAATTAGCTGTTTGTACCCTTCCTTCTTTATCTGCTCTATGAGCTGGTAATCTCCGCTTCTTATTATTTTCCCATCTTTCATAATGCTCACAATATCTGGTTTTATATAATCCAAGATGTTTTCATTATGAGTTATCATTAAAAAGCCAGTATCTTTGGACAGTTTTTTTGTTATTTCTCCAAGAAGTCTTACACTATCTACATCCATTCCAGAGTCGATTTCATCCAGTATGGCTATTTTTGGATTTAGCAGCATAACCTGTAATAATTCAAATCTTTTCTTTTCTCCCCCAGAAAATCCCTCATTAAGGGATCTTTTTAAGAATAGCTCGGAAAGGTTTAACTCACCCATCTTCTTAATTATCTCTTTTCTTAATTCGGGGTTTTTCCCCTTTAGGTTTGTATGCGCTGTGACTAGGAAATTCATCGTATTAACCCCAGATATCTCTACCGGTTCTTGGAAAGCTAAGAATATCCCCTTCTTAGCGCGTTCATTTACCTTCAATTTTAGTATGTCCTCGTTATCGAATTTTATTGATCCCGCATTTACAATATATTTAGGATTACCCATTATAACATTTGCGAGGGTGCTTTTTCCGCTTCCATTTGGCCCCATTAAAACATGTATCTTGCCCCTTTGAACAGAAATATCTACGCCATTCAATACTTTTTTGCCATTTACAGATACTTCTAATCCTTTTATATCAATTTGTTCCATACTAATTTGAGCCTGCAATTTGTAGAAGGCAAAGAAACTTTTTTATGTCGCTTTCTTTTATTACTTCAAACTTTCTTGTTGCTTTGCATATCTCGCATGTTTTTAAATTTATATCTAAGCTATTATTGTAAACGCTTTCAGTTACATTATTTAAGTATTCCATAAACTTTTTATTTTTCAGCATGTTATCCGTTACTAACCCTCTTAAACCGCTTTTGTACTGCGAGATTGCGGGCTGGGTTATGCCTAAAAGCTTAGATACCTCCTTTTGCGTCATCCCTTTTTCAAGCAGCTTGTTTGCTATTATTGCCCTAAAGGATGGAATTATCTCAGATATTACTTTTGAACAGAATAGTTCTGACATAAACTTGATAGGTCTTAATTCTTTATAAATATAACGCCGTTATAAAATATCCTAGAAATTACTAAAAATTTATTTTTGCACAACTTACCAAAGCTTAGTAATGTATGTTATAAATATGAAGAATATAAAGGCTATAAAGGAAATCAAAAATGAAATGTAGTTTACTACGCTTAGAATACCTATTATTAATAAAAATAAAAGAGTTATAAAATATATAATGGAATTGTGATATATCAAATTTGCGCCATTAAATCTTTTTTCAGGAAGGAAATCCACTACAACAAACATTGCAAGTGCTACCCCTGATATCAGAAATCCATTTTGGTTTAATTTATTCCATAGGCTTATAAATATAAATGCTGCAAACAAAAGCAAAGCAGAAGATAGGAAAGTTACTTCCCATTTTTCGTGTATTTTTACTTCCCCTCTCTTCATCCCCTTCAAAGTATGCATTCTGCTGTATTTGTTATAGCTTATGACAGGAATTGGTATTGGCACTCCAAAACTGGATGCTACTAAAGTTGCTATAACTGAAAATACAAATCCTGTTATCCAAAATTCTCCGCTTACCTTTATATAGAAAAAGCTTCCTACAAAGTTTTTTGTCAATAGTATCAAAAGTGATACAAGGAGTATCAATAAAGCATACAAGACTACGGCAGATAATGTCAAATAATAGAAATTTACTAAAAACAGCGCAGCTATATCCGCAATTATATATGCGAAAAATCTCCAGTTCTTCTTATTTATAAATTCCATCTTATTTTTTCTTGCTTTTTTTGTTAAGCCTCAAATGTATTAGGATCAATATAAAAATGGACACGGCCGTGAGTATAACATAGCCTAATGTATTTATTATTGATAAAATACTGGTACTTGAAGACTTGCTTGGAGACACGAAAACGTTTTGATTTACTTCCGATAGGTTTTGATTTTGATAGGAGATTTTAACGCTTTCAACAGTGCTTTTCGGTAGCTCAACTTTTATCTCTGTTGCGTTTACTGCTAATTCGTATGGCACAGTATACTGAAAAGTGCTGCCGTTCACTTCAAGTGAAAATTGTAAGCTTATATTTAATGGAACATTGTTGTAATTTTTTATGTATGATGTCCATAGTTCTCGGGTTGCATTTATTTGCGTAACATTCACATCATAGAATGACATGTTTATAACTGGCCTTATCAAAATAGTTTGGTATTCCTTTGTGAAGGAGTAGTTTTTGTAGGTTCCGGTGAATGGGATAGTGATATTAGATTGATACCCTTTTTGCAGTGATAAATTTATAGGTATAGTTGTGTTTGAACCGGGGTTTAAGTTAAAGGTCTGGTTGAAAGTAAGTGATATTGAAGTATTTTTAAAGATTGGCAAGGTCCAGTTAATGTGCATTGGGGTATTACCATTATTTCTTATAATTATTCTGAGCAGCGAATAATTTTTTATTATTTCAGTATTTTTGTAATCTCCTAAAAAAGTGAAATCAGGTGTTGGTTTTATGTTGATATTTACGCTGGAATTTAAGTGAAGGTTAAATGCGGAGAAATAAATTGATGGATAATACATTCCAAATGGCATGTTAGTCACATTATAATATACTTCTTTATATCCGTTATAGTTTGGTGGAAGACTGCCATATACTATAGGAGTATTATTCAAGAATATTGTATAATTTGTTCCAACAGGAAAATCCCCTGATAAATTGAAGTATTCATATTGGTTTATTGATATACTTTTATTTAGAGTATTAAAGGAAGCAGACACAGAAGAAGCGTGCGAACTCCCTATGACTAAAAACAAAATAAAAATTCCTAAGATCAATATCCCAGCTCTCATTAAAATTTAAATCATATATCAAATATATATGCTTAATACCCTTTTACAAGCAATTTATTCGGCTTTATTCGTAGAAAGTCTTTTTAATTCTGAGGTACTTATTTAAGTATGGCAATCGGTTTTGCATTGTTCGGTTTGTTGATTATAGTAGCAGTTATAGTTTGGACTTTTTTCATAAAGCTTTCAGATTTTATTAGTCCAAGAACAAAGCCAGTCGGTAAGGGCAGTGCACCAATAGAAAGTGGGGAAAGGTCAATTGCTGGAATGAGAAATGTAGGTTTCCAGTATTTCTTCTATGCGCTTATTTTTGTAGTTTTGGAAGCTATATCCGTGCTTGTTTTTTTATGGGCCGAGAGTGCAAAGTCTCTCGCTATCTCAATATCAGTCCCGGTCCTTATAGCGCTTTTTTACATGGTTATACTTGTTAGGTATTTATTGAAATTAGGCAGTAAATTATCGGAGGAAGACTAATGGAAGAATCAAACGAATTTTCATATCCAGGGTTATACGAAGTTGTTTTTATGAAGGCGGAAAAATTCATAAATACTGTATTAAATTGGGGCAGAAGCAATTCTCTTTGGCCGTTGACTTTTGGAACTTCATGCTGTGCTATAGAGATGATGACATTTGGAGCAACCAAGGTAGACGCGGATCGTTTGGGCGTGCTGTTTAATGGCGACTCTCCTAGGCAGTCAGATCTAATACTTGTAAGCGGAACTATCACCAAAAAAATGGCAAGGAGGCTTTTGAATGTTTATGAGCAGATGCCGGATCCAAAGTATGTAATAGCAGTAGGAGCGTGCAATGTAAGTGGCGGTTTATACCATGACAGCTACAATACTATAGAGGGTATAGATCGTATAATGCCTGTAGATGCATTTATCCCAGGCTGCCCTCCAAGGCCCGAAGAGTTTTTAGATGCAGTAAGGGTTCTTCAAAAACTTATAAAAGAAAACAGATCAAAGGCGCAAGAAAATGGTAGAAGTTGATAAACTCAAGAAAGCAGTAAAAGGAGAGCTGGAGGTATTAGCCGATGAAAAGGGTTTATCCATTGTAAGAATAAAAAACAAGAAGCTTCTAACTAAATTAGCGTGGCAGCTAAAAGAAGCCTTTGACTTATTGTACTGTATATCCGTAGTAGACTACTCGCCAGATTTTGAATTAAATTATATCTTTTCAAATTATAGTAATTCCGACCTGTTTATAATAAAAGTAAACATAACAGAGAAGGACTTTGCTGTAGATTCTATAGCAGGCATATTCAATTCTGCAAATTGGGAAGAGAGGGAAGCGTATGATTTGTTTGGGATAAAATTCAATGGTCATCCAGATCTAAGGAGAATACTTTTGCCAGAGGATTGGCCGGGCCATCCTCTAAGAAAAGACTTTAAAGTAGATGATGAAGTTAGAAATTGGACTGGCCTGGATTTAAAATTCTGATATGGAAAACAGCATAAGACTTAATATAGGGCCAGTGCATCCAGCCATGCACGGAGTTTTAAAGCTTATACTGGATGTCAAAGGAGACACTATAATAAAGGCACAGACAGAGATAGGTTTTCTGCATAGGGCCAGCGAGAAAATTGCTGAATTAAGATACTTCGCAAATTATTATCCTATAATGGATAAATTGGACTATGTTTCTGCGCTAAATATGGAGATATTATATGCTTCTGCGGTAGAAAAAGCAGCGAATATAGAAATACCTCCCAGAGCGGTTTATATAAGGACAATAATGGCAGAAATGCAGAGGATAATGAGCCACTTGGTCTTTATAGGCAGCTTCGGTGAAGATCTCGGTAATATGACCGGTTTTATATGGGCATTAAGGGAGAGGGAGCTTTTGATGACATTGGTTGAAAAGATAAGCGGAGGAAGGCTTGCACCGATGTACATCTGCAATGGAGGCATGTTTTACGATTTCCCGCAAGGAATAGAAGATGATATACTCAAAGCACTATCCATAATAGAGAATAAAGTTAATCATGAGTACCATGCAATGTTTACTAAAAACCAAATATTCCTTTCAAGAACAAAAGGTGTCGGGATAATCACAAAGGATATGATTAAAAAATATGGTATAACCGGGCCGATTGCAAGGGCTTCAGGAATAAACAGGGACTTAAGAAAAGTTTCTCCATACCTAGCATATGATAAAGTTGATTTTGAAATACCTGTAGAAAGCGATGGAGACACTTACTCTAGGTTCTTAGTAAGAACTTTGGAAATACTAGAATCAATAAAAATCATAAGGCAGTGTATTAAAGATTTACCAGCAGGGCCATACAAAACGGCAGTCCCCTGGATAATAAGAATACCTAAAAAAGATACTTTCATAAAGCAGGAAAGCCCAAGAGGCGAGATGGGTATCTTTCTTGTTACAGACGGGAGTGATAAACCCTACAGACTAAAGCTGAGAAGTCCAACATTCTTTGCTATACATGCATTGGAAGAGCTGCTTGTAAACATAAAAGTAGCAGATGCATTTGTTATAGTAGCCAGCGTAGACCCAGTAATGGGAGAGGTTGACAGATGATATTTAATTATGTTTATTCGATAGTGTCTGCTTTTATCTTTTCTCCATTATCATACATAGTCAGCTTTATAATAATTGCTATACTAGCAGTCATAGTTACAGGTTTGATACCTGTTTTTATAGGGTGGGTTGATAGGAAATACGCTGCAAGAATAGAGTCAAGGTATGGTCCGGTTTATGTTGGGCCGTTTGGTCTTTTACAGAATTTTGCAGATTTGACAAAGATGTTCGGAAAACGCTTCATAGCAACAAACATCGACTTATTTTCTTTTAATTTTACCCCAATAGCTTTAGCAACAGCATCATTTGCCATGCTTTTGATAATACCGTTAGGAGGCCCAGGCCTTGAATTTATATCAATACCTTATTCACTGTTGTTTATCTACACATTGCTGGCGATTTCACCGCTGCTTCTTTTGGTTGCAGGATGGGGTGAAAACAACAAGTATGCACTTATTGGTGGTTTTAGAGGGGCAGCTCAGATAATAAGCTATGAACTTGCTTTAATAATAGTTTTATCTAGCGTAGCATTGCTTTCCGGGAGCTATAGCATTACTTCAATTGTAAGCAGTCAATCATCAATCTGGTATGTTGCTTATCTACCTGTTACTATGGTGGTATTCATAATTGCGGGTCTGGCTATAATAGAAAGAGAACCTTTTGATGTGCCAGAAGCTTCGCAGGAATTGCAGGCAGGATGGAAAGTAGAGTACAGCGGGATAAGATACGGCTTCTTTTTAATCGGGGATTATGTAAGGGTAACAGTAATTGCAATGCTAGTTACTTATCTTTTCTTAGGAGGATGGAATGGGCCATTCATTTCAGGAATATTTTGGTTTATAATAAAAACGGCAATCGTTTTAATGATTATATTGACACCAAGATGGGTGTTAGGAAGGCCAAGAATAGACCAGCTTATAAAATTTGGATGGAATTGGCTTTTGCCATTGGCAGTAATTAACTTAATATTAGTTGAGCTTTTAGTGGTGTTATAATGGGAATAAAAGAAACATTCAGCGTGTTTGGATATGGGATAAAGGAAGCCGTTTCAAAAAGGGCCACTTATCCTTATCCTGATAAACCTTTACCTATACAAAAAAGAAGTAGAGGCATGCTAAGTCTAGATTTAGAGGACTGCATAGGCTGTGAACTTTGCTTTAAAATCTGCCCTTCCGATGCTATAAGGATGCAAAAAATAGATTTCAAAGAAGCAGGTTTTCATACAAATGCAAGGAGTGAAGCTCCTGCTATAGACTTCAATAAGTGCATATTCTGCGGATTATGTAGTGAAATATGCCCTCCGAAAGTACTGCATCACACTCACAAGTATGACATCTCTACTGACAAAAGGGAGGAATTAGTCTATACTCCTTTTCAATTAAGAGATGCATACGAAAAACTTGTGAAGCCTTATGAAGATGAATATGACATAATAAAATTCCAAAAAGCCGGCCAGCCTCAAAATAAAAATGTAAGTACTACTGCTGCTAAAAGCAATCCTACAAATGATAATAAGACAAATGAAAATAAAGCCGCAGTTCAATCAAAAGAACCAAATAATAAAAATACAAGTAATCCTACAAAAACAGAAATAAAGAACGAAAAAGTAGAAAATACAAGCAAAGACACAAAGAAAGGCTAAATCATCTAAATTACAATTAATAAGAGATAATCCCGTAAATAAAAGAAATATTTATATCCTTTACTTTCCATCCAATAATATGCCATTTAAAGCCTTAAGCAATAGAGAAAAGAAAGAAAAAGAGCCTTTTCTTTTAAACTCACACAAAACAAAGCGTTCTCAGTCAGCCTTAGAGTACATGATGACATATGGCTGGGCAATCCTAATCATAGTAATAGTTGCAGTAATATTATACAGCATGGGTATCTTCAATCCATCCTCAAGTATATCAGCAACAGTAACAGGATTCTCAGGTTTAGGAAGCGTAACAGCACAATGCACAGCCAATGGAGTATTAAGGATAAGCGTAGGAGACTCAACCGGCAATCTAATAAACATAACAGGCATAACAGCAAAAGACCCAGCAATAACCAAAATATCAAATTTCAAGCCAAATTCAACAGTAGATCCAAATCCTCTGATAAGATCCGTTCATCTTACATCTTTTCCGTACCAAACATATGTCCATCAGCAGGTACGCATTACGCTATAACAGTAACAGTAAATTACACTGAACCAGGTCAGCCTCTTCCAGGACCTTATCAGTCCTTAGGATCAATAACTGGCACCAGTACATCTACAGTTTTGCCTCCATATGTAGCAAGTTTTAATGGGTTTAAATATTTCTCGTGGTCATATGTGTCGGCCGCAGATTCATGGACATATTACCCAGAAAGTTATATTAATGCGAGCGTTGATTCTGTAGTTGGTACAAATAATTCTTTTACAGTTATTATATGGATATATCCTCTGACAAAGGATTATGTAACAGTAAATCCCCCAAACGACACTGCTGGCTGGACCTCTGGCCAATTGGCCATAGCAAGTTTTAACCCAAGTCAAACAATAGCAAGTAATGGTCCTAGTAATATCTTTATGCATCGCTGTTCTGCAGCAGATACTCAAATATACTCAACAGGCAATATTTTACCAGACCAATGGGATTTTATAGCAGTTTCAGTAAATAAGCCAAATTATTACATAAATATAAATGGTAAAGCAGGTTCTACTTCTAATACTGCTGGTTATTACACATCAGGTGACTTTATGGTTGGATCAAATTTCCAGTGTTTTGGAGGCTGGCCATTTTATGGTTATATCTCCAATATTCAAGTCTACAATTCATCATTGTCTCCTAATCAACTTCAAGCTGCATATAACGCAGGTCTGCTTTCTAGTCCAGTTATAAAAAACAATAGTTTAGTGGGCTGGTGGCCTTTAGATGGGACTCTTAATAACTTATTTGGAACTTCATCAGCTTTTTCAGAACATAATGCAATTATAACAAGTAACTACAATTAGTTTAGAGTTTATTCTTTTAATTTATCTAAGTATATAACTTTAAATTTAACAATTACTTCTTATTAAAGTGGAAACAAAGTGGCAGAATACAATAACTGAATTTGATTTAAACGGCAAAACAATAAAATATTATTCCTTACCAAAATTAGAAGAATTAGGTTACAACATTTCTAAATTACCTTTTTCTATTAGAGTTGTCTTAGAGTCTCTTCTTAGGAATTTAGACGGTAAAAGTGTCAAAGAAAAAGATGTAGAAAACATTGCAAGTTGGGATCCTTCAAATCCAAATGATAATGATGTTCCTTTTAAGGTTTCTAGGGTATTGATGCAGGATTTCACAGGGGTTCCTGCTGTAGTCGATATAGCGGCTATCAGAGATTATGTATCAAAAAAAGGGAAGGATCCTGCTTTAGTAGAGCCACTAATGAAAGTAGATCTTATAATTGATCACTCTGTACAAATAGATTCTTTTGGTACAGAAGACTCATTTAAGATAAACCAGGAGAAGGAAGTAGAGAGAAATAAGGAGAGGTATAAACTTTTGAAATGGGCTAGCCAGGCCTTCAAATCCTTTAATGTATTTCCTCCATCTGCAGGCATATGTCATCAAGTTAATTTAGAATATCTTGGTGAGGTTGTGCATCTAGATAACAAATCAAATATTGCATATCCAGATACATTAGTTGGAACGGATTCACATACAACAATGATTGATGGATTAGGTATAGTAGGCTTCGGAGTAGGGGGAATAGAAGCAGAAGCAGCTTTACTTAATCAACCTGTTTCCTTTACAACACCAAAGGTTTTAGGAGTTCATTTAACTGGCAAGTTGATCGAAGGAGTTACAGCAATGGATTTGGCACTTACTCTTACACGTAAATTCAGGGAAAAAGGAGTAGTTGGTTGGTTTATAGAATTTTGTGGAGAAGGTTTAAATTCGCTTTCTTTACCAGACAGAGCAACAATCTCCAATATGTGCCCAGAATACGGTGCAACTATATCCTTCTTCCCAGTTGATGAAGAAACTCTTAATTATCTCAAGGCTACCGGCAGATCAGATAATCAAATAGAGCTTATAAAAAAATATTATGAAAATCAAAAAATGTTCAAGCTCGATTATTCAAATATCAAGTTTTCCGATGTTCTAGAATTGGATCTTAATACAGTTAAAACATCTGTTTCTGGGCCAAGCAATCCAAAACAGGCAGTGTCCCTTTCAGAAGTTCCTTCTACTTTTACAGAGGCATTCATAAAAGATGGAACTCCCCAGAAATTGGGCAAAGAAGAAATAAGATTAGGAACTGAAAGTAATATTATTGAGCCAGAAAAAATAGATTTTGATAAGGATAAGAAAGAAATTAAAAAAGTAAAGATAAAATTCAGTGATGGGGGAGAAGAGGAGTTTTCAGATGGAGACATAGTAATATCCGCAATAACTAGCTGTACTAACACAAGTAATCCAGTTGCTATGGTATCCGCAGGTTTGCTTGCAAGAAATGCATTGCAAAAAGGTTTAAAGGTAAACCATAAAGTTAAAACGAGTCTAGCTCCAGGTTCAAGGGTTGTTACTGAATATTTAGAAAAAGCAGGTTTAGACAAGTATCTTGATCAATTAGGATATTCTTTGGTGGGTTATGGATGTACTACTTGTATAGGGAATAGCGGTCCTTTAGTACAAGAAGTTTCAAATGCAATAAAAGAAAATGGGATAATGACGGCTAGTGTACTTTCAGGTAATAGAAATTATGAAGCAAGGATACATAATGAAGTTAAAGGAAATTATTTAATGTCACCTCCATTAGTTGTAGCTTTTGGAATAGCAGGTTCTATATTAAAGGATTTGAGCAAGGAGCCTTTGGGTAAAGGCAATGATGGAAAGGAAGTTTACCTAAAAGACATATGGCCTTCTAATGACGAAGTTAAAGAAATTGTACGTTCGGTTCTTTCTCCTCAAGAATTCAAAGAAAAATATAAAGATAATCTTAAGGATGTAAATCCCTACTGGAATGAGCTTCCATCTACAAATGGTTTATTATATAACTGGGAAGAAGAAAGTACCTACATTCGTTTGCCGCCATTTTTTGATGATGTCAATCCTCAAAAAGAAAATGAGATTAAATCAATAGAAGATGCTTCCGTTTTGGCGGTTTTTGGTGATTCGATTTCAACGGACCATATATCTCCGGCAGGAAGCATACCTAAGAATAGCCCTGCAGGAGAGTATCTGCTTAAAAAAGGTGTAAAGCTCGAAGACTTCAATACATATGGTTCTAGGCGTGGAAATCATGAGGTTATGATGAGAGGCACTTTTGCAAACACAAGAATCAAAAACCTTCTTGTTGAAGGAACTGAAGGAGGGTATACCATTTACATGCCTTCAAAGGAAAAGATGTTTATTTACGATGCTGCGATGAAATACAAGGAAAGTAAAACTCCTTTAGTAGTATTTGCAGGCATAGAATATGGTAGTGGTAGTTCAAGGGATTGGGCAGCGAAGGGGCCAATGCTTTTAGGAGTAAAAGCAGTTGTAGCAAAAAGCTTTGAAAGGATACACCGTAGCAATTTGGTTGGAATGGGCGTTCTTCCATTACAGTTTAAAGATGGGGAGGATGCGTTTTCTCTTAAGATAGACTTTTCAAAACCGGTAAGCATAGAAATACCCTCTAGTTTTAAGCCAAGAGATAAATTAAAAATGGTTTATTATATGCAGGATGGGAGCAAAAAAGAAGCAGAATTAGTAGCTAGAATCGACTCTGATATAGAATTGGATTATTACAGAGACAAAGGAGTGCTAAACTATGTACTAAGGAGGATGTTAAAAGATGGAAAATAAAAAATGGAGAGTAGCAGTTATAAAAGGAGATGGTGTAGGCCCCGATGTAATAAATGCATCTCTTTTAGTGTTAGATGCTGTAAAGAAGAAATTTAATCTAGACATAGAATATGTTCCAGCTGTGGCAGGTTTAAACACAGTTGAGAAATATGGAACTAATTTACCTAAGGAAACTCTCGACACACTTAAAGAAACAGATTGTGTACTTAAAGGCCCTACAACTACACCAGAAGGCGCAAATTCATTACCGAGTGCAAATGTTGGTATAAGAAAATATTTTGATTTATATGCAGACGTTAGACCAAATAAAACTTTACCAAATGTTCCAAGTATCAAGCCTAATGTTGATATGGTCATCGTAAGGGAAAATACAGAAGGTATGTATTCTGGCTTAGACTTTAGAGTAAACCAGGAAACTACTATAGGTATAAGGGTTATAACAAGAAAAGCATGCGAAAGGATAGTTAAATATGCGTTTAAATTAGCAGAAAGCAGGAAAAAGCACGTTACTTTAGTGCATAAAGGCAATGTGCTTAAGGTTTCAGATGGGATGTTCAAAGACATATTCTATGAAGAGGCAAAGAAACATCCTGATGTAAAAGCAGATGATGCACACGTAGATGCGATAACACAGTGGTTTATAAAGCAACCAGAATTTTATGATGTTATTGTTACAGAAAATTTATTTGGGGATATAATCTCAGATGAAGCAGCTATGGTCGTTGGCGGGATAGGAACTGGCGCATCTGCAAATATTGGGGACAAATATGCAATGTTTGAACCTATACATGGCTCAGTTCCAAAGTATACGGGTATGGATAAAGTTAATCCTATAGGAACTATAATGTCGGTTAAGATGATGCTTGATTGGATGGATTATAAAGAAGCAGGTAAAGCAATTGAAGATGCTGTATATAAAGTTCTTGAAGAAGGAAAGATATTAACGTATGATTTAGGCGGAACAGCAAAATGTTCCGAAGTCGGAAAAGAAATAGCAAGCAAGGTTTAACTTAAATTATTTATCTACCGTTTATACAAATAAGATACCGGACACTCATTTTCATGTATAATACAACAACAATGCCTTGGTAAATTTATATCCTCCTGGAAAGATTTATATGCAAAAGCCTCGTATTCATTCGTTTTCTTGAACGTTACTGCTCTTTTTTTTGATAGAGTATAAACTTTTGCTGCCATAAGATCTTCAGGATCTACATCTTTGATATTTACCTTTTTTGAATCGCAGTCACCATAAGCCAGATTTACTAATCTTGGCTTGCCTTCATATTTTTCTAATACAATCAAGGGAGCATTGATTTTTTCATATAATAAGTCTAAGCTTTTTTTGTCAGTTCTGTACATCCTTTTTAGCTCCTTTGCTATCTGTTTATTATCAATCATGACTCCCCAAAAATCAAGGGACCCGCCTGGACCACCTATATCCCACTGCTCTAGGCCTTGCTCTTTAACTACTTCAAAAATTTCTTCTAATTTCATAAGAATTATAGATTAGCCCTTTTTAAATATTTTTCGTTCTAAATTTTTATTTTTTCTTTTTCTTTGATTTCTTGTTTACTTTATTAATTTTTGACAATGTCTCCTGACTTAATAAATCAAATTGTATGAAGCCTTTTCTCATGCTTATAAATCCTATAAGCAGGAATATTGATATTGCTAATGGAAACAGTATAAATATAAACCCCGACAGCAATCCCAAATTTTGTATATTCGCGTATTTTATATATAGTATAAATACAAAGTCTTGCGAGGCTATAACTGCATTTCCCAGTATGACCCCTATCCAACCTTTTCTATTTCTATTAAACTTGTATATATCATATGCTACAAAAGATGAGAAAATCTGTATTGCAAGTACTATAAAAGAGACTGACAAAATAACTAAAAGATCATCTATCATACGTTTTAACCTGATCAACTAATCCATGTATGCTGTTTAAGGCTTCTTTGTCTATATCCGATTCTAAAGCAATTATTATTGTTTCAATGTCATTTACTCTTGCAAGTTGGAAGAAAAAATTATAGAACCTGACTACGTTTTTAGAAGAGTTGTATAGCGATAGTGTTGTTAAAGAATCGAATATCAATACCTTCTCTCCTGTTATTTTTTCTATTCCTAATTTAGTTACTATCCCAATTTCTGTTAAATTAGCAGGGTCGTCAATGTAAACTACATTGTCATTTTTAGGTAACTCCTTTTTTCCTATATACTTGGATATAGTGTCTATAAAAAATAAATTCTGTGTTTTTATTTTTTCTTCGTTTATCTCATTTAATATCATGTCTGCAGGTTTATTTGTGGTGACTATTATTATGCTTTTATTGTCATTTTCTTTTATAATCTGGTATATTTGTTTATAATAATTCTCTTCTTTGAATACATAAACACTAATTGCCATTTAAATAACAATATTTGGGAGTTAATAAACTTTAAATAAAGCGAATTTAAGTCATTTTATTATTCTTTTTAAAGGCAGCAATATCTTATCTGGGTCATGTTCGTAAGGTACAATCTCATTTATAAAATCTCCATTTATTACTCTTTTATCTGACAGGTCATTTTTAACCCATCCTGAAAAGCTTCCATATTTTCCTTTTATGTCGTTTATAGGCATAGTTTTTTCGTTTATAATTACGTAATCCAGCTTTATGCCTCTCTCTTCAAAAAGTCTCACGAAATCAGAAGTTTTAAAGTTGTAGGTTTCTGACTTTTTATTCATGATGTTTACAATAAGTATTTTTTTAGCCTTTGATTTTTGCATTATTTTTTCAAAGCCATTTACTAGCGTATTTGGGAGTATTGAAGAATAAACATCTCCTGGCCCGAATATAAGAAAGTCTGAATTAAGTATTGCATCTGCAGCAGATTTGCTTATATTTACTTTTTTATTAAGTGTTACATTTTTTATTTTAAGTTCTTTGTCGGAGTTTATATCAAGGCTATCCTCTCCTATAAAGTCGCCCTTATCAGTTTTTATGACCAGATTAGCAGAGCATTTTATGTCATCAACTATAGGTATAAAATCTATGTTCTTTGGTGTCTTGAACATATCTTTGGCTACTTCCAGATAGCCTTTATCATATTTTTTGACTAAGCTATACAATATCAGATTTCCAATATTGTGATTTATACCTTCCATCTCAACCCTCTGAGCACTTAAATCCCGAAGGCTTTCATTTTCAGAAACTGCAAGTATCCTATCCCTTAGATCTCCCAAAGCGTAAATACCGAATTTTTTCCTTAAATACCCTGTAGAGCCACCAGAATCAAACATAGTCACAATATTGTTTATTTTTATGTTTTTTATCTTCTTTAGCGCCTTCAAGGTATTTCTTGCACCACTTCCCCCGATTATAGTTATCATCTTCATATGTCCTTCTCCACGTTTTCTTTTTTATTATAAACCAATTTATTTGATTCTATCCTTTTTTTAATCTGAGTATCAGATCCTATGATTGAGTTATTACCTACAAGTGTACCTGGCATTACAGAGGTGTTTATACCTGTTTTTACTCCATAACCTATTATCCCGCCCAAAGAGGTTAAACCAGTATCATAACTATCTTTAATTTCAATTTTTATTGTTTTTCTATCTATCCGTCTATTACCAGTTATAAAATTAGCGCCAAGTCTGCAGTTCTGCCCGATTATGCTGTCTCCTAAAAACCCGCTGTGTATATGAGTATTGTCCATTATAATTGATCTTGCTATTTCAGTTCCAAATCCAATACTAGTGTTTTCTCCGATTATACTGTCTCTTATAAGTGCGTTATCTCCTATAAAGGAATTGTCTCCAATATACGTTTCTCCCTTTATAGAAACGTTGTTTCCAATCTTTACGTTCTTACCGAGTATAACAGATTTTTCAATTAATGCATTGCCCTTTTTTAATTTCGGTTTAACTTTATTTTGTTTTTTTATTTCAGCATAAACAAATTTTTTAATTGAAAGTAAATCACTTACATATTTTAATGAAGGCAGCTCTCCAATTTCAAAGTAATTTAATCCAGTCGTTTTAGCCACTTCATTAAGTAATGTCTCAAAACTATATTGAGTATTTTGGATTTTTTCTAAGTTAGCTACAAAGTCTTTTTTTAATCTGTATATACCTATGATTGAATATTCTGCACCAGGGAATTTTTCCTTTTCTTTAATCTCTACTACCTTTTTTTTGTCTATTCTTGCTATACCATGCGTTTTTTCATCGTCATCTTCATATTTTTTAACTGCAACAGCTGGCGCGTTTACGTTTATTATTTTAGGCAGGTATTCCTTTATATTTACATAGTAAGGCATTATAACTAAAAATTCGTCTTTTATTGCATTCTTTGCCTTTATTATTGCATCTGCCATCCCTTTTGGTTCTTCCTGTTTTATTATGCTTATTTTTTTATTTTTTAAAATGTCTTCACTTAACTGGGTTTTAGGGTTTATTACAAGTATAATTTCATTGCCTTTAACTCCATCTATAGTTTGTTCAAGCAATGTTTTATTCCCAATTTTCAACAACGACTTATGGCAAATCTCTGAAAAAGGCCAAAATCGCGAAGATTCACCAGCAGCTAATATAAGTATTTGCATATTATCTTAAACCTTCTAAGAAAATATCTATTATAAAAAGCTTTAATCTTACTATCTTTTATTAATATAATGGTAATAAAAGCCCCAAAACTCAAGGTTAATTCAAATATTAAGATAATAGCTCCTGCAAGCCCCCCTGACCTTAAAGAGCTTTCAACTAGTATAAATCTGCTTAAAAAATTTGGTTTTAGGGTGTCTTTGGGAGAAAACCTCCGTAGACTTGTTCAGAGGGCAGATCTGGCAGCTCCTGATAAGGACCGTGCGGCAGAGCTTAACAATGCCTTTAAGGATGATTCTGTAGATGCTATTTTCTGTGCTAGAGGGGGATATGGCTCGATGAGAATCCTATCAGACGTAGACTATGACGTGATAAAATCGCATCCGAAAATATTTGTAGGATACAGTGATATAACTGCATTGCACCTTGCAATTCACAAAGTAACTGGGTTAATAACGTTTCATGGGCCTATGCCGGGTGTGGATGCAGATGAGATGCGTAAACCCTCTTTTCAGAACGTTCTTTCAGTATTAAAAGGCGAATCTAAAGACATATCAAATAATATAAACCGTGTAGTCAAGTACATCGTTCCGGGTAAAATGGAAGGCATAAGCGAAGGAACAAACATATCTCTTTTTGCTTCAATGATAGGAACAGATTTCATGCCAGACACAAAGGGTAAAATTGCATTTTTCGAAGATATAGCTACTACATCAGGTGATGTCGATAGGTATCTTTTCAGGTTAAAACTAGCAAAGGCTTTAGACAAATTCAATGGTTTCGTGTTTGGTGATTTTACCGATATACCTAAATCAGAGGAAGTTCTGCCTTCAATGGAAGAAATAATTGAAGATTATATGCTAGAATTGAAGAAACCTTCCTTGTACGGTTTGCCTTTTGGGCATGGTGATGATCAGATGCTTATACCATTAAACTCAAAAATAAGGATTTCAAGCGATGAACCTTATGTTGAATTGCTAGAAGATGTAGTAAACTAATTTCTATTCACTGCAGCAACTTAAATCTTCTACATTATGGTAAAATGAAAGTGCTCCAAGTTTCAGTATCTCGCTTAATGTTGGAAATACATGTACTGTATCTATTATATCATCTATTGTAAGCTTGAATTTTACTGCTAACGCGGCTTCGTGTATTAAATCAGCTGCATTTTCCCCCACTATCTCTACTCCCAATATCTGTTTCGTATTGGCATTTATTACCATCTTTATCAGCCCTCTAGTATCCTTTATTATCCCTGCTTTTGCCAAGTCCTTAAACATTACAGGTTTACAAGCACATCTTATCTCTTTATTGTTTGCTTCTTTGTCTGTTAATCCTACCCTTGCTGCTTCTGGGAACGTAAAAACCGCAGACGGTACAGAATTTAAGTCTACCGATAGCTTTTCCCTGCTAAATGCATTTACAGTTGCTTTGTTACCTTCTGCAGCTGCCAATGCTTCTAGCATAGGTTCTCCTGTAACATCGCCTGCAGCATATATCTCATTTACAGAGGTTTTCATGTACTCATCTATTTTTATAAAACCGCTTTCATCCAGTTTTATTCCCGTTGCAGTTAAGTTTAATTTTTCTACGTTGGGTGTTCTACCTGTAGCAAGCAGCATCTCTTCGGCTTTTACTTCTTGTTTCTTTCCTTTTACTGAAAAGTAAATTTTAACAGTTCCTTTAGATCTTAAAACATTGTCTATTTTAACGTTAGTTATTACGTTTATCCCTTCATCTCTAAGGTATTGCTCAAGATAGTAGCTCACTTCCGGCTCCCAATTAGGTAATATTCTATCGCTTCTCTGAAGTAAAGTAACTTTTACGCCGAAGTGTGAGAACAGCTCTGCGAATTCAAGGCCCAGTGCCCTTCCTCCGATAATAACTATCGATTTTGGCAGTTTTTTCATTGATAATGCTTCCTCATTTGTCAGATACTTTATTTTTTCTATCCCGTTTATTTCAGGTATCTTGGCCCTTGCACCTGTTGCTATCAGTATCTTCTTTGCTTTTATCTTCTGTCCATTTACTGTTAAAGTATTTTTATCTACAAAGCTTGCAAAGCCATTGATATATTTTACGTTTTTGAGTTTTCCAAGTACCTTCTGGTACTTTGAGAAACGCATACTTCCAACGAGAGCTTCTTTATCCTTCATTATCTTTGCGAAATTTTCTATCTTTGTGGAATATTGTAAACCCTTAAATCTATTCTTGTTTATTTTATCTAGAAAGTTCCCTACTGTTATCAGCCTTTTACTTGGAACACATCCCACATTTACACAGGTTCCACCAAGTACAGCTCCACCTGTTTCATTTTTTCCTATCATAACTGTTTTAATGCCCAATTCATCTGCTTTCAACGCAGCGGCGAATGCAGCAGCGCCTTGTCCTACTATTGCATATTCATATTCTTCCATTTTGCTCCTCCTTTAGTATACCGCATTTCTTTAAGTAAACTTCATAATTTTTAATGTGGTTAGCTACTTCATCAACTAATTCTTTGGTTTCATTGTTAATTCTGTAAATTCTTTTCCTTCCGTCTTTTCTTACGCTTATGAATCTACAGTTAAGCAAACATTTTAAATCATGTGATAGGTTAGTCTGTTCTATTTTCAGTTTTTGCTGCAGTTCTCCAGCACATAATTCTTTATTTCTTAGCTGCATCAGTATTTCAAATCTATTTTTGTTTGAAAATGCCTCAAAGAAAAGGCTTGTTACGTTTTTCATAAACCATTCTTGGATATTAAATCTTCAAGATTTCCTATCCCATTTGCAATTCCTTCTCCAACATATAATATCTTTCCACTAGGGCTTATCAGATAGTAAATATCAAGTTGAAATGTCGGTGGAGTGTTATAAGCTACAGTCATATTATAGCTTGCAACTCCCCCAGTTACATATGTGTTATTGTTCCCATATTCCGAAATAAACTGTGAAATAGGCATTCCTGCGCTTCCAAGGTCATCATACTGTTCTAATTCCAAAATCTTTACATTATGATCCTTGAAAAATGCAAGGTTATTTGCTACTGCAGTGTTTCCCTGAGCACAGCTGCTACACCATGTGGCTACAAACCATAAAATAAGTGGTTCTCCTTTATAGTTGTTTAAGCTTTCAGTGCTTCCGTTTGCAAGCTGAAAAGTGTAATTTGGAGCAGTTTCGCCTACAGATAGATATTTAGTAGTTTTTGCATGGTTTAAAACGAAGAAATTTAGTATAAGAACTACGGCGATTACTACCACAACCACATATAAAATATACTTCATCTTGATTTTCATTCTTTAACCTCGCAGCAATCGTCTTTAGCAGCAGTAGTTATCCTGCAGCTTGCATTTATGTTTTTTGTTATTTGAACAAGACCTATGTATGCTATTATTACACCTGCTGCAATGAATCCTGGCCCGTAAATAGAAAATATTGACTGTATTTTTCCGTCATTGCCCGCTATAAAAGACGTTGAAAATCCAAGTACAGCAAGCAATGAAGGTATAATACTCGTGCAGCATAAGCTGCTTGGCAATACCGCTCCAATTATTGAGCCTAAAGTCAGCTTTTTGCTTGTCTTTGCCTTTAATTTGTAGGAATAAACGTTCATAGTTATAACTAAGCTGATTAAAAAAGACACCGCAAAAGCTGAAAGCAAATCAAAGTAAATATAATACGACTTAAAATCTATTATCCCTGTAGCAGAGCTTTCTAATAGGTAAAAATAGAGAGTAAATACTGTCACAAATAAAATAGAAAAGAGCAATGTATACCTTTTCACAGTCATAACCCTCTTTATATCCTGGATCATTGCATATATGAAATATTTTTCATATATAAATCTTTTTATATTTCATATCTTAAAATATTTAAACTAATAAAATAAAGTAAATTAATGAATAATCAGAGGAAAAGAAGCGCCGATACTTATATTGTTTTGGCTATTATGGTTTTATTTGCACTGCTTTTGGTTTACTATGCGTTGACTGCTGGAAATGCAAAACAATTGTCTGTAGGAGTTACAAGCTGGGAACTGAAAAGCGTTTCAAATCCATTTTATCCAATAAACATAGTAAACATAACGAGCGTCTTCAATGGTTCAAATAACCAGCTTTACATCTTGGTTAAACTAAAAAATAGCGGTAGTTCTGATATAGGCTACCTTTCAGGCTGTGTTTCTGCTTTTTCTGGAGTTGTTTATCCAAAATATACAGCAAATCTAAGTTATGAAAAGAATGTAGCTTCATGCAATGCAATTACGGTAGCAAAACTTCTTCCTAATCAAACTGCTACACTTCAATGGCCTCTTCAGCCACAGGTAATAAAAGTATTGGAGGCAGGTAACTTTAATGCAAACCTGACTTTTCCATTTGGCTTTTACAACGCAACATTTATACGCTGCCCAAGAATCAATCTTTCCTGCCCAGTAAATTTTGATTTCAGGGGTTTTACTATGAATGCAACTATACAGGTATCCTTCTCTGCAGTGAATTGAACTTCATTGTATTAGCTGGAAAGCTATATAAACCTTGAAAAGTCTAATAATAATATAGTAAGTCATACAAAGTGACTTTGGTCGATTAGACCTTAAATCACGATTAACAATTTGGCCCAAGTGGGTCTTTTTGAATAAATAGGAGGTGTTGAATTATGGCAAAGATAGGACCTACTTCTTTTAAGTATATCCTTCATGCAAAGTTTACCGCTGACAGTCTGATTGATAAACCAGATGTTATAGGTGCGGTATTCGGGCAGACCGAGGGTCTATTAGGTGAAGAATTAGATTTAAGAGAAGCACAGAAAAACGGTAAAATAGGAAGAATAAACGTAGAGAGTTCTGCAGCTGGCGGAAAGACTAATGGTGAGATAACTATACCCACTTCTTTAGGAATGGCAGAAACAGCATTGATAGGCGCAGCGATAGAGACTATTGATAGGATAGGCCCTTCGAAGGCTACAGTTTCAGTTGATAAGATAGAGGATGTAAGGATCTCTAAGAGAGAATACATTATGAACAGAGCTCAGAAGCTTCTTGAAGAAGCTATGAAAGTCTCCGAAGTTGATACAACAGAATTACTACAGAAACTCTACGAAGAGGTAAGGCAGAAGGAGTTCGTTGAATATGGCTCTGAAAAGTTACCAGCTGGTCCTGATTTAGAAGATTCAGAAGAGATAATCGTAGTAGAAGGAAGAGCAGATGTAATGAACATGCTTAAGCATGGCTTCTCTAACATAATAGGGATGAATGGAACTAACATACCAAAAACTGTCATCGATTTGAGCAGAAAGAAAATAGTCACCTTGTTTGTGGATGGAGACAGAGGCGGTGACATGATAATAAACTCATTCATGCAGCAAGGACATGTAGATTTCATAGCAAAAGCCCCTTCAGGAACGGAAGTAGAAGAACTTTCAAAGAAGGAAATAAACCAAGCACTTCGCGCTAAAGTACCTATAGAGGACTATGATCCCTCATTAAAGAGAGAATCTTCTGCCCCTAAAAAGGTGGCTCAATCTGCAGCAGTTGAAGTGTCACCAGAAATAAAGGAAAAAGTTACACCTTTAGTCAATGATATAATAGGAACTAGAGGAGCGTTTCTTGTAAACAATAAGTTTGAGATACTTGGAAGAATACCATATAAAGGAGTTGAAGACGCGATACTCAATCTAGAAAACATATATATGCTTGTTCTTGACGGCTTGGTAACTGATGAAATATCAAAGGCAGCCGAAGAAAGCGATATAAAATATGTTATAGGAAGCAAAATATTGGCAAGCAGTTCGTCCGTAAAACTACTTTCATATGATGACATTGGCTACAAATACAGGTAAACTTACTTTGTAATGGCTTTAAGAGCAATATAGACTGGCGATTTACTTGTATTACTTAAAATAAAGCTAGCTAAAGCTAATATTATAAAAGTAAAAAAAGGCAAGCCTTATTAAATGAATTATAATAATTCAATATTTTATGTATAATATGGTTTACTTTAAACCTATAATCTTCTTCGCTTTTTTATAGAAGTATTCTCTGCTTCCCTTAATGTCTGACAATCCTCTTTTAACTAAATCTTCTGCAACACCCGACGCTATCCTTGGATACAATTCTCTTTCTTCCATATTTGGAACTATATAATCTTTCTTTAATCCTCTTTCCTGTGCAAATTTTGCAAGTTCTTCTGCAGCTACTATGGCGGTATAATCATCTATCTTTTTGGCTTTTGAATCAAGTACGCCTCTGAAAAGCGCTGGAAATATAAGGCTGTTGTTTATCTGATTCGGGTAATCAGATCTTCCTGTGGAAACAATATAAGCTCCTGCCTTGTAAGCTTCTTCAGGAGAAATTTCTGGGTTTGGATTTGCATCTGCGAATACTATTGGCTTTGAATTCATTTTTCTTATCCACTCTGGTTTTATGCTACCTTCTCTGCTGAATCCTATAACAATATCTGCACCCTCAAACGACTTGTCAGCATCAGTAACTGAGTCTTTATTGGATTTTTTCATAACTTCATATTTCCATCTGTTTGTTGTTTTTATTATCTCAGTGTCATCTCTGCCGTTGTAAAGCGGACCTTTGCTGTCTCCTATTATTATGTTTCCCGTGTCAATACCATACTTTTCAAGTATACGAAACAATGCAATATTTGCGGCCCCTGCGCCTATCATGACAATCTTACTTTTCTTTAAGTCCTTATCAGCCAGTTTAGTAGCATTTATCAGTCCTGCAAGAGCAGCAGCAGCTGTTCCCTGCTGGTCGTCATGCCATACTGGAACTTTTAATTCCTGCTGTAATCTTTCCAGTACTTCAAAGCAGAATGGTGATTCTATATCCTCCAAATGTATTCCCCCACTTGTTACTGATATATTTTTTACAACGTTTACAAATTCATCCACTTCCTTTGTTTCTATCGGTATAGGTATGGCGTTTACTCCACCAAATTCCTTGTATATCAGAGATTTGCCTTCCATAACTGGCAAAGAAGCAAGTGGGCCTATATCTCCAAGGCCAAGTACTCTTGTTCCATTTGTTATTATAAAAATTGTATTCCATCTCCATGTCAAATCCCATGACAAACGACTGTCTTTGCTTATTGCATTGGAAACAGCCGCTATTCCAGGAGTGTAGACTATTGACAAGTCTCTTAATGATTTTATTTTTAAAGTCGGTTTCAGTTCTATTTTGCCGCCGTATTTCTTTGAGTAGTCTATTGCCAGTTTAGAATAATCTAGCTTCTTATCCATATACTATTATCGTATGTGCTATATTTAAAGATTTTCCCTTTTTCCATTGAATTTTATCCCTTTTTATATGATTCATAGAAAAAAGCAATATTTATATGCTAAAAATAGTAAACAGAGATATGGATTTTAAAGTTGCTGGTATAAATGAATTAAGGAAGGGAGATACTATACTGGTAGACGACCAGTTTATATGCAAAATAACTGACCTAGCGTTAAGTGCTCCAGGAAAGCATGGGCATGCAAAAGCTAGAGTTGAAGCCGTTGGCGTTATAGATGGTAAAAA
Source organism: Candidatus Parvarchaeota archaeon UBA573 (assembly GCA_002502045.1). GTDB lineage: Archaea > Nanobdellota > Nanobdellia > Parvarchaeales > Parvarchaeaceae > Parvarchaeum > Parvarchaeum acidiphilum. The sequence goes on along the minus strand of DAPE01000018.1, from coordinate 521 downwards.
GCGAGTTTTCGTAATGTCTGCCGAGGACAGGGCCAAGATTCCAATAATAGAGAAAAGAATCGCACAGGTGATAAGCCTTAATGATGGTAAGGTCCAGCTTATGGATATGGAATCGTATGAAGTTTTTGATGCAGACATACCGGAAGAATTAAAGGATAAAATGAAAGAAGGCGCACAGGTTACTTATTCCGATTTAATGGGCCAGAAGCTTATAAAAGGAATGAAATAATTGTTTCACATTTTTATTATTTTATATTAAAGAAGCATTATTTAAAATTTTTGATTATCTGATTATTTTGTGTTTGTAAAATAACTGCTAAATTTAAATTAACAGTTTTTGCTTTAGAATTTTAATATCTAAAAATTCAAAGATTTTTTATTTTGTTTTATCTCAGAAATATTTATATCCTTTACTTTCCATCAAATAATATGCCCTTTAATTATCTAGATACTTCAATAAAAAGCAAAAGATCACAATCAGCTTTAGAGTACATGATGACATATGGCTGGGCTATCCTAAT
>DAPE01000016.1 GCA_002502045.1 Candidatus Parvarchaeota archaeon UBA573 | reverse complement strand
AGATTATTATTCCGAAGACAAGGATAGTGGCTTTATACTTGTAAGATATAACATAGGGGAGAAGGCATTAGGAAGTGCGATATGTTACATGGAAAAGGATAAATTTCTTGTTGATTCTGTTGAGGGGCATAGGACCTTTAGGAAGCCGCAGATATTCCAAGCGGTATACCAGGATTTGGTGGATAGGGCTAGAGAGAAAGGGGCAAAAAGAGTGATTTTCAGTGAAGAGGGTATAAATGAAACCCCTAAGAAGTTCATCGAGTTTCTTGAGGGATTAGGACTCAAAAGAGACCGTGTGAAGATGAAACTGAATACTGAAGGTTATCTTGAAGCTGAAAAAAGTGGAGTAAATAGATACACTGTAAATTTAGACTAAAAATATACCTTGAGCATAGCATCCGAAATATTAAATCCATAAAGTAGTTAGTGCCATTTCTTTGAGATAACATTATCCCAAATTAAACTTGGGCCCGAAGGGATTTGAACCCCCAACCATCAGATTAGAAGTCTGCCGCTCTGTCCAAGTTGAGCTACGGGCCCTTTAACAAAAGATATAACCAGTATACATTAAAAGGTTTTATTTTTTATTATAATAAATTCTGAGTGCATCATTTATTATATATTTATGATCAAAAGCGAGTTCGGGTAATTCATTTATATTCCACCATTTTGCTTCCTTAGCATCATCTCCACCTTTCTCTGTACCAGAAATATCTTTTAATAAGTAAGTTATTGATACTACATGTTTTCTAGGGTCTCTTTTAGGGTTGGAATAAACTCCCACAAGGTCACTTATTTTTGCTTCCAAACCCGTTTCTTCTTTTACTTCTCTTAAGACTGCGTCTTCAGTCTTTTCTCCATATTCAACGAATCCGCCGGGTATGGCCCACTTATCCTTATATGGGTCATTTTTCCTCTTTATCAGAAGAATTTGATTGTCTTTTAGGATTACTCCATCAACTGCTAATGAAGGACTTTTGTATTCCATTAATTATTTTGTTTTTCTCGATTATTATATCTTATCTTTGTTTTTATAGCCCTTTTTTGAAGCAATCATTACATACTGTATATAATTTCCCGTCTTTTTTTCGGTAATTTCCTTTTATTTTACCTAAGAACGTTGTTTCTATCTCTTTTCCGCAGACACTGCATTTCATATTTTTATACCAAATCTCCTAAGCAAGCCTGAGAACTGTCTGTTATTTGACATTTTCATAACAGTTTTCATTTTTCTATATTGTTCTAAAAGTTCCCTTACTAGTTCTTCAGAAGTGCCACTTCCTTTGGCCACCCTGCTTATCCTTGATGCATCAATAACCTTTGGATTTTCCAACTCCTCTTTCGTCATTGAGTCCATTAATATTATAAATTTTCCAATGTTTTCTTCCTGTTTTTCAAGTAATTCCTTTGTTCTTCCAGATGATGGAACTCCAGGCATCATCTCTGCTATTTTTTGTGGAGAACCTATTTTTTTGGCGGAGGAATACTGCTCATAAACATCCATTAGGTTAAACTCCCCTTTTATAACCCGCTTTGCACTTTCTTCATTTACTTGTATATTCTCTTCCTTTGCCTTTTCAAGCAGTGACTCTAAACCTTCTAATCCAAGTAATTTAGAAACAAATTTCTTCGGATTAAACTCCTCAAAATCGTTTATTTTTTCTCCAGTTCCTATAAAAGTCACCTTAGCGCCGCTTATGTAAGCTGCAGTTAGTGCACCTCCGCCATTAGCAGTACCATCTGTTTTTGTAAGTATTATATTGTTTATGTCTAATAGCTCATGGAAGCCTTTTACTTGTATAGACGCATTCTGGCCTAAATCTGCGGGTATAACTAGTGTTACGTTATTTGGTTTTAGCGTTTCTTTTACTAATTTTATCTCCTTAACCAATGCATTATCCAATATATCCCTTCCAGCGCTATCTGCAATTACAATATCGAAGTTTTTAAATGATCCAATTGCGTTTTTTATTGCTTTTACTGGGTCATCACCGCCACCAGCTATTTTTACATTTATTTGTTTTGAAAGCTGTTCTAGTTGTTGATATGCAGCTGGTCTGAACGTATCTAGTCCTAAAAGTAACACTCTATAACCCCTCTTTTTGTAATAATTTGCAAGTTTTGCAGCCGTTGTTGTTTTTCCTGATCCAAATAATCCTACTAAAAGTATTTTAAAAGGTACGCTATCTATGTTGATTTTAGTTTCTTCATTTCCAACTATTTCAACTAGATTATTGTATATTACATCAATAACTTTTTCTCTTGTAACTAACCCCTTACCTTTGTTGGATTTTATATCGTCTCTGATTTTTTTCATCAGTTTTTCTATAGTAGCTTTGTCTACATCCCCTTCGGTTAAAGCCGTTTGTATATCTGTAAGAACTTCCTCTATTTTTTCATTACCTGTGGAATTAAGCAGTTTTTTTATTCCTTCCCTTAATCTATTTGATAAACCTTCGAATGCCATTTAATATTATAGAAGGATTTAGATATATAAAAATAAAATAACTTTTACTTATTTCGATCTTTTTTTACCGTTATAGGTAGTATATCTTTTTCTAGTTCTCTTTTTGCAATATCTATATAAGTATCCTCTTTCTTGTTTACTTTTATAAGTGCTGGAGCACCCATAGAAAGTTGCAGAGCCCTAGCTCCTACCAATCTTGCCCTTTCGAATTTATTATACTCTTCCATATCAATTATTTATATTCTCCATTAAGGTTTTAAAGGTTTCTTTTCTTATTTCAATAGCTTTTTCAACACAGAAATCGATCTCTTCAGGAGTAAACATACCATCTCCTCCCTTCTGTAGAGAATTTATTTTTTCACTTAGACCTATCGTAAATCTTGCATCTGCAGTTTTTTCTTCTTCTGCGCTTGGATCAAAGAAGATATTTCCATTTATTTTTGTAAATGTATGGCTTATTGCTAATTTAGATTTATCAATTGGTAGTGTAAATGTCTCTTCTTTGCCTTCTATCTTGTATTTTGTATTTAATATAGCCCTTAATGCAGCTATGTTCGCAGCATCGAATAGGTTTCCTTCATTATTAAGGCATACTATATCAACATATACAAATGAAACCGTTTTTCCTTCTTCTATAACCAATTTTGTAAGGTCTATTAAGTTAGATTCTCTTATTCCCCTATCAGTTACTCTGCCAACTTCTATTGAATAGTTTATTCTGTCATCATTATAATTTGTTGCTAATTCTGAGGCTTCAAAGTTTACAACTAAGGCACCTTCATTTTGTCTATCTGGAAAAGGAGTACCATTTAATACCTTTACTCCTGCCATAACCTTAGTGCCTCCAATTTCTACATAGGCAGATCCATCTGAATGGTGTATTACATTGTCTTTTATTGTTATTTTTCTGCCTTCAAATTCACTTCTTTGGTCTAGCCTTATTTTCTTTTCGGCTAATTCTCTTATATAATTATAATTTTCAAGTGTCATAATTGTTTCATCTCATTTATAACTTGGCTCATTTTGTCTTTAAGTTCATTGCTTATTTCTCCTTTTTTGCTAAGTCTTTCTAATCTGTCTTCATTCTGTACTTTTATCTCGTTTTCTTCTTTTTTAGCGGTTATGTCAAATGTTATCAGCTTTGCAAACTTAGGGAATATCTCAGGTTTTATAACCAGCATTCTTTCTTTTTCCCCGTTTCTAAGTACATCAACATAATCTAAATCCTTTTCCAGGGTGTATATCCTATCTCCCCATTCGCTTCTGCTGTTTATTGTAAGTTTTTGTACTTCATCGTCCTTTACTACTAATTCAGATACTATCCCATCTATCTTGAATGAAGTTCCATTAAGTCTTGTAAATGCAAGTCTGTATAGTTTGTCTTTTACAGGGCCATACCTTAGAAGTACTTCATTTATTTTTTTATTTATCTCCTCATCCGAGTATTTATCTAGTAGATTTTCTGCAAAATCAGTAAGTATTGTGTATCCAGCAGATTTTAGTTTATGATGATTCATTATTGTTGGCATAGCAGTCTTTCTTATCTTATCAAGTTCATTTTTGTCATTTTGATCGAACAATATAAAGTATTTGTTCATGCCTTCATAAATTATACTTGGTTCATTACAGTTGTTAAATTTCTCATTTATTTCTGCTTCTTTTTTCTGTAGTTCTTCTAGTTCCTGTTTAAGCACTTCTTCTTCCTTATCCTCTGCTCCTTGAACCCATAAGATACCCCATTCTTTTAAGTTTAAGCCTTTTGCTATGTCGTATAATTTGGTTTTTCCTTCATTTGAATGTATGCCTTTGCTCATTTTTGTGAAGCCATTTTTTATAATTATTATATTATCTCCAAAAATCCTTAATTGGGTAGAAAGCATTATTTTACCATCATAAGTACCTTTGGACTGTACAAGTATCTTTGCCCCTGGCTTAACATATCCCCAAAAGCTTTTAAGGTCTAGAACTCCTTCTTCATCATCAGGAAGGGATATTACTATAGACTTTGCTTTTTGGTCTGTATTCTTTATTATACCGCAGTATATCTTGCCGATTTCTTCTTTATAAAAAATACTCATCTTAAGTTTTTCTTTTAAAAGATTTACAATTTTTTCACTTCCATTGCCGTATATATATACTCCTTCCTTAGTTTCAGTATCTTCTATTATTATGTCAGGTTTGCTTTCATCCTCGATTTTTAAAGCGTTCTTGATTGCTTCTGCAGCCTGAGTCACTTCTATTTTTTCATCAAGCAGTAGTTTTGTTATAGCTGTTGAGTAAATACCTCTAACTTTTACTTTCATTTAAAAACCTCCTTTTAAGAGCAGCTTTTTCAAGCTCATAAATTTCCATTGCGCCCTTTTTACCCATTTCTATTACTTTTTTAAGTTCTTCCCTCGTAACTTTTCCATCCAACTGCAGAAGAACTATTTCATTCTTTGATGGAAGAAGTGCGATTGGTACATCAGTAGCCCCTCCTTCATGAAAATCTTCTTCCTCTTTAGTAAGATCTAAGCAAATACTATCTCCGATTTTACCTGCTGCTACAGCCGCAACTAAATCTCTCATAGGTAATCCTGCATCTGCACATGCCATTGAAGCAGCAGTTAAGCTTGCACATCTTGTTCCAGCATCTGCTTGTGTTATGTATATCCTTACATTTACCATTGCCCTAGGCATTTCTTCTAGGATAACGGCTCTGTTAAGTGCATTTGTTATAACTTGGCTTATTTCAATATCTCTTCTATCCATACCAGGCCTTGCTCTATCCGGAACTGAAAATGGCAACATGTCATACTTGCACACTATTATCCCTTTGTTTACTTTTTCTATATGTCTTGGCTTTACTTCTTCTGGCCCGTAAACTGCTGCTATAGCTTCGGTGTTTCCGATTTTAAACCTAGCACTTCCTTTAGCATTAGGTATTATACCTGTTTCTGCCTCCATTGGTCTTAATTCATCGAATTTTCTCTTATCAAATCTTTCCTCGTACATCTTCAAGTAACCTCCTAACCTTTTCTGTAAGGTCTGAATCCACATAGTGCTCATCTATGAATTTTATTGCAGATAGTGCAATAGCTCTATTTTTGTCTTCGCCATCCACCCAAACTATACCATTTTGTCCTACAACTAAGTCACACTTTGTTTCTTCTTTAATCAAATTTATCATTGCTCCCTCTTTTCCTATTAATCTTGGTAATTTTACAGGGTCAATTCTTGTAATCATCTTTGATTCAAGTTTTCCATATCTTGTACCACGCATTGATATATCGGCAGCGTTATTCGGATAAACTCTGAAAACCCTTGCGTAAACTAAATCTCCGATATTAATATACCTACTTAATTCACTTTCTTCTACTCTAAAATTTACATCCCTAATATCAAGCCTAGTATAAAATGGAGCGCTTATGTCTACTACCCAATATTTTGAGGATATCTCTGTAACTTCTCCAACTATGTCATCTCCTTCCTTTGGATAGTAATTGCCAGCAAGAGGACTTACACTTATTCCTCTGTCTGATAACTGAACCATCCCTAAAAACTTTGAGTAAACTTTTTCATTTTCTTCATATGTTCCGTTTCTTCCGTTTCTTTCATCTGAAAGAAGTTCTCCAGGCGTTACTATATCAAAATTTTTTACGTTTATCATATTTTCTTTATATTAAGGTTGCCGTGTGTTATGCTTTTAAGCTTACTTAACAACTCATTTTCATTTCCTGCTTTAACTGAAAAATTCACAACGAGTGAATTATCGTTTCTTGTACTATCTTTTATGTTCGTCAACCTTTTTAAATATAACATTGCGTCGTTTGCGTACTGTATTGGCACATCAATGGAGTAATTAAACTCCCCCAATTTTATTGGAAGGATCTTTTTTAGTTTTATCAACACTTCTTCGAATTGATCTTTTTCAGGTTTATTAATATCAAAGTTGTGATGAACTTGCTGCATTGCAATCTCTATTCTTTGTTTAGGGATAGGCAAGTTTGTATTTAAATCTATAGCCATGCCAGCAATCTTATCTACTATTCTTTTTTTCAGCATTTCAGATTTTTTCTGCTTGTATGCAGTACTTAACTGCACTTCTCCTTCTTTTATTATCTTTAGAGCCAGTTTTCGTATGTCATCTGTTCCAAGTTCTTTTTGTAGGTTTCCAGCAACTTCCCCTTTTTTAATATCTTTAAAAACCTTTTCGACAAGCAAAGCAGAATCAACGTCTTCACTGCGGCCTTCTTTGATATCCATGGCTTTCTCGCAGTCTACTTCTATTTCATATCTTTTGCCGTTTTTTTCTAACTTGGCAGTTACTCTATCTACCATGGATTATTTTATATATTTTGTTATTTCTTCTCTGCTTAATTTTCTAAAGCCATCTTTGTCTACGATAGCTATCTCAAATCTTTCTGGAGAATTTTTGCTTTCATCAGATTTTATTGTCCGCATACCAAGATCTATAAGTTCTTCGACATCCATGTCTGCTTTGTACTCTTTTTCAAGGGTTTTATTTATAATATCCGAATTTCCACCTATTGCAATTGCTCTATATTGGAAAAAGGTACCGCTTGGATCGAGCATGTATAAGTATGTCTTATTATCTTTAATTCCCCCAAATAATATGCTAACCCCAAATGGTCTTGCCCCTCCATATTGTGTAAGAGCTTGCATTTCAGTGCTTATACCTTTTACAACTAAAAGTATGTCAGCTGGTTGGTTATAAGTCATTTTATATTCTTGGGCGTTGTTCTGTGCTTTGTCTATTAGTGTCCTGCCATCTGCTATCATTCCAGATATAGCTGCAGCCATGTGTACGTCTATTTGAAATATCTTCTCTATGCTTTCTGGTATGACTAGCTTTTCAAGTTCGTGCGCTTTTCTGTCTGCTACAAAGACTATGCAGCCTTTTCCAGTTAAGCCTACTGCCGCAAAACCCTGTGAAACGGTTCGCTTTGCGTATTCTACTTGTAATATTCTTCCATCTGGGTTGAAGAGTGTTATTGCCCTATCATATCCCATTAAATCTCCTGGTGGTTCCATTGTTTTCCTCCTAAAATTTAAAAGATTTTATCTTTTTTATATTTCCACTATTCATTATTGTAAGCAAGTTTGATTTATAAAACTTACTAATCAATGAAAGAGAAAATATGACTTTGTATTTATATTCGTTATTTACTGCTATTACTACTAACGCGTTGTTTCCATCAAATTTAGTTAGTCCTTTAATTACTCTAAAGTTTGATCTTATCGCTAAAAATGGCTCTAGTTTATTTAAAGTTGAATATAACTGTTTTTCAGCATCTTCCTGGCTTGAAACGCCCTCTATCCTTAATAAGAAATACCTTTTTTTATAACGCATGCTCATCCTTTATCAAACACTCGTATAGCATAAACAACTATAAAAGATGCTAAAATACCTAAAAAAGTAAGAATTGGTATACCGACTATTACACCAAATAGGCTATCTATCCAGCTGTAAAGCAATGAAACCAAGCCTATAAATAAAACAATACCTACAATTACTTCTTCTATTATCTTTTCCCAAGCCTGTTTATTTATATCTTTGTAATCCATAATTTAATCATTAAATTAAAATATTTATATCTTTGTAATCCATAATTTAATCATTAAATTAAAATATATAAACTTAATGTATTTAAAACTGTAAAAGAATGCTTGTTTTAATCTTTTATACATTCTACTAGCAGTTTCCCTTCTAAATGTTAATATCATTAAATATAGTAATAAAATGGCATTTAAATCTGTTAAACCTAGGTAACAATATTTTGTTACTTAGGTTTATATATAAAGTAAACATATTAATTATATAGATTTGCCACTGGAATCGCTTTTAAAGAATAAAGATTACTTGAAAATTTGATAAAAGAGAAGGTAGCGGCTTATTTATCAAGAAGGGCAATAAAAGACCTGTATGATATATTCGTGCTTGTCCATATATCTGACCTGAATGAAACGAAATATGATATCTCCAAGTTGGTATCTAACATGGAATACCCTTCAGACGAAAAGACACTGTCTCAGTTTATCTATGATGGACCTATTCCTGACTACAAATTAATGATAGATTATATAAAAAGGCGGTATGAAATACATTAATGAATTTTTTAGGCATTTTTCTAAGGTACCTGCATTTAGTGCAAGAGACGTAGAACTGTTTTTGACATACGTTGGATCAAGTAAAAAATATCCAAAAAGATTTATACAGAACATGCTGGCAGGTAATAAAATATTTAGACTGGCTAAAGGAGTTTATACTATACACAAAAATAGCGAGGTAATAGGCTTTGCATTTTCTCCGTTTTATTATGGATTAGCATATGCATTATCTTATTATAATGTCTGGGAAGAACGTGCAAATCCTGTAATAATCACGACCAAATGCGTTAGAATTGGTACAAGGAAATCTATGGGCATAAACATCTCCGTTTTCAGATTACCTAAAAAAATGTTTTTTGGTTATACAATGGTAAAAGGTGAGTCTTTTTATTATCCAATTTCCGATTTGGAGAAGACTTTTTTAGATCTAGTATATTTTGATATAAATCTTAGGAAAGACACATTATATCGATTAATAAAAAGGTTAGGCTATAAAAAATTAAAGGGATACCTGCTTCTTTCTCCAACTTGGCTGAAGAAAAAAGCAGAGAAGGTACTATCAAAGTACAATTAATAACATTCAGGCAATGTAAAACAGGAATAGCACTTTCAGCTTTCTATTGAGGCCAGTTTTTAATTGCAATACTGGCTTTTCCAATAATACTTTGCCGCTTTTCATTCTTCATCTAACATGAAAGGATCCTCAGCTGTCTGTTAAGTTTAAAATTTTATTTGTTAGAAATTTTAACAAAAATATTTAACCCTAGGTCAGAATCTGAAGCCCATGCCATTAAATAATAATCTGTATCTTAACGATTAAAAATCGGTATAATATCCTTTCGATTTTTTATCTATCTCTTTGTACACCTTTTCAAGGTTATACGAATTTTTTCTTAAATCTTTCTCCATTTTCAATAAATTTTCGTATATTAAGCGTTGCATTGCCTTTTCGTTCATTATAGACCCAAACATCCTTGATGGCGAAATTAATCCAAAATATTTTCCAAATAGCTCGTCTGCTTTGTCTTCATTTGCTTTATAAAAAGAAACAAATTTTTCTGCATTATCTTTCAGTTCTTTATAGAATTTTTCAGCTATTCCGACGGCGGCTTGCTTGCTTAAAAATAAATCGTCCTCTGGATCGTATATTAGGTCTGCTAAGCTCTTAATACCTTCCTTTTCCATTTTAGTATTATTCTATTAGCTATTTATAAATTTTGTGGTAGTACTATCTAATCCTTAAATTCTCCGCTGTATGGCTTTCCAAGATTCTTTGCTCCTAAATTAAAGATTATCGTTTTTATGTTTGTCATCTCTTCTATACTATACCCTACACCCTCTTTTCCTGCACCGGAGTCCTTTACTCCTCCAAATGGGAAATATGCTGTTCCGTGCGATGGTGCGCCATTTAATGTTACGTTTCCAACTTGTAATGCTTTCATTATTGCCCAACTTTTATAGAAATCATTTGTAAAAACTGCTGAATCTAAACCATATTTTGAATTATTTGCGATTTCTATTGCTTGATTTTCGTCCTTTACTCTTATTGCAGTTATTACTGGTCCGAAAGTTTCTTCGTTTGCGATTTCAGCCGTAAATGGAACATCTTCAAGCAATGTAGGTTCATAATACGAATCCTTGAATTTTCCACCTGTAATAAGTTTAGCTCCTTTGTTTATTGCATCTTTTACCATTAAATCTATTCTTTCAGCGGCTTTTTTGTTTATAACAGGCCCCATATTGATATCTTTACTCTTTAGAGGATTACCAAATCTGTAATCTTTCATATGTTCTTTAAGTTTTTCATAGAATTTATCAGCTATAGAATCAATAACAAGTATACGGCTTATTGCGTCACACCTTTGACCTGCTAGCTCCAGGGAGCCTTTGACGCATTCCTTTGCGGCTAAATCCAAGTCAGCATCTTCAAGTATTATTGCTGTTCCTTTTCCCCCCAATTCCAAATGAATCTTTTTAAGACCAGCGACGTTTGAAATGTGTTTTCCCACATTTGTACTTCCTGTAAAGCTTATCATGTTTATTTTATCGCTTTCGGTTAAATCGTCTCCTGTAATTTCTCCACTTCCAGTTATGACTTGTAGAGTTCCAGAAGGAACACCGCATTTTCTGAATATCTCTGCGCACATAAGCAGTGCTATTGGATCAGAACTGGGTGGTTTTACTATTACTGCGTTTCCAGAGAGTAATGCTGGCAGTATCTTTGCTACAGAAGTGTAAACAGGATAATTGAACGGAGAAATTCCTAAGACCACCCCCAAAGGTTCACGTATAACCAAAGCTATTTTTCTAGTAGTATCACTCGACCAGTCACCAGGTATATACTCCCCCATTATTTTTCTTGAATCTTCCATGCTTAATCTCAGCCTTTCAATTGTCGCGTTTATTTCTCCATTTGCAGAGCTATAAACTTTCCCAGATTCCTTCATTAATGTTTCTACTATTTCTTCTCTATGCTCTTCTATTTCTTTTCTTACTTTATTTATCAATTCTAAACGGTCTATAGCTGCCAAGTCTCTTATCTTATGTTTATTTTTATCTGCTGACTTCAATGCAAGTTCTAGGTCTTCCTTACTTACAAGCCCTACTTCAGCTATTTTAGTTTCATCTAAACTAGTTATCAAATCAAATTTATCCTTAGTTTTAACCCATTTTCCATCGATTAAGACCTTAAATCTTGGATATTCTCCATCTTCATATATCCCAGAAAAGTATTCACTTAATTTTAGTTTTTCCATTTTTATCACCCTCCTATAGCAATGGTAATAATTATTAGTATAAACGCTTTTTTGTTTGTATTGTTAAACATTAATAAAAAGAAAGAATTTTATTATATATGCAAAAGATTATATGAAAATAGTTATTGCAGGTGGTACTGGTTTTGTAGGAAGGCAGCTTGTTAGTGACTTATCCAATGAAAATGAGGTTCTGGTACTTACGAGAGGGGAATCAAAACAAAATGAAAACGTAAAGTACTTAAAATGGAACCCCTACGAGCAGGATATAAATTTCTTATCAAATGCAATATCAGGTTACGATGCAGTAATAAATTTAACCGGAGAATCAATTGCAAATAACAGGTGGTCAAAGAAAGAAAAGGATTTAATACTTAAAAGTAGGGCCATGTCAACCAGGTATATAGTTGACTCAATAGGAAAAGCAGAGAAAAGACCAAAAATTCTTGTGAACAGCTCAGCAATAGGCTACTACAAGAAAGATACAGATGAAGAGCTCAATGAAAGCTCTGGGATAAGTACGGATTTTTTAAGTAAAACATGCATAATGTGGGAAAATGAAGCAATGAAGGCTGCAAAATTTGGAATAAATGTTGCTATAATAAGGACAGGGATAGTTATTGGGAAAGGTGGAATACTTGAAAGATTAGATAAGCTTGTAAAGTATGGTTTTTCAGCTTATCAAAAAGGCCAGTGGCTTTCATGGATAGACTTACAAGACCTTTCAGACTTGATGAGTTTTATTATTTATAAAAACCTAAAAGGGCCTTTTAATGCGGTTTCTCCAAATCCTATACAAATGAGTGATCTTTTTTCTATCCTTGCAGAAATAGGGAATAAAAAAAAGCTCATAAGAATACCCACTTTTCTAGTAGATTTATTTTTAGGTGAAATGGGCCGACTTTTAATTTTTTCAAGCCAAAAAGTGGTACCTAAAAAAGCATTAGAAGCAGGGTTTTTATTTAAAAATACCGACTTAAAAGCAACTTTGTCAAAATACCTTAAAAACTGACGGCAAAGTAATAAGCTGGCATTACAAATCGTAAATTTCTCTTTTTATAAACGGCACAATTGCAAAGATTACTGCATCAGTAAATTCATCCTCTCTTTTTAATTTATCAGAGGTCAAAAATGAAACCGCTCCACCTTTTTGTTTTGAATTTTTTTGATTTGTAATCTCGTCAATTACCTCACCAAGTTCTTTTCCTTTTTTAATTTCTTTTATAAATAGTTCTGGCAAATTTACAGCTGCGGATCTCCCAATTCCCTCTTTTCCGTTTTTGTCTACTACAATAACTATACCTTCTAAGAAAATTTTTCCGTCAATTTCTTCGCAACCACCCTCTAATCCAACGCCAAAATCAGCGTCTTCCTTTTTAATTGAATAAATTGCACGGTTTCTTGCGCCTTCAATCATCTCTTTTAGTGACATTGGCATATTAGAAACATTGGATGGGGCCGATAAGCTTACTAACTCAAATTCATTAAAAAATTTATTAAAAGCATTCTTCACAGCTCGTATTTTAACAGGGTTTTTTGACCCTATAGCTATCTTCATATAACTGATAAGTTTTTCTATTTTAAATAAATTGGAATGTAATACAAATGTTAATTATAATATTAAAATCTTTGATAAAATGTGTATAAACTTGTAGAATTTATTTTAAAATAAACGTTAGGATGCTAAATCTTTTAGGCATTTAATTCTACCTATTTGATATAGCGTTATAAAAAAACAAATGGGGCAGCTGGGATTTGAACCCAGGGCCACCAGCGCCCTAGGCTGGTGTCATAACCAAGCTAGACCACTGCCCCCTTGAAAATCTTAATAATATTTTTATTATTATAATTGCCCCTGCTGGAATTTGAATCCAGATATCAGGCTCCGCAGGCCTGCGTTCTATCCAAGTTAGACTACAGGAGCTATTTTCATAGGTATATTTAAATTTTTATATTATAAATTACAGTCAAATCAAGTAATTATATATTAAGTTCGCTTCTTACTCTGTTTATATTTTCTATTCTTTTTTCTAAAGATGGGTGGGTTGAAAAGAGATTTGTAAGAGTATGTGTTGAAAAGTTATTTACAATAAACAGAGAGGAATAAGCTCCAGGTTGTGGATTTTTCCTTGTGTTTCTGTTTAAGATCGGTTTTCTGCGTGCTATCTTAACATTGCTTATCTTTTTCAATGAAGAAATTAGTTCGTCCGGTTTTTTCAGAAGTCTAACACTTCCTTCATCTGCATACGCTTCTCTATCTCTGGATATACCTAACTGCACGAACATTGCACCTACAGGAATAAGAATTGCTGCAATTAGAAGTATTATGCCGCTGTTACTGTTTCTTTCACCTATTCCTCCGAAAAACTCAGAAAAAATTATCACGTTTCCAATATAAGAAATAAGAGTAGCAATTGTAGCGGCTATGGAAGAGATTAAAATATCTTTATGAGTTATATGGCTGATTTCATGTCCTATAACGGCTTCTAATTCATCATCATTAAGCATTTGTAGTATCCCTGATGTAGCTACTACTACAGCATGGTTTTCATCTTTTCCTGTAGCAAATGCGTTTGGAACATCTGTTGGCATTATTCCTACTCTTGGTATAGGTATACCTGCTTGTCGTGAAACTTTTTCAACTATATCGTAGAATCTTGGATTATCAGATTTCTCTATTATTTTACTTCTTGTCATTTTTATTGCGATAGAATCACTTTTGACGTATGAAAAAATATTCATTCCTAATGCTATGAAAAAGAATATTGACATCCAAAGTAAAATGCCTCCAAGAAAGTATCCCACCAATGCTCCAAACCCTATAAGTATTAGCGATAAAGTAGAAAATAAAATCGATATCTTTGCGATTCCCATAATGTCTTTGTATATTTACTATTTAATATTGTTTATCCAATGTATTGTTCCTTATTGCTCTGTTTTTCCTTCTTTTTGAAGTATTCAAATGCACCGCCCACTATCCTATTCAGTTTTTCTTTCATTTTATCTATTTTTTCCAGAGTTTCTTCGTGTATTTTTATTAAATCTTCGGCGCTGTATCCTTTCAGGCTTGTAAGGATTTTTAACGTATAAAGTACATTTTCCGTGCATTCATCTGAAAGATTTAATATCTCTTGTTGCTTATTTTCTTCCTTTATATATTTGTTTATGACTATATTTTCTTCTGAAGATGGGTTAGAATAGACTGAAAATATTATGTCATTCATAGATCTAAGATCCAAAAAATCACCTTCTATCAACCAATTCATAAAAATTTTCTCATTTGGAAATACTTCATATTTACGTGTTGGACTTAGAGCCTGTGAATAATACTTTTCTTTGTTTAATCCTTTATCTTTCAACTTTTCAAAGTAATAATCAGCATCTTTTTCCTCATTCATTCTTTTTTAGAGCGTTTTTTATAAATATATAGTTTTTTTATAAAGTGTCTTTGTTTAAAATGTCTGTTTTTATAAAGTTTATAAAATGAAATTTATTCATTTACTTTATAAATAAAGTATCTTATAGGAGAAACTTTTAAATACTAATAGTCTTATAGAATGCTATGATAATAAATTACTTGATAACTAAGGTTGATGCAAAGAGAGAGGACAATATCCCTCCAGAAACTCAGATGGGGATATCCAACAATATAACTGTTTTAGATGTTGAAAAAGATGAAAAGTTTAAAGTTTTAAAATTTCAATTTAGGTTTGATGCTAAGTTTACTGCAAATGCTTCAGATGAATTAGGGCATATAGTAATAGAGGGTTTTATAGTACATACCTCTGAGAATATTGATAAGATATATACTAAATGGCAGGATGAGAAGGTTCTTGATGATTCTATAACTGAAGAAGTGCTGCAGACTAGCCTTAACATAAGCATAATAGAAGCAATGTCTTTGGCTAAAATGTTACAGCTCCCATCAATCTTACCTTTGCCGAAAGTTTCGACAGAAAAGAAAGATGAAAAAAAAGAAAAGGATAAAAAGAGCAAAAATTAATAAAAATAGATATTAATTATTAATAATTTTTATGGAAGATAATTCAAATGCTGCACAAGATTTAAATGTTGAAAATAAAGAAGAACAAAATGATGAAGATTACAAGAACAAATATCTCTATTTGCTTGCAGAAGTAGATAACTACAAAAAATCAAAAGAAAAAGAATTGGTTGAGTATATAAAATATTCAAACGAAAAGCTAATATCAGACATGCTTAAGGTATTGGATGATTTCGATAGCGTATTAAAACAGGACAAAGATGAAAAGATAATTGCTCTACGTAAAGCTTTTGTCTCGGTCTTATCCTACTATGGTCTAGAAGAAATGGAAGTAGTCGGTAAGGAATTTTCTTCTGACATAGCAGAAGCAGTTGCAACTGAAGAAAATGAAAAAGAAAAAGGGAAGATAATTGAGGAGGTGCAGAAAGGTTATAAACTTAACGGAAAAATAATAAGATATCCGAAAGTTAAAATCAGCATATGACAGAAAAAGAAAAAATAATAGGAATAGATTTAGGGACTTCAAATTCACAAGCTGCAGTGGTAACAGCTGGAAAACCTACAATAATACCAAGTGCAGAAGGCGCAACAGTAGCTGGAAAGATGTTCCCATCTGTTGTTGCATTTACAAAAGATAATCAAATTTTAGTAGGGGAACCTGCAAGGCGACAAGCAGTCTCTAATCCTAAAAATACAATATTTGCAGCAAAAAGAAAGATAGGTAGTGATTACAAATACAACGTAAACGGAAAAGAATACACTCCGCAGCAGATTTCCGCTTTTATATTACAGAAAATAAAGCGAGATGCAGAGGCATTTCTAGGCACAGAAGTCAAAAAAGTTGTAATAACTGTTCCTGCATATTTCAATGACAATCAAAGACAGGCTACAAAGGATGCAGGAAGCATAGCAGGTTTAGATGTTGTAAGGATAATAAACGAGCCTACTGCAGCGGCAATGGCATATGGTTTAGATAAATCAACTGATACTAAAGTTCTAGTATATGACTTAGGAGGTGGAACCCTCGATGTAACTTTAATGGAGATATCCGCAGGTACGTTTGAAGTCTTGGCGACTTCTGGAGATGTAGAGCTTGGCGGCGTGGATATGGACAATGCTCTAATAAATTATGTAGTAAATGATTTTAAGACCAAAGAAAATTTTGATATAAGTAAAGATAATGTAGCAATGCAAAGAATTAGAGATGCAGTTGAAAAGGCAAAGATTGAGTTATCAACTGTCTTGGAAACCGAAATAAACCTTCCATATATAACTGTAGCGAATAATGCACCAAAAAATCTAGATATTAAAATTTCTAGAGCAACATTGGAAAATTTGGTAAGACCAATAATAGAAAAATCTAGGCAGCCTATACTAAATGTCCTTAAAGATGCAGGAATAGAAAAAGAAAAGGTTTCAAAAATAATTTTAGTAGGGGGGCCAACAAGAATGCCTATAGTACAAAAATTCCTTATAGATATATTTGGAGATAAGTTGGAAAAAGGAGTAGATCCAATGGAAGCAGTTGCATTGGGCGCGGCAATACAAGGCGCTGTTTTAGCAGGAGATATAAAAGATATTGTTCTTTTAGATGTTACTCCTTTAACACTTAGCATAGAAACTTTAGGAGGCGTGTCTACTCCAATAATAGAAAGAAACAGCACAATACCAATAAAAGCAAGCAAGGTTTTCTCTACAGCTGATGATTATCAAACCAGCGTTACAATAAATGTAATTCAGGGAGAAAGACCGCTGGCGAGGGATAATATAAGTTTAGGTAGCTTTAATCTTGAGGGTATTCCTCCAGCACCAAGAGGGGTGCCGCAGATAGAAGTCACATTTGATATAGATGCTAATGGTATACTAAGTGTATCGGCAAAAGACAAAGCGACTGGTAAGACTCAGAAAATAACTATAAGCGCGCCGCATAAACTTTCAAAAGAAGAGATAGAAAAGATGATGCAAGCTGCAAAGGAGAATGAGGAGAATGATAAAAAGATAAAGGAGTTAATAGAAGCGAAAAATAATATCTCGGCCCTTTCTTACTCCCTTGAAAAAACTTTGAATGATTTTAAGGACAAAATAACAGATGAAGAAAAGAATGAAGCAGATGAGATAATAAAGAAAATAAAAGAGGATACAGCAAAGGAGGACGTTACTTTAGATCAGATAAATGAGGATAAAGATAAACTTACGGCTGTGATAAACAAACTTAGCTCTAAGATTTACAGCCAAAAAGATCAGTCTGCGCCAGGTGCTGAACAACAAGGCCCACAAAATGACGAAAATAATGGTACGCAGGATGGAGAAGGAAACAGTGAGAGTTAAAGATTATTAGTAACCTTCTCTTTAGAATATTATGGATGATCCTTATAAAGTTTTAGGTGTAAGTCCAAATGCATCTGAAGAGGAGATTAAAAAGGCTTTTAAGAGTCTAGCTAAAAAATATCACCCAGATTTAAATCCAGGGGATAAAAAGGCCGAAGAAAAGTTCAAGGAAATAAACGAGGCTTATAGGGCGCTAATGAACAAAGGTGGCAGTTCTTATCAGCAGCAAGGCAGTGAGCAAGGATTTAATTTTAATGACTTTAGCGACATATTCAATTTTCACGGTTTTGAAGATATCTTCAAAAATTTCGGTTTTTCTTCAAAAGGAGAAGATCTAAGGTATGATCTAGATATAACTTTAGAAGATGTATTTAAACCAACTGTAAAAAGCATTAACATAAAGCACAGAGTTGTATGTAGTGTGTGTTCAGGAACAGGTGCCAAGGAAAGAGAAACCTGTCCAAAATGTCACGGTAGTGGTAAAATCCGTAGAAATATACACCAGTTTGGGTCAAATGTTATTTTTACTACAAATTGCGATAAATGCGGTGGTAGCGGTTTTGTTGTAAAAAAGAGATGTGATAATTGCAACGGAACTGGTTTTGTAGTAAAAGATGAAACTATATCAGTTCCTATTAGAAAAGGTGTAAAGGAAGGAGATTATACAATAATAAGCGGAAAAGGTGAGCCATCTGTAAATGGTGAAAATGGGGACCTTTATGTTGTTTTTCACATAAAGAAAAACGAGAGTTATGCAATATCTGGAAATAATTTAAAGACAAGGTTATACTTAGATTTAAGGGATATGCTTAATGGAATTGAATTAGATCTACCAACGCCATGGGGAAGTGAAAGGATTACTGTTAGTGCTGGAGAAACCGGCCCGTTAGTTTTAAAGGGGAAGGGCCTTTATGGCAAAAATGGACAGAAAGGGGACTTAATTATAGACCTTGTTCCAGATCTACCTAAAAAGTTAGGTAAAAAAGAACTTAATGACATAGAAAAAGCTTTTGGAGCAAAAAAAGAACCACATATCTCTGCAAATTAAATGGAAACGCTTAAAATAGCATTTTATACGGATAGTTATCTTCCATCTAGGGACGGTGTGGTTACATCTATAATTAACACAAGAAAAGAACTTGAGAGAAGAGGTCATGAAGTATACATATTCGCTTCTGGTGGCAGACAAACTGCGGCTCTTGCCAAAAAAGATAAGCGACTTTTTGTAATAAAAGGAATGCAGTTTAATAGATATCCTCAGTACACAATGGGCTTTATCAATAAGGAAAGTACAAAAGCCCTGGATATAATGCCCGATATAATACACGCTCACACTCCATTTAGTGCAGGTTTGTTTGGATATAAAGCAAGTGTGCAGCTAAATACAAAATTTATAGGTACTTTTCACACCATGGTATTCTCTGACGAGGCTATCTCTGCGTATTTTACCAATAACAGAGCCGCGATAAAGCTAAGTAAATTTGTTGTAATGAGATATCTTAAGTGGTTTTACTCTAAAACAGACAATGTAATTGCTCCCACTGTGTATGTAAAAAATATCCTAAAGAATGCTGGTTTAAAAAATATAAAAGTCATACCAACAGGAGTTGATTTCAATTCCATGAGAATAGAAAAAAAGGAACAAGCAAGAAAGAAGCTAGGTCTAAAAAGTAAGGATAAAATCATACTTTATTTCGGCAGAGTAAGCAAAGAAAAGAACATAGAGCTTATAATAAAAGCAGCCAAACTGCTTTATTCAGCAGGTTTCAAGTTAATAATTGCAGGTTCCGGGCCTTATACAAAGGACCTTATACATTTAAGTAAAAGCATAGGCAACAAAAATGTAATATTTGCGGGATTTATAAAAGAGGAGGATATTCCATTATATTACGCCGCTGCTGATATCTTATGCAACCCCTCTACCTTCGAAACGCAGGGTATAGTCAATTTATATGCAGCTTTTTATAAAGTTCCAGTGCTTTTGCCGGAGAGAAGTGCTCAGGAAGAAATGCTCAAATATTCAAAATGCGGGGAAAAATTTAATGCCCATAGCATAAAGGATTTAGTAGAAAAAGCAAATTACGTTTATGACAACACAAACAAGTACAAATTCAATGGAGTAATAAAGGAATTTGATATATCCAGAGCTGTAGACAAACTTATGGCCATTTATAGCTAAAATTTAAATACTTAAATCTATTTAATACTAAAAATGCTTTTATGTTTATGGATAAAGTTGCAAGCAAGTTGTTGATTCTGGTTCTTATACTGCTATCATCTGCGTTTTTATTTGGAAATGTCCATGCCTTAAAAGTAAGCCCAAATTCTATAACTGTAGAAAGCAATGCAGTTTCATATTTTAATTTTACTTTTTATAATAATCAGAATACTACTCAGAATATCTCACTTAATGTTGGTAGGGCGTCTATAATATATTCTGGTTATTTTAATAGTATAGGTGCATTTCCGCAGGAATTCCAGCTTCTCCCAGGTCAAACTAAGACAGTTTTATTCTCTTTTGAATCTAAAGACGTTTTCTTTTCCTACCCAATATCTCTACAGATGCCCTACAGTGCAAATGGAATACAAAATTACTTTAACATAAGTACCGCTATAATCCCAATAACAAAAACTTCAATATATCTATACTCGATAAATTCCTCTAAATCGTTTTATCCTTACAATACAATTTACTTTCAGACAGATATAATGAATTCCTTAGATCAAACGGGTTTAATCCTCCCTTTTGTTTATAACTTATCAAGCCAAGGAAAACTTGTTTATTCTGCCTCAAAAAACGAAGTTATTAGTAATCTGGGCTTAAACGTATTCAATTTTACAATGCCAATAAACACATTTAGTCCTTTATTGCCACCTGGTAAATATAATATATCGGTTTATACAAATTATAATAAGAATTCTTCTACTCTTTATTTTCCTGTTAATATACTGCCATATTATAGACCAATAATCAGTAAAAAATCAAATTTTAATATATTTGGGGGTAGTTCTACTATAACCATTAAAAATAGTGGGAATGTGCCTATAAACAGAAGTGATATTAATTTGACTGTCGGAGGGTTTAATTCATTATTTTTAATTAGTAAGTCATCTTCAAATAGTTCTGCAATTTTGGTTAATAATTTATTAGAGCCTTCAATACATTCGTTATTACCTGGTCAGAGTATAACTATCAGTTATTCAGTTTCTTACTACCCAATTTATCTTGTAATTTTAATAATAATCCTGGCATTTGTCATATTCCTTTACTTTAATAGAAAAGTAGTGCTTAAAAAAGAAGTAATAGAGCACAAAGCAGTAGATGGTTTCATAGACATCAAAGTTGCATTAAGGCTTAAGAATGTGTCCAGGAGGAAGATATACGCTATAGAATTGGAGGATGAAATCCCGCCAAATTCTTTAAAAATAGCAAAAGCGGGCCAGAAAGAAGGAAAGATAACCAAGCATGGAAATAATATGCAAATATCCTGGAAAGAAGAGGAACTTAATCCGAATGATGAAATAATAGTAATGTATGAAGTTAAGAGTAAAATTGGGATAGTTGGTAGCTTTGAACTTGGAAAAGCAACTGTAAAGTTAGATCTTAATGGAAAAAGCTACAAAAAGAAATCCAATTCATTAGTTTTGCACATTAAGCCTTAATTTTAAGTAATTAATTAAAACTTTAAATAGTTGTAATTGGTTTTTTAAATGATATAAGCCCCGATAGTCTAGTGGTCTAGGATAGTGCCCTGTCACGGCATTGACGCGGGTCCGAATCCCGCTCGGGGCGAGCTTGATTTATTTATACTAATCTTAAATGTTTTTGTTTTAAAAATGGAAAAATTAAGGTGTTTCAATAGAATCTAAGGTAAAGATTTATATAGTCACATATTAAGTATATAAAATGGCTTATTCAAATGTGCATCCTAAAGAAATAAGCAGGATGTCAGAGATTGCGATTTCATTTAAGTATCAGCTTAAATCTTATCTTAGAACAAAGAGGTTTATCGCATTAGCCATACTTGTGGCTTTGATATCTATAGCTGTTTTTGCTGTAGAAGCACATGCAGGTGTAAATGTTATAAACGCTGAATACAGCAATGCTTCAAATTATTTGTATAGCTTTATGCAGAATATAACATTTGTTGTTGTTATACTAGCAGCATTTTTCGGAGGTAATGCAATATCTACTGACTTTGCATCTAACTACAGCTATTACATCCTAGTTCAGCCTGCTAGAAGAAGTTCACTTTTAATAGGTAGATACATTGCGGCTTTGCTCGCATCATTTTCAATAATATTAATCTATTATTTATTTGCGGCTATAGCTTCGTTTTATTTCTTTGGTACTCTACCTTTAGTCTTTGCATCTTCAATTGGTTTGGTAGCACTTTTTGTTTTGTCTATACTTTCATTTGCATTTTTCCTAAGCTCATTATTCAATAACCCTCAAACAAGTACAGTTGCCGTTGTAATACTTTTAATAGTAGCATTACCAATCGCTTCAAGCGTTCTTCAGGGGTTTTTATCAGTGCAGCCGTGGTTTCTTGTGAATTATGGTGGGCAGGTTGTTTATACGATTTTTTCAACGCATTTTGTGCATTTCTCACAAGTTGTAATACCTACAAAGGGAGCAAAGTTTACAATAACTCAATACGAGCCGTATACTCTAGAAGGTATAGAAATAATGCTTGGGTACATTATAATCTTTTTCCTGGCAAGTATATTCATGTATAATTATAAGGAAGTGAAAAACTAATGGAAATAAAAGTAAATAATCTTACAAAGAGATATCCAAGTAAACTGGCTTTGGACAATATCTCTTTTTACCATAAAGGAAAAGGGGTAATAGGTTACTTAGGTCCAAATGGTGCAGGAAAAACTACAACCTTTAAGATACTTGCTGGTTTACTCAAGCCAACATCCGGTTCCGTTTTTATAGACGGGTTTGATGTTACAAAAAATCTAAAAAAAGTGCTTTTAAATGTAGGAGCTGTGATAGAATCTCCGGAACCTGATAAGTTTCAGACAATAAAAGAAGCATTAACTATGTCTGGAGAATTCAGAGGACTTTCTAAAGAGGATATAAACCACCAGATAGATAAATATGGGAAATTACTTGAACTTCCACCATTAAATTTAAGGACCGGTAGACTCTCTAAAGGCCAAAGACAGAGGGTTTCTTTAGTAGCAGCTCTTATACCTGAACCAAGTATATTGCTATTAGACGAGCCTACAAGCGGTTTAGATCCGGCAGAAAGGATAAAATTCAAAAAACTTATTCTATCACTCAAAAAAGACAGGTTAATACTAATAAGTTCGCACGTTATCCAGGAGATAAAGGAGGTATGCGATGAAATAATATTCATAAACAACGGTAAACTACTAAAAGAGGATAGCGTTAAAAACCTACAGAAAAAATATAAGGATTTAGAAAGAGCTTACTTAAAAATAGTTGGAGATTAATTACTATCTAAAAATAAAAGTATTTATATTAGTACCTTTCATTCTAAAGTAATAAATAAATGGAGGTGTTATGGGAATTAAGAAAAAACTTTCGGCAATATTAACCGGCGCTGCAGGAGCAGGTTTATTGGCAGGTGGCGGTGTTGAGGAGGCTAAAGCATATACATTCTACGATCAGTACAATGCTGATTATAATAAGCTTTGGACTTCATATTACAATGTTTGGAAGAACCCAAATAGTGATTTAAGACTACAATATCCATTTCTTTCAATGTTTGAAAAGGCATTTAATTCTGCTTTTAACGTTAGATTTGGATATTTGTTGGGAGATGCTGCACCATACCAGAATAGTGCCACAGTTTTGTTCGCCTTAGGAGCAGCTACATGCGCAGCTTCAGCTTATTTATTTTATAAATACAAGAAGCAATCAAAGGCAGACAATCCAGTCAGTAAAAAAGAGTAAATTTTTGTTGGGCCATTTGTTTTAAGTGGCCTTTTTTATATTTTTAAAGGTTTAATTTCTTAGTATATTAATGATAGACAGAGTAAAAGGTGTGAGAGATTTTATAGGCATAACTGCGGTTTTGAGGCAGCAGGCTCTCGAATCTATAAGAAAATCATATGAACTATTTGGCTTTGAGCCAATAGAAACGCCTTCTTTTGAGTATCTCTCTCTATTCACAAATAAATCTGGTCCTGAAATAGAATCGCAGCTTTATTCTTTTGAGGATAAAAAGGGAGAGAAACTAGCATTGAGGCCAGAGCATACTATATCTAAATTAAGAGTAGTTTCTGGGAATAAATCCCTCGTTTTTCCCCTCAGAGCGTATAGCATAGGAAATGTGTGGAGATATGAAGACACAAAAAAGGGCAGATGGAGAGAGTTTATACAAGCAGATATAGACATATTCGGTTCAGCCGACATAAAATACGACTCAGAAATTATAGCTTGTATAGATTTTGCGATTAAAAGACTTGGGATAGAAAACTATAAAATAAATGTAAGCAACAGAAAAATACTTACTTCATTAATGGAAAGCTTGAAGGTTGAAGTCGAAAAAATTGTCCAGGTTTTAAGAGAAATTGACAAAGTTCATAAAGTTGGATTAGATGAAGTTATTAAAAGAATTAGCGAATTAATTGGAGAAACTAAAGCGGAAAAAGTAAGAGATTACCTCAATGGTAAAGAGATACCTGGGATAGAAGGGATAAAAGATGTTGAGTACTTAATTTCAGACTTAAAGAAAAATTATGGTATAGAGGGAGTATACTTTGATAGATCTTTAGTGCGTGGCCAAGACTATTATGATGGCAGCATATTTGAATTTGAATTCACAGAGGGAGAATTAAAAGGTGTAGTACTTGCTGGTGGTGGCAGATATGACAAGATAAGTATGAAATTTGATTCGGATTTTCCAATCTCAGGAGGAGCAATAGGCTTTGATGTAATAATGGAAGTTTTAGTCTCTAATTATAAAAATAAATTTTACAAGACTTTTTGCGTTCTTAGCGTAGATGATCTTGAAACTTCAAGAAAAATAGCCGCTAGCTTAAGAAAAGAGGGTTTAGTTACTGACATAATTCTAGAGGATACGCCTTTGTCTAAAGGTCTGAATTATTGCAATTCAAAGAAAATTAAGTACGCTATAATAGTTGGTAAAAGGGATTTAAAGGACAATTTAGTTACAGTAAGGGATCTAGAGAGTAAAAGAGAAATGAAATTTAAATTAGATTCACTCGTTGAGGAAATAAAAAATTTAATATAATGCTTTAATTATAAGTTTAAATATAAAAAGTTAATTAAAATAATATGAAAAAGCTTACTTTTGCTCGGAGATTTTCATTTGTATCAATAACATGGCAGAGTAATCTTTTTTTATATTCAATCAATACATGCTAATTTCCCAAACAATATCTAAATATCAAGGATTTTGTTTGGGTGTTTATTTAAATAAAATTTTTAATTGATTTCCAGGTGGTTATTATTAAATAATTAACAAAGGTTGAGGTAAAAGCAAATATGAAAAAATATAGTTTTATAAAGGTATTTAGTGAAGAAATTGTAAATTTTATTAAATTTTTAGTAAATAACTTAGAATTTTTTGAAGAAAAAGTATATAAGGAAGATACCTTCCTATATATGTTGGGGGTTGAGTAATATGGCAGAAAAAACATCTTTTAAACAAAGAATGAGTTTAGAGGAATTCTTAAATTTTAGTGCAGATAAACCTGAATTGTTTTACAATGCAAGTCAAAGGGCACTTCAAGCAATAGAATCTTACGGAAAAAGAGATGGTAAATGGCAATTTCTTGTTAAACAGCCAAATGATAAGAGAAATGTAAAGACAAGATATGACTCAAGTGATTTTGCAGACCAATTTGTTTCTTTTTTAAAAAGAGCAGCAAGAAATAGTGATATGAGAAACAAGCTTACTGTAATAATATCTCCTCCGGGAGCAGGTAAAAGTGAGTTTCTTAACACATTATCTGAAACTTTAAGAGTATACTCTGAAGAAAAAGGAACACAATACTTATTAAAATTAGATCTAGACAATCTTAAAGATAATCCTGCTTTAGATGTATTAAGTCAACAGGAGAAGGAGAAATTTATAATGGAAGTTTATTCTCAGCTGGGTTCAACCGGGAAAAGAAAATTAACTTTGGGGGAAAATATACAAGATGAGATATACCTTCTACAAAAAAAGCGTAGTTCTTCAAAGAAGACAAAGATAGAAGAATTAATTGAAAAAATGGATAAAGAAGGCCAAGAATATTGGACTGTCCCAAGTATAAATAAAAGGACTGCAGTAAGTTCAACTTTAAATAAAATAAAAGGAACTTTAATAGACTCGCTTAGTCAGTTTATCCAAAAAGATGGTAAGCTAAATGAAAACAGCATACAAGAAATAATCGAGAAATTAATAACTGTTGAACGTGCTACTGACGAGGATATAATACATATATCTGAACCAGTCGTTGCAGCAGATGACCAACATTTAGACTACAAAGGTATATTCGGCGGAAAGTTATTCTACAAAAAATTAAATGAACTCGGTGGTGACAACTCAAACGTTTTGGCCTATGATTTTGGGATACTCGGAAGTCAATCTGCTCCTTCTCCAAGAGGAAATATTATATACATAAGTGAGGTCCTTAAAGGATCATCATCATTTGCGAATTCATTGCTTGACTTTGTGCAGGATACAAGAACAAAGGTTTCTCCTTCTTTTAAGGAATCATTCGATGCAATAATGATAGGAACGACAAATATGGACGACTACAAAAAGATAGCGGATAGTATAAAACCTTATCTTCTCCGTAGATCTAATATAATAGTATTCAGGTCAATGACGAAGCTCTCTGATGCTGAAACAGCATTAAATGATATATACACTCATGCAGCAAAAGAATTAGATATACATTATCCACCACATCTTCTTAGAATGCTTGCTAGAATATGGGTAGAAGCCAGTTTATCTCACTACGATAATATAAGCTTGAAAGATAAAGCAGATATGTACAACAATGTATTTATACCTGGGATAAAGGTGTCTCTTGAGGACATAATACGGGAAGCAACCCAGAAACCTATCCTAGAATTAGAAGAAGGAGTAAAGTTAGGTATACCTTACGATGATATGGTTAAATCACCATCAAAGCTTCTCTCTTATGCAAATCTTAGCAAAAAAATAGAAATGGAATCAGGGAATACATTAAAAGATGAAATTAATGAAAAAATATGTCTTGGGAGAATTTTAGATAGTGTAACTGGTACAAGGTACATTGAAGATTTTCTAAATACCTTGGAAGATCTATCTAGTGAAACAAAAGCAAGGGTACAGCCCAGAGAAAATGGTGAAGGGTCTGTCATAGTAAATGACGCATATAACGAAATAAAAAGAATGATGAAAAACGATGTATCAATGATTGAATACGGCTCTGAGAAGGTACATGACATTGTGAATAAATACATAATAAATGTATACTATATGAACAAAATAGGTAATGGAGAAAATGAAAAAAAGGTCAAAGTTCCAATGTTTGGAACATTGCAGTCTATTGACTATGACTTCGTAAATGATCTGGAGAAAAGAGCAAATCTAAGGAGTGATGTTCTGCGTGAGAGCATATACAGCATAATAAACTATGCTTCAATTGCAGATAATACCAAGAGCGTAGATGAACTTGTTAAAATACTTACACCTACAATTATTGAAAGATACCCTGAGATTACAAATGCGGTTGTAGATAAATTAAGCACATCTGTAGCAGGTACAGCAACGACAATGGATCAGAATAGGATAATAAGCAAGTTAAAGGAGATTGGTTATTGCAATCAATGTGCACGTGTTGCCTATGATTTATTCCTGAAATAGGTTTTTATTTATGAATAAGGAAGGCCTTCAAAGTCTGTTTGAAGAAGAAGAAAAAAGTACCACAGGGCGTATCAAAGAAAGCATACTATCAGAGAAATCTTTAAGTGATATACATGGTATAATCGATGTAAAAGAAAATCTTATGAGTGCTTTGGATCAAGCGGAATTTATTTCTAAGCAAGGTTACACTCCTATTATCCTTTTGATAGGCCCAAGCGGTAGTGGCAAGACTGAGATTATAAACAGCTTAGTGCGTGGATATAAAAAATATTCAGTATCCCATGATGTCTTTACTTTAAATATAGACGGCAAAAAGTGTCAGTATAATGAGAATCCTTATAACATATTCAGGTCTATACTGCCTTCCAAAGAATTAAACAAAGACACAAGAAAATTAATGAATAATAAACGGCCAGAGATATGTTATCACTGTGAAAGCAATTTAGAAAAGATTATTAAGGATGGCAAGTTTGATGAAGATAAAATAAACCTCGAAAAAATCTTTCCAAAATCCTCTATAGTTGAATTTGGAGACAGTTTTTTGCTGCCTTCTTTCATAAATGTAATAATGAATTCTAATAGGTCTATACTCGCTATAAGTGCGGATAAGAGTAAACTAGAAGATATAAATCCAAAGGTATTTCAACTTTTCAACAATATATATGATAACAATTTTTCTGATAATCTAGGAAACAAAGTACCCCTAGACAGTTTGATTCTTATGCACAGCAATGAAAGTTTTATGGAGTTAAATGAAGATCGCAAAAGAGAATCAAGGCCGTTGCTTGAAAGGATAATTCGTGTCGATGTTAGGCGTAATCTTTCATATTCAGAAGAAATGAAAGTGGCTCAAGAATCCAATATGCCTATCGAAAAAGTTGTTCCAAAGTTCTTAGAATATATTTCCAAGTTGAATGTATTATCTAGACTTAGCTTTGACCTTATCTATAATAAAGAAAATCAATATATAAATAATGTCCTAGAACTGCTTGATTACTACGATTCAGATAATTTAAAAGGACTAGAAAGGAAAATGACACAAACAATGTCGAACTTTTTAGGAGGTATCCTAAATACCACGAACGCATATGTTTCTGAAACCGATTCTGAAAAAAGTAAGTATCTCAAAGATGCTGCTAGGTCATTTATATTTGATTTAAACGATAAACCGTTTGAATATAAGAGTGGTTGGACTTCGGGTATATCTTCTAGAAGCATAAGTAGCATACTTGATTTAAATTGTTCTTCGGATAAATTGACAAAACATCTTTCTTTTTCAGATGTAGCTAAGTACCTTAATAAAAATGAAGAAAAGATAAACGACTCCGCTATAGAAACAATAAAAAATTATATGGATTCAATTATTACCAATGACATTAAGTTTGATGTATCGTATGCCTTGCTTTCGTTCTATTTTGGGGACAATTTCAAAAATTATACTGGAGCAATAACAAGATATTTTGATTCAATTGTTTCTCCTAGTCAAGGAAAAGAATTTAGAGACTTAGAAGGATATTTGACTGAGGCTGGCAAGTATTTCGATTTGAATACATTAAAGGATCAAGTATCTTCATTTAAGCTCGATGTAATACCACTTAGCACAGTAAATTACGAAACAAAATTTGATGATCTTTTGCATTTTCTTGTTTCAAAGAATAAATCATTTATAAAGGTAGAGCAAAAATACAATAGTTTTATTGGCGAAGAAGAAAAAGAGGTAGACAAAAGCTCAGAATTATATTACTACATAAAGAATTTCCTAAAAAATATAAGAGGATACCCAGATGAATCTATCGAAGATGCATTTAAAATATATAAGAGAGAGGGGCTGTTCTATGACTAACGAATTAGGAGATGCTGAGGACAAATACCGTAAAAAAATAGATGATGAAGATGATCTTACACTTACATCTACAGATATAAAAGATATAAATGATGGCACAAGAGTTATAAAAAGTATCCCGCTTAAGATAAATCCAACTATCTCCTATAATGGATCAGGTAGTGGGGAAGGAGAAGGAGACGGTGATGAAAATCCTGGAGAAAATAATAAACCAGGTGGACATGGAAATGATTCGAATGTAAAAGTTGGAGTGGATAAAAGACGGCTTAAACAGATAATGGAGAGCTGGGGTCTTTCCTTTTCTAAACAAGGCAAAAAGAATAAAAAACTTTACAAAATATTAACAGCAGAGAACGGAGTGAACGAAAATCAAGAGAAAACTATTGAGGCCATGCTTGATAGACAGATGGGAACAGGTTACTTCGCAAAGAATGGTTTTAAGGTAGATGTATGGGATGAAGATATACGTTACAACTTAATTGAAGAGAAGCTTATACCAAATTTATCTGCTACTTTTGTTATAATGAGAGACATAAGCGGTTCAATGGAGATGTATGGAGAATTTTCGGCTACAATAGCTGGTTTAATAGAATTTTGGTTGAAAGAAAAATATGAAAATACTGTAAAAATAAGGTATGTTGCTCATACTGATGAGGCATTTGAATATGATCCACGTAAAAGAGAAGATTTCTTTAAATTATCATCAAGTGGAGGCACAGCTTTTAATCCTGCATATAAGTTGGTTATTGATATGACAGATGGGGCTTCTTACAAGTCAAATTCTCCATATAAAGAAAGAATAGATTATCAATCAGAAGACGTATTTTTGCTTCATATAACCGATGGTGATAATTACAATGGTGAAGATGAAGCAGTGCGTGAAACTCTGAAGAAATTATTTCCAAGGCTTACAAAAGTCTTTTATTTACAAGTAGGAGGATACTCGGATAGTTTTTATAATTTAATAAAATCTGTTGATCCAGAAAAGTTAAGCGAAGTAAAATCTGGGAATGATATATCCTACAATAATGTGAAAAAAGTATTGGATGCTCTTTTAAATTAATATGGCAGAAAAATCACTCGAAAAATTATTGGTTGATGGGAATGAGATCAAAATAGTAGCTAAGCACGGCTCTAAAATTGACCAGAGATACACTCAGGAAGCAAGGAAAATAGCAGATTTTATGGTAAATAAATTAGGACTATCTTTTGGAAATGTAGAATTTGAACTTTTAGATAATGAAGAATTTGCAGAGAGAGTTGCTCTTTATGTCAAGCCTTTACCTTCTTGGGAAGCGGGTCAGGAGAAGTTAGTAGAAGAGAATATGATGAAATATAGACAAGGTGTTTTATATGAGATGGTTGGATACAAATTCTATAATCCTATAGAAAAGAATGAGTATACTAAAGTCTATATAAACCAAAATGATACTTATGAAGAAGTATTAAGTGTTATGGCGCACGTATATGGGCATCTTCATATAGAATATAATAATAAACTTAAAAAAATAATAAATTCAAATCCAGAAAAACATGATTTTTACAGAAGCAGATATAGGGAAATGGAAACAAGGTTAGGGATAAAAACAGTAGAAAAAGCTTATGATTATGCTCAGACTTTAAGCGGTCTTATTGATATATTCCCTGATTTTCATAAGAAGAAAACTAAAGAATACTACAGTAAAGATGACTCCTATCCAGAAGAGGACACATATGATATTTACAAATTTACTCTTGACAACGTTAGATTTAATCCCTGGGAAAAAGAGCTTTTTGAGATGGTGTATGAAATAAACCAGATTATGAAAGGGGTTAGAATAAAGATACTGCATGAAGGATTTGCTACATTTGTGCAGGATAAATATGCTGATGAGGTAGCAAAATATAATCCAGGATCTGCATTTAAGATGAAAAACCTAATATTAGGAGTTGCAGATGTTTTATCCCCTGCACAATTACCGTATTATCTAGGATTTAGATTATTTAAAGACATAGAAAAAAGATGGGATGAGGGCAAGCATGGTATACTTTATAACTTACTTTCAGACGAAGAAAAGAGTTTGTACTTAAAGAAGGAAAATAAAGGTTTGTCAGAGATACTAGAAATTGTTAAATCTTATACAGACTGGGAGTTCATTTTTTCATATGCTGACAGTAATTTTTTCAAAGCTTTGGTCAAAGAAATAGAAGAAAAGAAAAATATGTTAATAGATAGAATGTATGGGGATAAATATCCCGATTTTATTGTAGATATGATAAAAAAAGCTAATAATGAAGATCTAGACCCTAACATACTTCGTTTTAAGCTACTTTTGGAAACTGAAAATTACGGTCCAATATTATATGTGCCAAAGGGCACTTTTAATGGTAGTAAACTTACATTGAGGCAGGACCTTAGCTTTTTGAAAAGATACGTTGGAGAACTTTCAGAAGAACAAAAGGGTCAGTTTGAGGAGGAAGCTAATCAAATGTTTAGTTTGTATAATAAAGATACTATAAATTCTTTGCATAGGCTTTCGCATCTTTGGAGAATTCCAGTGGTACTTCAAACCATGGACAGTTCTGGTAAATCGCTTACTTTAACAAGTGATGGAGAGAAATTTTTTGTATCTAAAAATGGCAAAGGGCCTAAGTTTGATGATTAATCTTTAAAGTTTTAGAACCTGACAAAAATTTATATTTACACAGAACAATAGAAGATAGTTAAGTATAAAAATCCTAATAGGGATAACTAAGGCATGAAGAGGATATTACTGTACTAAAGAGTTTGTATGGAATAATATTAAATGCTATAAAACATTTAATAAAGAAGTATTATCTGTATTCAAAATTTATGTAGTTAGTTTAAAGAATTAATAATATGGACAATAAAAATTTCGTATTAAAAGCAAGGAAAAAAGTAAAAGAAGGATTATCTATTGATGATCTTATAAGAAAGCTTATTGCATTTTCTGATTCGTTAGAGAAGGGTGAAAATACTTTATTCGAACAGTTAAATGACCTTTATTTTCTTTATTACCCAGAAGCTGCAAATAAGCTAAAGGAAAGGGATGTGTTTATAAAGGAGTTGAAGGAAGCTTGCAATAGAGAGGACGTATCCAAAAAATTAGGTATAAGCATTGAAAGTATGGGTTATGATCTGCAAGACGATGAAATTCAGCTTTTATCCCTTTCAATAAATGAAATAAATAATATTTCAGACTTAAGAAAGATAGTAAGCGAGCGACTTAGTGAGATAATAAAAAAGAATTATCCTAATTTAACGGCTGTTTTAGGTTCTGAGATAACTGCTAGAATGATATATCTGGCTGGCAGCGCATATTCACTTATGTTAATGCCCTCATCAAAAATACAGGTTTTAGGTGCAGAGAAAGCAATGTTTGCAGCAAGAAGAAAAAAGGCCACTCCAAAATATGGTATAATTTACAATCATGAGCTTGTTATCTCTACTCCAGATAAGCTAAAAGGAAAAGTATCAAAAGTAATAGCAGCTTATTCTTCGCTTGCTGCTAAGACAGATGTTCTTTCAAAAGAGGATAAAAGCAGTAAGATTATAGAAAAAATGATGAAAGATATAAGCAAAGCAAGGACCAAAAATGGAACTTAAAAAGGTAATAGATAGAGTTTACTGGCTTTTAGATAAAAGGCGTACGCTTGTTACATTAAGTGCATATGGCGAAAAATCTGTTTATGGGGAGAAAATTTTCAATTTTGGGGGTAAAATATATAGGGAATGGGTACCATACAGAAGTAAGTTTTCTGCTGCTTTTTACAAAGGTCTAAACGGTGTGGATATAAAAGATTCATATAAGGTTCTTTATCTTGGTGCTTCATCTGGTACTACTGTATCGCATGTTTCTGATATTGTTGGTACAAATGGGCAAGTTTTTGCAGTTGAAATTGCAGAAGAGATGGCAGTAAATCTTATACTTCTCGCAGAAGAACGTAATAATATCTTTCCAATTGTAGATGATGCGAGGAAGCCTGAGAACTATAAAATTGACATACCGATGTGCGATTTACTTTACCAAGATGTAGCACAGAGAGATCAAACTGATATTTTTATAAAAAATTCGGATCTGTTCTTAAAAAGTGGAAAGATTGGAATCTTTGCAATAAAAACAAGAAGCATAGATGTTTCAACAGATCCAAAAGAAGTTGTCAGGAATGAAATAAGGAAATTAAGGGGAAAATTTGATATTTTACGCGAAATAAACCTTTACCCTTATCAAAAAGATCATTCATTGCTTATACTAAGGAAAAAATGATTTTTAGTTGATAACTCAGAAAGTGAATGGTTTTTAAAGTTAATGAAAGCTATAAATTGATAAAATTTAATTAATAATATGTTAATAGTTAAAATTCATGCCTTGGTTGGAAGAATTTATAACTTTAATGCGTTAATACCAAATTATGGACACCAAAGATAGCCTTGTAGACAGGATAGAAGAGGTAAAAACTAAGATAGCAGATTTTGAAAAGGATCTAAATATAAATTTTATTGATATAAATAGGGTAACTCGTGATCAAAATAAGAATTTAATAAATCAAATAAATGATTATAAAGATAAAATAGACAGTATAGAAAAAGAAGTATCTAAAGAAAAAGTGCAGGTGCCTTTAGAGCAAGAACCCCTTCTGCCTGCTAATAAAACTCTAAATGTAGCAACTACTGAATCTAATGTCCCAAAAAATCATTTAGATGATCTGAAGGAGAACATGAATAAAGTTGAACAGGAAAAACAGGAAATTGATAATATAAATAACTTGTTGGAGAAGCTTAAGAAAAATGTTGCAGAACAGAAAAAATCCAATATTAGTGCAGCACCAGCTAAAACAAAAATTGAATCAAAAATAAATGAAAATACTATTCAGCCAATACAAAAGAACAATTTAGACAAACCTGTGAAAATACCTACAAAAGCAGGGCCTATACCCTACAGTGATAATAAACCAAATAATGTCGTTGATAAATCTCAAGAAAACATAAAAATAACAGACAACGATCTACGTTCAATATCTGAACTTATTTCAAAGCTAGACGAACTTCTGCGGTCTAATAAAAATATAGCAGACAAATTAGATGAATTGTTAAAAGAACAGAAACAAACTTATTCTGAAACAAGTAAAAGCAGTGAACTTATTAAAAAACTAGCAATCCTAGGTTCAAGTGAAAATCTAAGCCAACTTTAAATACATTAATTGTATTATCATGTAAAGGCGGTAAAATGAATAAAACTGTTTTTGTAATAGTTGATGGTTTGGCTGACCTTCCAATCAAGCAGCTAAAAAATAAAACTCCACTAGATTATGCTATAAAAAGCAATTTATATAAATTTACAAAGCACTGCAAATTTGCTTATCCAAAGGTGATTGGAAAGTTTGCTCCTGAAAGCGATTCTGGGGTTATGGCAGATTTAGGTTATGATCCTTTTAAATATTCCACTGGCAGAGGTTGGTTTGAGTGCCTTGGTTTAGACATGCAGCCTAAAGATGGAGATTTGAGTATTAGAGTAAATTTTGGTTCAGTTACAAATAATAAGCTTAATTCTGTAAGAGTTTATATGTCAGATCAGGAGTTACAAGAGTTATCTGAAGAAATAAACAAAAAAGTAAATTTGAGGGAAGAATTTCAATTTAAAGCTGGGGAAGGGTATAGGGCAGGATTAGTTTTTCATTGTTCTAAAAAAACATTTTCTCAATTTGTTTCAAACAATGAGCCAGGTTACACCGCTAATTTTTTTAATAATGGAGTAAAACTTAGCTTTGCTACAGGCATAAAGAATAGAGAGATACACAAAATAAAAGCATTAAAAAAGGAGGCAAATTATACGGCTTTATTGCTTAACGAGTTTATATCAAAGTCTGTCAAGGTTATAAAAAATTCAAATGTCTACAAGGAAAGGAAAAAGAGAGGGCTGGATGCACCGAATTATATTTTTTTAAGAGATGCTGCAAACAAAGATCCTAAACTCCCAAACATAAATGAAAAATATGGAAGGAATTGGGCAGCGGTAGCTGGAATGCCGCTTGAAAAAGGGATATCTGCTGCAGCAGGAATGACGCTTATATCCACATCTGAAGAGAAAAATATAGATAAAGATTTTTCTGATAAAGCCGAAAAAACCGTTAGAGCCTTGTCTAAATTTGACGCGATTTATCTTCATATAAAACAGACAGATGCCGTTTCGCATCTTGGCAAATTCCATGAAAAATACGCAATCATTGAAAAAATAGACAAAATAATAATATCAAGGTTAGCAAATGTCTTAGACATGGATAGAGATACTCTAGTTTTAACTTGCGACCATGCAACATCCAGCGAACTTAAAAAACATCTTAATTCCAATATACCTGTACTAATAGCTAATCGGAGGTTTAGTTACAGTAGCGACTTTAGCGAAGCTAATTGTGCTAAAGATCATTTAAAAGAGATTAAAAAGGCAGTAGATATATTGCCCTTTGTTATGTCTCTTTGAGTTTTACAACAAAATATATGTTATTATTAAATATGTAGAAAATTTAGATAATTTATGGTTTCTAACAAAGATTTAGCCGAAAAATTAAATAATATAGCAGATATTCTTGAGTTGGAAGGCGTAAAATGGGAACCAAGAGCCTATAGGACAGCGGCTTTGACTATATCCAGTTTGTCTGAGGATATAAATAAAATCTATAAAGAAGGAAAACTCTTGAGTTTAGAGGGGGTTGGAAAATCCATAGCTAACTCTATAGAAGAATACCTACAAAATGGGAAAATAAGTAAGTATGAAAAGTTAAAGGAGAAGTATCCTATAGATTTTGAGACTTTTAGGAAAATAAGAGGTTTGGGCCCAAAAAGAGTATATGCACTTTACAAAGCTCTAGGCATACGTGATATAAAAGATCTTAAGGAAGCGTTAGAAAATCATAAAATAAGCAACATAGAGGGTTTTGGGGAGAAAAGCGAAGAAGAAATCAGAAAAAACCTGCAATCGTTTATGACAGTTAAAAATGATAGGCTTCTTTTAGGTTATGTTATAGATTATACTAACTTAATATTGAAAAAGTTAAGAAATAGCAACGTTTTCGAGAGGGTTGAGATTGCAGGCTCTCTTAGAAGAAGAAAAGAAACAATTGGAGATGTGGACATACTTGCAATATCAGATAAGCCTGAAATTGGAATGGACTTTTTTTCTAAAATAGATGAAGTAACTGGTATTGTCGTAAAAGGGCCTAAAAAAACTACCGTAGAGTTAAGCATTGGTACAACCTGTGATATAAGAATTCTATCAAAAGAATCATTTGGAGCAGCTATGCAATATTTTACTGGAAATAAGGATCATAACGTAAAGATAAGAAAGATTGCTATCTCCAAAGGCTTAAAGCTTAATGAGTATGGCTTATTTAGAGGGAAAAGTGCAATAGCTGGAAAAGATGAAGAAGAGATATACAATAAACTTGGTATGGAATTTATACCTCCTGAGTTAAGGGAGAATACGGGAGAGGTAGAGGCCGCGCAAAATAATAAGCTTCCAAAATTAGTGAGTTATGATGAGATTATTGGGGATTTACATGTTCATACTAAAGACAGTGATGGTGTTAACTCCTTAGAAGAAATGGCCGAAGCCGCAAAAAAAAGAGGGTTAAAATATCTAGCCTTGACAAATCATAGCAAAAGCTTACGAGTTGCTCATGGCCTTGACGATAAACGCTTTTTAGAATTAAATAAAAAAATAGAAAAATTTAATGAGAAAGGAAGCATAAAGCTATTAAAAGGAGTTGAGTTGGAAATCTTGAAAGACGGCTCTTTAGACTTAAAAGACGATTCTTTAAAACAATTTGATTTTGTAATAGGCGCGCTTCATCAAAATCTTAACATGGGTAACAAAGACCTTACTGATAGGCTAATAAAAGCAATAAATAGTGGAAAAATAAATGCCGTTGCGCATCCTACTGACCGAATAATTGGGCAAAGAGAGGGGCTAAAGTTAGATTTTAATAGAGTGATGGAAGCATGCGAAAATAATGATGTTTTATTAGAAATAGACGGATATCCAGAAAGATCAGATCTGCCCTTTGATCTTGTAAAAAAAGCAAAAGACTATAAAATAAAATTTTCTCTTAGCAGCGACTCACATAGAATAGAGCATTTACGTTTTTTGGAGTTTGCAAGCGCAATAGCTAGAAGGGGCTGGCTCGAAAAAAAGGATGTTATAAATACTTTAGGATACAATGAGATATTAAGACTTAAAAGATAATTAATAAATCTTTAAAATGTTATATTAAATTATGGTTGAAAGGGTTAAAAGCGGGGTAATCGGTTTTGATGCTATAGCAAATGGTGGATTCGTTAAGAATAGTTTAATTGCAATATATGGTTCTCCAGGGGCTGGAAAAAGTATTTTTTGTACTGAATTTTTAAGAGAAGGGTTAAAGAACAACGAAAAGGTATTTTATATTAGTATGGAGCAGGATATTGATTCCTTCTTAGAGCAATGTGATTCTTTTGGATTTAGTGAATTTAAGGAAAATTTAAACTCAAATTTCGTTTTTTCTAGAATGACCGGGCATGATTTCAAGAATTTTCTTTCAATAGAACTACCTAAAATACTCGAAACAAGAAAAGAAAAGCATGCTAGGATAGTTATCGACCCGCTTACTCCTTTTTTATGGGAAATAAAAGATCCTACATTGCAGAGGAATATACTTACTGATACATTTAAAATGCTTAGAGAATTTGGTACAACACTTATTACAATAGAAAGATATGGAGACATAAATCGGATGGAGCTTTCTGAAGATATAGCTATACCAATATATCTTTCTGATATGGTAATAATATTATCAATGATCTATAACCAAAATTTCTACCAGAATACTATCTCAATAGTTAAAATGAGGTTCTCGTCTCATAGTACTGGGATGCACCCTTTTGATATAGGAAATAATGGGATAAATATATTCCAAGACCAACCAGTGTTTTAATCTACCTCTACAAATACAGGTGCATGATCTGAGCCTTCTTGTTTTTTGATTATTCCAGCAGCTTTAACTTTATTTTTAAGTTCACTAGACACAAAAAAGTAATCTATTCTCCACCCAATGTTATTAGCCTTTGCGCTTTTGTACAAATAAGTCCACCATGAATAATTTCCACCTTCCTTATTGAATAGCCTAAACGTGTCTATATACCCTTTTTCTATAAATTTATCGACAAAAGCTCGTTCTTCTCGTGTAAAACCTGCATTTCCATCGTTTTGCTTGGGTCTTGCTATATCTAAATCTGTATGTGCAACATTAAAATCCCCTCCTATAACTACTGGTTTTCTCTTTCTTAGTTTTTCTAAGAACTCTAATATCTTTTCGTTGAAATCCTTCTTAAAATCAAGTCTACTTAAATCTCTTCTAGAATTTGGAAAATAGCTGTTAACTATAAAGTAATCCTTAAGTTCTATTGTAATTACTCTCCCTTCATTATCGTATTTTTCATGTCCAATTCCATAAATAACATTAATTGGGGTCTCTTTACAGAAAGTTATAACACCACTGTAGCCTTTTTTTACAGTTGAATGCATAATATAGTAAACGTATCCGTTGGTTTCTATCAATTTATTTATCTCTTCAATTTTAGTTTCCTGTAATAGTATAACATCATAAATCTGTGAATTTATTATTTTCTGTATCTCGTTTTTTCTTGCAACACTTCTTAACCCATTTACATTCCAAGACAATATTTTCATGGTAATTATAGAAATTTATGTTAATTAATATTATAATTATTGGGGAATTTAGCCCTATCTGTAAACATTTATATTGTTTTATTCACATCAAATAATATGCCATTTAAAGCCTTAAACAAAAAGGATTTAACTCTTTTAACAAGCAAGCGTTCTCAGTCAGCTTTAGAGTACATGATGACGTATGGCTGAGCAATCTTAATAATAGTCATAGTGGCCGTTATCCTATACAGCATGGGTATCTTCAACCCAAGTTCAAGTGTAACTTTTACAAGCTCTGGATTTTCACCATTCACAGTATCCTCAAGCTTATGCAATAATATAGGATACAAAATAGCAGTATTAGCAGGTCCAATACCAAACAATGCAAATTCAC
>DAPE01000006.1 GCA_002502045.1 Candidatus Parvarchaeota archaeon UBA573 | reverse complement strand
CTCTTCTACCTTAAATATTTATAATAAGAATTATTGAAAGCAATTACCATAATTCTTTACAAACAGGGATAAATACAAAAAGCTTGTATTAGCTAATGCTAGTTAAAAAGCTCGTTTAAAAGTTGATTAAAATAGCTTTTTCTATTAAGATATTAAATACCTTTTATCTCTTCATAGAAAATTTCTAGCCCATATTCTACTGCCTTTCCAGTTTTGTTATCAGAATATTTTTTAATTACTTTGTTTTCTTTGTTTTTCAGGTTTTTAAACTCATTTACCGTTTTTTTCATTGAATCAATGTATCCATCATGAGTGTAGTTTTCTTCTTTAATATAAGAATTTACAAACTCTTCCGGTCCTTTTATGTACTTCATTATAGAATAGGTTTGTTCGGCGATTTTCTCCACATCATTTACGGCTTTGCATATCTTTTTTGCACCTGAATAATAAACGTTATAAGCTAATCCAGAAGGTTCCTCTGTTCTTTCACATTCGGCAGCAACTGCTATGTCTATCTTCCTTAATCTGTTTGCATCAAAGGACATTGGATTAAGCTGTGTTGCAACTAGTGTATCAAGATCCGCAACCCTTAATAAGCCATTGCTTTTGTATTTTTTATCTACTTTTATGGGCCCTACAAACTCAGGGAATATCTGTATTTCTCTGTCGTTTAGTTTTTCATTTAATGTTAATACTGGAGCAGGGTCGTATACTACAGTAGAGCTTAAGCCTTGCATGCCATAGTTTATTTTTGAGTTATTTATCAACAAAGATATATCACCTTTGAATTTATCAGCTATTTTATTCAGGTTTTTTATATCTGTGTAAGGGCTTGCAAAATCTATATCATTTGATGGGGATGGAGGCCTTATTTTTTTGTATTTACTTCCTTCTATATATGAATTTATAGCCACTCCTCCTATTAAGTAAGCCTCTATTTTTGCAGTGTTACCCAAGACCTCTTCTAAATTGTTAAGCATTCTATCTATAGATAGGAACTATTTAAATAATTTTAGCTACTATAAAGTCAAATGTAAAGAAAGGTTTAAATAGCTCTTATAATCTACTTTAATTATGATAAAGAGAACTCTGCAGATTATATTGTCAAAACTTGCGGATGATGAATTGCTAGAGCCCGTAAATTACGAAAAAGGTGAGTATCTCAGTCAAGATGATATAAATAAATGTTATTCTATAGCTTCATCTGTTTTTGGCAGTAGTAACCTGCTTTTAATAGGCGGAGCAGCATTGCAGAATTACTACCCTCTGCATAAACCTAAAGATATAGATGTTATAATAAATGGGAATGTTGAAGATAAGAAGGATTTACTTTATAATAAAGGATTTAGAGGAATTAAAAATGAAGGCCCTAGGCCCTTTTTTAATGCAGATATACATGCTTATTGCTTAGAGCTTGGAGAAAAGAAGATACGTATTGAATTTTATTCTAGCAAAGGAATGCTAGACAATGAGGAAAGCTTTGATAACCTTAAGAGAAGAGCACTTAAGAGAGAATACAACGGCGAAAGTATATATTTTGTTGATCCGTTGAATCTTTGTAGATTAAAGTATAACGCCTGGAGGAATAGGCTAATGAACGGTAGGTGCGATAAGGATATAATAGACCTAAAAAAAGCAGATCTTTTAGGTTACGTTGATAAAAATAATCAATACTACCAAAAGATAGCCAAGGCTTATCATCAAGGTATAATAGGCAGATTTAAATCTGTTTTAAGCGATGCAGTGCATGTATTACACCAGGAATACTTAAAAAGACACAGTTCTTAAACTTTTTGACAGTTATAAATTTTTGTTATAATATGAAATTATTGAATTAAGCCCATTAAACTTAAGACTTGAAAAAATTTAAAAACAGTATTTTTTGCGTTCTTTAATCTCTTCGTTAGCGAAAAATAATGCTTAAAAATATTCATCTGCCAGTATTTACTGTTCTTTCTATCTCCTTTTCAATGTAATTATCTTTTTCTAGGGGTTTTAAACCTTCAAGTTTTCTAAGTAAGTTAAGCCTTTCAAGTGCCTCCTTTTCCAAAGAAGAATGTATCTTTTTATGCTTTCTTTTGCGGTAGTTCTTGCTGTGCTCTAGAAGATCTTTTCTTTCTATATGCAGTAGTTCATGCAGTATAATGCTTGTAACAACTTCTTTTCTCAGATTTTCATTGTTTATCCTTGCTAAATTTTCATTTATCCTTATATAAAACTCGTTGTTTTTTATCCTGCGGTTTATCCTTACGCTTTCTTTTCCAAAAAATCCCGATTTTTTCCTCTTCCTTGTGGTTTCTATCTCAGCGTTTACTCTGCCTGCTATCCCCTTTGGAAGTGAACCATACTCAATATTTAGGTAAGTTCCCCTGAAAGGCTTGAAAACCTTTAAACATTCATTTAATAGCCCCTTGCATTCTATGTCGCCGCTTATTTCCATGTATTTCTTTTATTGAACAACTTAAATATTTATTTTAGGTATCCTGCAGCATTATCTGCAGCTATTGAGATATTTGAATAAGATATTGGATTTGAATTTACCTTGAAAATTACTTTATAATTACTTGTTATTGCAGTGCTTGAACTGCTAGATGTGTAACCATTTAAAGTAAAATCGAGTGAAACAGGCATTCCTACACTATCTGAAAAGCACAAATTTCCACTGCCATCTGCATTTGAAGAGCTAAAATTAATGTCAAAAATAGAGCAGGTATTGCCGTTATAACTTTCTGTCCCTATAAACTTTACCGGAAAAGAAGAATTGCCGAGGTTTAGGATAACACCGGTATCAAAAAGAGAATTAGCGTATGATCTAAAGAGTGCGTACTCCAAATCATTTTTTATTGTATCAATTACAGTTTTTGAGTTGTTAAATGTGCAGTTTTGAGGCATTTCTCCAGTAATGTTGGAACATTCAATTATGCCGCTACTATTGTATAATAACACTACAGACATATAATTTTGTTCTTTTTGTGCGCCTGTAAAAGCCGAAAAGAAATTATAGGCCTTAGTCAAGTTAGCATACAATTGAAA
Organism: Candidatus Parvarchaeota archaeon UBA573; assembly: GCA_002502045.1. Classification (GTDB taxonomy): domain Archaea; phylum Nanobdellota; class Nanobdellia; order Parvarchaeales; family Parvarchaeaceae; genus Parvarchaeum; species Parvarchaeum acidiphilum. Next base: position 42,093 of record DAPE01000006.1, on the reverse strand, counting down.
AAGGCCAAGTTTCCCAGATTTTTGAAATGACATATCTATGGGAACATTAAGTGTTACATTTATTGAATCTTTGGAAAATATTATATCTGCTGTTCCACTGTAATTTATTGTAAAGTGGTTAGTGATGTTAACATAGTGTTCTGTAACATTAAGAAGCTCGGCCGAATTGCTTACTGTATAGAAAGGGCTTGCCTTATTATTTATCTTAGTTATATTATAATAATAGGTTATAAAGGCTACTAGAATTATAATAACAACCAATACTGCAATAATAATGCTCTTTTTCATATAATCTTAAAATTTTCATATCTGATAAACTTTTCTTCCATTTTTGATTCTTTGGGATTTGCTATCGCTTAAAGTATAAATTGCCCCTGTCCTTTCCTGCTTGACCGTAGTGCCTAAATGTAAAATCAAGGTTTCTGTTTCCTATATCTTTGCCATGTATATCCAGTTTTTCCCTGGTTTTTTCAACTTCTTTTACGGTTTTTCCTTCTATTTCTAAGATGGGTTTTATTAAGGGCCATAAATTATATCTATTTCTACATTTTTATAAATCCATTTTTCAACTTTATTTTCCTGATATATTGGCTTTATCTTAAGCGCCTTTTCGAATATTTTGGCAGATTTCCTGAAATCTTCAGCTTCTGTTTCTATTTCTTCAGTATTTCTCAGGCCATTTCCCTTTCTGTATTTATATGTGATTGTAGTTTTTTTGCCATCTGTTCTTATCCTTACAAATTCGTCTATCTCCTTTATCTTAGTTAAAGAAAATACATATCTCCTATAAAACAGATTTTCAGCCTTTTTTGCGCCGATTTTTAATAGTTTATCTCTTACTTCTTTTTCATTTATGTCGATTATCTTTGTTTCTATCTCCTTCATATTACTGATATAATTTACAGATATTTATTATAAACATTCTCTGCTAAACCGAGTTGTCGGCTTTTTATCTCTTTAACTGCATTTTATACGAAAGATACTTTCAGCTATATTGATAATACTGATTCTTATACAAGACTTAATAATATACTTCAAAGGTTAAAACTTCCGTAAACCCAACAGCCTTTCTGCATTCCCGTGAAGTATATCTTCCTTTTCCGGTTCAGAAATTCCTGCTTTTTTTATCTTGAGCAGTTCTATTTCTTGGTCAGAGAATGGATAATCTGAGCCGAATATTATTTTCTTTGAGGTTATTTCCTTTACCCTTCTTTCTATTATGAACGGCGATGATACAACAGAAGTGTCTACATATGCGTTTTCAAATTCATTGATTTTTGAGAAGAAAGCATCGGAATCGTTCGCAAAATGGGCAAATACAAAGTTTATTTTAGGATAAAGCCCTGCTAATTCTAGTATTCTTTCAGGATCAGTGTTCATATTGTTTTCTTTTCTTGAATGAATTATAACCGGCTTTCTGCTTTTTTCTATTGCTTTAAATATCGTTTTTAGACCTTTATCAAGAGGGTCAAAGTTTTCTCCCCTTGGGTGAAGTTTGAAGCCGTAAAATTTTTCCTGCAGCTCTTCAAATTCCTTTTTCTTGATAGTTTTTGGGTTAAATCTAAGAAAAGGAATAAAGAAATTGCCTGCATTTTCCATTGTTTCCATGTCCATTTGCATTAATTTCTGGTAGGATTCTTGGGTGCTTGGAAAGATAATTGCTTTGTTTATTCCGTTTTGCCGCATTTTTTCCTGTATTTTATTAAAGGTTAAATTATCAAAGCTCACACCAGAATGGGTGTGAAAGTCTATTATCATAAATTTATACCTCCTCTGTCTTTTAGTCTATTTGGTTTGTACAGGTTCAAATTAAATGTTAAGTAATACCCATCACCTTTTTCAAGGTCAAGTTTGCGATATTCTTCGTTTATGAATTCCTCTTTACATGTTTGGAATTTTTCTGTAAGTCTCCGTCCAAATACTCCTGGGATTAGTTGTCTGTTGACAGAATAATCAATCATATACCTATTCAGCTCCTTTCTTATTGTAAATTCAACTAAGGGATTTTGAGTTCTGGTGGTTATTGTGTTAAAACCCAGTTCAAGCGCTTTATCTATCCTTGTTTTTACAAGTTCATTGTATAGATTCCTGCCTTGAAACTCGCTTGAAACAACAGCAGCAGAAAAGTAAGCATGCTTTTTTTTATTCTTTTTGTTATTTGAATAATTTGAGCCTGCAAATCCGATAGCTTTATTGTCTTTATACAATACCAAGAAAAGATCATTGTCCTTTATGTGATCAATAACCTCTGGTTCAGCCATACCGCTTTGAAATGTTTTTACGGTAAAATCCACGATTTCATCCAGTACTTTTTTGCCTAGTTTTGCCGGGTCTTCACTTTTAAGTCTGAATGTTTCTCTGCCACCGATAGATACTGTTATCAAAAATTCCTATTTTATATTTCCTTCCTTTATTTTCCATTTTCTGCCTCCTTTTTGTTTTTTATAATGGAAAGTATTACCCTTCCGTTGATCGTGAGCTCCGCATTTTTGCCCTTGCTAAAGTCTATTAAGTTGAGTTTTCTAAGTGATCTTGCATTTAATTTCAAAGTAGACTGTCTTATGTCATATCTTTCTTCAATTGACTTAATTATACCGTAAGCCGATTTGCCAGGGGTTACCCCCTATTTCTTTAAGAATTAACAGCTGATTCCTATTCAGAGCAAGGTCTGTCAGCATTTCCAATGTTCTTTTAACCCCAATTTCCATGTAGTTTATAGATATCTACCTATATTTAAATTGATAGGACAGTTTAACATCACCTAAGTATTATCAGCAAAATTTAAAGATTTTACTAATTTCTTTAAGCTTATATATAGTTAAAGCCGATTTTTTCCGCTTTCTTCTCAGCGGCTTTGAATATAAACCTGGCTATTAAAGCAAATACAATCAATTCGCCTATCGTAATAGCCCACATTAAATATGGTGGAGCGATCAATGATGACCCTACAAGATAGTACCTTACAAGATAAAGGCTTGATGTCAATGGCACAAATAAAGCGGCGTAATTTACTGAGCTTGGTAGTACTTGTAAAGGTATAAAAGCTCCGCTTAAGAATGTAATAACCAAATTAATTATACTGTCTAATGCTTCTACTCTCCTAAAAAGCAGCATTGCAGCACCAAGCATAAAACCTAACTGAAGCATACCTAAAAATCCGATTATAAAGCAGATAACTGAAAGCAGTAATCCTAATGGAGTTAAGTAATTAAACGCAAAAATTATTGCGATCAGGTAAATTGGAGAATAAATTACTAGAGAGATTATAACTTCTGACATACTATTTAGGCTGAAGTATATATATCTGGAAACAGGAGTAGTAAAGGAGTAGTTTATAATCCCAGACCACATCTGAAAGCTTGCTTCCCCCGAAACACTAGAGACTGTTTCTTGAAGGAGTGGCAGCATAGCTGCACCTATTAGAATAAAAGATATTATGCTTTTAGTCCCTATCGAAGAGATTGAAGCGGAATAAAGCGGTATAAAAAGGAGCATTAAAATGGCGTTCGCTGCGGCGTAAATCACCCAAAATATAAAATTTGAATTATATCTTCTAAGTAAAGTGACATTCATCCATAATGCCATCTTGAATACCTTAAACATTTCCTTAATCTTATTTGCCATTTCCCATTACCTTTACGAATGCATCTTCTACTGTAGCGCTTTTTACAGTCATTTTTGGTTCTAATTTCTCATTCTTAAGTATAGAAGTCAAGGCTAACAGTGATAGATTTACTTTATTTGTGTATATAACTGTTGATTTAGTAGTCTTTTTTATTTTTACTATTGAGGGTATCTTCTTAAGTTTTGCAATCAGTAGTTTATTTAGGCGTGTATCAAGCGTTATTTTATCAGTATAATTCATTATATTTTTGAATTCTAAAGGAGTACCAATAAATTTTATCTTGCCTTTATTTATTAGCACTATTCTATCGCATATCTCCTCTGCTTCAGACATATTATGTGTTGTAACTATCGTTGTAATTTTCTCTTTCCTTACGAAATCTTTTAAAAACGCTCTGAATTTTTTAGCTGTTACTGGGTCTAGTGATTTTGAGGGTTCATCAAGGAAGCACAATCTTGGTTTATGCACTAACACCCGCATTATAATAAGAGCTTGTTTTTCTCCTCCAGATAATGTAGAAAACTCACTGTTTAGTTTTCGCGAGAAGCCTATTTTTTTGCTTATGTATTTTATTTCTCTTTCTATATCCCCCTTTTTAACGTCTCTAAAGGTATATGCAAAATAAATCAAAGTTTCAAAAGCGGTAAGTCTATAATAAGCTGATTTTTCGCTGTCCTGGCCAGCATACCCTATAATCTCTCTAAATTTGTTAGCTTCCTTTAATACATCTATTCCGAATGCGTTAATAGTACCTTTATCAGGTATAAGCAGCGTAGCTAGAATGTTTATTAAAGTAGTCTTACCTGCACCATTTGGGCCAAGCACACCTAATATCTCTCCTTCCTTTATATCTAGATTTATATTTTTTAATGCCTTTGTAGTCTTTCCGCCATTTGTATACGTCTTGCTTAAATTTCTTATTCTTACAGCGACGTTTTCCATAGTTGATTAAAACTTGTATGGTATTTAATTCTTAACTAGTTTTAAAACAAATGGCAAAAATTATGTGATATATTTAGAAAAGCATGCTCTTATAAGTTTAAGGAATTACTGTCTTTGTAAATAAATGGATTATATCTTTTTAACTTATGTCCTTTGCCATTATAATCTCATCGAAATATTTCCCTTTATCTTTTAAAGCACTCTTCAATAGACCTACTTTCTTAAATCCCAATTTTTTGTATAAATGAATAGCTCTATTATTGTTTGCGAAAACGGAAAGCTTTACGATTTTTATCCCCTCTTTATGCGCATATTTCAATGCTTGCCGTATCATAAATTCGCCGATTCCTTTATCTCTATACAATCTTTTTATAGATATGCCTAACTCCCCAACATGCGCAGATTTTCCATATAGCCTGTTTATTCCGACATTTGCTACTATGTTTTTGTCAATTTCAGCTAAAAATTGAATCCTCTTTTTTTCTTTAATCTCTTTTATAGCCTTTCTAACGTATTCTTCTTCCTGCTTTTTATTTACTTTTTTATTTGCACCTATGGGTGCATGTTCATCAATCAATTCATTTATAACCTTCATTAATTGTATCGAATCTTTTTCCAAAGGATAACGTAATAAAACAGGAGTGCCATCTTTAGCCGTATATAACATATCTTTGTGCAAGTTCATGATATTATCTTCGTTTTTAGGTATTTAAATTTTCTAATTTGTAGTAAACATAAACAATTTTAATTGTTTTGATAAATTTTTATAGTTAAGAGCTTATAACAAATACTCTTCCTATATAAGAAGAAACATAAACGTCTTTATTATTAGGGGTTATCGCAATTCCAATTGGAATAATTGTCTTTATTGTTGAGTTAGAAGGTAAAGCTAAACTTACATTATCAACTATAGTATTTAATGCAGTATTAATTATCGATACAAAATTCGAATTAATATCACTAACATACGCATACTGCCCATTAGGTGTTATAGCGATTTTATATGGAGCTTCATTCATTAGTATGGTATTTACTAATTTGTCGCTTGTGGCATTTATTACATATACTTTGTTGTCAGAACTAGTGGCGTAAAGATATTGCCCGTTTGGCGTTATCGCAAGTCCTTCTAAGCTTTCATTCCCACCGAGTGCTGTGCTATTTATTATTGTGTTTGTTCCTAAATTAAGTACTGATACTTCGTTGTTGTTAAAGTTAATTATATACGCGTATTCTCCGTTTGGGGCCATAACAATACTTGTAGGGCCGTTAGGAACAGATATGTTGGTAACTACCCTGTTTGTTTGAGTGTTAATAACAGACACATCCCCTTCTAAATAAGTAGAAGAAGGTTTTAATACAGAATCCGAAACGTAAACATACTGCCCATTAGGTGTTATAGCAATTCCATCAAGGCTTTGGCCCCCGCCAACTGAAGGAATATTTGCTATTATTTGATTATCTGTAACATTAATTACTGCTACTTGTTTATCTAACTCTGTAACATATGCATACTGCCCATTAGGTGTTATAGCAATTTCGCTTGGAAAGCTTTTAGTTTCTATGTTTTTTATAACTTTATTGTCTGATATGTTGATCACTGAAATTTGAGTGCTATTAGCAGCCGCGACATATGCATACTGCCCATTAGGTGTTATAGCAATTCCAGAAAGTATATTACCAACATCTATAGATGCAATCACACTGCTACTCTGATTAGTTATAACTGAAGTCGGAGTTGTAGTAACAGCAGGTTTAAAAAAGTTATTAACTAAAAAGAAAGCTAATACAGCGATTATAACAATAACTATTACTATAGGTATTACGTAGTTCTTCATATATTAACTAAAAATTAATTGTTTAAATATCTTTGAATATTGGATTTATTGAAAAATTGTTAAAATTTGCTGTTTTTTTATTAAAATTTGGCAAACACTTTTATATGATTAAGTACTTTAAGTCATATGGAATTGTTCCACAAAAAATTAAAGTGTGAAAAATGCGGGCAAGAGTTCAAAACAGAGCAGGAACTCGATGAACACATGAAAGTGCACATGCAGCCTGAACAGTCTCAGGAACCTCAGCAAAACGCTGAAGAGCAGAAGACTGAGCAACCTCAGGAGTCGCAGCAAGAAGTGCAGCCAAGTGTTTCTGAGAAGCCGGAAGAAGAAAAACAGGAAGCACCAGCGGATTCAAACGCTAATGCTGAAGAAAAGCCTGAAGCTCCTTCTGAAGCACCGCAGCAGAATCAAGATAATCAGCAGTAAGCTCTTTATAGATTCTGTATAAAATTAACGTTCTTTTTTTGGGTTGTAATTTTTCAACCCGCCTTTATTTTTATCCTATTATAAATCAACAATAAATTCTCCAAGATTGTTAAAGTAATCTGATCTGTTTGGACAAGTAAGCATTACCCTATTACCTATAAAATATTCATCCGAGTTGATGTTTATGCTATGTTTTTGTCCGCATAACCTGCATTGCTCTATGGTTATAGTTAGTGTTTTAAATGAAAAAAGTTCGTTTAAAACATCGGTTACGTGCCTTATTGCTTCTAATGCATGAAAGTCCTCTACTAACTTGTCTTCGTGAGTGTAGTTTCGAAGTGATTTTAAGTATTGTAATATCTCCTTATCTTTTACAGGGTTTTCATCGCATTGAATCAAATCAAATAGTCTTGCATAGCTTAATTTTATAATCCTCTTGCGGTTGTTTTTGTCATTATAGTGTATTTCCTTAATGTTATTTCCATTCATGTAATGTTTAAGGCCCTGCTCTAAGCACCTAACTGCTAGGGACAAAGCAGCATCCGGGCAGCCATAAAGGAAAGAACGCACTGATTCAGAGTACAAACTTTTAAATTCTTTTTTAAGATTAGAAAAATTATAAGGATAAATTACTTTAGTCTGTATAAGCATGTTTAATCTATTGCTGTAATTGTCTACTGTTACAAGGTTTGGAACTGATGGAAAAAGTATGCCTCCCATTTATTATTATGGTCTTCCAAGTATATTAATTTCTATCGTAAACACTAGCTACATTTTAGTGTCTTTTCTATAAAATATGAAGATAAATTAAAGTTTTTTTCCGTGTTTTTACTGAAATCTACTCCAAACTCAAAACAGGTAGTGGAATTTTGCACATAAAGTGCCATTGAAGCAGAGTAAAATGGTATTTTTGTGATATTAAATATCCTACTTGCATTGTATATAAACTGTAATCCAACATGGTTTGACATGTTAATAAAAAACATTTGCGAAGGAAGGTACCTATCAAGCTCTTTGTTGCTATTGCTAGAGTAGATATACTTTGTAGCATTTATTGGAAAACTTGAATTCAATCCGCTTATATTCATGCTTTTTAAGTATATTTCAAACTTAGAAGGGGTAAGACCAAGTATGCTTATATTATTTGAGGAATTTGTTGTTTGTTTACCTGTAATTATAAGATATAACTGGTCTAGTTCTGGAAAGTATTTTTCTAGGTAATTTCTGGCTGTTGAAGAGCTGTTTTGTTTTAGATACTGAGTTATATTAAATTTCCCTATATTTGGTAGAAAATTCGGCGAGTTACCGATGGCAGAAACTATAAATGAATTTGGCAGTAAAAGATTAAGGTTGGTGTTGCCCAAGGAGTTTGTTACGTTACTAGAACTTATGTTTGAATAGTTAGTTTCCGACAATAAACTGCGGATTGATGAGAAAAGTCCGTTAAGATTTATGTTTACCAAAGAATTCGGGTAAGTGTAATTTATAGCTGCAGACTGAAAGCTGCTTTGTCCCAAAGAACCGGTAAATATTGAAAATAATGATTGGCTTCCAACAGTTGACAGCGAATTGGATTGAGTCGGAAAAATTGAAAATAATATCATTATAAGCAAGAATATAACAAAACCTGCTGCAATAAATGAACCAAGACCAGGTAAAACCTCCTCAAGCCCACCATTCATATCTTTCCAGCTAAGCAAAACAGAAATAATTATTGCCGCATAAATAAGTATTATTAAATAAAGTATATCTCCTGTTATTGTAAAGTTAAGTGAAACCACCCCTACAAAAAGTATTACTAAAGAGGCAACAGACAATAAAATTGCCAATATTCCTCCTTTCTTTTCTCCTTTCTTTAACCATTTGCTGCTAGTGTGGAACAGCCTGCTTGTTATAAGTGCAGAAACTCCAAAAACCATGCTAACCGCAGAAATGAAACCAATATTTGATGGTAGTAATACAGTGCTAATTGATTTTGGAAGCAATGGGCCAATAACATCTATCCCTAAAAAAAGCAATAATCCAATGAAAAATGCTATTCCTCCAATAATTAGAAAGATAACCCCGAGAATTGAAAGAAGTATCCTCGCAGTGTTCGATGAAGGCTTTTCCATACTAAATAATATACGGCGCTATATAAAAATATATGATACTAAAAAAGATCTGCATTTTAAGAGATTTGTAAAATCTATTAGATGGTTAACTATTTAACAATAAAATACATTTTAACTAAGTGGACGAAAATTCAAAATACTTAAAAATGTTTGATCTTACAGGCAAGTCTGCAATAGTAACAGGCGCTTCAAGCGGTTTAGGCATTAGTTTTACAGAAGCATTAGCAGAGGCCGGTGCAGATGTAGTTATATGCGCAAGAAGAGATCAGAAATTGATAGAAAACGCAGAAAGGATAAGCAAGTACACAAATAGAAGAATAATACCTGTAAAGGCAGATTTGACAAATGAAGAAGATATAATAAATGTTGTAAAGATCGCTGAGGAAAAACTTCAAAAGATAGATATACTGATAAATAACGCTGGTTCAGCGGTCGCCGGCCCTTCTTTAAATCTAAAGAAGGAAGATTGGCAAAAAGTGCTTGATGTAGACATTTCCGCCGTATTTATTTTTTCACAGAAAGTTATATCTAGCATGATTTCTCACAATGTAAAAGGAAGCATAATAAATATAGCATCTATCTATGGCTTGTTTGGAGACATAATACCTGCAGCACCTTATTATGCAAGCAAAGGTGCAGTTGTGAACCTTACTAGGGCAATGGCGGTTGAATTTGCCAGCCAAGGTATACGTGTAAATGCAATTGCACCAGGTTTCTTTCCAAGCGAAATGACAAACGACTTACTAAAGGACAAAGCTATCCTTGACCATATAATACAAAGAACGCCTATCAGCAGAATAGGTAATCCCAATGAGCTTAAAGGCGGAACAGTTTTTCTTGCTTCTGATGCAGCATCCTATGTTACTGGGCATATTCTCGCAATTGATGGCGGATGGAGTTCCGTCTGATTATTAATTATCTGTAAGCATGATCTAAATTGTCACAGAAATTATAAGAAGTTAGATATGTAGCTTTCTTTATCTTATTAAAATTAATTTTATTTTTCTATGGATAAGCCTTAAAGCTATAAAGTGTAGTAAGGCCAGAGCTTGTAGATGAAGGCGTGCTTAAGCCTAAGGTATGCCGTACCAATAACCTTACCCCAACTATGTTATAATGATAAAATAAGTACGCAAGAATTAAAAGAATTATTACTACTACAATTGCAATTATAATATATTTATTTATCTTAAAATCCTTTGCAGAATTATTCGGTATACTATCATCTGTTGAAATCATGTTACTTTTATCAATATTTCTACCGCCGTCAGAAGGTTTATCTTGGCTATTCGGTACTTGGTCCATTTTATATCGAAATCTTTGTGGTATTTAAACATTATTATATCTTAGTTAATCTATAAAATATTAATATACTTGTTACTTAAAGATTAGTCTATGGTTGATAAAATAAGAGAAATGAGCGGGCTAACTGATAATAGAATAGTGGACTTTTTAGATTTAAAGAAAGGATATAGCGTGATAGACATAGGTGGAAGGGATGGTTTCTTCAGCAAGAAGATGCTTGATAAAACAGATAATGTTACAGTTCTAGACTTAAATGATCTTTATTTTGATGACTTAAAGAAGGCAGGCATAAAAACAATAAAAGCTGACATATGCGATTATTCCGAGGGCTCATTTGATTTAGTGTTTATGTCAAATGTTTATCATGATTTGGTTAACGAATGCGCCAGTAAAGCATTAAAGAATATAAATAAAATTGCAAAAAGATACATTGCTATTTTAGACTTCAAACCTGAAGAAACTATTTTTGGCCCTCCAGTAAGCATAAGACTTAGTAAGGAAACGGTTATAGAAAACATGAAACAAATTGGTTTAAAAGTTATAAAAGAGATGGAGCTTAAATGGCACTATCTGTTGCTGTTTGAAAGAGAATAAAAATTAAGTATAAATACATAGTTTATTCTCTATTTTTTATGGTTTTAAGTCAGATATTAATGAGAGAGGAAGCAGATCATAAAGTTATAAGAAAAAAGTACAATAGTTTTAACTCCTATAAATGGCTTATCTCTCCTCTTTTTAGGGTTTTTTACCCTTTTGCTATATCATCTAAAAGTAGACTTGAACGAGAGTTAAATTTTCTAAATTCTGGTAATGAGATAAAAAAGCCAAAAGTATATTCTTTTGATACTAGTCTAAAAGAAATGGACAGAGAGTATATAGAAGGAGATGTAGAATATTGTGATGGATCTAAAACTGGGAAATTACTCTCAAGTATACATAAAGAAGGCTATTCATTGGGAGACTCAAAACTTGATAATTTCATCTGTAATCAAGAAGGAGCATATATAATAGATTCGGAGCAAGCCATCAAAAGCGATAAAAAAAGGTATAATTACTGGGACGTGTCTTTTCTTATATTGTCCGCTGCTTACTACAATTACTCTAATAAGATTGGTTTTAAGCGCTTTTTAGAGGGGTTTTCAAAAGAATATATATACTGGCAGGATTATCAAAAAAGAGCAATAAAAGGGATTTATTCATTAGTCTTTCTTTTTATGCCATTGCAGCACCTTTACAGCTTAAAGGAAGCTATATCAAAAAGATAATTTAACGGTAAATTCTACATAGTTGTCTAATTTTTATTATTTTTTGCTATGTAATTAAAGAATGGTATTTACGTAAAATGCTAAAAATTTAGTTTATAAATAACTACTTTTTTAGCCTTAATGTCCATTCAGCAAGTTTTTGCACTAAATCTTTTATTAATGCAATTGTATCGTCATCTACGAATAATCCATTTTCGACTTTATCACCCGCACCTCCTATAAACACTTGTGGCCTTTCAAGAGGGTGTGCGTTGAGAAATGAGAATATCTGTCTTAGATGGTACTGTGCTACAGCAGTTCCTATAATAGCACCGCCGCTTGCTCCTATAGTTGCTACAGCTTTGTCATCAAAAGAGTTATCTCCATAAGGTCTAGACGCCCAGTCTATTGCATTTTTCAGAACGCCAGGTATGGACCTGTTATATTCTGGAGTAGCTATAAGTACTCCATCAGCTTTTTTTATTTTATCTTTGAACTCTTTTACGCTTTCAGGGAAATTTACTATGTCTTGATTGAATAAAGGGATATCGTCTAAATCAATAATTTCTATTTCTATATTTTCAGGCGCATATTTTTTTGCGGTATTTATTATTGCTTTGTTGAATGATTCCTTTCTAAGGCTTCCCGCAAATGCAGCTATAACAATTTTTTCCATTTTTTAGTTATGCATTAACTCTATATAAAGCTTTTGATAATATCGTAAGCACGATATTGAAATTAAAATAAATAATAGTTATTTTTAAAGCATTCGATTTAGGTAAAGACTGCAAATAACAGTATCTCGTATTAATATATATTTTAAGAAAAGATAATAAATTAATGAATTCTAGAAGCAAAGAGGAAAAAACTTTTAAGTTCTTTTTACTGTCAAGGGCTTCGCGTAGTGTTGCTCTTATATTCGTTACATTATCACCTATGTTGGCTCAGCATTTGCTATATTTGGCAGTTTAATGCTGTATTTTAGGAGTTTTTTTATAAATTCTAATGGAGTAAACGCACAAGATTATGGTACTGCCTCAAGTGTTATGGGCCTAGCGAATCGTCTAGCCCAGACGAGTTCAGGTTTATCAGGTTATTTAATGGATGTTTCCCTTCCTTTTCCTGTTCTTTTAGGGCATCTTTCAATCTGTAGGAGGGATTATCTACTTTAAAGTGCTTTCTTTCAATAAAAAAAGTTATAAGCAATAAACGAGTTTATATATAATGGATTTAGAAGCTATCCTCAAGAATAAAAGTTATGCTTCTCCAAATAAAACTACGAAACATTATCTCGAAAGGGCTATTTCTGGACTAAAAAACATATATAAGAACAACTTAGCTGTTAAATTTCAACTTCTTTACGAAAGTGCGGCATTTTTTTCAGATAAAATACTTACTTATGTTGGATTAGAGTATACTAATGGTTCAGAGGGAAATCCAGTAATGTCAAGATTATTTAATTATATGGGTATACTGCCTTCTGCTATAGGATCATACTTAGCTTTGAATATGCTTGTTTATTTCCTATCCTCTAAATCGCATGAGTTCCTAAAGTTAAACAATAAGCAATTACTTGGAGGCCTTTATATGGCCGTAGGCGGGACAGAGTCATTGGTTTCGCTGCATAATTACCTTTCAATTAATAATTATGATAACTTAATAGCGAAAATGACTTACACTCAATTTATTTTACCAACTACTGCCATTTGTGCGTTTCCTTTTTTGTATTACTGGACGAAAAATTACCTTCAAAGCAGAAAAGTTAAGGAATAAGCTAAACATTAAATTCTAATTTAAATGTTTGTAGCTCTTTGGATGCTTCTAAGGGTTTTAATTTTGGTATGTATTTTCCTGAAACATGCACTATTGGAGATTTAAAACCATCAACAATTGCCAGGTAACCTTGTTTGCTTATAATCCTATCTGTAGAATTATTTCCACAAGATGACAATATCTGCAAATCCAAGTCTTTTACGCCATATTTTTTGAGTATACCTGCATCTGCGCAGATCTCTGCAGATACTTTTATATCCCTAAAATTTATTATTGGAGTTTTTCCATAAGATAAAGAATAATTATCTCTGTCATGCTTATTGTATGGATAAAGCTCTAATGCATTTTCAAGATTAAACTTAGAACCTAATCCATCGTTGAATTTGTATATATTTTTAACAATCTTCCCGTCTCTTAGAATCGGCATTACATTGTAAAGGACCCGATCTTCATCATAAAACATAGCGGTCCCTGGGAAAATAAGCATGTCTGAGCCCTTGCTTACATTTGTAAGGTCATTTAATACACGTTTATATTCTCTTTCAGAGTAAGGTATGCTTGGAACTTCATAGAATCTTTCAAAGCCTTCTTCTACTTCTTCTTCAAGTATTTTTTTTGCGTCTTTAGGTGCATATTTCATGTAATCTGGGGCGTTAAAAAGCGCGTTTATTACAACTTCAGCTTCCTTATTCTTGGTCATTTTTTTAGTGTATAATCTAGGGCTACAAGTTAGACTCCATTCCGGGCCTATCAATACATCTATATTTTTATTCTTAGCTTTTTTTATATTGCTTATTACCTCAGAAGGATTACCATATTTACTAGTTTCTAGGTTTGTCATTCCACCCAAAAGTAACTCTATTTTCATTTTACGTATTAGAAAGTAAATAATATTAATATCTTAGCTTTTTATAATAAATTTTATATTTTAAGGAGGAACTGCAAGATGCGCAGGAACTGCTGCTGCTCCGATGTACGCTGCAAGTAAAGAACCTAGAGTCAAGAAGATTAAGAACACTAAAATGAATATAATCCAGTTTCTATTTAATGGTTTATTGCTCCCGCTATCTCTATATTTATCTAGAATTAAAGCCGTTGGGTAAGCAAATATTCCTGCAATACCAAATGCAGTATACAATCCGAGCAAAGCTATAGGAGCGCTTGTATAACCTAAATTATAACCTGACACACCATATTCTATCAGTACTAAACCCATAAATAAAGCAATTAATCCAACATACTGTAATTTTTGATTATATTTAACTGATAATACAAATCCTAATGCAAGTATACCTGCCATGATAAATGGATCATAGAACAATAAATCATAAGCGCCTGGCAAGTTCCAAGTCATCTCTCCATAAAAGCCCATTACTAAGATAAAAACAGCTATAGCTGCAAACATATAGATTGAATTTTGTAAATGAGACTCAATGCTTACCTTTGAATTAGATTTATTTATGTATCTAGCCCTATAATCTTTGTACATCGCTAAAACTACATAATCTAACAGAAATCCGGAGAATGCAACAAAGAATAATTCTAATGCCAATTCATCTACGAATCCCATAATGTTCATAGTACAAGGTCATTTATAAACAAGAAGTAACCTAATAGTTACTATTATTTTTTCTTTTTTCTCATTTCTGGATTAGTGTATTTATTCCAAAATAGTTTGTAAAGTTTAAGTTTGTCAGGCAGTTCATTTAAGTAAGGGATAAAAGGAAACAGTAGCAGTATAAGGAACACAATCATCGCTACAAGTCCATTTTCTAAGTCATTCCACCAGGGTATATTTACAGTTGCTATTTCTAGTGCATTATATGGAATTAGCCAGTACTGTATAGACCAAGGAGGTGAACCTACTCTTAACATACCCCACTGAGAAGTTCTCAAACCATCCTTAGTTGCTGCGTTTGTTAATGCTCCAGTATCATACAAGAACCTTAAAACATAAGTTTCATCAAGGCCACTGCTGCTTTCATTTTGCACAACTAGTTGATATTCTCCAGATTCAGCCATTTTAGTTAGGCTTGCTGTTGCAGATATAAGTGGATTTGAAGAGGTTATTGCGCTAGAAATTGAGCCATTGTTACTGAAATAGTTATAAGCCTGAATAAACTGCTCTTTTTGCTGCGAGGAATTTTCATTAAAGAATGTTGATAATTTGTTTGTTTTATTGGTAAAAGTTATGTAAGAAGAATAGGGAACTGTAAAGTAGACTGCTCTTGTACTAAAGGAGTAGGGATCTATGTTGTCTAAATAAACGGCAGTGCCAGAAGAAAAATTGAACTCCTGCAATAAAGTAGTTGCAATCCCAGATGGGTTGGAGTTTGTTGCCTGGCTTATAGTTAATGGTGCTATATACGGAGAACTGAACACAAATGCGAATGCGATAACTATTATAAAAATATAAACCATCCTTTTGTACATCTTTTTATGGTCAGCTTTTACCATCTTGTATGGGATATCTTTTCTGTAAGGCTTGCTAAGTCCATCCTTTTTTACTAAAGAATAATGCATGAAAATCAATAAAAGAAGCAGTATTGGGATAATTGCTACGTGCCAGCCTAAAACAGCTCCTTGATTCAGAGGGTTAACCCAGAATCCTAATCCTAATCCGTTCCATAAATCCGCCCCAGCCTTGTCATTCCATTGAGAAAGCAATCCTCCTTGAACCCCTATCCCGAAGGCAAATTCTATCAAAACTAAGAATAATATTACACTGCCAATCATCCATACAAGCTTTTTCTTTTTAAATGCTGAAGTTGAAAAATTTACAAAAAGGTGTATAAACATCAAGGTCACAAATGCTTCTGCTGCCCAGAGATGTACACTTCTAAAAAAGGTTCCTATTGCAGTAGTATCCCACCAAAACGGCCCAAATATCAGCATTATCATGCCGCTTACTGCCAATATAACAAATAGTTCGAGTAAATATATCCCTATGGTAAAAAAGAAGCTATTTCCATAGGATGGAACATATTTTATGTATTGATCCTGCATTAAACCAGTTAATGGTTTAAAAAATGAACTAATCTTCTTTTTATCCATATTTTGATATAAGCAGCTTAGCAGTATTTACGGCTAACCCTTAACTAAATCTATAAATCTTTTTCTGTTTTTATAAGGTGCCTACCCATTAGGTTATTACTATTTGGTCCTTTTTCACATGTTCTGCAGTCTTTAATCCCATCAGAATTATTACATTTAATGTTATTTTTGAATGATTCAAATATAGAAATAAGCTCCTTTCCGGCATCAGTCATTTTGTATTCGCTTCTTTTAATTTTATTCTTATAAAATATATTTTTTGTTATAAGGTTTGTTTTTATCAAGTCTTTCAGGGCTTTATTCAATGTTTTTGGGTATATATTAGGATTTAATGAAAGAAGTTTATCAAAATTTATTCCTTCATTTTCATTTATTTCTTCTAATATTGTTGCATCCCATTTTTTCCCAAGGATATTCAAAAGTTCTATCGTGCTGCAGGCCATATATACTTTATAGTTTTTTGCATTTTAATGCCTTAGTCTATCTTTTCTTCCTTAAAGTTGTATTCGTTTACTTTGTCTTCGTTCTTTTTATGCGCATTTGCTATAGGTTCAATAGGGTATTTGCTTGCTAATCCAGAAAGAAAACTTAAATCGTCTTCAGTAAGTTTTATGCTTCCTGCTTCGATATCTTCTTTCATATGCTCTATATTGCTTGCTTTGGGTATTGGAAAAGTATTCTCTCTATGTAAAAGCCAGCTTAAAGCAATCTGTGCTGGATTTTTTCCATACCTATTTGATATTTTATTAATATCCGCAAGCAACTCCTTGTTATTAAATATTTTTCCATGGGAAAGTGGACTGTATGCTATTACTGCGATGCTATTTTCTTTGCAGTAATCAAAGACTCCGCTCTTTTCTATATCTCTTGTTACTATACTGTATTCTACTTGATTAGAAGCTATCTCATACTTTGACATCACTGACTGAGCTTCTTTCATTTCGTCAAGCGAGAAATTGCTTATCCCTATATTCTTTATTTTTCCTTCCTCTACAAGTTTTTCCATTGCTTGCATTGTCTCTTTTATTGGAACCGATTTATTGGGCCAGTGGAGCTGATATAAATCTAAGTAATCCGTTCCTATCTTCTTTAAACTTGCTTCGCAGGCCTTTATTACATCATCATACTTGAAATGTGTTGGCCAAACTTTGCTTGCAATAAAAAGTTTTTCTCTTTCATAGCCTTGTATTGCTGATCCAACAACATCCTCAGTATTGTACATCTCTGCGGTGTCTATGAAATTTATCCCATTATCGATTGCATATCTTATTGCCTTTATGTTCTCTTCTTTATCACTGCTAAGTTGCCAAGTACCGACACCCATAACAGAAAGTTTATTGTTTGTTTTGTTGAATTCTTTTGTTTCCATATTTATTTAAATGGTCCATTATATTTATGATTTTTTAAGCCTAAGCTTTATGTGTATATCTCTTGATATTCTTATTGTAGGAACTAAAAGTATCTGAAAACTACCCAAAATAAAAAGATAGATGCCTATTGTGTTTAAGTGGCCTGGCAGGAATTCTATACTACCTATTAGAAACTCAATTCCTATCATAAAAGCATTTATTAAGCCTAAAGCCTTATAATTTCTCTCTATGTCTCTTTTTATCTTATCTTTATCTCTCTTTAAAGCCATTAAAATACTTTTATTATGTCCTCAGTCGGCAAAACATCGAAAAGTTTTTTCATGTTTTGTATAGATCTCTCATGAGCTTCTTTATCACCAGAAGAAGATGCATCGGAGTCTACAACTACATAAAATCCCCTGTTTGCTGCATCTCTAGCAGTAGATTCTACTCCTATTTCAGTTGCTATTCCTGCTATTATCAATGTTTCAATGCCTGCATTTCTGCACATAAGTTCAAAATTCGTGCCAATAAATATACTTGCAGTGTTTTTATTTACTACTATTTCATTCTCTTTTGGCTCAATTGCTAACTCAAACATTTCCTTTGGTAATTCTGATAGCTTAAACTTCATTTTGCTTGAGGAATATTTTCTTGCAGGAGACTCAAATTCCTTTGGTAATGGTGTAATTTTTGTAAAGAATATGAGCATTCCCTTGCTTCTTGCGTTTTCAATTAGTTTATTTATATTTTTAAGAAATTCTTCTTTATTGTATATATTGTTCACGAGCATTTTCTGCACATCCCACACTATAAGTGCAGTATGTTCTGGGTTTATTATTTCTTTTATTTCAGAATAAACTTTTCTTTCCATATGCAAATTAATACTGCATTTATTATAAAGTTTTCTATAAAATTAGATCTCTTAATAAATTTTTATAATAAAAAATACCATTATTAGAATGGACATAAACAAAAATATTCTTATAAAAGCTAATCCAGGTACAGGAAAAACAACTGCATTAGCCGATAGAGTAATAGAACTTATAAAGAATGGTGTTAATGAAAATGAAATTCTATGTCTGACTTTTACAAACAAGGCAGTTGATGAAATGTTTGAAAAAATAAATCAAAAACTAAAGGAAAACAACCTGGAGGTTTCAAGGATAAATGGTATTACAATATCTACATTTCATAGCTTCTGCAATTCATACTTCTCAGAGCAGGGAAAAGAATATGAACTTGTTAGCAATAACTTTATAAGGTTTTCAATATTCAAGAGTTTTGAAAATAATAATGCCTTCAATTATGAGAGGGATTATGTTATACAGGAACTGGTTCCTAAAGTGGAAAATTCTATAAGATACATAAAAAGCTTCGGTATAACCCCCGAGGAAATAAACGTAAAAATGACTAAAGAGGATCTAATAAATAAATCGTTTTTAGAGAATATGAATACTATAAAAGTAGAAGAAATCCTAGCTTTTCTTGACTATTTTATAATTGCCTTTCAAGACTACGAAAAAGAAAAAGGTGAAAAAAGAATAGATTATAATGATCTTTTAAAGAGGTTCCAAATTGAATATGACCCTTTAAAGAAACATTATAAATATGTTTTAGTTGATGAATTACAGGATTTAAATGATGTAGAAGCAGATATAGCAAGACTTTTAGGGGATTATTTATTTCTTGTAGGTGACAGAAAACAGTCAATCTTCGGTTTTCAGGGTGGTAGCCTAAAAAACTTCGCCGAATTTCAAAAATTAAGTAATTTGGAACAATTAACCAAGGGACTGAATTATAGGAGTTATAGTGAGATACTAGAATATTCTAAACAATATTTTCTTAAAAAAACTCATGATAAAAATGATAGCAATGAATTGGAAGATTTTAAAAGTAATAAAGGCCAAGGGGGCAGTGTAAAACAATTAATAGGAAATAATACCGAGGATATAGCCTTAAAACTTGCCATAGACCTGGCTTCGCAAAGAAAAAGCACGGCAATAATAACAAGGACCAACGATCAGATAATAGGTATCTCACGTATTTTAGATGCAAAGAACGTGAAATATACTACAACAGCAAGCGCTTCGGTTTCGACAAGGGCAAAAAATTCTATAATTGACTATTTAAAAGGGATATTCAACGCTGATGAAAAAGATGTCTTAAAAGCACTTTTCACGCCATTTTCCGGGGTTTCTCTTAAGATGGCATTTCAAATCGAAGAGAAGTACAGAAAGAAAGAGATAAATATAAATGAAGTAAAAAGACTTGCAAAACCTTTTTTTGATAGAAAAGCTGCAGCAGAGTTAAATATATTCAATATAAACAAGCTCTTTAATGAAACTATACTGCCAATATCTGTAGCCTTGGATAATGATTATTATATAAGTGCAGCGGCTATACTTGAAAACATAAATCAGTATATGGATAGTAACGAGCTTCCAAGCTTTTCAGACATGCTTGTTTATCTGTATACCGCTGAAGATAGCTATGAATCAAATGACAAACAAGAAAATCTTATACTTACAACAGTTCATAAGGCAAAAGGGCTTGAATTTGACAATGTTATATACATACCAAAAAAACAGAACAATAAAACCAGTTTTATTGATTTAGTGACCAATTCTATAATTAAACAGACAAAAGGAATAGATGTTAAAGAAGAATTAGCAGAAGAAAGTATAAGAGTAGACTTTGTTGCTTTTACCCGGGCAAAAGAGAATCTTTTTGTTGTAACTCCACCAGCGCTTGCTGAAGATTACTATATTGAAGGTTTAATAGAAAAAAGCATCGCAGAAATGGAAGATGAACCAGCTCCTTTCAAGAAAAAATATGCTGAAGCATATTCACTTTTCGTCAACAAGGAATA
Organism: Candidatus Parvarchaeota archaeon UBA573; assembly: GCA_002502045.1. GTDB lineage: Archaea > Nanobdellota > Nanobdellia > Parvarchaeales > Parvarchaeaceae > Parvarchaeum > Parvarchaeum acidiphilum. The sequence continues at coordinate 21,551 of DAPE01000006.1, read as the reverse complement.
CGAGGCAGCCAGAGCTTTACTTCAAGAGAATGATAAATGGCTAATAAGTCGAATAAATAGTTATTTCACGCAGCTTAAAGGTATATCCTTTTCATTGCTGGACATAATGTCAGATCCACTAAAATTTATAAGAACAAAGGTTCTTGGGATAAGCGAAGTAACAGAAAGTACAAAATTTGGTTTAAATGCTCATAAAATAGCAGAAGATTACTTTAAACATAGCTTAAAGGAAGAGGAATTAAATGAAACTCAGAAAAAAATCCTTCAGAATATAATAAGTATTCATGGAGAGATACAAAGAAAATATAATGCTGAAGAAGTAGAAGCAGAAAAAATGATTGAAATGCCACTTGAAGCAGTATTCCCAGATATAAAAAGTGACCTAAAAGTTTCTGCAAAATTAGATGCAGTATTCTTCAACGAGAAAAAGAACAAATTCCTTATAATCGATTTCAAGACAGATAAATCCAATGATCAAGGCTCAAAACACAGGAGACAACTTGCTCTTTATCGTAAGCTTTTTGCAATAGAAAAAAATATTGATGAGAAGGAGATAGACACGGCAATAGCATACATAAATCTAACTGGAAAGATAAACACTGGGAAGTTTGAATATGAATTAGATACACAGAAAATAAAAGATATGCAGATAGAAACCATAAAGAAGCACATACTTCAATTATTAGAATATAAAGAAAACCCTGAGAAGTTAATTGAGAAGGCAACAGAAAAGTACTATTATTCTGATAGTTTAAATGATGAGATATTTAAGAAGTTAAGAGAAGAATACGAAACTCATGCATAATATGATAGAAAAAAAGGACATGTTCTATGCTTTTTTTGCAGGGATTGCTTCACTTGTAACTGCTTTTATAATAATTTTCCTTGTTGCCCCTAACCAGTTCCAAAATAATCCATCGTTGATTTCTATAGCTTTTATAATATCAATCGAAGTAATTGTGTTCTTTTCATTGTTTTTTATTATGCGTATGCACAACTAAGTCTTTTTTTGTAGGGTTTTTAATCTAGCATGTTAGTTTATACAGAGTTATTTTTAATTTTTTCTCCAATATTCTCATTTCCCCTTGTAAGAGAGAGAAGCGCTGCTATTACAAGCATTATTATAAGGAATACAAACGAAAAATGCATTCCTGTTATAAATCCTTTAGTTATACCCCCTATAAGTTTTGAAGTTCCTACAAATATCTCAAATGCAAGATACCTTGGAATAGCTAGAGTTGCAGTAACAATGACTATAATAAAACTACCCATTATACCTATACTACCAAATAATCTTAAAACTCCAGAAGCCGTGCCGAATCTCCCAGCTTCACTGCTTTTCATTACAGCGCTGTTATTGGCTGGCCAAAACATTGCGCCGCCGAAACCAGTTATTGCGGACCCGATAAGAACTATATATACACTAGACGTTGCCGTAAGCGCAAAGTAAACAGTTATTCCTGCTATCATAACCAAAAGACCTAAAGTTGCAAGTAATCTTGCGCCGTATTTATCAGAATACCTGCCCATAAATGGAGACAATACCCCACTTAGGACGTATCCTGGAAGAAGAAGCAAAGATGCATTAAAAGGACTTAATCCCCTTACACCTTGTAAGTACATTATAAGCATAAATGCTACTCCCATAAACCCTAAACCTTGAAACATAGAAGCCAATACAGAGTTCTTGAATACTTTATTCTTAAACATTGAAAATTTTATTACAGGATTTACAAATATTTTTTCCCTGAAATAGAATGGAAGAATCAGTATAAAACCTATTACTAAAATAGAAATATTGACAGTATCCAAACCAACTGAAGCTATCCTTACACCTGCATATAATATCATTGAAAGCATTACTCCTAAAATACCCATACCTGCTATATCTAACTTTTCGTTTTCTCTTTTGTTATCTTTTATGTATTTTAATGCAAGAACTAAAAGCACTATCCCTATTGGCACATTAATGAAGAATATATATCTATAACCAATGAAAGTTGTTATTATTCCCCCTAATACTATTCCTAACATTGCCCCTACATTCCAGCCCATACCAGTAAAGCCATAAGCTTTACCCAGTTTCTCTCTTCTGAATGTGTCAGCGATTATTGCTCCGCTATTAGCAGTCATCATAGCACCACCTATTGCCTGGAAACCTCTGAATATTATTAAGGTTATATCTGTTGGTGCAATTCCGCACATAAATGAAAAAAAGGTAAATATGGCTATCCCTGAATTAAAAACTCTAGATCTTCCAAATAAATCACCTATTCTTCCAAGCTGGGTAGCAGCAACTGCTGTTATAAGAAGATAAATTAAAATGACCCAGATTACAGTTGAAAGATTGGAATGTAAAGCCTGTGTTATCGCTGGAAAAGCAAGTAGAACGATAGTTGAATCTATTGACGCCATTAAAACCCCAATTACAAGAACTGAAAGGATTAGATTCTCATTTTTAATGTTACTGTTTACATCTCCGTTATTAGCAGCTAAGTGGGCTTTCATAAGTTATGTTATTTTTAATAAATATTAACTATATAAAATATTTTATTTAATTTATTTGAGCAGATTCTTTAAGTTATCTACAGTTTGTATCACTACATCGTTTATTGCTTGATTGATAGTGTCTTCACCAAAAAGTTTTGCCATTCTCCCAAGGTCTATTTCTGCTTTCCAATCAATTTTTGTAGAAGAATCTTGTGTACTTAAGTCTATATATAAAGAAAGAGAGAACTTCAGGCCTATTGTAGATCCATTACCCGCTATAAGTATGTGCTTTTTTTCTTCCTTCTCCTTCAATTCTGCAGAAAATTTAATGTTAAGATTAGAAAGATAACTTGCGCCAAGGAATTTTGAGGTATATTTTTTTGCGTCGACTTTAAACTGTAGCTTAAAAGTATCACCACTTACTTCTGCAGAAACAACGTTTGGTAAACATTTTATGAATTTATTAGCGTCTGCAACGACCTCCCAAACCTTTTCAAGGTTATAGTCTACTGTAAAGCTTCCTTTTATTTCCATATCAATTAAACAACATCCTAGAATATAAGAGGTCTAGTGCACTGGAGTACATGTCAGAATATGTTTTGCCTTCAGACTCATTTATAATTTCAGACAAAAATCCCTTGTCAATAAATAGAGACTTTGCCATCTCTTCAAGATTTTCATTGTTAATTTTAGGCCAGTACAGTTTTATCTTATCGGTTTTTGATTCTTCTTTAATATTAAGTTTAGTTGATACAAAATCACCAATCTCTTTTGCCATTATTCTGGAGGTACTTAATTTCCCGCCTACTATACTAACTAACCCATTAAGATTATCTGTTACTGAATGATCAAATATCTTAAAGTCTCTAGTTGCTTTTCTACTATCAGTATTTTCTCCAACAGCAATTAATGGCCTAACACCTGCATAATACCTATAAACCGGATAATTTGCAAGAACTGGTATCATCTCACTACCTGATTTCTGTAGAAAACTTATATCCTCTTTATCTATATCAAATTTATCAGGCTCATCAACTATAAATGCAGTTGTTCCTATGATAGAGTCATTAAAAAACGGAACCACTATATCTCCATCAGAAGGTTCCCGTAGCCGGTTTATTATGTGTTTAGTAAACCTTCTATTTATCACCGCCATTGTACCTGCGGATAATATCATTTCTATGCTTTTAATCCCAAGTTTGTCATTTATTAATTTGGATGCCCAAGCACCACTTGCATTTATTACCAAATCTGCTTTTAATTCGCTTACCTGCCCATTATTATTATTTTTTATCTTTACGCCTTTTACTTGATTTCCATCTCGTATAAAATCTAATACTTCTGTATTAAGTAAAATTTTTGCAGATTCTCTTTTTGAAGTTAACAAAAGACTTGTTATAAATTTAAAAGAATTTATTACCTTGTCAGGAACCTTATAAGCAGCTTTTAAAGAGTTATTCAGAAATGGTTCTTCTTTTAGTGCAGATTCTATACTTATGCTTTCTGCAGGTATATTTGATTGTTTACAGCCCTCCTCAAATTTACTTTTAAAAGACATATCTTCATCGTTAAAAGCTACAAATAATCCACCAGTATTTTCTATGCAAAAAGGGGCTATTTCAGATATGACTTTGTTATCCAATATACTTTCTTGTGCAGCTTTCACATCATTCATTGCATATCTTGCACCGCTATGAAGCATTCCATGAAACCTTCCGCTGGTTCCTCCTATGATATTACCTTTTTCTATAATCGTAACATCAAAACCTCTACTTGCTAGATCATGTGTGATAAAAGAACCAGTTGCGCCCGCACCTATAATTATTACTTTGTTATTTGCCATTATTATAAAAAGCAGACATTAGTTAAATATATTATAAAATACGCAGAATCTATTAATATCTGTTAAATTTAAATAAAGTATGCGAAGACTTTTGAAAGTTGGTATAATTGATATAAACACCAATCACCCGCACTATTCTAGTCTTGAAAAAACTTTAAGTGTCTTAGAAAATGCAAAAAAGTTTGATTTAGATGTTATAATAGGCCCAGAATGGGGCTTAATGAACAATCAGTTGGAAGGAGAAAAACCTTATTCGTATAGCGAATTGGACCAACTACTTGGAAAACTTAGAGCATTAACCATCTCGACAAAAACATTAGTATTACCTGGTTCTGCGGTTATTTATACAAAAAAGATGAAAATGTATAATTTTCTGCCAGTTCTTTATAATGGAAAAGTTATATTCTCAACAATAAAAGTAAATGACGGAGGTACATCTTTCTTTAATAATGGTCAATATGAACTAATTGGAAGAGACTATTCTGTAAATAAAAAATTTATGTGGAATAATTTAGACATAGGTGTAGAGATATGTGCCGATTCTGGAAGTTTATACAGAGAAGGAAAAAGAAATTTAGACCTTCAAATACTAGTTTCTAGTGGAATTAGAATAACCAACTTAGCTGTTAAAAAAGAAGGGTATCTAATATGTTCCGATGGCTGCCCAAATGGCAGAAAAACGTACATTTTAAAAACAAATCAGGATTATGATAAAGATTCTAATACAGACTTGGCCGATTTCAGAAGTTTGTTTAAAACTAAGAAAGTTGATTATGCTGCTAACGACCTTAAAAATAAAATGCCTTTTGAATTTATTCTAAATTCAAGACATAAAAACTTAAATATATATCGAATAGAAACTAATCTTTAGACGATTATATCTCTCAGGTCCCTTATCTTACCAAAATTTAGATTTTCTCCTTCAGATATACAAATTGCGTTTAAGTCATCTACATCGCAAATTTCTTTTAAAAATGGGGAAAGTAATTCATCTTTTTTCTCTTCATTTATGTTACTTCCAGTAGCAAATATACTGCAGGCCGGTAAAACAAGCAGTTTACTGCCATCTTTAGTGTAACCATAAAGGAATGACTTCATTTTTTCACCATGGCCCACTTGTTTGTAGATTATAATGCTGGGGTGCTCATGTCCAATTATGTAGGTATCTGCCTTGCATTTAGGGAGTTCATCTCCATGTGTTATATAAAACCCCTTTTCAAGAAGATAATCCTTTATTATGTCCACATTGTAATTATTTTTTATCCTATCAAGATAATTGTCATGATTTCCCTTTATCAAAATTAATTTTATTGAAATTTTTTCACAGAATTCTATAAGCTCCCCTACTTCTTTCTTTTCATGATATTTTAAATCAGAAAAGTCATTTTTTAAATCCCCAGTTACTATTAGACGATCTGCTCCGGTTATTATGGCAGATTTCTCTATTATATCTTCTATAAAACTCAAATTTTTGGTAGGGATTAAAGTACCGGACATAGACATTTGGCCTTCATAACCTAGATGTGTATCTGATATAACCAGAGAATTAAGTGGTTTTATATAAGCTACGGGCATTCCTTCTATTAACTCTATAGATTCATTTATTTGCATTTTGTTTCTCCGCTATTTTTTCCATTACAAGCCTATGTAGTTGTCGGACATACTCTTTCTTGTTTTTTATTGAGATTACATCAGTTTCTCCAATAGTTACAAGATTATGGGAAAATGGAGAAGGAACAGGCGTTTCTATTATTGAATATTTTATCTTTTTGCTTTTAATGGATTTCAAGATAGAGGAGGCATTTAAAATATCCATAACGTCTTCTTCTATCTCCCTATATGCCTCTTTCAGAATTGGAAAATCTTCATCCATCTCACTTATTATCTTCAGGAGAGCCTGTGCGTTTATTTGCTGCCTTTCAACTCTTATTCTGTGGCCTTTATAATTTTTAAGTATCATTAATCCTCTTGCTGCAGCATGCCTAAACCTTCTTCGTAGCATCTCAGTTCTTTTTATGTTCTCTTTTATTATTTTTCTAATATCAGAGTTGTATGCAACTGAAATAACGCTTTTAATTAGATTATCATCGATTTTTTCATTCGAAATTAATGCAAACCCATTGTCATTTATTACTAACTCCAATTCTTCATCTAGTTTATCACTTAAAATAAAGGCAAAAACCCTTGATAATGCATCGTTTACCCTTCTACCAAAAAGCGAATGAAATATAGTATATTCTCTGTCGTTATACCTTGTCTTTTCTATTAAAATTAACTTATCCGAAGGAATTTTATCAGTAAAGTATACCTGCTCAAGGATATACTCATATATTGAAATAATTGAATTTTTGTCTGCAGGCATTGAAAGTAAGTACTTCTTTATTTTTTCTGGCAGTTCCTTTTGTTTTTTGTAAATAAATTTTTCTTTTGGTAAGCGTGTTATAATAGAAGAAAATTCTCTTCTAAATTTGCCTATGTCTATTGCTAATTCATAACTTAAAGGAAGCTGCTCCGAGAACCAGGGGGGTATATTTGGTTTTTCACCAATCGCAGGCAAAACAAAGCAATCTGCTGCACTCGATCTTTGAAATTTGTATACTTTACCGCCTAAAACAAAAACGTCGCCCTTTTTTAATTTTTCTAGAAACTCTTCTTCAATATTTCCTATCTTTTTCTTTGTACCCCAGATATAAACGTTTATAGCAACTTCATCTGGTATAGTTCCTATATTTGTATAATATATTAACCTAGTAAGTCTACCTCTTTTTCCGAACTTGTTTGAATCTTTATCAAACCAAATTTTTCCATAAACTGACCTTTCCCTTAATGGAACATACTCACCTGCAAGATATTTTATCAAATCCATAAACTCTTTTTTTTCTAGGTTTCTAAACGAGTAAGCTTTCTTAATCAGGTTATATGCGTCATCTATGTTCCATATTTTATTTAGCCCCATGCCAACTATATGCTGCGCAAGAACATCTAGAGGATTTTCAGGCATTGTAAAAGCATCTAGCTTTCTTTTAAGGCCATCATAAAGCATTACTGTACATTCAATTAAATCATCTCTATTATTTATTATCAAATCTCCATTTGCAGTGTCTTTAAAGCCATGTCCGCTTCTTCCGATTCTTTGTAAAGCTCTGGTTATGCTCTTGGGTGAATTTATCTGTATAACATTGTCTATGTTTCCAATATCAATTCCCAACTCTAAACTTGTAGATGAAACTACACATTTTAACCTTCCATTTTTTAAGTTTTCTTCTACAGAGAACCTTTCTTCTCTAGATAGTGAACCATGGTGTGCAGATACCTCTTCATCTTTGTATCCAAATCTCTTTTTAAGATTAAAAACAAGCCGTTCGGTGCCGCTTCTAGTGTTAGTAAATATTAGTGTAGTTCGATTCATTTTTACTATTTTATTTATTATATTGTACATTGAGTCGTCTATCTCTGATTCTTTTGTGTATATTAGGTCCTTAACTGGAGATATAACCTTTGCGTTTATTTTTTTACTCCAAGAAGCGTCAACAACAACGCAGCTTCTCTTTGTTCCTACAAGAAAACTTGCCGCTTTTTCTAAAGGGTATATTGTTGCACTTAATCCGATTCTTACAAAATCATGATTTATTAGATTAGTTAATCTTTCAAGTGAAATTGCAAGGTGAGAACCACGTTTACTGTTTGCAAGTTCATGTAATTCATCAATTATAACATAATCTAAATTAACGAATTTCTGTATAAATTTTGGAGAATTTAGCATTATTGCTAATGATTCTGGAGTAGTTACAAATATGTTAGGAGGATGAACAAACTGTTTCCTACGTTCATTCTGAGGAGTATCTCCAGTTCTTACTCCAATAGTTATTTTTCTTTTTTCAATTAGTTCTGGTGTTTTGTAAAGATCTTCGATTGGGAGTATAAGATTCTTGTAGATATCATTGTTTAATGCCCTTAAAGGAGATATATACAGGCATTTAATCTCGTCTTTTAATTGATCATTTACAGATAATTCCACTAATTTGTTTATTATTGGTATAAAAGCTGATAATGTCTTACCGCTTCCCGTTGGTGCAGTTATAAGTACATTTTTATGGTCGTGTATTAATTTAAAAGAAAATTTTTGAGGAGGGGTCAACCCCTTAAACTTTGAAATAAACCATTTTTTAACTATTGGGCCTAAAGTTTCCAGGCTTTTCTTTTCAGAGTATTGCTTTGTTAGAATAGTTATCATTCAGTTAATAGATAATCCGAGTATTTAATTTTTATTATAGGTTTATTTTTTATATTTAAATATTATAGTTGGAGCAATTCTATTTACAAGAGCTCTTCTATATCCTATTCCCCAGATTTTATCTTCTTTTTCGAGAGGTTCAATTATTTTTTCAAGTTTTAAACCAGAATTGGTTATTAAGTTAATAATATCACTCACTTTGCGGTTGTAATAATTAAAGTAATGAGTACTGCCGTCCGGCCATTTTTCCAGTTTAGTGACTAATCCTGAATTGTAATAACTTTCTTTTATTTTTAGATCATTTGGGTCAATAAGCAAGTAAAAAGGATGCTCTATGCTAAAAACAAAAATCCCATTGTCAACCATTAGATCTTTAACGTCTTTAATTAACTTTTTTAGGTTTATGCAGTATTGCAAGGACATTATTGACAGTACAATATCAAATTTTTCAGGTTTTAATTTATGTATTGTGGAAAAAGGAATTTGAAGGAAATTTACATTTACCTTCTCTTTTTCAGCGTTTTTATTTGCAGCTTTTATCTGATTAGAAGAAATATCTATTCCAGTGCATAATCCTCCTCTTTTTGCAAGAGATATTGATGCTTGGCCACCACCACAACCCAACTCAAGTATTTTTTTCCCGTTAATATTCCCAAGTAATTTTAATTTTTTCTCAGATGAAGCAAATGGCCCATAATTAACATCTACCATTTTATCCCCAGATATCTCTTTTTGATAGTATTCAGAAGCGGAGTCCCACCATTCTTTTATGTTTTTTTCATTAATTTTTTTATACATAGTGTATTTATATCAAGAGATCAATATAAAAATGTAAATAGATATGTTTGACTCAATGAACTTAAGAAAAGAGATACTAACTGCATTGCATGAAATGAAGTTTGAAGAACCTACTGAAGTGCAAAAACAGGCTATTCCACTAGAATTGGAAGGCAAAGATGTAGTTGTAAAATCCAAAACGGGGAGTGGAAAAACCGCTGCTTTTGTAATACCTATCCTAAACAGCATTGAAAAAAATGAAAGGCAAGCTGCAATGATAATTACTCCTACAAGGGAGCTAGCTTTACAAGTAACTGAAGTCGTTAGGGAGATTGGAAGGCATATGCAATTAAAAGCAGTTACTATATACGGTGGTGCTTCAATAAATTACCAGATAAGAGAGATTAGAAATGGTGCGAATATAATAATAGGGACTCCTGGAAGGCTTATAGATCTAATGAAAAGAAGGGAACTTAACACAGACTCAATAAGATTCTTAGTATTGGACGAGGTAGATATCATGCTAGATATGGGATTTATAGACGATATAAAGTATATTTTATCAAAATTGCCAAAGAAAAGGCAAACTATGTTTTTCTCTGCAACAATTCCTGAAGAGATAAAGCATATAACATTAAATTATACCAATAATCCTATAAATGTCAATATAGATGCTGGAGAAGTAACAGTAAATACAATTCAGCACTTTTATTCGATTGCAAGCGGAAGCGATAAATTTGCCACTTTACTCGCGTATTTAAACGAGAAAAAGCCAGAGAAGGCCATAATATTCTGTAAAACGCAAAGAAACGCCGAGAAAATCCATTCAATAATGCAGAACATGGGAATGCAAGCAGTTTTGATGCATGGTGGATTAAGTCAAAATAGAAGAGAACATTCTCTTAATATGTTTAAGGAAGGAGTTAATATGCTTATTGCTACAAATGTAGCTGCGCGAGGACTGGATATAGATAATGTTTCAGATATAATTAATTTCGATGCAGAAACTGATCCTAAAGCATATGTTCATAGAGTGGGTAGAAGTGCGAGGATGGGAAAAAGTGGAAAAGCATTTACTATATTTACTCATGGTGAAAAATATCTTGTATATGAGATAGAAAACTACGCAAAAGTAAAACTTTCCTACTTAGAATTTGATCTTTCTACTTATAGAACAAAAATGAATGAATTTTATAAAGAAAATGGAAAACAGGAGTTTGAAACTGCGCTGAGAAGAAGTAATTTTAGCTCGAATAGAAATTTTAGGGGTAATAATCCACATAGAAGAGAATTTGGGAGAAGCAACAATGGAGGGCACTATTCCAAGTTTAAAAGAGACAGATTTAAACACAACTACTCTAAGGAAGATTAGCAATTATAATATAACATAAAAATAGGGATTCATGGCTTTTTTATACCCTTATTTTTTGTTTTTAAGAAATTTTATATAATTTAGAAAGGCTTTAGGATGGTCTATACTTGTAAAAATTATAAAAAAAGCTGCTAACGCAATAAGCGTAGCCGAACTTAATATCTCCCAGATACTTAAAGGATTCATAAAGAAACTCACTATAAATGAAGCTATAAATCCAGTTGCAAGTAATATAGCAGCTATTACGATAGATAAAAAGGCAAAAATATAACGTTTAGGGTTATTAAACATATAACTACCAAAAAACTTGTTTGCGTCTTTTATTGAGCCATACTTGTAAGCAGATAACATAAAATAAACAAATCCAGAAGTAGAAATAAGTATTATAACCCCTGTAATAATCCCTATTATACCCAATATGCTATTTTCTATCATACAAATCTTTTAAATCGAGTGTACCAAAAATGTAGATCTAATATAATAAAAATCGAAGTTGCTATAGCAAAAACAAAACCGGAGTAGAAAGTAATATATTGTAATGTCGTAGTTGGATTAAAACCCCCATCTAAAAGGTCTGCTAGAACCATCAAGCCTGTAAGAAAGGCAAAGAAACCACCGAATACAAAATAAGGGATTTTTCTGTTTTCTGGGTTTAATAAATAACTCAATAAGGGAGCTCTGTCCGCTTTGTGCTTTACTAATGCTCTTACTACAATTATTGCGTAATAAGCACCAAATATACCAAGTATACTAAGCAATCCAAAAATTACCTCATCAATCCCCTTAATGTAAATCATTCTACCTCTTTTAATAAACAATTTTACTATTATTCTTATAGTATTATTAAGAACTTACAATTATATATATATAAAAATATGTCTATCAGGAAGAATATAGCATTAAACTATAAATTTGATGTAATCATATAAAGAATTTAAAGAGTCAACCGTTGCAGTTGGATTGTATTTACTTCTAATTTCTTTATTCTGACTATTTGTTATCCAAATTGAATCTATCTTATTTTCATTTGCCATTCTTATATCTGTGTTTATTCTGTCTCCTATTATCAGCATGTCTTTTCTTCTAACTTTATAATTTTTTATTATATATTCTATAGTTGACTTAAAAGGTTTACCAAATGTAAAATCTGGCTCTCTTTTTACTGCTTGTATTATTAAATTTATTATCAGCCCTGCATCGGGTATTTCTTTTCCACCTTTGTAAGGACACAAAGGATCTGTATGTGTTAAAATAAACTTTTTTCCATTATTTATATGATTTATATTTCGTTTTATCTTCTGATATGTTAAGTTTACATCAAATCCTACTATTACTATCTCAGGGTTTTCTTTATCGAATATAAACCCTTTTGATAAAAGCTCTCTTAAAAAATCATTAGATATAACCCCATCAAACCTTTTAATTCCTTTTTTTATTAAAAAACTCTCTACTAAATCATTTGGTAGCAATAATTGGTCCTTTTTCAATTTTATTTTAAAAATACCATCTAAAAATTTTATTCGTTTATCTTTACTTTCTGAATCATTATTGCTTAGAATTATAAAATTCTTATTTAGGGTTTTTAATTTATTTAAAAAATTGTAGGATGAACTGAATACATTATTCCATAAATATAGTGTGCCATCTCCATCTAAAAGAAAAAACTTCTTTTCATGGAATAATTTAATTATTTTTTCTTTATTCGGTTCTTGCATAAAACAATAAGATAACGTTTAAATTAATGCTTTATCAATCAATTACCACTTCCTTTTTTCATAAGGAATATTGGAACCGCTATTACGAGTGAAACTGCCCCGAACAAGAATAATATAAGCATTGATGGCCAAACTGAAGAAAGTGGCGCATTAAAGACAACTACTTGACGAAATGCCTGAACTCCATATGTTAATGGCAGTACTTTAGCTATATCTGCGATTACACCTGGCAATTCTTGCAGAGGATAAAGAACCCCACTTAAGAATAACATAGGAAAGAAAACCAAGTTTAAAAGCAATTGTGAAGTCTCCTGATCTTTTGTCAATGCCGTTACTAGCAGTCCTAAACCAAGAAAACCAAATATTCCTAATATAAGAATTGCGGCCATTAAAAGAATATTGCCGTTAAAACTCATATGAAACAAAAGTATTACAAGTAAAACTACGACTGCAGACTGTATTAGGCTCCTTATAAGCTGTGAAAGCATTTTACCTGTTAAGAATGAGCCAGTTCTTATGGGAGAAAGCATAACTGCAGTTATTGTACCGTCTTCTTTTTCTCTGCTCAATGCTGAACCTAAAGCAGTTAACCCTGCCATCATACTAAGCAACATTATTAAACCAGGGCCTATAAAATCAAAATAATTGCCAGATATTATTGGTTCTGCACTTATTACAACTGGAGAAATAACAAATTCAGGGTTTATTTTTGGAAGACCTACAAGTTCTGAATTCAATTTAGAAACAGTTCCATTAATTATCTCTGCAGAAAGCACAGTAGATGCTGTTGAAACCTTAGTGTCTATGTACTCTTCTAAAGTTGGTGAGGTTGGATTTGTTACTAGTTTTAGATTTGTAGGCTTTCCTGAAACACTCAAACTAGTGAAATTTGAGGGAAAATAGATGATAGAGTCTATAACTCCACTTCTCAATGCTGATTCGGCTTTAGAAAATGAAGAATAATTACTAAATGTTATAGTAGAATTATACTTTACAATAGAAAGAAACGAATTGCTTAAATAAACTGTTTGTCCATTTAGGTTAAATCCACTGTCATTATTTACGACACCTATATGAACCCCATTAAAGCTAGAAGTGGACGGGAACATAAAACCAAATAACATTATTATAAGAACTGGAAATATGAACATCATAACCAGTCGTAGAGGTGTTCTGTATAGCTCTATTAAGTCCCTCTTGGCTACTATAAATGCATCATTTAATGGCTTAAGTACCATCACATACCTCTTCTTGGAGCTAAGCTCATTTTCTCAGTTTTATCTCTTAATTCTTCTCCAGCATAGTGTATAAATACATTCTCCAAAGTTGCGTTTTTACCTAGCTTTTTCTTAAGATTTTTTGGAGTATCACATGCCATTAAATGTCCATGGTCTATTAATGCTACTCTATCTGATAATTCATCTGCATCCTGCATTATATGAGTGGTAAGAATTATTGTACTGCCTCTTTCATTTATGTCTCTTATTTTCTTTTTTATAAAAGAAACCGTTATTGGATCTAAACCTACTGTGGGTTCATCCAAAAAGAAAACTTTCGGTTCATTCAATAAAACTCTTACAAGATCAAGTCTTCTTTTCATACCTAAAGAAAATGTACCAACTGGCCTATTTTTAAATTGTGACAATTGAAATTCTTCTAAACCTTCATCAATCCTTTTTTGTAGCTCGTTCTTTTCTATCCCATACAATCTTCCAAAAAACATCAAGTTTTCTTCTGCGGTAAGTGGAGGGTACATTGTAACCTTTTCTGTTATAACCCCTATTGATTTTCTTACTTCTAACGCGCCTTTTATAATATCCTTACCTAAAACAGAAGCATGTCCACTTGTAGGCTTTATTAAGGTTGTAAGCATACTTATAAGAGTAGTTTTTCCTGCACCATTTGGACCAAGCAGGCCGAATATCTCGCCTTTCTTAACAGCAAATGATATACTATCTACAGCCTTAAAATTGCCGTATTGTTTGCTAAGATTCTTCACATCTACTGTTATTTCATCCATATTACTTTAGTATGCTATGCAGTCTGTCGTCTATTTTTTTCAATATTTTCTTATTTTCCTTGCTGAGAAGCTTTCCCTTTTCAGATATAAACTCAGATAAGTTGTCTATGGTCTCTATTGTTTCGTCTATGCTTGTTCCTTCGTCTTTATTCATAAATGAAGAAGCTGATCTCCAAGGAAACCAAGAACTGTCTAGATATTCTTTTCCTCTGTCAGTGATTGAATAATATTTTTTATTGTCTTTTTGTTCTACTTTTACAAACCCACTTTCGGATAGGTATTTTAATATCGAATAAATACTGCCTGGAGAAGGCCTCCAAAAACCAAAGCTCATTTCATAGATTTTATCTATCATCTGTGCGCCTGTCATTTTCTCCTTTGAAACAAGCATTAGTATCCAGTACTTTATCCCAAAACCGCGACTTATTCCGTGTATAGAATGTGCAAATTTATGCACTATATTTGGATCCAGATTAAACCCAAAATTTATTTCATCAAAGCCATCTTCTTTATTTTTCATATTTAACCTTATAATATCGTTTTACGATATCTATTAAAGATATTTTAGGGTTTAAATACTTTTCTATAACTACATAAAATTTTATATACTATAACCGTGTTATATTCATTGGGTGATTTTATGGCAAACTACGATGATCAGTATGAAATACAGAAACTAAATTATAAATCTTTAGAAGGATTTTCTGAGAAACAGATAAGCTTTCATCATGATGTGCATTATGCAGGTTATGTTAAAAAGAGAAATGAAGTGCACAGTAAGCTAAAAACAGTTGATAAAGCCGCTGCAAATGCAAATTACAGCGAATTTAGATCATTAAAAAAGGAGGAGACTTTTAATGCAAGTGGGCAACTTCTTCATGAATTATATTTTGAGATGTTTGGAGGGGATGGCAAGTACACTGATGATATGCCCCTTATAAAAAAGATAAATGAAGACTTTGGAAGTTTTGAAAATTTTAAGCTAGAGATGATGGCGACTGCTAAAGCGGCTAGGGGCTGGGCAATACTTGCAATAGATCCTACGGATAATAAACTAAGAGCGTTTTTAGCAGATGTACATAACGATGGAGCAGTTTGGGGATCTATACCTATAATCGCTTTAGATGTATATGAACACGCATTTTATGTTGATTATGGTCCTGACAAAGCTAAATATCTGGAACCTTTCTTTAGCAACTTAGACTGGAAAAAATTAAATGAAAGATATATTAAGTTCCAGAATGTTTATAAAAAATAATTAGTATAAGCTGTAAGCAGCTAAAAATATACAAATTATAAAAATAAATATGAAAAATAAAAATGAGTCAGCTTTAGAAGCACTTTGCAAAGTATCGAATATAGAGACTGCTAAAAAAGTATTTGGTAAGCAATATGATAAAATTTTAGATAATCTTAATTATATATTCGAAAATGGCTGCAAAGATTTGTTAAGTAATTATTATGAACTAAACAAATTAGAGATTAGAAGTATACCTGAAAAAAGGGTAAAATTAATTTTTACAAAAGGACTTAAAAAGGTAGGGTATACAGATTTCGATATAGACTTTAATGATAGTGAACAGGTTAAAATTGGGATATATGGTTATAATATAGCAACTATCTGTAAGATGCTGTATAATAATAACAAAAGCCACAGAAGCAGGAAATATTAAAATAGACTTAATATTCTTTTAACTTAATCTGTAAAATTTACTGGACTTCTTAATGTATTTATTTACCAACCTTTGTTCTATTTTTTCTTCTACAATAATCCCTCTATTTATATTTTTAATTCTCTTTTGATCTGATGGATAATTAGGACTTATATCTTGACTATTAATTGGGTTGATAAATCCTACCTTTACATTTCTGTTTTTATCCCAGTAAATTACTATATTATCAAAGTACAAGTTATTTAATAAACCGTATTTGCTTGTGTATTGTAAGGTCTCGTTTATTTGATTTCTGATATTGCTTAATTCCTCTTTTCTTTTTTTATGGATGTCTATCCGTACTAGATATTCTTTAATAAACTTTTCCCCATCTGCTAATTTAGTAAGCCCCTGTCTTAAAATAAGCTTATTGAGTTCTTCTTTTGGGATTAAATCTTGAAGATAAGTTACTCTCCTTAGTTTATCTATTACTAATTTCTCATCCCAATTTTGGTAATTGATAATATAATCTTTTAACGAAACGAGTTTAGGAAAATCCGCTCTAAGTTCTTTTCCATCAAAAGATTTATATACATATCCTGTTTTTTTACCAGAATTATCAGCAATTAATGCTACTGCCATTGGAAAATTATCAGGCCTTAGTTTATGAAGATCCTTTAATAATTTATACTGTCTAATAAAATAACCTTCAAAAAAGCCAGTGCTGTATAAGTTATTAAATTGAAGGTACTCTTTACTAGTAAGGTTAGGGTATAAATCTACGGGATATCTCTGGTTTATAACTAAGCCCCTCTGATTAAAATCTATATCTTTTATAGAATTAGAATTTAGAATAATATCTCCTTTAGGATCTTTAGTATAGTTTAAATCCTTTAATAACTCCTCAATTTTTGATAAATTTTTATACATATAGTTTCAGTTACTACTTAAATATAATATTAATCCTATAAATATTTGATTATTTTTATTAATTAAAATAAGAATCGCTCTTGTAATCAGCTAGCCTTATACTCGTAGCCGCGATAAGTTTTTTGAACATTTCATAATTAAGATTTTTTATAATATTATAATTTAAGTACACTTTATAATTTCCAGACGACTTTCTTTTGATATAAGCTGCGGGTGTTATACCTCCTTTTAATTTAACGCCGAAATATTCGTCTTCGTAATAGTTGTCTCTTGTTCGGTATATACCTTCCATATAAAAAATAGGAAAACTGTCTATCATTAAATTTTTGTTATATTCTTTCGGGCCACCTTTTATAATGATATAATCAGTTGACTTTGCCGGGAAGGTTAAGTCTTTTCTTCTTTTTTCTAATAATTCAATCTTAATATCTTTAAAATAATCTGACAGGTCATACTTTGAAAATTTTAATATTTTTTCTGGACTTTCCTCTTTAAAATCTAATAATACCTCTTCTAGAGTTTTTCTTAGTTTAGCTAAATTAGCAGAATTATAATTTTGATTTTTCTTAAACATGCTCATTAAAGAATAGAAATCTTATAAAAGCTTTTTGGTTTTAAACTAATAACAAGTTAATTTATGCATATTTTATAAACTTAAAAAAAGAAAAATTATTGCTTAAAGTATTATATTTCAAATTAAATTTAGCTACTTTAAATAGATAATTATTTAAATAGAATTATTCAATAATAATCAATGAAGAAAAAAAATAAAAAAGTAGGTTTGTTCGAAACAAATCTTGTTCCAGTGCTTGGAAAACATATTTTTGGAAACTTATATGATGTTGAAGATTCTGTTCTTAAAGATCTTTCTTACCTTAAGGAATCTGTTATAGAAGCGGCTAGAGCAGGTAATCTCCATATAATTGATATTTTAGAAAAGCAATTTAATACAATAAACTCGCCGGATATAGGAGGAGTTTCTATAATTGCATTAATAGTTGAAAGCCACATATCTTTACATACTTGGCCAGAGAGCAGATATGCAACGGTAGATATTTATTCATGCGGTAATGACAGCAACCCTTCGCTTTCATTTGATTATATAGTCTCAATGTTAAAACCTAAGAGTTATAAGGTTTTTAGCGCAGACAGAAGCAACCCTTCAAGCGAAAACGAAACTAAAGTTTTTAATGACTTTTAAGATAAAGACATAATTAAGAAAAATAAAGTAAGAGCAGTAAATAATATAATATTTCCGTATTCCCATACAAGAGTCATTGAATCGTTTAATGAAATAAATGTAGTTATACCATAATTTATAGCTAATACTAAATTAGTAATGAAAAAGAACACAAAAGCATACCGTTTATGTTTTTTAATATAAAATGAGGATAAAAATAAAGTTGGATTTTTATTAAGCCTCCTTCTCAGCCTAATAACAAATAATAGCATTAAGAAACCCAAAATTAATGAAACAACACCGTATACAAAGTCAATATTCATACAAACCTCCTAAAAAGTTTGAACCAACGAAAAGATATGTAGATGATAATTAATAATGCAATTATGCCAAACAAATAGGCAAGATAGAAAAAAATTTGATCAATATTATACAAATAAGCGTAGCCATCAAGTATCTTCTGAATGAATGTAAATAACCCTGTCAAAAAAAGCATCAACGCAGGATAAACAAACATCTTCAACTCTTTAGTAGCTGAATCTTTATTTAGAAAGAAAGAAGTTAAAGGTGCATTGTCTTTTCTGTGTTTGAATATAGCAAAAAATGTTATACCGGAAAAAAATGAGCTGATAACTCCACCTATACATAGAATAGCAAATATCACAGTATAAGCTATATTTAACATAATACCATTATAAATTTAACTTATTTATAGTTTTATTCCTTTTTAAGAAACGCCAATATCTCTTCTGCATGCTTGTCTGGGGAAACCTTTGGATATATCTTCAAGATTTTACCATTTTCATCTAATATAAACGTAACCCTTGAAGCAACACCTAAAATAGATTTTATTCCTAGTTTTGCAATTACTTTTTTATCTGAATCACTCAATAATGTAAAAGGGATAGAATATTTGTTTTTGAATTTTTTATGTGATTCTATACTATCAACGCTTATTCCAAAAACTGGAATTCTTTGAGATTCGAATGAATTTATAGAATCTCTAAAACTACATGCTTCTTTTGTGCATCCAGGAGTATCATCTTTAGGATAGAAGTATACTACACTCTTTTTGCCCTTTAAATCGGATAGAGAAACTTCTTTTCCATCATCTGCTTTAAGTTTGAAATCAGGAAACATATCCCCTTCTTTAACTTCCATAATAATATAAAGAAAAACAAGTATATAAGTCTTATATGCCAGAATTCATTTTACTTGAGCAGAAAAAAGCGAAAACAGCTATAGAGATACTTGAGAACAAATATAAAAATGTAAGTTATTATCTTAATTTTAACGGACCTATGCAACTTTTAGTTGCTGCAATACTATCTGCACAGACAAAAGACACTGTTGTAAATGACTTAACCCCAGAGCTTTTCAAAAAATATAAAACTGTAGAAGATTTTGCAAATGCAGATCCGCAGGACTTGCTAAATTATGTAAAGAAAGTGAGCTTTGCAGAGAATAAGGTAAAAAACATAATAAGTTGCTGTAAGATAATAAATGAAAATTACAAGGGAAAAATACCTAATGACATGAACAGTCTTTTGTCTTTACCAGGAGTTGGCAGAAAAACTGCAAATACTATATTAATAAATGCATTTGGGATAGTTGAAGGTATACCTGTAGACACATGGGTAATCAAACTTTCATACAGGATAGGGCTAAGCAAAAGCAAAAAACCTGATGAAATAGAAAATGACCTTAAAGAGATAACCGATAAAAAATACTGGAAAAATTTTGCTTATGTAATTAAGGAACACGGCCACCAGATCTGCCAGTCTGTAAAACCAAAATGCGAGATATGTCCAATAAATAATATCTGCCCTAAAAATGGAGTTAAATAAATTAATTTTTCACTTGTTATTTTAGTGAATAAATCGAAATATATAATTTCATCATGTAAAAGAGAGAAAAAAAGCAAAAAGTATTTATGTAAGTTACACTCTATAATAGATTGAGGAGGATAAAATATGTCAAACTTAGTTTTAGTGGGTGCAGCGATTTTGTACTTATTGATACTAGTAGCCATAATACTTAGGAACAACTCCCTTGCTTCTAAGTTTTGAAGCTATAAAAGCAGTTAGTATCAGTTATTTGTATTTATCACGGTCTACTTTGATCTTTAAATTTCCCAGAATATTTTGCGCTTCCTTTTAATTCTTCGAATACTATCTGACAAATTTTAGTATTTGGTTTTATAGCTAAGGCTATTGGTGATAAATTTGCCATTTCTAAAACTATCTTTCCAGACGTACCTGGCTGCATAAAACCACTGCTTACATGTGTTAAAAGCCCTAATCTTGCAAATCTGGATCTACCATCGATTCTAGCAGATATATTAGAAGGTAAAGAAACTTTTTCTATTGTTACTGCATGTACAAGCTCTCCTGGCTGGATAAGAAAATTCTCCCCTTTTTTAGTTGTTATCTCTTCTGTCAAGTCTTTATAATTTGTATTATCGTCAACAGTTACTACCTTATTTATCTTTTTGAATACCCTAAATATATAACCTAATCTTAGATCTACAGAACCCGGGCCTATCTGATTTTTATTTAAAGGAGCTATCTGCAGTGTTTTAGAATCTAGAAGCTTTATTATTTCATCATGCGATAATACGGCCATAACTTTTTAAAGGATTACATTAATTAAAAACATTTTGGTTATTGATAGAGTCCTCCGAAGCTTACGGATGGCATAATTGCGTTTGAAGGGAGTACTCTTATAGCAAATACTGAGATATAAGCTTGAGTTCCGATAGAATCTGAGCCTAACCGCATGGATTCGGAGATTCCTTCATGGTCTGTATCAAAGACTATTTTACCTGTCTGTAAATTTTCAAGAAAATTATCATCTGAATTGTTTATCCAACCAGTAAAAAAAGTCACTAAGTTTAGAGCACCACCTATCTCAGCATAAGGCCTCATTCTCCCAGTTGAAAGAGTATACGGGTCCCCACCACCAGCTACTGATGAACCAGAATTTGTTCCTAATGCCATATCCCCATTTCCAGTCACATTTAGATACATTCCAATTAAAAAAGAGTAGACTGAGAAATTTAAAGTAGGTCCAAATAACCCTCCCCAATTACTATTATCTAAATATACTCCATTATCTATAAATCCATTGAAATTGTCCCCGCTCCAAGCTGAGGGTATTGATTTCCCGAAAAAATTCCAATAATAAGTAAATACTTCAGTACCATCATCATATTCTCCAT
This sequence comes from Candidatus Parvarchaeota archaeon UBA573, assembly GCA_002502045.1. Taxonomy (GTDB): domain Archaea; phylum Nanobdellota; class Nanobdellia; order Parvarchaeales; family Parvarchaeaceae; genus Parvarchaeum; species Parvarchaeum acidiphilum. Next base: position 118 of record DAPE01000006.1, on the reverse strand, counting down.
AAGTTGAACAACTTGAAGTTGGCGTTGAACCGCAAGGTATCTGTGGGGCTTCACCGTCGTTTACTGTGTTGAATAGATTTGTTGATGCTTGAGCGAAGCCTACATAGACTGTTTCTGA
>DAPE01000003.1 GCA_002502045.1 Candidatus Parvarchaeota archaeon UBA573 | reverse complement strand
TAAAGGAGGTGATCCAGCCGCATGTTCCCATACGGCTACCTTGTGGCGACTTAACCCTACTCACTGAACCTAGATTCGGTTATCGCATAACGACAATCTCATCTAAATCCAACTTGTTTGGTTTGACGGGCAGTGTGTGCAAGGAGCAGGAAAGTATTCACCGCGCTTTGTTGAAACGCGGTTACTACGGATTCCGCCTTCACGAGGCCGAGTTACAGACCTCGATTCGAACTAGGGTAAAGATTCGGGGATTAGCTCCTCCTTTCGGAGTGGCATCCTATTGCCTTTACCATTGCAATTCGCGTGTAGCCCAGAGGATTAGGGTCGTACTGACCTACCGTCGCCCTCACCTTCCTCTTTCTTTCGAAAGCAGTCTCTATATTTTGCTCATTCGCAACGGATTGCATGTTAGCAAATATAGAAGAGGGTCTTGTTAGTTACCCGACTTAACGGGACGTCTCAAGATACTAACTGATGATGGCCATGCAACACCTTTCAGCGCATTTGGTAAGTTCTTCAGACTGACCTTCATATTGCTGTCGCTTCTGGTAAGATTCCCGGAGTTGAATCCAATTAAACCGCAAATTTCACCCGTTTTTGTGCTCCCCCGCCAATTCCTTTAAGTTTCGACCTTGCGATTATACTCCCCAAGTGGCTTACTTAACGCCTTCGCTGTCACACTGCATTTNNATCCGGTTTGTTCTCCTAGCCTTCGTCCCTCACCGTCAGGTCCGTTCTGGAGATGTGCCTTCGCTATTGGTGGTCTTTTTCGGATTAAAGGATTTTACTCCTACCCGAAAAGTTCCCATCTCCCCTCCCGGCCTCTAGTCTAGAAGTATTTATACCGTGCCTTTCCGTTAAACGAAAAGATTTAAGCACAAACTATCCAAACCAGCTACGAACGCTTTAGACTCAATAATAATGGTCACAACTCGGGCCGCAGGTATTACCGCGGCTGCTGGCACCCGCTTGCCCAGCCCTTATTCGCCACGCCATTTCAAAACGTGGCAAAAGTTCCTTCCGAAACGGAAAGAACACTTGGGATTCCCTCATCACGCTTTCGCGCATTGTGGAGTTTTCGGGACTGCTGCACACCGTAGTGCTAGGGTCCTTGTCTCAGTACCCTTCTGGGGGAAACCACTTCCATGGCCCCTACTGATCTAAGATTTGGTGAGCCGTTACCTCACCAACAGTCTAATCAGGCATAGACCGATCGTTATGCGTATTATTTCGGTATTAGAAATAACCTTTCACAATAAAATTATTTCAAAAATTATTGCTATGGAGTATTAACCTCAGTTTCCCGAGGATATCCTCCTCATAACGTTACGTTATCTATGTGTTGCCTCAGCCGTACGCAATCTACTATTACCTAATAGATGAACTTGCATGTCTCATTCGAATCCCAATAGCAGTGACCTCCAGCAGGATCAACTGGAATTGGTGCATTAACATCATCATGCATAAATATGAAATTCACGCACTCACTATTCTTCATCTGCTTTTTAAAGCATCGAATATCATCTGTATATGAAAAGATGCAATCACAGCACTGCGATGCAGCACTCCTGCGTATCCGGGATATACAGATAATTACTTTATTTATACATTCTAATTTAAATACTTTTTGCGCCTTAAAACGATTAAAACAGCATAATATCAAATTTTTTGATAAAAAATAATTTAGTATATTACAAATAAAAGCAACAGCAAAAAGTATAAGATAAAATTATTAATAAAAAGCAATTACTTTTTCTTGACTTCAAAGAAATATGAAAATAAACTAAGAATTGAAGTAGCAGTTACTGATAAAAGAAGCAAACTGAATGCAAATGAAATATTATATGAGGAGTAAGTACTTGGAGCACCGAAGCCAAATAGATAATTAAAGCCGTATGAAAGTGAACCAGAAACTTGAGTTAAAGGCAAACCTAAGATAGCATCTAAAAACATCGCTAGTACAAACAATGCAGACAAACTCCCCAAGATAAGTAACGCATTCCTGTGCATTTTTTTGTTACCATAAACTAAATAAGCTAATATTATGGTTAGTATGAAGAAAACTATAAGAATATCATAATGTAGTGCGCCTGAAATCCTTAATAGACTATCATAAGCCAAAAGATAAGCTGCAGCTGCCAAACTTAGAATAATTGATCCTAACATAGTATAGTTTGCAGCTTTTACAAACTTTCTTTTCATTAAAAGGCCCAAGCCTAAAAGAACTATTATTACAACTAGAAATATGCTGCCTACATAATCAAAGTAATTTGTTGGTTTGGAAGTGCTAACAACTGGAGGAGTTACACTTGGAGCCGTGCTATTTGTTGAATTTAAAACATTAACAGTCAACTGCACAGATGAAACGGAAGGATCATCTCCAGTCGCAGAAATATTGAATTTGTATGTTCCTATAGGAGTTCCTTTTGCAACATTTATTGCTAAAGTCCCGCTGTATGTTGGATCTTGGTCTGAAACACTAGGTGTAAAAGTTATATAACTATTAAGAGGGCTTTCAGCAAGCGAAGTTCCCCAGTAACTCCCATTAAATAAAGCAATTGTAAATCCTATATCTGCAGAACTCCCTTGAGATATATTTACTGAATACTGTGTTAATGTAACCTTTGAATGCCCATAGCCTACTGCATGAACAGCATTAAATGCGAATACTAACAAAAAAATGAAAGCAATTGAAACTATAATGGCTTGCTTAGCTTCCATACTAACCCTTACGATATTATCTTATTTAAGCATTTCTATGGCTTTTTCTATCTTTTCTTTAAATTCCTCTTCTTCAATTTCGTTTTTATACCTAGTCCTTGGCCACATGAACCCTCTTAAAGGTTTACCTTTTTCCCTAGGTATTATATGAACATGGAAATGTGGTACACTTTGACTTACAATGTTGTTGTTTATGAGCAGTATACCATCACAGCCTATTCCCTTCTTTACTCCTTCTGCTATTCTTTTTGTTTCAACTGCAAGATCTTTTAGGTAATCTTCAGAAAAATCAAATATAGTTTCAATGTGCTTTTTTGGTATAAGCAATGTGTGCCCTTTGAAGATTGGGCTCTTATCTAAAAAAGCAATGAATCTATCATCTTCAAAAATTGTACTTGCCTTAATTTCATTTTTGATTATTTTACAGAATATGCACTCTTCCATTTATTTTTTATAGGGGTAACACTATAAAAAAGTTTCATTCTCCGTGCTGTGCTATATTTAATATCTGAGTATTCATGCTTTCTTTTATTTCCTTCAAAGCCTTTGAATCCCTTGATTCCACATATGGCAATAGATCTAAATCAAGTGGTGTATTCTCCAGCTTTCTAGTATAGTTTTCATGCAAATACTTCCCAACCTCTCTGTCATAATCCTGCCAATTTACTCCTAAAATCTTTATGAAATCTCTTTCTATAGAAGTTGCGAGTCTGTGGGAGTATGCATAGGAATAACCAAAATCAACAAGCCATTTTTCTGTAATTTCATGGTGTTTAGCTATGCTGTCGATAGTATTAACGATTTTGTTATTAACTACAATTAACTTTGGAAAATTTTTGTCAAGAAAGATACGTTTGCCATCTACAGAATAACCCCCAGTATATTTTATCGAGTAGTCTGTATTTATAGTTATATCCTCAGCATTTCTAGTTTCTAACACCTTTCCGATATATTTCTTTTTATAGTATGCAATGTCGTTATCGATCTGAACTATAGAATTCACTTTTAACTTTTTAGTTAATAGAATTTTTACCATTGATGGGGAGATATAATTTAAAGCAAGTGCTATAACCCGCCCATTTTCACTCTTTTTTTGAGATAAAATTCTATATTTGACCATACTTTTAATAAACCTATGCAATATTTATACTTTTTTATGATTAACTTGTAATTTTTTTAATCATTTTAATTATTTATAAGTAAGCAAATATTATATAAAGCTTACTGTTTGTAGTATTTTGTTAATAAATAAGGAATAGTTTTTATATTTTATAATAACACAAATTACTTAAATTCTTAAAGATTTAATTCACTGTATGAATGAACAAAGATCAGAGATGTTAATGCTTTTTGGATGGGTTTTTGCAATAATGATTATAGCGGTTGTAATGCTTTATCCTTATAGTAACTATCAGTTTACAAGCTTGGGAATCAGTGATGGTGTAAATTTATACGCGTGTAAATATGTAGAGCCAGCGCCTATGGGGTTAGTAGACTATGGTGTTAGCAGTTACGGTAATGTTTACAATATATCCACACATTCTATCGAAAGCAGTATTAATTTGTATAATTTTGTAACAAACTTTAGTAATGATTATAATGCGTCAATACAGCTTAATTTGAATGTTATGTTAAAGTATGAGAATAAGACTCAAGCGTATTTTGCTCAGAATGTTATTCTTATGAATACTAAAACAAAGCAAATAAATTTTATAGATAATGTTTGGAATGATTCAGGTATAAACGCAAGTTTAAACAGTACTCTAATTGAAGGAAATGGAACCGTTTCGCCTTCAAACAAAAATAATACTTACTATTTTTATCAAGCTGAGAATCAAACTGGCGATAATATAACATTGAAAAACAATCAAACGGTTTACCTCAGAACAAATTCTAGTATTTCTAGAGACGGAAACCCTGAAATAATATTTTCTTATAATGATGGAAAAGGGTGGAGAGAGTACGATAAAGTTAGCTTACTTGTAAATAACAGCATAAAAAATTACTCAATTATAATAAGCGGATTCAATTATACACCTAGTTATAATTTTTACGATGCAGGTATTATAATAGGTGGGCCAGGAGATGGATATAATACTACTCTTATAAATGGTTCTGCAGTTTTAACACTAAGTTATTGGAATGGCAATAATTTCCAAAATGTGGAAGATGCTTATAACTTTGGCTGTGACACGGAAGAAGGAATTAATAACGCTGTTGTAACTCCAAATTTCTACAGCAGTGGCTTATTATACGCAAACGTAAGTAGTGGAAATAATGCTTATTTAGGAAATTTATGGTCAATTAATTCGTCTAATATCGGAGTACTTTACATAAATAGCTCAATAAATAATATAATTATCTCGTTTAATAAAACGGGCCATGTATTTAACAGTACCTTAAATAATGGAACAGGAGAATTCACTATTGAATCTGGCAGATATCTTATAAATGCATATAAAAATGGAAATTTAGTCTACAGTGAAAATTACACTATAAAACAAGAAAAAGTTAGTGTACTTAATATAAAGTAATAATTTAGCTGTATAGATTTTATACATTAAATTGTACTCACTTTATCAGCTCCTTTAGCTACAGAATGTTTCGTAAAAGCTGAAAGTACCGCCGCAATTATAAGTATAATTATCCCTATATACAATGCAGTCTTCAGACCTTGCATAAATGGAGAAGCAATCAATCTTGGAATAAAACTACTAGCATTCATTATTTTTAATGATGAATTTGGTATAAGAGAAGTTAATGAAGCAGGAGCTTGAGACAAGAAAGTTGATACTGGATTTATACCAAGAAATGCAGAGAACAAAAAAGAAGAGGCAGGAATTGCAGAGAACTGCGATGCCAATGCTGAAGGCACATTTAAAGTTGTTAACTGTGTTGATATTATAGAAGGCAGAGCATATGAAAAAACAGTTATTGCTATAGTAAAGAATATAGCCATACTTATCATCTGACCAACGTTAGCAAAAGTAGTTCTTATTCCGTTACCAACACCTCTATCTTTCCAGGGAAGAGCATCCATTGCTCTTTTAGTGTTAGGTGCAGCAAACATACCATTTCCTGCGCCGATTACAAACAGCACAATATCAAATGGAATGTATGAAAAATTTGCTGAGAAAGTAGTAAGTAAAAACAGACCTAAAGCGGTTATTAAAAGCCCGGCCGTACTGAAAACTCTTGCACCAAATTTATCTGTTAAAATGCCGCTTATAGGCCCAAGACCTATAAAACCTACCATTAAGGGTATCATGTATATACCTGCCCAGAATGGTGTCTGAGCTATCGTAAAATTATGTAATGGAAGATAAACACCCTGTAACCAGATTATAACTAAAAACATCACTGCGCCTCTAGCAAGAGCACTCAAAAATAAAGCAAGGGAACTGAAAAGGAATTGTATATTTCTAAATAAAGACAACTTAAACAAGGGGTTTTTAATTTTCCTTTCTATTGGAATAAATAATATTATAAGAAGAATACCAATAACAAGACTTGCAATCACCCAAGGGTTTGTCCAGCCCAATGGATTAGTTTTATATGGGGTAAGTGCATACGTAAAACCTAATGCAACTAGGATTAAACCTGCTGAAAGCGCAAGGTTACCTTTCCAATCCAGTCCTTTTTTCTTTCCGCCAGTCTTTTCCTCTTTTAATTTATAATAAGACCAGAAAGCGCCTAAAACTGCAAAAGGAATATTGACTATAAATATTAAGTGAAAATCAAATGGGGCTAATAAACCACCTGCTACTAATCCTATAAACGACCCTGATAAGAAAGCAACTTGATTGGTTCCAAGAGCCTTTCCTCTTTCATTATCGGGAAAAGCATCAGTAAGAAGAGCAGTACTATTAACCATTATAAATCCACCACCTACTCCCTGTATCAACCTAAAAATTATTATAAACAAAACACCGTTTGTACCAGAGTTATAAGGAGTAAAAGAAAGGGCTATTGAAGCTACAGCAAAAATTGCAAACCCTATGGTATAAAACCTTTTTCGTCCGTAATCATCAGATAATCTGCCAAAAGTAACAAGAAGAGAAGCTGTTACAACCATGTAACCAAGAAGAACCCAAAGGAGCAATGTAAAATTACCTGGCGCTAGTGGATTGACGTTTAAACCACGAAATATTGAAGGTAAAGAGATAAGTATTATTGTGGCATTTATAGACGCCATTAATCCACCCATTGTTGTATTTGCTAGAACGGTCCATTTATACTGCATCCGATATTTTACTATTTATTGTATTTAAATATTTAGGAACCTATGCAATCTATCCACCTTATAAATTGATCTTTTCTTGCTTTTATCTTCTATTTTAGAGTTTATTACTATCTGTTTCATACTTTCTATAACTTCTTCTGCCACTTTCCTATTTACAGAGTATGGTACCCCATCTTTCCCTCCTATGGCAAAAGCATATTTGAAAGGATCATAAGAATAATTTACTGGATCTAGAAAAGAAGGTGGCTCATTGTATATCAAATCGGCTACTAAAAACATCGCTCTTGCTGTAGATGCAGTTAATCCTCCCAAAAGAGAATCTGAAAGACTGGAAAAACTATCATTCTTTATTTTTTCTAGATTTCTTTTAAGTTTCTGTATACTTATTGGTCGATAATATTCTATCCTTTTTGTCCTATCAAAACCTGATATTGCAGCGTTTTTTTCAAATAGTTCTAGGGTGTTATTGCCTTTTAAAATATTGAAAGCCTTGCTATAATCCCTTATTATCTTATTTTTATTACCGTTTACCTCTTCAAGAACAACTTTCCTTGTTTTTTCTATCCCTTTATCGATAAGATTTATAGTTGTTCCTTTAATACCACTTATTGCAGAATTAGGCTCGCATTCAAAGTTCTCTACGTCTAATAGATGATACCTCCTAGCATACTTTGTATATGGATTCATACCCTGCTGTATAACAAGCCACCTACCAGTTTTAGATACAAGCATGTAATGTATGTAAAGGTTATAGCCGTCTTGCAAAAGTACAGAATCAACTTTTGCTGACAAAGAACTGTATTCTAGCAATTTATCTGCTTCTATATCAAATAAAGTGGCTGACCCGAGTTCATCTTTTACTGACAAAGAAGCCCTTCCTTTACCGCCAAAAACTGCTAATCCCTCTTTCGGTTTTATTACCTGTTTCAAAATTGAAAGTAAAACGGTAGTGGAACCGCTTGAATCCCAGTCCATGCCTATAGCATTATTCAAGGCCTGAAACCACATTGGATTAGAAAGTCTTTCAAGCAATTTATCTTCGCCATATTCATATAGCATTGTATGTATTATTGCATCGCACATCCCTCTCATCGTCTTTAGTAGGTAATCAGGTACATGACCGTAATGCAATGGTAAGTCTGCTACGCCTGTCATATAAAATAGTAAATTATCTATTATTTATACTGCTATCTAATGATTTGTAATAAAAAATAAAAAGCTTTTATCAAGTAGCTGATATGAAATAAAATGAAAGATACTGGAGGTTTAAAAGTATTTTCTAATCTTTTAAAAGAAAAAAAGTTCTTTGTGATTATACCTGTTATAATATTTTCTACCTATCTTTATTTGTTTCTGCATGATAAAGTAGGAGTATTTGAATTTTCCTTCTTTTATCCTTTGTTTGATGTTGTATGCGCGATTGCTTTAAGCTTTACAATAAGTATTATTATAGCAATAAACTATTACATAATAAAAGCAAGAAAAGACGCAAATAAAAGAAATACGGTATGGGCAATTTTCTTCAGTTTATTGTCTACTCCTTTTTGCTGCAATGTTTTGATCCCATTACTAATAGCATTTGCATTCGGTTCCGCAGCACTTTCACCGATATATTACACAGCCCAAACAATATTAGTAGATTCTGATCCTATAATAATTATATTTTCAATAATTATAATCTACATTTTTTATAGAAGATCTTTAAATGCTTTCAAAAACTGCAAAATAAATCTTTCACATTATAGAGTTACTCAGCACAATAATTTACCGTAACTTATAATGCTTTATACTAGTTTTTACATTTGTTGTTAGCTCCTTTTTCTGCGGAAGAAATATCTCTGCAAGCATGCACCTTATACTCCCTCCTCCACATTCTTCTATTGTACTAACATCTATTTTTATTATTTCGCAGTATTTCTCTATTTCATCTTTTTGTTCCTTTAGAAGAGAATTAAATGCCTTCTTGGATAGTATTAACTTTTTATTACCATCCTTATCCAAAACTTCTAGAGCATTTCCAGCAAAATTCAGTATCTGATCATTACTCAATGGTATTATATCTTTGCCGGATTTTTTTATTGAAGTTATAACCCATTCCTTTTCATTTTTATCTTTTATTGAATCAAGACAGATCATCACGAATTTTTCGCCTAATGCCATCATAACGTTTGTATGGTAAATAGGAAAACCAGTGCTGTCATAAGCGTGGAATTTAATAGCAGTGTAACCCATCTCCTTACAAAACTTGTTTATTACCTCTTCATTAGTACGTTCTGATAAACAAGCATATGCTAATTTGTTTGTCCTATCAAGAACTAAGCTGCCAGTACCTTCAAGAAATTTATTTTTATTTTCATAAAGAGTAAGGTCGATTACCTTAGAGCAATAAAAACCATAGATTGTAGATAGGCTTTGTATAACATCTGGTCTTCTTTCTTTCCTTCTATTCATTGCAAGCATAGGATAAACTATAACAGTTCCATCTGAATGAAATGATATCCAATTGTTAGGGAATACAGAATCTGGAGTATCAACATCGATTAAATCATCAAAAATTAATATATTCATATTGTTCGTTCTAAGAGTTTTTACTGCATTATTAAATTCATTTAGAGCATGAGAACTAACCAAAGAATTGGTTTTTTTCTGGAATTTATTAGTTTCTGCCGTTTGCTCATTGAAGCCGAAGTTATGCGGCCTTATCATCATTATATTGCTAGTCAATTGTTTTTCTTCCATCCTAATATTAAACGGAATCTAGCAACTGCTAAAAACTTATTAGAGAAAAGAACTTATATTTAAATCTTTAAAACATTGAACAGCAAGAAAGGTTATTAAGACTTATTATAATGCTGGTTTTAATCTTAACAGCGATGTTAATTTAGTAATAAAACCTGGGGTTGCCAGGATTTGAACCTGGGTCAAGCGGTTTCTTCTTAATCATCCTTAACGTCATGTTTCCAGACAAGCTGGAGCCGCCTATTCTGCCTGGTTAGACTACAACCCCTAAGTGAATATTTTGTACTTATCAGTGTTATCAAGCTCTTCTTTTATTCTATTTTCTATGCTTTTAGCAATACCTGAAGTAAAACCAACCCTATCATCAAAATCTTTATAAGACTTGAATTCCCCTTTACTGCGTTCTTCCATTATTTTTTGAACCATTTTTTTACCTGCACCGGGTATAAGCGCTAATGAGTGTAGTCTTACGTTTATTGGCCCAAGCCTATTTATTATGCTAATATAATTTGATTCATTTTCAGCTACAATCTCATGTATTTTATCTGTAAGCATTTGAAGGCCAGTTCCATTTAATTTATCCGGAGTAATTCTTTGTATAATGTGGTGTACCTCTTCTCTTTTGTTTTCCCCAATATAAACCTTCATGCCTGGATCTACTTTTACATCTTTTTTAAGTGCTACTAATAGTAAACCAAGCGAATCCGTTAGAACTATGGCGGTAGCCTTTCTGTCCTTAGAGTCTTGCAGACCGAAAGGAAGGTATTCTAAAACATAAGCGTATTCATCTTTTCCCATAGTATAAGGATTATTTAAGGTTATAAATGCTTTTTTAGCACCGTTAGAATGGCCTTTAGATCCTCTTCTTTTACATTCAATTTTAATGGAGATATAATGGCCCTTAATTGATCGGCGGAAGTAGGAGATACATCAATAATCATTCTTGTATAATCGTCTCTTATGTTGAGATTAAGTGCAGATATCTCTTCAAATACACTATCAAAGTTATCTATTTTTATATTCTTTTGCACGTGATCTAGAAGTTTTTTACCTATTTCTGAACCTTTATCTACAAAATCTAGATATTTTTCCTTAACTTCCGTTTCGCTCAAAAATTTTTCATCTATTATTTCGTATTCCATTTTAAAGTCTCTTTATATGAACTGGTAAAAGGTCTATCCTTTTAAGGCTTTTGCCCTGCTGCTTTACCTCTACCGTATATGCTTTCCCTTTCTTTTCTATTATCTTACCAACTGAACCAAAAAAACTTCTTTGCGGCAGATTTCTTTGAATCCTTGAATCTGGATCTATAATTACTTTATCCCCTACCTCAAAGGACTGCAAAGCCTTTTTTATGTTGACTTTCCCCCTTTCTTTTATATCTAACTTCAATCTCTTCCTTGAACGCCTGTGCAAACCATTTCCTGTTATTGACATAATTCTATTTTATAAAGCTCCTTAGTATTTATACTTTTTTAATCTCAATTGCAGAGGGAGGGATTTGAACCCTCGAAGGCCTAAGCCATAAGGTCCTTAGCCTTACACGTTTGACCGCTTCGCTACCTCTGCATCATAGTTTAAAATATGCTTATAATAAAACGCTTACTATTCATAACCTATTTATAATATAAAAATTGATTTATACACTTAAAACAATTTAAAAATATGGCATTAAATATAATAATAGAAATTTTGATAGTACTGGCTAGTTCAATAATCATTGGGGAGCTATTTGAACAGCTTAAGTTTCCTTCAGTTGTGGGTTATCTTATTGCAGGGTTAATTGTAGGACCGTTTGTCTTTAATTTAATACAAAATAACTTAGAATTACAGGCATTATCTTCGCTTTCACTTTTCTTTATAATATTTTTATTGGGAATAGAAATGAAAACAGAATCAGTTATAAAATATCTTAAACCCTCTCTCAAAATGTCTATTACTAGTTTTATTTTGCCTTTAATCCTATCTGTTACACTTTCAGTTCTTTTACTACACTTTGGATTAAGACAGGATTTTATAGTTTCACTAGCAATCGCTGTTCCCTCTATCTCAATAGTATCTGTTTTGGTTCTTAGGTATAGACTAGCAAGAGATCCGAAGGGGATAACAATTATAGGCTCGGTAGTAGTAACTGATGTAATCGCATTTTTGCTCTTAGGGATAACTTACAAAAGCGCATTGAATGCCATACTACTAGTGGTATATTTCATAGTATTTCTTATGATATTCTTAAACGTGGATAAAATCTTGAATAGGGGAAGTGAAAAACTAAGAAAACAATTAACAAAATCTAAAAAAATATTAAAGAGTGAGCATTTTGGTTATGCCATGATAATTATTATAGGCTTGCTAACTGGAGGAGTATCTCAGTTAATTGGCGTAAACTACATAATAGGAGTTTTCTTTGCGGGTTTGATTATACATGAGGGGCTAATAGGCAGAACGTTATTTAGAAAAGTTAGCAAAACAATAAAAAGGATGAATGATGGTTTTTTCATACCAATTTTCTTTGGGATAGCTGGAATTGATGTTTCTTCATTCCATTCGCTTTATATTTATATGCCGGCAATAATTATTATATCTGTTTCTGTTATAGTCTTCTCAGTATTATTAAATTTCTTTTATTCTAAAAAAATAATGAATGTAAAGAAAAAACCTTGGAGAATAAAGATAAGCGCCATAATAAATGGTAGAGGAGCTGTAGGAATAGCTATTGCAACTGTTGCATTTGAGATAGGAGTTATAACTAATTCGGCTTACTCTATAGCAGTATTAGCAACAATAATTATATCAATAATTGCTACATCACTTCTTAGAAATGCCTAAAAATATTATAGTTATCTTATTCTTTGTTATTACTAATAATATAAAAACCATTTAATTAGTAGATCAGCGATAAAACATGTAAAGCACAATAAAGTATGGGGTGGCTGGGATTTGAACCCAGGTCAACTAACCCCCGAAGCTAGCATCATACCAAGCTAGATCACCACCCCTTATTGAATAATTAGTATATCTTTTTAATTAATCTTTTCATATTTAGGATAGGTATCTATCTTCATTATTACACTGTCTGTTTTAACTGCTATGCCTTTCTTAAAGCTCTTTATTTCATCTGCTGACATTACGGCCTTTCCAAGTGCTATTAATTCACCTTTTAGTGTCATTATTCCTACAACCTCCTCTTTTCCAAAATCATTAAATTTAACTATACCTGGAACAGCAAGAGGTGAACCACGACATACCGGGTCAACTGCACCATCTGAAATAAAAACTTTTGGTATAAAATCAACTGCTGACTCTATGCTATCAAGACATTTGTTTAATAACTTATCATCATTTTCTTTTTCATAAAAATAAACCGCATCGTCTAAATCCTGCAGTGTAACTAAATTATCTTTTTCTGATAAAGTTGAAACCTTTGTTCGCCTCAACTCAACCATATGTGCACCAACTTTTAGCTCTTCTCCCATATCATGTATAAGTTTTCTTATATAGGTTCCTGATTCTACTCCGACTTTAAAAAGAACATCTCTTCCATTTATTTCTAAAATATCAGAATAATAGATCTCTCTCTGCCTGTACTGCCGCTTAACATGCGATCTAACCGGAGGTAATTGCATTATTTTACCTATGAATTTGTCAAACGTATCTCTAAGTAATTGCTCATCAACTTCGCTGTGCAGATGCATCAGAGCTATATATTCCTTTCCTCCAAAAAGAAGCACTGGGAGAACCTTAGTAGCGTTATTTATGGCTAAGGGCAGAAGACCAGTTACGTTGGGATTTCTTCAATATTCTAAAGTCCCTGAATAACCCATCTTCTTTGCACCTAATCCCGTCATAATATTCTTGGCTATGTAGGCTGCAGTTTTAGACCTTATACCTGCTGGTTTATCAAGTAGTATAAAACCGTAGTTTATCCTCTCCGATATGCTTCTATCCTTTGGAGCTTTACCGTATCTGCTGTCGGTTTCTTCCTCTCTTAAGGAAAAAATTTCATGTTTGAAATCCTCCAAAGGCAGTTTCATTATATTAAATCGTATGTCAAAAGATTAAAGCTTTACTTTAGCGGCATAATAAAAAAATAGCACCTAAAAAGAATAGAGTATAAAAATAAACTCGATTACCTTATTTCTGCTGATTCATTATAAAGTCTGAACAAATTTGTATAACACTATTTAAGTCTATATTCGAGGAATCTACTACCAAATTAAAAGGAGTAAAATCTTTGTCTATTTCTATTTTATATATTTTTTTGTAAATACTTTTTGTTAGAGTATCTTTTTGTTTCATAAATTTATAGGCATCTTCTAACCTTATTTTATCGCGAATACTTACTCTTTTAGCCCTAACACTTTCTTCTGCTTTTATATAAATTTTTATGGTTTCTTTGTCTTTTATCTTCCAAGGCGCTACCCAACTATCCAATATAACATCATTTTTTGATTTAAAATGGGAAAGGATAAAGGAATCAAGTTTTTTATCATATTGGGGGTTATTTAATCTAAATTTTACAGCATCTATTCCTTTTTTTGACTCCCAGACCATAAAATCCTTCTTTGGAAGCAAATCTCTTAATTTAGAACTTGCTGAGAAATATTCGATACCAAAATTAAGAGCAAGACTAGTAGCAACACTTGATTTGCCAGAAGCAGTAAGTCCTGAAACTATTACTCTCATAATTAGTTAATGAGTGTATTATTTATAAGTTTACTGTAATTTGAGAATACTGCTGGAAGATAACTTAGATTGTCACAGTAATTATTAACTGAAGGTGAAATCGAACATTCACTAGTAAGCATATATTTGCTTAATTCTGTATAATTTATTTGATAAACATTAACAGTTGTAAGCACTTGATTTTCAATGCTAAGCAAGGAATTTACTGGTAGATTATCTGTATATAATAGCTTGAAACCAGGCACGCTTTCATTAAGTAAATAAAGCTTATCAAACAAAGTGTTTAATGTTTCATTTGGCATATACAACAAAGCGGGCTGATTACCAAATTCTGACATATTTATTGGTAAATTTTCATATCCTCCCGGCGCATTTGAAATTCCTCCTATATGAAGATTAACTGAATTTGTAGCATTCAAAAGCATCATGCCCCCTGGTATACCATTATTTGTGACCTCGTTACAACCTACACTGTAAACACAGTTATAATCCAAAGGCAATGGGCTAGAAAACTGGGCCGTTAATTCATTATATATTATACCATACGGATTACCCATACTCGTAATTATGCCATTTGTGCTTGCGTTAAGCGGGATAACTATTTCAGCTAAAAGATCATTATTTGCATTACCTGGTAAGCTTGGTATTGTTGCATTTGAGTATAAAGGAGCTATTTGCCCGTTTACATCCCCAAATTCAAGCAAATATTTGTAACTTTTATTCCCTATATTTTGACTATTTACAGTTACATTAGTTTCTTGCATAGGTGTAAAAGAGGTGGGTTCCAACGCAATTGTTGAGATGGCAGAGAATTTTTCTACTTCACTGCCACTTATTACCGCATAAGTAGGCTGATGAATAAAATGTAGGTAAGTAGAATAAACATAAGGAGAAGTCGCCTCAAAGAAATACTTAGCTATCATTGACTGATAGCCATATGCATTGCTTCCATCGGCTACAGCTGTTCTATTGGCTATCGCTTCTTCCCAATAACCGTAATCCCACCATGAAATTATGGAGGTATTAACAGGAGTATTCTGGCTAATCCACTGCAGCGTAGGCCCCCAAAGCAAAAGCCCGCTCCCGCTTGATTGCGAAGTTTGATAAGACAAAGAAAGGCTAGAATTAAGGTCTGCAGCAACGAAAGCAATAGCTATTATTATTATAATTGCAGAGACTATCATTAAGTTCTTAGGAGAATTTTTAAGAAACCTATTTGTTAAGTTTATAGATCCTCTAAAGAAATAAACTATCGCAAAAGGTATTATTATCGCCGCTCCTAATTCCGTAGGCTCTAATAATCTACTTTCAACATTTGAAAGTATAACTGTGACTACAAATAAAAAGAAGGGAACAATTGCAAGCAGAGAAAGAAGGTTTGCATCTTGTTGCTTATCAAAGGCAAACTCCAGTATAAGTATAACTACAAGAGCTACGGCTCCATACTTGTAATTATTTGCTGAGGAATTCATTGTCCATATAACAATTAGCATTATTAAAGACAGCAAAGTAAGGAACAAGACAACGCTCAGTACCCGTTTTGATTCTATTCCATTTTTATGTAAGAATAGATAACCTAAAGGTATAAAATCTAAAGCTATAAATATAAACAGAAATGAATAAGACGTAGCATTATAACTAAAGGTTCCACCATTTAGCATAAGCAAGAATGGTAAACTAAATAAGAAAGGTATATACCAATGTTTAAACCTTTTTAGTACAATATAAAGAAGAAACACTGCACCTGCGCACATCAATAAGAAATTTATCCCAATAGAGCCTACGAGAAAATTGAAGTCTTGAACTCTTTGTGTTAAGTCTAAAGGAGCATATTCTGCAATTGTCTGAGTTACAGGATTTACAATACCAACACCAAGTGGATGGATAAATTCCGATGAAACTCGTGAAATAGCATGTTTCAATGTGTTCAGGCCAGTAACAGCGACTAAAAGCAGAGATATAACTACACTGTATATAGCAATTGAAAACCCGTTATTTATAAGAGGTATTTTAAGTTTATGCCTGTATCTGTCATAAATTATCAGTTTAAAGAGTACTAAGACATAAGAAAACAGCATTGGATAATAAAGAGCGCTATGTATAACATCTGAAAAAGTAAACGTAACGAAACTTACTTTTATCGGGATCCAGATTGCAAATAGCAGATAAGCAAGCATATCCCCTTTCTTAGCGTATCCAAGCAAAACAATTATTATGTAGATTAATGGTATTAGAAGTATTAGATACTCACTGTATCCGCTTGCTGCAGTTGCTAATCCCGTAGCTAATCCAGTAGCTAATCCATAAATCATTTTACTTCTGGTTCTTTTTGATTTTAGAGATTTAGAAAGGAAGAAAATTGCCAGTAAAATAAACATAAATCCTAAAGAGGTCTTTTGCGTAAAACCTGCCGTAGAACGACTTAGAAAAGTAAGAAAAGCGGGTAAGATAAATGCACTTATGCTTGCAACCCAGTAATCTCCAAATAATTCCAATGCTATCAGGAAAAGAAGCAGAGCTGAAAAAATAGCAAAGAATGCTGGAAGAAACATGAATGATGTCATTGGAACCGCGCCTTTTATGATTGGGTCAACAAGTCTTGCAGAGTATGCCCCAAAGAAAGAAACCATAAGCTCATCTGTTCTGGAAGGTAAACCTATCGGTAAGTACTCCAAATGATTTATTGCCGGAACGTTACCTGTTTTAAGGACGTTCTGCATTTGTATGTAAAAGGTATACGGATCTAGACCAGAAAGAGAACCTCCCATACCTAAGTAATTATTTCCTATTAAAGGAGAGTTTGACTGAAGTGGATTCAGTAAAGCAGGGATGCTTGCCGTATGTATATACCAACCTCCTGGTATAAAACTACCAAAGCCTACTGTCACTGCAAGTATAAGAAGTATATAAAATAAGACCCTTTTCTTTATTAGTATATAATAAGCTGTATTGACAAAAGTCTTGAAACCTGATAAATTTAATTCTATTTCTACTTCGCTGATTTTTTTGTTAGAAACTTCCTCTTTTACCTGCTCTAATTTTTCTGATTCTTTTTTCAGTAGATTTATTTTCCCTTCCTCTTTTTTTAGCTCTGTTTCGTCTTTTTTGACCTGAGCTTCCTCTTTTTTGATTTCTTGCTCTATCTTTCTTTCCTCTTTGGAAGCTTCCTGCTCGATTCTTTTAAGTTTATCATCTTCGGCCATAATTTAAATATATAGAGAAATTATTACTTATTATTAAAGCTTTCGACTTAAAAAGCTTGCGATTTTATATCCCAAGAATCATGCTTCCAAAGCAAAAATTCCGGTTTATTTAAGAAAATAAAATGTTCTGGGTGAGCAATATATTCATCATATATGCTTTTTGAATAATCAAGAAAAGGTAGTTTCTCTGCGTCACTGTGTTTAAGCGTCGTTTCCTTATAATTTTTATTTACCACTATATTACCGTTTTTAAGCATGAAAAGTGCCCCTCCTCCCATTGCCTGAACAGACTTGTAATCGGAATTAAAAGTAGAATTAACCAAATTCGCTTCTATAAGCAAGCCTTTCCCAACATTAATAGAGAAATGCCCATAATTTGGGGGCATTATAACTTTATCCCCTGCTTTTGCATGAACAAG
Source organism: Candidatus Parvarchaeota archaeon UBA573 (assembly GCA_002502045.1). Classification (GTDB taxonomy): domain Archaea; phylum Nanobdellota; class Nanobdellia; order Parvarchaeales; family Parvarchaeaceae; genus Parvarchaeum; species Parvarchaeum acidiphilum. The sequence continues at coordinate 8,246 of DAPE01000003.1, read as the reverse complement.
CTCTAAATCAAAACTGCCATTATCATTTTTTTTCTGGAGTAAGTATACGGCCTCGCCACTTAATACCTCATATAATTCTGGATATGCAAGTCCATTGTCAACAATAGGATGATAATGCCCTAATGTCTTTGTAAATTCCCCTCCAAGATCATAGTTTTCAATAACTGTGACATCATACCTGATATTATGCGCAGAGAATACAGTAGCATTCTTTTCTACTCCTGCGGCCCGGTACATCCTATATAGTATGTCATTTTTATTTTTTGTGTTTATAAAATCCTTATTAAATAGGACATCTTTCATCTCGCTAACTTTACGCACAGAGAAAGGTATTTCCTTGCCGTCTGCAAAGAGTTTTCTTTCATTTTCCTCGAATTCAAGATCAACTGCCTTTACATTAAGTTTCATAACAATACAAATACTGTGATAAGTTTAATACTTTTTATAGAACATCTTAACAAATTTATCGGCTTTAAATAGTTTTATTATAAATCTTAACTCCCTATTACTTATAACCTTAGTAACATACAATACTAAAGCATAGAAAGCTAATGATGCAATCAAAAGAAGAGGCAAATAAGCTAACCTTTTTATAAACATTAATAATAAGTACAAAAATATGCCCATTAATGCCGCGGAAAATGTAGTTTTTAGAAGGTCCAAATATGGCAACTTTATTTTGATATATCTAGAGACTAGTATTAAATTAACTGTTAAAGTAGACAATGTAACTGCCAAATAAGCAAACGCTGCCCCTACTGCATATAAAATTGGAACTAATGTTATAGTAAGAGCTATTCCGACAATTGCTCCGGTTACAACAGAATACATTGCATATTTCTGCTTTCCAGTTGCACTTAACACCTGAGTAACTGGGCCGAATACACTGGATATAAGCACAGGCACAAGAAGGATTATAAAAGGAGTTTCCGCACCTATAAAACTAGCTTTATAAAGATAAGATATTAATTTTGGCGCAGAGATTATAGAAGCAACAACAAGGGGAAAAGTAAGAAGAAAAGAGTATTTTATTAAAGTATGTTGAAGACTGTAAAACCCCCCAAATTGTTTCTTTTCAAAAAATTTAGTTATTGATGCAAAGAAAGCTGAACCAATTGCAGCAGCCGGCAACCCAAGCATACCTGCCATTATTAACCCTACTCTATAAAAGCTAACGGAAGATATATTTGGAGCAACTGCGCCAAGGAACAAAGCTATCACTGGGCCATACGAAAGAGATATCACAGCTATTACATATGAAAAGTTTCTGTAGCTGTAGAAATGACTTAAATCTTCTTTTTCGGGCGTTGCTGATTTTGGGAAGCCTTTGATAGATCTATACAAAAGAAAGAGACCTACCGTAGCAGTTACAAGATAAACTACATCATAGAATTTTATTGCGCCTATCAATCCAAATCCCAAGTAGACTACAACCAGCTGTATTATACGCAGAAAATCATATAACACACCAGTTATAAAGCTGTTATTCATCTTCTGAAATCCTATAAAAGAAGGCTCAGTAAAATTACCTGAAATAGAATAAAAGACTAAACCAAAAGCAAGTATCTGTATAAGATATCCGACTTCCGCAGAGTGATAAATTGAAGCTATGACACCTGAAAGAGAGAATAACACTATTGAAGCTGTTAAAGAGGAAACAATTACTAGAACGAAATAATGTTTTACTGCCCAAATCAACCTTGAAGCCGAATTTTGTGCACGATATTTAGATATGGCATATTGAACAGCAGAATTTATACCTAGTCCTGCTATAGTTGAAGCAAAACCCCAATAGAGGACTACTATAGTATAATAACCATAATTTGTAGGCCCAAGGAACCTTACAAGAAGAACACTTATAAGAAAAGAAACAAAGAATTTAGATCCAGAACGAAGAAGGCCATAAACACTGTTTGAAGCAACTAATCCCTGCTCTTCTTCTATATTTATTTCATCTTGGTTCATAAGTTGTTCCATTAAAGCGTTTGCAGCATGTTTGCTTGCATTATAATCCACTAAATTTATATATTTAAATAATAATCAAGCGATAATAATTAGATATGATTTTAATCTTACAAGAAATAGAATTAAACGTAATAGTTTCGATTGCCATTATCTTAGGATATTTTATAGGGATTTCTACACAAGAGGAAATAGAAACTTTGGCAAAAAAGGTCAGGGCGGAAAAGATTTTTTCTTATCCTCTTATGATTGTAGAGTTTGCCGTAATATCTTTAGTATTATACTTTTATGGAAGTTATTATTTTATTATTTCGGCAGTTATAATGCTATTCAACCTTTGCTTTTCTGCGCTTTATAACGCAGAGAAATCTGATTTACAAAGAACCTTCGGTTATATAGTTACTTTCCTAGTCCCATCTTTAATAATTGGAACTGCAATATTAATATTATGAAAATAGGCATCATTGGAAGGACTAACGTTGGAAAAAGCACGCTTTTCAAGGCACTTACCCTTGAAGAAGTTGAGATAGAAGATAGGCCTTTTACAACTATAGAACCAAACAAAGGAGTTGGGTATGTCAATGTAATATGCCCTGAGAAAGACTTCAATGTAAAATGCACTCCGCACAATGCTCCTTGCATTGATGGTATCAGGTTTGTCCCAATCAATATAATTGACGTTGCAGGATTAGTTGAAGGCGCTAGCGAAGGAAAGGGTTTAGGAAACAAATTTCTTAATGATATAATGCAAGCAGATGCAATAATAGAGGTAATAGATATCTCTGGAAATACCGATTCAAGCGGCAACAAAACAAAAGATTTTGACCCAGCTATCGACGTAGAGATGGTAGATAATGAGATAAAGAGGTGGATTGCATCAATAATTTCAAGATCAAGATATTTGGGAAAAGAAGACATTTCAGACGTAATATTCAAAAACGTATCTGGGATAAATATAAAATATTCAACTGTAAAAGAAGTGGTAAAAGAACTTGCGATAAAAGAAATAAATGATGAAACCTCAATAAAAATGGCTTCTTTAATGATGAAAAAAGACAAACCAATGCTAATTCTATGCAATAAGATGGATGCTGTTCCAGATTTAGATAAAAGGATTGAAAAACTAAAGGAAAAATTCGATTATGAGTTTATGGCTTGCTCTGCTGCTGCAGAATTAACAATAAAAGAAGCAGAAAAGAACGGATTTGTACACTTTAAAGATGGAAAGCTTGAAAGAACAAAAGAATTAAGTGGCGAACAAGAAAAAGCAATAAACATAATAGATAACATAATAAAAAAATATGGTAGCACAGGAGTAAAAGAAGCATTAAATCATTTAGTATTTGAATTAAAGGGTTACAAAGTGGTCTTTCCGGTAGAAGATGAAAAGAAACTTACAGATGGATTTGGTAGAGTTCTTCCAGATGCGTATCTTGTGGAGAGGGATGCTACTCCGAGAGATGTCGCAGCTATGATACATACTGATGTAGCTAAAAACTATAAAGGGGCTATAGATTGCAAAACAGGATTAAAAATAAAAAATGATTCTCCTGTAAAGAACAATCAAGTAATTAAGATATTGGTATGAATAACACAAAAGTTTTCCTTAAAGATGAAAAGGTCTTCCAAAAAATAATACAAGCATCTGATCTTAATAGCGAAGATGTAGTTATAGAGATAGGCTCTGGAGATGGCAGATTAACAAAGCATATTGCGCCTTATGTAAAGAAAGTATACGCAATAGAGTTAGACACAAATCTATTTGACTCCGCAAGAACTTTGCTTGAAGATAATAAAAATATAGAATTTATTAATGGTGATGCACTAGACTTAGAATTTCCAGATGATGCAAACAAAATAATCTCAAATTTGCCATATGCAATCTCCTCCCCAATAACTGAGAAGATAATCTATTTCTTAAACAATAAAAAAGATGGATTAGCAGTTTTGATGTATCAGTTAGAATTTGGGGAAAGGATGTTAGCATTCCCTGGAATAAGGGATTATTCTATGATATCGGTATTTACTCAATATACCTGTAATATAAAACTAGTCTCAATGGTTAGTAAAAACGCATTTAGGCCTAGACCTGCAGTTGAGTCTATATTACTCAAGGTAACACCAAAAAAAATTAGTATAAACGAAGATTTTTTAGAATTTGCAAGGCTTCTTTTCCAACATAAAAAGAAAAACTTATATTCTGCACTTATAGCTAGCAGAGGAAAACTAAATTTAAAGTCAAAAGATGATTTAAGACAAAAACTCCTCGAATTTAAGTATAAAGAAAAACTAAAGAAAAAAGTCTTCTATCTTGAGATATCTGAGCTAGAAGATATATATGATGAAATGCTAAGGATAGAGATATGCAAAAAGAAGTAAAGGTTATAAAACGGGGAAATCCATCGGTAAAGATATACCGAAAAAAGAAACCGTGGGAGTTTATACCCTTTAAATCAAATCTTGGATACACTCAAAATACACAAAAAAAATTCAAGAATTTTGTGTCTAGATTTTCTTTAAAGGAAGTAGAGGATATAATGCTAGCATGGCTTGCATTGAGCTTCGCTTTTGCAGTGGTTATTTATCCTGTTGAAAACTACATCTTTTTTATATATTTCTTAGCCTCTTTTATAGTTCTAGGCGCGGCATTCATAATGCATGAATTAATGCACAAATTCGTTGCCCAAAGTTATGGCTATGAAGCGCAGTTTAGGATGTTTCCCTTCTTTTTAATACTAGCGGTTGTTATGGCATTGCTTATAGGATTTGTATTTGCATTACCAGGTGCAACTATATTTGAACCAGATCCTCATGAACCTTATACTGATCCAAAAGGTTTTACCGAGAGATATGGAAAGATCTCGTTAGCAGGCCCAACAATAGATATAGTATTTGGATTTGTATTTCTAGCTTTATTCTTTCTAATTTATCTTTTTGTTGGCTCTAATGTAACAAACTTGCTAACTACTTTTGGTTACATTGTTACCGGTCTGGGGACATTTATAAGCTTTTATCTGGCTGCGTTTAATATGTTGCCTCTTGGTTCTGTTTCATTTATAGGTCTTGATGGATACAAGGTTTGGAGATGGAACAAGGTTTATTGGGCAATCTTTTTCGTAATTCCTGTAATAATGACTGTACTTATATACTTAAATTACATTCCAATTCTTTCTGTTATAGGACTGTAATATACAAGACAATTATTTAAATGTGCAGGTTTAGTAATAATAATGGCAGAAAAAAATAAGGTAATAACAGCTTTTCAAACCGCAGGTTTCATATCTATACTAGCAGCGAAATTTCTTGAAGAAAAAGGAATTGTAAAGGATATCGGTGGAATTGATATTGAAGAACTTTCACAATTTGCTATTGTTAAGAATGGAGATCTACTTTCCCCTATTAGAATTTTAGAGGGTAAAGATTTTACTGTGATAACCTCTCAAATACCTTTGCCGTTAAAGGCAATAAATGAACTTTCTGATAAAATAATTCAAATATACAAAGAGAAGAAGGCAAATCAAATTATAGCATTGGATGGACTTGCAATTGATGAAGCAAAGGAAAAGAGCGAAGTTTACTTTGCAAGCAATTATAATGAGAAAGAGATAAAAAATTGCAATAAACTTTCTGAAGGCGCAATGATGGGCTTTAATTCGTATTTAGCACATAAAACTAGAAATATAAAGATACCATTTGTCGTTTTAATGGCTGAAACGCATGCAGAAATCCCAGATGGTATGGCTGCAGCTGCACTGATATCAGTCTTAGAAGAGCTTGTAAATATACAAGTAGATACATCTGAATTAATATCAGAATACAAAAAGACCATCGGCCAAATAAATAATATATTAAAGAAAGTAAGTCAAGCGCCTAGAAAGGAAGAAGAACAGAACATGTACGTTTAGTTTTGATTATATTCCTTTGATTTTTCTTCTAAAAATCTTGAAACATTGTTGTCCATAAATGAAGTTGAATATGAGGTTATATCACTTATAGGTACCCATTTATAACTTTGAAAAAACGATAGCACTTCAGGCTCTCCATTTAGATGTTCCATTACATAAAGAAAATAAAGTAGCTTAGGGTTTTCGCTAGGATAATACTTAAACACCTTTCCAGTAAGATTAAATTCTATACCAAATTTCTGTATAAGGGAGATTATCTCTCTTCTTGGGCTTTTATCTTCATCTAATTCCAAAAAAGGAAACACCCACGTTGCTCTTGGCATGTACTTATCTTGAGTCTTAAGTTTTACCATTAAGACCTTATTTCCTTTTATCACTAATGCCGAAACTCTTTTTGCCATAAGATATTAACATCTTTGCATTTTAAACGCTTTTTTATATAAAGTTAGACATAAAATATTGTTTAAAAGCTATGGATAAAGGTTATTATGCGGTATTGATTGTAATTTTAGTATTGATAATAATAGCGGCATTATTCTATACTAATCCTTACGAAAATCATAGACAGATAGCAATAGGAATATGCGAGCTTGAATGCCACCATATAATAGCTAATTCTACAATTACAAGCAACGTATGTATAAGTGAAAATGCAAGCTTTGGATATTCCTGCGCAGCAGTTAGTTCTGCTTCTTCAACAGTATGTTCAAATACTAATGAAATAAACCTAAATTATGATTGCGTTTTACAGGGTGTAAATTAAGCTTTATTTAACCAATTGCTTTAGCTCATTTAACTTTTTATTAAGAAAGTCTATTCTGCTCTGTTTATCTTCTAATATTCTTTCTGATTCTAGGTGTGTAAGCACTCCTCCATCATTTTTACATCTAAAATCATTTTGAAGCGCTTCATTTACGTCATACCTTCTATTACAGATATCGCACACGTAAAAGTCTTCAGCTTTATTAAGTTCCATTGATTTCTTAGTCTGCTTTATCTCATCTTCATACATACCTTTTATTATAAAAACTAACTTGCTTGAATTTGCACTCCAGAAATAGGTATACCAAGCTTTATTGTTCTTCCTAACTTTTCTATAAGAAACTAGATTTTTGTTGTAAAGTTTGTATAAGAATTTTCTTATAGCATTAGCCTTTTCAAATTTAAGTTTTTTTGCAAGAAAATTTTCTTCCATTTCTCCATTTGCAATCAGAAATTCAAATACCTCAAGCCCTTTCTCACCTGCAATGTCTATTACATATTTCCTTGCTTCATCTAGTTTCAAAAGTTTCTTAGTATCAATTACTATCTTTTTTACTTTTTTTACTGCTATTTTTTTTGTCTTTTTAGTCTTGACTTTTGAGATCTTCTTTTTCATCTTTTTTACAGTATTAAGCTTTTTCTTCGCTGCCATTTAGTGTATATCGTAAACTTAGGATTTAACCTTTTCTATTTAAGGAGTATACCTATTAGGTTATTATATGGTTCTTTATATAACTAATAACACAAATTTAACTGCCTATAGTTGCATTTAGAGGCAAATTAGTTATTGCCGCTTGACTAGTCGGTGCTGAATTAATTGCAGATAAACTACTTTTTATAGCAATAGAGTTATTTATTTCAAATTTTATAGAGAGCGGGAGACCATTTTTAGCTGATACACAATCAAATAAAGACAAACCTGAAGCCGGATTAACTTTGGGTGTAAGCTCTTCCAAATAGCAATTTTCACCAAGATAAGTATTGGTGCCTAAAAACTTTATAGTTGAATTGGCAAAACTTTTTACGAAGCTACTATAATTAGAATTGAGTGACAGTACGCTAAAAGGGGCTACAGCAAAACTAGCAGCTACATCAAAGGGTGTTGCTCCATTTAAGTAGGAAGTATTGCAGACCGTTGGTCTCGAATTTATCGATGCTAACGAAGCAGCCATTGTACTGTTTAAAGGCGTATCATTCACGAAAATTTGCTTATTGCACACAATAATCTCACTACCATTGTAGATTAGCGACGCAGTTATTTTTGTGGATATAGATGGTAGGCGGGTTTCATACTCAAATGAGCCTCTAAAAAGATTATTGTATTTTGCTATCCAAAAAGTACCGTTAATATTAGATAAATTGGAAACGCCGGTTGGAGCTGGTGAAAAGTAAAAATTGTAAGATTGATTAAATGAAGTAGCAGTATTATATAAATTAGAAGAAGCAGCAAACATTGATGCACCGCTAGTTAAATTAGAGAAAGAAGACAGCGCACTAACACCTGCGGATTTTAAAAAGTGCATTGCAAATACAACCACAACAAGCATAGCCACAATAACTACTACTGCAGTAATTACAAGCAGGATAGATTTCTCCATTAATAATTGTATATTTAGA
>DAPE01000001.1 GCA_002502045.1 Candidatus Parvarchaeota archaeon UBA573 | reverse complement strand
ATTACTGCATCCCTATCTTCTGTGTATGCTGCAATTTGTATTAATTTTCTATGGTAATTTTCCAAAGAACTAACTATTTTATCTAAAGACCTCATTATTTTAGCTGCTTTAATGATCCTGTCCTTATCTTTCGTATACTCTGCAATTCTCATTAAAGTATAAGCTATATTCTCCATATCATCCCCCTTATACTTCAGTACCATCTTTATTGATTCCATTACTGCATCCCTATCTTCTGTGTATGCTCCGATTAGTAATAATTCATTTGTGTACCTTATTTTATTATTTTTCACAGAATCAACTATTTCGTCTAGAGACATCATTTTAGCTGCTTTAATGATCCTGTCCTTATCTTTCGTATACTTTGTAACATTCCATAATCCAAGACTTATACCATTTGCAGCATCTTCATCATATTTCCTTATCGTTTTTATTGCTTCCATTACTGCATCCTTATCTTTCGTATTTATTGCGATAGTTACTAATCCTATTACACTATTTCTTGAGTAATTTATATCTGATGAATATTTTTCAGCTATCTCTTCAATGATGTCTCTTACATCTCTATTAAGTGTATATATGGCTGTTATATCCCCAAGCCCATAGCTAGATCTAATAGATGCTTCATTGAATAAATCTTCAATTTTCATAGAGTATATATGAGGATAATTTATATATAAATCATACATTAAATTCAGTATAATGTTGAAACTGAATTACAAAACGGAGAAATTAGATCAATTTTTGATGGTTTAAAGTTATAAGCCAAGCTGTTTTCTCAGGTTAGTCTTTATTACTCTAAGAATAAAAATATATCAAATGCACAAAAAATCAAATCTTAAATTTATATTTGTTATTTTTTATCCTATGTTTTAAATTTATCCAGCTATGTACTTTTTAAATGTTTATATATTTTAAAAATTAAAATAATTCATGTCTAATAACGATAAAAACGATAATAATACTACTATTTACGAATTAAAGGAGCTAGTTAGAAAATTCTGCGAAGAAAGAGATTGGGATCGATACCATAATCCAAAGGACTTAGCAATCGGGATTGTAACTGAAGCATCAGAACTCCTAGAGCATTTTAGATTCAAATCTGAAAATGAATCTCAAGAACTGCTAGCAAAACCAGAAAAGAAGGATGAGATAACACAAGAATTATCAGATACATTTTATTTTATACTAAGATTTGCTCAGATGAATAAGCTAGATCTTTCAAAAGAATTAAAACGTAAACTAGATATAAACAACAAGCATTACCCTATAGAAAAGTCCAAAGGTTCAAATAAAAAATATACAGAGATAATATGAAATTATACCAAGGAACTACTGCTCAATTTATTGAAGAGACTATGAATAATAAAATGGCAGATGTTCTTGAACATGCCTTTGAAGATTATTATGGGCACAAAACCTCACCGAGTGAATATATGTCTTGGACAAATTCTTTACAATTCGTTAAAAACCTCATAGAAAGCACAAAATTATTAGATAACATGATAATACTGGAATATGAGCTTCCATACAATACTGGAAGAATAGATTGTATTCTATTTGGAACTGGAAAAAATGGAAGTAAGAATATAGTAGTAATTGAACTTAAACAGTGGTCAAAAGTAGAAGATTGTGAAATTGATGGGAACATTCTAACTTTCATAGGAGGGGCAAACAGGATGGAGCCACATCCTTCAATACAAGTAGGTGGCTATCACAATTATTTGCTTGATTTTGTTCAAGTTTTTGAAGATAATAAAGAGATTGTATTATCCTCTTGTGTTTACTGCCATAATTACTCTAAAAAAAATAATGCCGTATTATTAGCCGATAAATTTAAAAATGTGACTAGTAAATATCCGATATTTACAAAAGAAGACTTTCAAAACTTAAGTGAATACCTTAGAGACAGGTTATCAGAGGACAATGCCATTCAGATATTCAACGATTTTATATATAGTAATATAAAACCAACAAAAAAATTAATAGAATATACTAAGAACATGATTCAAAATCAAAAGGTATTTAATCTTTTGGATGATCAAATAGCTGCAAATAATACTATAATAGATCGTGCAAAAAAATGCACTAAGTTAAAAAACAAATCTGTTATAATAGTTAAGGGGGGTCCTGGCACCGGAAAATCTGTGATTGCACTTAATGCTTTGGCCGAGCTTTTATATAAAGGCCAGAAGGTCTTCCATGCAACCGGCTCAAAAGCATTTACAACAACATTAAGAAAAATAGTAGGGACAAGAGCTGGAAGGTTATTCCAATATTTTAATGCATTTGGTAAATTTAAAGAGAATGAAATAGATGTTTTAATAGCAGATGAAGCGCACAGAATACGTAAAAATAGCAACAATAGATTCACGAGAAAAGAAAACCGCTCTGAAATCCCACAAATTGATGAACTAATAAAAGCTGCAAAGGTAAGTGTTTTTTTCTTGGACGAAAACCAAATTGTGAGACCTAACGAAGTAGGTAGCTCTGAAGTCATAAAAGACGCGGCTAAAAAATTTAACGCGGAAATATTTGAATTTGAGTTAAAAACACAGTTTAGGTGCAGCGGTTCGGATGGTTATCTTCTATGGATAGATAATACTTTAAATATAAAAGAAACTGATAATCCAATTTTAACTAAAAATGAAAAAATGGCGTTTAAAATTTGCAATAGCCCAGAAGAGTTAAGGAATGAAATTATTAATAAGAATAAAGAGCATACAAATTCAGCCAGACTTGTAGCTGGATTCTGTTGGCCATGGAGTTACCCGGATAATGACGGTAATTTAAAAGGAGATATAGTTATTGGAAACTTCAAAGCTACGTGGGAAGCTAAGGAGGATTCAATAAAACTTGCAAAAGACATCCCTCGTGCATCTTTATGGGCGTATGACCCAAATGGAGTTAATCAAGTTGGAAGTATTTATACTATACAAGGATTTGAAACAGACTACATCGGTGTAATTTGGGGAGAGGATTTAACATATGATTTTGACAAAAAAGATTGGGTAGGTCATCCAGAAAAATCTGCAGATACCGCAGTTAAAAGAGATAAAAAGAATTTTATTATATACGCAAAAAATACCTATCGTACATTATTAACTAGAGGTATGAAAGGAGTCTATGTTTATTTTATAGATAAGGACACAGAGAATTATTTTAAATCTAGAATAGATAAGACTCTTTTATGATAATGCACTTAATTTTTTATAAATGTAATTAAACTAATTTTTGGGTTCTACTAAAGATATTAATATAAATGATTTTATAATATAACTATTAATATCAATTTATTTATAATAATAGCAAATGTTATAAGATTATATAAGATAAATTTAATAATAAATACATATATAATTTTATTATTATAATAAATATATAGATATTATATAATCAGATATTATAATATAAATATTGCTTATTTTTAAGAGTAATAAAAACTTAGATTAATTACTATTCTATATATAAGTATCACCGTATATTATTATGGTATATGATTAATAGGGTACTAAAAAGATATGAATTAGAGAAAGGCGCAAAGGTCTTTATCATTATAGGATTGCTGCTTATCCTGATTTCCTGGATACTTGCAATTCACTATCTTACTGTAAATCAGATAGCAAAAGACAGGCTTGCATTGCTTCTTATACCCTTGATATTCACTGCCATAGCAGCTATCCTTCTGTTAGTGATAAAATATAGGTACACTATATTTGAAAGATATCCTTACTTAATGAATCTGCCGTCTATAATTTACCGTATCGGCGGAGGAAAAGACACAAAGAAGCAAAGCATAGCATTCAACATGATCTTTACAGTCCATTCGTTAGTATTGACGTTTCTGGGCCTGTTAAGTATCCTTTTGACCCTATCAATAGGCTCTGCTGCTAAGGTAAATTCTCCATTTTTCTATTCATATTTTGTAGTAATTGCTGCCCTTATAATTTCAGTTTTCCTTATATATCGTAGAATTTATATCAAGCTTACCAGCTAAAAGCTGTATAAAGTTTAGTTTATAAGATTTACAAAGAATAGATTTTAATACTATAGCATTCTATAGTGTACTATGGTAACAACAATACAGGTAGATGAAAGCACAAAAGAAATGCTTGAAAAGTTGAAAATACATAAAAGGCAGCCGTTTAATGAGGTTATTTTAGAGCTAATAAAGGCCAAAGAAAATAGCCAAAAGACTGAAGAGAAGCAAAAAAAGATGGTAAATAGCCTAGAAGAGGTAAAGAAGCTTGCTATTCCTATATTAAAAGCGCATAAGATAAAGAAAGCTGCTGTATTTGGATCGTTTGCAAGAGGTGATTTTGATAATAAAAGTGACGTAGATATACTAATAGAGCCGCCAGAAGGTTTCTCGTTGTTTGATCTAGCAGGTTTGCATTTGAATTTAGAGGATACGCTAGGCAGAAAGGTCGATGTTATGATATATGATAGTATAAATCCGTTAATAAAGGATAAAGTAATGAAAGAAAAGAAGGATATAATATGAGACTAGGACAGGATAAAGTTTTATTAAATGATATCTTATCTGCAATAGAATGGATTGAAAAACATACAGAAGACATTAGCGAAGAAGAGTTTAAGAAAAATGATGTGTTAGCGTATGCAGTGATTAAAAACATAGAAATAATGGGTGAAGCATCGGCAGGTCTTTCAGAAGAGATTAAAAGCAAAAACCCGCAGGTAGAATGGCGGGAGATAAAAGATATGAGGAACATACTCGTGCATGCTTATTCTAAGATTAATTTAGATATACTTTGGGATACCCTAGTGAACAAATTGCCTAAATTAAAAGAGCAGATAATAAATATTATGTTAGAGGCTTAATATGACAAAATACAAGACACTAAAAAGCGCTGTTTTAGGCAAAAATGAGCGCTTTTACTGGGTTTTGCTCACAATTGGTATTGTTCTATCACTTGCAGGATTGATCGTAATGCCGTGGATAAATATAGTATCTGGCAGTTTACTAAATCATATTACCAGAGTTATAACAGGTTTTTTGCTAATTGCAATAGGTATATCTATTCTTCTTTTGCTATATTCAAAACTTAATGTTATAAGGATTAAACAATCAAAAGAAAGAAAAAGATTCGTTTATGGACTGGCTATATTTTTGATAATGGTTAACTTATCGCAGATACCCATACTTATTTTAGTTTTCAGTACTTTACAACTATTCTTCGCAGAACTGATAGCAGGGATATTACTAGGAGTGTTTTTGCTATAGTGTTAGGGAGCGAAGTAAACACATTTATCCTTTTGGGAGAAAATGAAGATAAATGAGATAGGTAATCTGGCGTTTGAAAACGAAGTTAAAGTAAAAGAAAAAGGCAAAACTGTTTACTTTGCAAAGGATATAAGTGAGTACTTGATTTAGAAGAGAAAACTATAAATAGTATATAAGTTTATATAATAATATTAATAAGTATTATAACAATTATGACAAAGAATGTAAATGAGGTATTGCATTACCCCAGACTTGATACAGTATTGATGGTTGAGGAGGCGATAAAAAACGCTAAAGAGTACCCCTCAAAAAGACAACTTTGGCTTTCATTGAAGAAAAAGGTCATGTATCAAACTTTTAACATAGTTATAGATTATTTGGTAGAGTCAAACAAAGTGGTCATCGATAAGGAAGGCAAGGTTATTTGGATATGGGATCCAGAAGGCGTAAAAAAGTATATGAAAGAGGGAGTAATAATACGATGAGGCAAATAAATGTGGTTCTAGTTGATAAAAAACTTGAAAATTTATTGAATAAAGCTAAAAATGATGAACCGCAAGTTTATAAATTTCTAAATCGGGCATTTGATGACTTAAAGAAAGATCCAACCTGCGGTATACAGATACCAAAAAATTTGATACCCAAATATTATATACAAAGGTATGGTATAGATAATTTGTGGAAATATAACCTGCCAAATGCCTGGCGTCTGATGTACTCAATAAAAGGATCCGATATTTCTATTCTTACAGTGGTTTTAGAATGGTTACCACATAAGGAATACGAGAGAAGATTCGGATACTTATAATAAAGATTTCATAATTTAAGTCATGGGTAAGTATCTTTCTCCTTTTGGGAGAAAAGGGAAGCACTTGAGTTCGTTATTTTACGATTTACCCATCAAAGGTATCCTGCGACGAAACATGGGGATCAAACACCACTTAAGTATAATTCTAATGCTTTTTGCATGTTTTTTATGTGTTTTTTAATGTTTTTTGAGCTTCTTTTTCTACCTTTGTAGAGTATCCAGATTACACTTAAAGACTAATTATAACGACAGAAAATAGTCAAAACCGTTGGTTTTTTTACAAATTATTCATCATTTTATCAGCTATCTTATTGTTTTTCTAAAATTGGGTAAAAACAGAAGCTTCCCATTCTCAGTAGTTGATCTTTCCTTTATCATTCCCATTAAAATTTCTTCCCATCCGTTAACATGATGATCGTCACCTGACAGATATGTATTAACGTGTAAATTGTCTTTAGATTGTTCTACAACATCAAACACATGATAAAACTTTTTATCGTCACCAAACAGTATTCTATTGCTATAGACAACGTCTATCTGTAGGTGAGGCTGGTCAAGATTACTATAAATTAAGTTAAATTTATAGGGGATCCTGAGTTCAGTTTTATAAAAGTCAGTTTCAATTACAAGATAATATTGAGCTTTGCCTTGAACTTTGCCATTATCAATGTCTATATGACCTTTGCCCTCTTTAATGCTTTTATTGAGAAAAGATATTGTACTTTGGTATATATCTAAAATCTTCGACCTGAGCTCATCGTTACGCTTACGAAGTATTTCATCTAATTTTTTTTCCTTTTCCATACTTTACCCTACTAAATTGATTACTATATAATACTAAGAGAATAACGGATATAAATAGTTTTTGAGAATTTGATTACACTTAAAGACTAATCAAGACGGCAAAAATGGTAAATTCAGCTATTTTCCTATAAGAGCTCACTATCTGGAAGCTTCTTAATCATCAAATACTTGCACCACATACTTTTGATCAGCTACTTATTTACCAGCTTCGGAGATGCTGGGCTTTTTATAGATTCCACTGCTCTCTCTTTGTACAGCTTCTCCACTAATTCTTCCCATTTACCTGGTTTGTAGAAAGTAATTTGGGGGTCACTAACCGCTTTGGCAATCTTCATAACATGATATTTGTTAGAGACACCAGTTGCAACAGAGGTAGTAATACCCTTGTAAACACGGCCATTATATACTATAGGATAGTCTATTATTATAGGCGGCACAATATGCCCTCCATGAACAAGTGAGAAATACCCACTTCGGAGGTTTGGAAGCCAAGGCCAATTCATCGCATATACTGAGAAATAATTCTCAGGATGATTATAAGAAATAATAATACAAGAATACCCTTGTTTAACAGCGGATTTAATGCCAAGTTTAATTTCTAGGAGACAAGCCCCATCTAAATCTTCACGTAACTCATTGTTTTTGTAAGCATCCAGAAACAATGATCTTGACATATCATATAATCTCTTTACCTTCTCCGAGGTTTCATTGTCCTGAGGTTTAAACCTATAGTCTAAAACTGTATCTAGAGTTTCTTTTTTTGGTATGTGCATAAAATTTATATAAAATAGGTTATATAAATACTTTATATAGATTTATTAACTTACATAAATTATTATATTATCAAATTATTTATTATTAACGATATTTCATTAATTCCTTAAGTTTTTCCTCAAATTCCTTCTTTGATATCTCGCCCTTTGCGTACCTTGCCTTTAATATTTCTTCTGGATCTTGATAATTATACCAATGATAATGCAATCTGTGATATCTGTATTTTCCTGGTAAAAACCAGCTTATAATCCATAATATAAAAAGCACGCCCAATAATGCATCAAAAGCATTCCAAAATACATTATGAGAGTAGTTAAACGGAAAAGAAATTACCGCTAATATTGCTGCAAAAACGGCTGCAGCTATAACAATAAGTATCAAAATACGGAAAACTAAATGAAATAACCTATCAAAAGGATCAAAATCATATTGATTCGAAGAGCTATAGGTTTTTTGTGTTTTATTTGCCATATCCTGAAAACGCACTATAAATTTAAATGATTTATTATAATAAATGTAGTAATATTTTAATATATTTTATGTGAAATATATATTTTATTATTAAATCATTTAATTTGATATAAGTAAATAATAAATATTTTTATAGATTATTTTTATTGGTTTATTTATTATACATAATATGATATAATAATATAATTTATAATAATTATATAAATAATATTATATTGATATTAGTAATATCTAAATATATGTAAAATTATGAATTCATAAATAATGCAATATCTTTCTTTTAATTTAAATGATTCTAGACGCAATAATAAGTATTAATTATCTTATGCTATCAAATGTTTTATCCCTGATATTATATCATTCTCATTCAGGTTTTCATTAGCAATCTTAAAAACTTCCTCGTCAAACTTTTCACTTTTGTATTCATGTATAAGTTTATTTCTAATGTCCCTTAGCTTTCTTATCTTCTCGTTTACATTGTCTTTAAAAATTTCTGAAAAAGCTGCGATCAATGATAAATCTTCTCCAACGACTTTTAAATTTAGCTCTTTGTAAAGAATAGCGAGTATGTCTATCTCAGTATCGCTTATCAATTGGAGCCTTCTCTCAACAGTGCTTTTAACAAGTATGTTGCTTTTTTTGTATTCTTCTTGTGTCTTTGGCAAAACTTGGGCAAGTTCCTTTGAAAATCTTTCTAAATCAAGAGATTTTTCCAGTATTCTATCCTTTATTGTTTCATTATTCATACAGTTTTTAATGCCTCTCTTAATGTATGCCTTAAATCGGCAGATTTCTTTATTAAAGCAATTGTATAATCATACAAAGCAGAACTATTTGAGCAGTATAAAACAACTGCATCATTAAAAATGCTGCTTTGAACTTCAGCAGGTAGAGAATTAATTATAGAAAGATCTAAGTAGTCTTCTCCACCCAAAAATGATATATAATCAGAGTATACCTTTGAAGAATCCTCTGATTTATATAATAATAAACCTATATCGACATCTCTGAAATCAGGATCTTTTCTAGCGTAACTGCCAAATAAAATGACTGATAGTATCCTATCATCTTTTTTTGACTTTTCTACTATCTTTTCAGTTAAGAAATTTATTTTATTTATAGTCTTTGTCCATCTAATCAAAGATTCCTCTGCAGCTTTACTTATGGCCCCTCTGCCGTAACCAAAACGCTTCATAGCAGTAGCTCTAAATGATTGATCAATCCTCCCTGTAGAATATATCTTTATTTGAGACATATTAGAACTATAGTTCTTTTAGTATAAATACTTTATTATAAAGTTATATAAGAATGCTTAATTATTTATAGCAGTATTTCTAAGATATAAATCAAAAGTAAATAAATAAAACCAATTTAAATAATAATAAGCAATTAAAAGTTTACTTTATCTTTGAAAGATCTTCTTTATAAGTTTCCTTGGAAAGCAAAGCTGAAGATAATATGAATATTTCACCTATGATTATTCCTATTGCTGTAATCCACCAGAAAGAACCTAAAGCTGCATGTAATGTAGATACATTTGTAGTATTAGTTAAAGGATTCACCGCACCAACTGCTGCTAGTATTATAACTGAACTCCAAGAACCTACTATAAACCCACCGTTAAATGCTATCCCTACGCCAGTGCTCCTTACTCTAGTAGGGAATTTTTCTGCCAAGTAGGCAGGTATAACTCCATACGCCCCTGTTGTTACAAATGCCAATACTGATGCTAAAAAGCCGGCCATTAATATACCGTAAGCTCCTGTAAACATGCCGTACATTGTTGGAAATGCCAGTATTATTGCTAATCCTGAAAATATATATAATGCTTTCTTCCTTCCAATAAGATCACTTATATAACCTGAAGAGAAGTAGCCAAGTAATGAAGTTAAAATCGCGACTATAACTATATACAAGAAATCAGGAAAACCTATTCCAAAGAATTCCGGCAAAGTAGTTGGATAAAATCCTAAAGTTAAACTGTATATCCATGCTATTCCTGTCATTGCAAGTAAACCTACAAAAAATGAGTTTCTATACTGCTTGTTTGAAAAAACTGTTTTAATTGGATGTGGATCAAGCTTTTTCTTCTTACTTATATCTGACCAAAGATATGATTCAGGCATCCTAAGCCTTATTATTAAACCAACTATTACTGGTATTATACCTATGAAAAAGAATACTCTCCATCCAGCACCGTAAGCAGCGCTTATAAATGAGCTACCATAAGCTGTCCTTAAAGTAAGATATACTCCTCCGGCTAAGGCATAACCGATAGGATAACCGCCTTGTAAAAGAGAACCTATTCTGCCCCTGTATTTTGTATTTACACTTTCTGTCACTATAGAAGAGCTGTTCCCGTATTCTCCTCCAGCAAATACACCGGTTATCATTCTGAAAAGCGCAAGAAATATTGGTGCTGCTATACCAATCTGTGCATAAGTAGGCAACAGACCAGTCGCAAATATTATGATTCCCAATCCTAATAAGGTAATTACCATTGCCAGTTTTCTTCCTCTTCTATCTGCAAATCTACCGAATATAAGACCACCGACGGGTCTGAACACAAGGCTTATGAAATATATTGCAAACGCCCCTATTATAGCTAGGATAAGATCGCCAGCTGGGAAAAACAACGTAGCTATCACTGGAACAAGAAGAAACATTGCACTTAAGTCATAAGAATCTAGAATCCAACCCGATAAACCACCAGCAAATATTCCCTTTAATTTTTTGCCATTTATGCCAAGTTGCATTTAAACTTTAACATTTTTAAGTATTTAAGTATTACTTTTATTAGTAATTTAGGATGTATATCTAAATTTTCTCTTTAGAAGTTTTTGCATATACTTTTACAGGTATATTAGTATCTAGATATAATGTAAAATCTTGTTCTTGCAAAAGGTTTCCCTTCTTTTTAGCGTATTCTTTAGATGAGGTTTTTAAGTATTTTAAAGAATAATCTCCGTTAGTGTCTAATTTTACTAAAACATTCTTGTCATATAATACTGTAAATTTAGTTAGATCTTTTGAGGCAATATAGTTTAAGTCTATCTCAATGCTGTGCACATTCCTTTCTTTATCCATAGAATAAAATTCAAAATGATTTAAATCTAAACGCATAAGACGGGTTTTATATTTTTTATCTACAGCTGGAAGTTTACCATATAAATCATCTTTGCCGTAGTAGTATTCATCGCTAGCTATAAGCCAATTGTATACATTCATTTTAAGCTTTTTTCTATCGATATGTACTGTTTTGTCAACCAAAGCTCCATTTTTTATTTCTGGTTTCCAGTAAGCGAAGGAGTGGCTCAAATTAAATGCCTGTGCTGAGCGATCACCAGCTACAGCATCCCTCAAGATGACTTCTAAGCTCCTATTATGTCCTTTTCTAGTTACCATAATTTGCCCCGGAAATTTTTCTGGCTCTATAAAATCAAGTTCATCCGGATTATCTACAGGCAAGCGCCCCATATCAAATTTTATGGCTCTTATCTTGTTTTCCACTTTATTGTATATCCATAAAATTATAAATAGTTATTTTAAGAGTTTATAGCTGTAACTTATGAAGTTACTTTTTAGCAGGTAAAAACACTAAATAAAAAGATAGATAGAAATTGCAAGTAGGCCTGTAAAAATTATTACCAATGATTGGAATAAACGTAGATTCTTGGATTTAACTATTCCAGAGACTCTTGCACCTATAAATGCACCAATAGCCGCGCCTATTATAATAAAAGGTATATAAAGCAGCGTATCTTTGGAGAAGTTTATTGTTCCTAAATGAAGCAAACCACCAAAAATAGAAGTTATTATCATTGCTAGTATTATTGTTGAAAATATAATCTTTGGGTTCATTTTATGAACGGCAGTCATGTAAGTGCCTGTTATGCCTCCTATCCCCATGCCAGTGAAACCAGATATTGCTCCGGCTATTAAACTTATAACACTTACATCCTTCCCAAACTTATTCTTAGGTATTTTATAATTTTTTATTTTTCTTTGTTTAATTGTAGCTATGAGCGAAAAAACGCCTATTGTTAATGGGATAAAACCAAAAACTCCTTTGAATATCGCAGTAGGCACTATAAAACTAAGCAAAGAACCTAATAAAACACCTATTAATCCCATTGCGAGAAGAATCTTAAATAAGTGCAAATTCACAAAGCCGTGCCTTATGTTCGAATATGACCCTATAATTGAACTTGTTGATATGGCGATAAGACTTAATCCACTTGCATAAAAAGAACTTAGGCCTAAGTAATAAAGGAAAAAAAGCACAAAAAGTGCTCCGCCTCCTATACCTGCCATATTACCGATAAAAGCGACAAACATGGCAAATATGGGTATTATAATAAATATTGCAAGCATACTTAGATAATTCGCCTGCAATATTTAAAATAAACCTTGCAGAAAACTAGTAGATGCGGGTCTAATTTAATTTATAGCTACTATTTTTATATCAAATTTCAGCGTTTTTCCAGCTAATGGGAAATTAAAATCTAATGTTACATCATTTTCATTTACAGAAACAACTGTAGCCTGCATCCCATTGTTTGAGCTGACCATCATCCCTTCTTTTATCTCTTCCCCCTGAAACTGTGTTTTTGGCAGCTTTATAACCATTTCTTCGTGCCTTTCACCGTATGCCTCCTCGGGTTTAACTGTTATGCTCTTACTCTCTCCTATCTTCATACCAATCACAGCATCATCAAAACCTTTGATTATACGCCCAGCACCTACTTCGAATGAAAGTGCCTCTTTTCCTTCGTTAGAATCAAAAACTGATCCATCCTCTAAATAACCAGTGTACATTACCTGTATTTTATCCCCTTTCTTAATTGTCTCATCTACCATTTAATTCACCTCAAATTTTTATTTTCCTTGTATAAATGACTATACAAGATTTAATTAGAATAAAGTTATACTATATTAAACTTGCTACAAAAATTAACTAAACGAGATTAATTCTTTTATTCTGTAAATGAGTATTCTACATACTTATAAAACACAAAAAAGACAGAGCTCCTATAGTTATATGGGTATTAGATCTTAAAAAATCAACAAACCAGATTTACTTATTGATAGCCACGACTATCCTTTTCATACTAGTCTTCTCAATATATGTTTTCGGAGAAGTATTTAATTTGTTATACTTAATATTATCAGCACAGATTTTAGGCCTATTTTCCTATCTTGTAGTATCGTATGTAATAGTAATCTGGTTTAAATCGTTTTTGAGGTTCATATGATATTAGAAATAGAGGGAATAATTGCTTTGATAAGTGGAGTATTTGTCCTTTTTTCTCTTTTTAGGTTTATACATTATTTTAATGCTTATCGAAATGCCGCATTGTACCGGATAAAACTTTCAAAGAATGTAGTAAACTACTTTATAATGCTGCTATCTGCTAATTTTATACTTATAGTTACTTATTCCTTTGCTGCGGGGCCTAATAATATAAAGTATGGCATAATAGGAACGATATTATATTCTTTTATTTTTGGCTTATTCTTTTTATACCTTTCATACGCTATAGAGGGAGGAAAAGATCAGAAAATACTAATTAAAAAATTAAATTAAAGCTTAATTTTAAAAATTAAAAATTTAGTGGTTTTGAATATAACTTTTATTTTATATACTTTAATGGCAGATTTTTTACCATTTTTATAATTGTATTATTTAATTGGGTTAGATAGCTAGTGTTCAAAGGGGCAGATGCAGAGATGGAATATATGCTACCATCATTTATCGTATAAAAGATGTAAGAGTAATCTGAACCAAATGTAGAGTTACTACCAACTGCAGGTTGCCCGTCAATTGTAAGGTTATAAATGTTTGGAAGGTAAGAAAAGTAGCTATATACATTACTGCCATTAGTGTATGAAGGGCTATAATCAAATGTTTCGGCTATTCCATAGTTCGGTTTATTTAAATAAAAATAGAGCTCTGCATTATTTGTAAAATTATAGCTAAGATTTCCTGCAAAAACCATACCGGGTATATATGAATCAACATATGAAAGTAGGGCTTTCGGCGTTGGAACATTACTAATCGGTTCAAGACCTGGGTTAAAAGAGCTAATTAACTCTGAAAGTGAAGTCTTGTTGATTGTGTATGAACCTTTTGGAAGTATAGACAAAATTGAAGCTGAAGTAGGCACAGAATCAAATGTTGATTTAAGAGAAGCAGAAAATATTAGATTAGTGAATTTTGGCAGAGATGCCATATTTCCAGAAGAATTCAAAAGGCTAATTATTTGTGATGAATCCTTTGTTAAATTAAGGACAAAGTTGCCATCCAATGGTATACCATAGACATTTGAAAAGCAGAAACTAAAGCCCATTGACGTGTTGTATTTGCTTTCAAATGCAGACGTAGTGTTTATATCCAGTAAAGAGCATGAATTGCCATTATAACTCTCACCTTTTATATATTTTACCTGGATATAATTATTGAATTGACTTAAATTTGAAATATTTGCTAACGATTTATTACTTAAAGCACTTGAGATTGAATCTGTTAAGTTATCTGTTTTTAATGAAACGCAAAATAATGAATCATTGTTTACATTCGAATCATTTACTGTAGAACCAAGAAGGGATAAGCTGAGGTTATCTGCTGAAGCTATCATTGAGAAAGGAATACAAAATGTACCATAAGAAATATTTGATAATAAAGTAAGATTTACTGTATCCAGGAACTTAGGAAATGAAGATACGTTTATGCTGCTGCTTAATCTACTTATGTCGTTTAAAAGTGCCCCTAAACCTATACTCGCTGTTTCTTTTGTGTAAGGAGTGTAGTGAGCAATATAACCATTAATTGGCAGATTAAAGGAAAAGACTGAAGGCCCTGCTGCAGCACTTAAACTTAGAGATAAAGAGTATGAAAGATTGAAAGGTGTGCTAGAATTTTGAAGTTTTGAAACTGTAGAACTCAACTGCTGAATATTAGCGACGCTGTAATAGGGGTTATTTGCAGCCGAAATCTTCAAAAAAGGAACATAACCTTCATAGGATGCAAATATAAATACCAAAAAGACTGCTAGCACTATTACAGCAGCTATTGCAGCAAATTTATGTTTTTTTGAGCCGTTATTTGGAATCTGGCCTATCTGCGTACTGGTAGCATCCATATAAAGTATAAACAACTTAGATATAAAAAGCTATGCCTTTATNNTTATTGAGTTAACGACTTATTCTGCTTGTGAAAACCGATAAGAGTTATTATAACTCCTGCTACAAATATGCCTAAACTCGCAAAGAGGATAAAACTTCCAAGGGATTCCACAGCTTTACCATAGTATTTTATCATAAAAACATCAATAAACGGAAGAATTAAACCTATAACGAACAATGACAAACCCACCAAAATTATCAAACTAATTTTTAATCCCATCAAATTTAATTAATTTTAACTAACTTTATCTCAAATTTAAGAGTTTTACCTGCAAGTGGCGGGTTAAAATTGACTGTAACATTTGTAGCGTTTAATGAAGTGATTACGCCACTAGCCCCATTGCCTGCAGAGACATGCTCTCCTATGGATATTGAGCTATTACCAAAGTCTGATCTCGGGACAGTAACTATCAATGAATTGTTTATATTACCATATGCTTCACTTGGCTGAAGTGTTATATTCTTTATTTGCCCAGGTTTCATTCCAATAACCGCGTTATTAAAACCTTGAATAACCTGAGAAGAACCTGCCACAAAACTAAAAGGCGTTGAATTAAAATCTGACTGAATCAATGTCCCATTTGAAAGCCAAAGCGAATAAAATACTGTTACATTATCCCCACTTTTAACCGAAATAGTACTTGTATTATGGCTTAAAAAATAAAATGATGCTACCAAAACCACAATAACCACAACTATTGCAAGTAGGTATACCTTTTTAATATGAAATTTAACCATAGCTTCATCAGTCATACTTTTATTTTATGCGCTTACTATTTATAAATTTCGTATAAATCATTTAAAATTTCAGATTGATTCCAATAAAAACTAACAACTAAATAAATTTACAAAAATATTAATCTTATCAAAATATAATATTATATGGGTATAATAGTGATAATAAGACACGGCTTTAGTGAATCAAACAAAAAAGGTTACATGACCCACGATATCAAAGGATACCCTCTTACAAGTAAAGGAAAAAAATACCTTATAAAATCTGCAACAGAATTAAAAAAATTAAAAGGCATAAAGGAGATTATTTCTAGCCCTATTCTGAGAGCGCAACAAACAGCGAAGATAATAGCCGATACAACAAAATTAAACATAAAAACAGATTCAAGGCTTGCTGAAAGACAGATGGGAAAATACAACAACAAACACAGGCCTAGTGACAGCAAAGGGGATATGACAGATTACAACTGGCATGTAAACGAGATATTAAAAGGATATCCAAATGGCTTCGAGAGGTGGGACAGCTTAATGAACCGGGTCAAGGCAGTACTAGATGAAATACCTAAAGATGAAAATGTAATACTTGTTTCGCATGGCGATGTCATAAAAGCAATAATAGCTTATTATTTAGATTTAGATGAATTTGGGGCGTGGGGGATAAGGGCTAATCATGGCCATTTTACTATAATTGATAGCAAACGTAAGAAAATTTTAGCGATCGGCGCGCCGATAATATCTGATGAGATAATAAGAAAAATAAAACAGGATGTATCTAATAAATAAAAACACAGGAACAAAACGTACTAATTAAATAACTAAAAAGTAAGTACAGCTTATAAAAAGTAAAAGACTAAGTATCTACCAGTTTTACGTTTTAAAATAAGAACCTTATAAGTTTATAAATCGCCTGTACATAAGATTTATTACTGATTTTACTGCTTCGTTGTCAATAGCTATGAAAGCCTCTTTGTATTCAAAATCTTTGGGTATGTAAAGAAAGTCTATTAACTTTATTTTTCCTTCTTTTGTAAGCATGATATTATTTCCGTTTACTAAATCGCCGTGTACGTAACCGTTTTTATGTAATTTTTCTATTGTTTCTTCGAGCTGTTGCTTTATGCTATATAAAAATGGTTTATTGTTTCTTACTTTATAAAGAGAGTCTATAAACATGTTGCCGTTTATTCTCTCTAGGACATACATCTTTTTCCCGTCTATTTCCTTTAATTCAATGGGTTTAACAATGTTTTCAGGAGCGATATTATACTCCTTTTTCATTAGCTTAAATCTCTTCTTAGGGTTATACTCTGCTTGTAAGGGATTACCCACTTTCTTGTTTAAGCCTATATTTTCAATAATAAAATGTTCCGTACTTAAGCCTTTTTCCGGTTTAATAAAATATTCTGAAAGAGAATCATCGAGTTTTTTGTTCATAGTCTGTTATGAATTCACCATATATAAATATATTACTATTATAAAATAATAAAATGAATTATAATATTATTACAACATAAGCCATGAAAAAGATTATTACAACTTGGAATATTAATTGCACTGCAGCCACTCTAAAATTCATCATTGAAAGGGATATCAGCTTCTTAACGTTTGATTTTGCTTTTAAAATTTTTATTATACCTATGGAATTTCTAACGTAATAAACAAATGATAAAAGCAGAAGTATAGTAGAAAGAATAATTATCGGCAAGTAAACAAACAAGGAATAAGAAAATAAGTGAACATAAAATGCTAATATGTAACCTGCTATAACCGTAGTCAATGTTATAGAAGGTATGAAAAACAAAGTAAGTGGAAGCAGTCTTATTGTTATATCTACCTTTTCTTTATCACCTATATCCCTTATTATTCTATAAGCTATAAATCCCATAAACAAATTGCAGCCTAACCATAAGGCTGCTGCTAAAACATGTATGTAGTCTATGAGCAAGTAATCTTTTATGATGTATACTATTACTAAAAAGAGTATTGGCAATACAGCCGAAACTACGCCGAACCTATAAATCGATTTCAAGTCCTTTATCATATTGCCAACCCTGTAGCCAGATGCGCCATTAATAATATTATTGCTATCTGGAATATAACTTGACTGAAAGCTAACTTCAGATTAAACATAGTAAGCCTTACTATTTTTTCTTTGTCTTTACTGCCATGTTTTATATCCAAGTATATCCTTAGTTCATTTGGCAGAAATATTCCTATGCCTTGAACTGTAAGTATGCCGGCTATTACAAGAACGGCTATAATTATAGGGGAGGACAATATAAAGATCCCCTCTTTAATTGCCAGTAATATACCTGCAGTTATGGTTACTGCAGATATGGAAGGCATAAAAAAAGCATCATTGGGGTTAATCTTTTGGAAACCTCTACTCTTTCTTTATTATCAAGCCCCCTCATCACAAAAGAGAAAAACAGCCCCATAAAAAGATCCATACCTGTCCATGAAGCGCCACTAAATACATGAACATAATCTAAAAATAGAAGACTACCAGAAATAATCGCTATTACAAGTATAATTGGAAGTAAAATTAAGGTAGGAATCCCGATTTTAAGCATTCTTTTTATTGAAAACCTGTCATCCTCCATTTTAATTTAAGAATAAATAAAATTAAATATTCACTCTTCTCTCCATCTAGAACGTTTAATCGCAAATACAATTAAAGCTACAGAAACTAGAATAAGTATTATCCAGGAAATTAAAATAAAAGAGCTTGAAAATTTAACAAACCCAATACTATTTTGGGCTATTATTGCTGAAAAAGAAGTCGGTGAAAGATAAGCAATATACCTAAAAGGCATTGGGATATACGTAATCGGATAATAAACGGGCGGCAGAGTAGACAGAACCATAGATATAAGGCCCATAAAAGCCCATCCTTCTATAACATCTCTACTTATCGTTGAGATGAAAAAACCCAAAGATATGGAAAACATAAAGGTGAGAAGCATGACTGCAGCTATCGTCAAAGCAGAAATTGCTGAGAGATGTATAAATATTACCGCTAAGATAGAAAGTACTACTAAATCAGGTATGGAAAAAACCAATTCGGACAATGCTATGCCGGCAACGTAAATTGCTGGAGAAACAGGAGAGCTGACAAGCATATCCTGCAATTTCATATCATTCCTTAAATGTGTAAGATCACCCTGAATAGCTATACCATTATTTACCATTACCAAAATGAACCCTCCCAATATACCTACATTAAGCAGTGTTCCATGGCTTACAAAAAATATTATTATAAGTAATCCGAAAGGAGCAAGTATTGTATTTACAAGCATAACTGGGAAGTTCTTCATAGCATAGATTGCATTTGCCATTATCGAGGCAGAAAGCTGACTGAACTTACTAGTTTTCATTTTCTTCCCCTTTATCTATATCTCCTACCAGCATGTAAAATATGTCCTCCAAAGAGGTTGGATTTATAGAGAACTTTACCTTTGTCTTTATCAGCTTTTTAGCAAGGTTATTTGCCGTTCTTTCATCTGAGAAAACCTGAAAAGTACCGTCGTTTTTCTTTACAACTTTTCCATTTAATCTGATCTTTTTATTGAAGCCTTTGAATATTTTTATTGCATACGGATAACCAATTGCATCTCGTATATTGTTTATAGAGCCTGCTTTTACCAGCTTTCCTTTGTTTAAAATAATTATATAGTCGGACAACTCCTCTGCTTCCTCAAGGTAATGTGTTGTAAGTATAACAAGGTGTTCTTTTTTTAATTCAGTAAGCACTTCCCAAAGTTCTCTTCTTGATATTGGATCCAAGCCTGTTGTAGGTTCGTCTAAAAAGATTATTTTTGCATTTGATGAGATGACCAAAGCAACCAAAACTTTTCGTTTTGTGCCTCCTGATAATTTTCTTGGCAGTTTATCAGCATATTTCTCCAATTTAAACCTAGTTAGAACTGTATTTGTCCGCTCTTTTGCTTCTTTAAAACTTAAACCTCTCCATAGAAGATAAGCAAATATATTTTCTCTTGCTGTCATCCAAGGTATAAGTGCAGCTTCCTGCGGTATTACCGCTATCCTCTCTCTTATCTCTTTTGGATTTTTGACAACGTCAACTCCATCTAAGTACACCTTTCCAGAAGTCGGAAGCAGCTCAGTAGAAACTATCCTTATAAAGGTGGTTTTGCCCGCGCCATTCCTGCCTATTAACGTAAATATCCCGTTTATATCTAGATTTAAAGAGACTTTTTTTAAGGCTGACAAGCTCTTGCTTTTCTTATCTACATAGCTCTTGCTTAAGTTTTTTATAATTAGCTTTACCATTCTAGTAAATAGTTTTTTAAGTATTAAATTATATTCTATACGAATATAATTTTATCATATATTAATTTTACAAAAACCTGATAAAATAATGGAGATAAAAGCCATTAACCTTAAAAAGAGTTTTAAGAATAACCTTGCATTAAACTCAATAAGCTTTGACATAAAAGGTAAGGGAATAACGGGCTATCTTGGGCCTAACGGTGCAGGAAAGACAACAACATTAAAGATACTTTCAAACCTCGCAAGAGCCGACTCTGGAGAAGCGTTTATAGACGGAATAAACATAAAAAATTATAAAGCCGCATTGAAAAACGTCTCTGCATTGGTTGATGAACCAGAACCTTATGATGAAATGACGATATATGAATTCCTTGAGTTTATTGGAAATATCCGAGGAATGGATAAAATGCTGATTGAAAACAGGATAAAAGAACTCAAAAAGGAATTAAGCTTGGAAGATCTAAATAAAAAATGCGGCCAGCTTTCAAAGGGAAATCGGCAAAGAGTAGTAATAGCTTCAGTACTTCTACCTGATACGGATATTTTACTACTTGATGAACCGACAAGTGGATTAGACCCTGCCGAAGCCTACGATATAAAAAAACTACTTAAAAAGCTAAAGAAAACAAAACTGATAATATTAAGCTCTCATTTGCTGGATGAAATAAAGGAATTGTGTGATTATATTATACTACTTGATAAAGGAAAGATAATAGCGCAGGGATCTGTAAAGACTATTATAAAAAAATTCGGTAGAGGCAAAGGAGAAAAAGGCCTTGAGAAGGCGTATATAAATTTGGTGCGCAGTAAAACATGAAAAATCAAGCATTTTACGCATTTTTTAATGCTGAGTTAAAGATGGCAAAAAGCCAGATTATAGCTTTTTCCGTTCTTTCATTTGTAATAGTTATATTGACGGGCCTACTTTCAATAAAGGCACTATTCAATAGCACGGATTTCTTTGAAAGTATCGGTTTAGTAATCTGGCTTATGATAGGGATTGCTGCAACTAATGTGGCAGCCGGCATAGGAGTAATGGACTTCAATAAAAGAACAGGCTTGCTTGTTCTATCCCAACCAGTAAACAGAAAATTAATATTTTTATCAAGGCTTTTTGCCGCTTTTTTGATTCTTTTACTGCCTATCACAGTGCTTTATATATCTGGATTTAGTATGGGATTATTGCTTTACAAAGTAGGCATACCTAACATATTTTTATCATATTCCTTAGCGATTTTATATGCATTTTCTTTTACTGCAATGATCTCAGGCATAAGTGCAATGTCCAGCGAGAAAAGCACGCCTTTAAGCTTCGGTTTGACTTTTACTTTTCTTGCAGTTTTCGTTTTTGCAATATTCGGTAAGTTTATTGGGATACAACCGTGGTTCTTTTTACCTTATGGAGGGTTAATAATAAGCAGCGTGATGGCAGCCCCTTATTTAATGCACATTAACCCTGGAAACTACTTTTTCTATTATATACCTTATGTAAATGAAGCCGTGCTGATAATGCTGATTTATCTATTAGTATTCGCAGCACTCGGTATATTCTACTATTCCAGAAGGGAATTATGAAATTCTTTAAGTAATCTAATAAACAGGCATAATTTAATTTCAATTATGTTTTTATACATTAAGTTTCCATTTCCTGAAATTAATGTTATTCAATACCAGCAAAACAAGTATTAACAGAGTTATAAAAATAAAAGTAAGCTTAAAACCCACTTTGTCTATTGAAAACCCTGACAATGTCGGTAGAATAACGCCAACTGCCATCATTACAGCAAAGAAATAGCTATTTGCAGCGTTTCTGAATTTATCATTAAATGACCTTCCCAAGGTGATTATTGAAGTAGGGTATGCGAATCCATGGGGTATGCCCAAAATCATAAATGAAATTAAGAACACATCCAAATTCCTTGAAAAGACCATGATTATTATACCTATAAGTGTTAAAATGATCGTCTCATTCATCATAAATTTTATGTTGCGAGGCGGTTTAAATGATAAGTATATTCTAGATAAAAATGACGTAAGGAAAAACAGCGAAAACACCAATGTAACAAAGGAAAGGGAAACATCGAAAGTGTCCTTTTCATATATACCTGCAAATGCTATCAAAACTGCAAAAGGTATATTATAAGCCATTATATTGAAGATGGCCGAACGAAAACCGTAGTTTGAGAAAACTTTAATTTTTATCTTTTTCTTCTTTTCAACTGGAAACTTCATAAATGGAGAAAGAACAAATGAGATAAGGCCAAACAAAGCAAATATAAGAAAAGCTTCCCGTATATTTACAAACTTAAGAAGCTCTGATTCTATTAATGGCCCAATTATAAGACTAAAACTTAATACGACTGTATAAATAGAGAGCACTCTGTCTCTTGTTTTTGGATCCTTAAAGAGCCCAGCTGCAGTTATTATATTTGGCATTATAAAACCTAAGAGAACGCCCATTACCGCCGCTAATATCCAGATACTATAAAAATTAGAAACCCATATGCCGAAAAATACCAGCATATAAACGAAATTTGAGCCAATAAACGCTATACGCCTTTTATTTGCTGATAACTTAGCATTCAAAAGAGCAGTTGTCAGGAAAGTAGTAAAAGACAATAACGCCGCTATTAAACCAACTTCTGTTTCTGAAAATCCAAAGTAATACTTAACAAGAAGCGGAACAGAAGTGGTAAGCATATTGTTGCTTGCACGTATTGAAAAAGTTATTATCATTATAGTTAAAACTATACGAACGAACGAAACACCAGAACTGCTAACTTTATTTTTTATCATGAACTTTACCTATATTTTATTTTCATTATCTTGAATAATCCTTTCCAGCGATAAAGAAACAGCCAACCTACTGCTAGATAGATTATACCTATAAGACTCGCTCCATTAGGCCCGAAGTACTTTGTTAAAAAAACTAATATAAGAACAAACCCAACTAAAAAATAGAGTATAACCACTGAAAAAAAGACCTTTTTCTTTTTACTACTTAATTCCTCTATTATCATTACTAAGTAATATCTACTTAAGTTATATAATTTTAGCAACAAGCAAAGTATTTATATTATGACTTATCACTATTGTAAAATGAATAATTATATAAAAAATTTGAAAAAATACACTAAGAGAGGGGATTTCTTTGAAGGAGATTGGTATAACTTTAAAGAACCTTTCAATAAGACATTATCTTATAAGAACAGTGAAGATGGAATGTTATACTGGTTAAAAGAAGTTGCAAAATATCATACAAATGAAAACACTGGTTCGCCTTACTGGGTAATGAAAGCGGGCGTTAAAGGAATAACTCCTGAAAAAATAGATGATACTACTAATTTAGATGAATTAGTTTCGCTTCTGGGAAATTCTGACTTGGAATTTTTGAAGAGAGACAATGGCTATAAAGACTATTATATGCCTAAGAATTTAAAGTTGGACGACATGTTTAGAAGTTCTTCATCTGGAACTACCGGGCCAGCAAAGACCGTTTACCATACCCCTCAGTCACTGTTAGTTTCTGCAATAAATGAATATACTGGATTAAAAGCACAATATCCTATAAAAAATTTGAAAAATAAGAAGCTCCTTGCTGCAGGCCCATTAGGTGCTTACCAAGAAGAGCACAAAAAACTTGCGGAGCTCCTTGGAATGGAATACATAGGTAATGGATTCGAGACAAAAGGGCTGAAACTTTTAAGCATAGGCCAAATGAAACAGGTTATGGAGCCCATTATGAAGATGGAGATTGACAAGTTAAACAATGGTGATATAGGATTAGCAACTGCTGCAATGGAGATGCTTGCTCTGGTTCCTAAAGATATTTTCTATAACGCAGATTTAATAAAAGTCTCTGGAACTCAAATAACTGCTGATAGGTTAGAAAAAGTGAAGAATGAAATCGGAAGGCCTTTAATTCCAATGTATGGGCACTATGCCGGAAAATCCTCAATTGGTGTTATTGGTAATTATGGTGTAATAACGTACTTTCCGCCATTTCCACTTACTTATATCCAAGTATCAAGTGAAGAAAACACCCCAACAAAAATGATTGTAGCAGAACCTGAATTACTTATTATCTCAGATGAAGATTACGCTTCAAAAGACAGAACAATAAAAGCATTTAAGCCTATAGAAGGAATTTCAGATTTGTCAAGGGCCTAAATCAATAGTGTTCTATTCCTCTTTTATCTAAGATCTTTGGACTCTTAAATTTCTTAGGATCATAGAATGGAATTTGGTCTTTATCAACTAATTCGACATCAAGAGTAGCTAATTTTTTGTCTAGTACATACTTTAACTCCATCTCTTCTTTGGATAGTTTCTCTAAGATTAAATTAACTAATTCCTCCTTATTACCTTTAAATTCGTTTTTATAGAAATAAAAGGTCATTTTGTCCAAGCCATTTTCTCTAGTTATTTCTGCGTATCCTTCTCCTAGATTCAACTTCCTAGATGTGAAAGCAAGAACATCGTCTATTATTATATCGTCTAATTTTGATACACTGAAGTTGACAAGTTTATTTGTTCTACCAAGGAATTCTAGATACATATAATTCTTATCTATCCCTAAAAATCTAACTTTTTCCTTTGTATTATAATTAATTATTGGGACACAATCACAGTTATTTAACCCTTTACTTGTTAAAAGCAATTCTCCTTCAAGACCTTTTAGTTTATTGTTGGAAGGGTAGTGAACTTGCCCATCTGAGTAAATACCCAATTCATTGTTATATCTGGAAATTTTAAATATAGAAGTATCCTGTGTTCCTTCGCTTTTTAACATTTCCTCGGAATAAAACTTGCTACCGCAAACTCTTTCAGTTGAAGCAAGAAAATTTAGTACGCCTTTTATTGGTATTAGTGAATAAAGCAGTTTGCTTCTCTCTAAATTCAGCGGCTCTCCCCCTACTGAAATATATACCTCATTTTTACGCACTATATCAATTAACTCTTGTCTGGATTGATTATCTAAATTGTATATCTCTCTAAATAACAGTGATGGCAAAGCAGTTACAAATATCTTTTTATTCATAGTTGGGTGTGAGTTTATAATATCATTACATTTTTTAAAAATTTCTAAAAGGCTTTGTCCTGGCCCTGGATTTAATTCTACTGATTCTCCGACCTCGGATATAGCTGACATAGTGACTCCACTTATTGCAGGTCTTGGTGGTGATATATTTACAGTTAGGTAGGGTATTTCACCAACTAAATCCTTGTATATATTTACAAAAGTACGGCCAAGTACCTCCATGTCCTTATAAGTCGTAGGTATAACTTTAGGTTTTCCAGTTGAACCTGAAGTTTGGAATAGGGACAAATTAGTTCTTACGTTAGGTATAAATTTATAAAAACCATCAAGAAAAACATCGCCTGAAATTATTGGGATATTTTTAAGAGTATCTTCTAAAGTCTTTGAACCTGAATTTTTTAAGGCTTTATAGGAATCTGATTTGTAGAAATCTATATTTTTTAATGCGTATTCAAAAGCGTACCTAGAATTTGGTTTTCCTGTCATAATAACACCTCCGATATAAATTTACATTCTTGGTCTCCCTTTGCTTTGCAGTATATCTCTTTTGTTGAATATTTTTTGTCAAGCAAACCTGTGAAAATTGAATTTAAACCGCCAGCTGAGAAAAAGCATATTGGTTTTTCTGACTTACCAAACAGATCTATATAGGCTTCTGCTAATGGAGAAGGGTTAATAGTAGTTACAATTTTACCTTTATCAAAATTAAAAACAAATTTTCCAAGGCCTGAAGATGCAACGACATTAGATATTAAATCAAGGGTCTTGTTTATATCATTATTAAACCTATTTTTATAGTCCACAACTATGCCGGTTATACTAATCGAGCCTGCGTTATACAACTCTTTTTCATCGTATTTCATAAGCTTGCCGACTAAAGATGCGAATATGCTCATGTTTATAAGAACGCCTGGCCTATTCATTAAAAGCAACCTATTATTCTCAAATTTTATATTCTTAGTCAAAAGCATCTCATTTAAAAAGTTACCAGCACCGATATCACTTGACATATATACCTCCCTGATCTATTCTCATTGGAAGCATTGACCTGTCATTGTTAGTTCTTCTCATCTTCACTACTTGCAGACTTCTGTCGAAATCGCCGCCTAATCCGGTATAGAAAAGCTTTATAACTGCATCCGAAAGATACTCTCCGCTAAAGTAAAGTGTGTCACTGTCAGAAACCTGAGGCTGTTCGTCAGTAGCTATAGCAGTAACCTTTAATTTCTTTAATTCGGTTACTAAATCCAGCATAAATTTACGGAACTTGGACTTATCATCCATATACATAGATATCGCAGACAAGGAGTCTATTACAACTCTAGAAACATTATTTTCCCGTATTATATCAAGTATCCCAAGATATTCAAAATCTACTGGAGAATTAAATGACAATAGGAGCTTTTTTTTATTAATAAAGTCTTTTATGTCTTTAAATCCGATAGTATTCATATCCGAAATTAAATCATCTACACTTTCTTCAAAAGAAACCATTAAACAAGTTTCACCATTTTTTAAACCTTCATATAAAAAAGACATTCCAAGAAGTGACTTGCCCGATCCAGGCCCCCCTAAAAGGCTTATAACAGACCCAACTTCAAATCCACCGTCTATCTTTTCATCAAGACCATGTATACCACTGGGTATCCTTTTTATGTCTGCCATAATAATTACTACATATCTGTATAGAAAATGATTATTTAAATAAGTTTTCTTTTTAACTAGTTTTAAGACAAATTGTCCTGATTTTCTTCCTTTTTATTATCATCTTTTTTCTTTTCAGGCACATTTTTTACATTGCTCTTCTCAAACAGGTCTTTTATCCCCTCAACTCCTACGGGTGTAGGAATACTGAATCCTTTACTGTCGGTTGGAATAAAGATCATAAGATTCTTTCCACTTAGACTTATTTCATACATCATATTAAGAGACCTAAGCTGCATTGCAAACAAATCTTTTTTATACTTTGAACTTGCTTCTATAATCTTATCTGCAGCAAGTGATTCACTCTCAGCCAGCTTAACCCTCGCTTGTTTTTCCCTGTCTGCTACAGCAACCCTGGCCATTGCATCCTGTAACTCTGGAGGTATACTTACATCTCTTATTTCAACAGATATTGTCTCTATTCCCCAGTCTGCTACTCTATCTTGTATCAAGTTCTTTACATCCTTGCCGATTACGTCCCTACCTGCCAGCATTTCTGACAATTCGGTTTTTCCAATTACATCCCTTAAAGCGGTCTGCGCTGCTAATTGAACTGACTCCCTGTAAATTTGAACGTTCAAAACAGCATTCTCTGAATTTAGAACTCTCCAGAAAAGGAGGGCATCCACATCCACCGGAACATTATCTTTTGTAAGTGTTTTTTCGGCCTTGAATATGGTATTGATTACCCTTAAATCAAGAGTAATTGGAGTTGTTTGTATAAATGGGATTATAATGTGTATACCTGGCCCCATTATTCCAACATATTTTCCAAATGATAAAACTGCTTTTCTATTCCATTGATTAACTATTCGTAGCGCTGCTGCCAAGAAGATAAGAAATAATATTACAGCGGAGATTATCCCGCCATAAAAACTAACTATGGAAACTAAGTAACCGACGACTGCTGGAATAAAAATAACGAATAATATACCTACAGCATCTCCATTAAAACTTTTTATCTCTTTAGGCATTATAGATAAACAAAACCATTAGTTAAATAGTTTTTATATTTTAAAAATTGCGAATTTAGTTATATTCTATTTCCAAAGTCTTTTATCTTATCCCTACTATTATATGCCGTGTTAAAAACTAGAACAGAAGATAATGTGAATATAATACTTAGAATAAAGTGTACATATAACCTGCATAAAACGACATAAAACCAGATGAAATTGCACCTAAAACCCCTGATATACCTATTATTGCAGACCACAACCCCACATAATGGGCTTCCATTTTTCCTGATATATTTACATATATTATAACTGAAGCTGAGATATTCCAGAGTGCATAGCCTATACCTGCTACAAAGTAAGAAAATAAGTTAAGGTATAAAAGAGCTGTTAATGAGATTACAGACAAAATCGCAATAAGATAACCAGATGATCTAACTATAGTAGACAGCCTATAATAATGCCTTAATGTATTTTTGGCTCTCCCTAACATAAAAATTAGGTATATAATAACCTGACCAAAACCATTAAGCAGATTTATTATAAATATATCTGAATAAGATATTTTATAAGAGTATAAAAAAGGTATGTAGGAGGTATTAAAAAGATACATCCCAAAATTCACTAGGGCTATGGCTGCAAATATTGTCATTATTCTAACTGTCTTTTTTCTCTTCCTGATATTTGCAAGCTCTACTATAAGGTTATGCCCCGCTAAAATCTGAGGAAACTTGCTCATAGAATTAAGAACAGGAAACAAGCTATGTATAGTATCTGATTTTTTGTTTTTAATATGATTTTTTTCTTCCTTTATAAAAAGAATTGCAAAAATGATAGAAACGGTATTAAACGCAAAAAGTATCAGTAGATATTTAGCAATCACATCACTAAAAAGAAGTACACCTGGAAGGTAACCTATTATATTGCCTATTATACTCATTAAACCATATACGCCGTAATATGACCTTAGAACCGTATTTTTACGTTTGTTCATTATCAATATATTAATAGCGGGAGATGAAGCAGTGAGGATAAAAGCATAAACCGCATATATTATGATTGCAAGTAATACGCTATGTAGGATATAAAGAAGAAATATAAGTGGTATAACTCCTGTAACAGAAAGCATTATAAACAACTTTATTTTTTTAAGACGCTGTGTAAGTTCACCCCAAAATAATGATGCAGGTATAACTGCAAGAGCATAAACCGTTGTAGCTAGACTAACATCAATTACATTCCCATGTAATTCTAATATATACAGGGGGATTATTACACTAAAACCCGATGAAATAGCTGCAATTGGAAATATAACTGACAACCAGTACTTGTCCTTTTCCATATGATAACCTGAATGATGCAGATTTAAGTATTAAATTTTAACTTTTTTTGTATTTAACAGAAACAATGCAGTTCTGCACTCTTTATTCATAAAAACGTAAGTAATTAAAGCATATCCATTCTAATATAATTATGTCAAGCTTTGAAAATAATAAAAAAGCGGAAACCATAGAATTTACAACAAAAAAGGAAAGATTAGACACTATAAAGAAAGTCATTACAGAAGTAAAAAGACATTTTATACCTTTTAATGATTTAGTTAAAATTCCTGCTTCTTTGAAATACCCAGATTATAATCTTATGTGGAACAGGGATGCAGCATATTCTTCATATTACATTACAGAATTTACAGGAAATGTCAAAAAAAGCCCACTATATGAATTATTAAAAGAAGATATTAATGATTTAGAAACTTTAAATGGAAAGCTTATAACAACACTATGGGAAAATCTTGATTCTGAGATCAAAAAAATAAGAATGAATGGTTACGAAAAAGACATATCAAAGGTAGACTCCAAAATAGGAGATAATCATATTCTGTCAAGATTTGACGTCGATGAAAATGGTGTAAAAAGAGCTGAAAATGATAAAAAGGAAGGTAAGACCACAAGAAGCTGGACAATACAATATGACTCTGCCCCAATGGTGGTTATAGCTACTGAGAGATACATACAAGAGCATAGTACCGAAAAACTAAAAAATGCAAATAAAAAAATTATCAAGAATCTTGATTTCTTAGTAAATTACATGAACAATTTTCATGAGACGCCTTGTGCTGATGCGTGGGAGCAGTACTACTTCTATGAACGAGACAATACTTTAACCGGACAAAATTATATAGGAAAAACTATTGATGCGTATTCTGTATCATCCATCTATAAAGGAATAAAAAGTGCAAAGCAACTTGCAAAAACCTTAGATATTAAGATAACAGACATTGAAGAATCTAATATAGCTAATTTTTTACTAAATAACCTGACTGTAAATGATGAAAAAAGAGGCACTTTTCTTGCTAAGTCGAAAATAGAATACGGTGAGACCATGCCAAGTGTGGGTGCAGAAGAAGTAGAAATCTTTAGTATGTTTAAACCAGAAGGAGTAGAACAATTAGAAAAAAATACAATAAAAGTGATAGAAAAAGAGTTATTCAATGGAAATTATCTACCTATAAGGTACAAGTTTTTTGGTAAGTATCGCAATATAATAGATAATTACTTTCAAAGAGGCTCTTGGTTCCACCTTGGTCTGCAATATGCCATGTATCTCATTAAAAAAGGGGAAAAAGAACCTGCAGAAAATATAATAAATTATGTAGAAACCAGAATAGGGGATGACGGATCATTGCCTGAACAAGAAATTTATGATGAATATAAGGTAAACGATCCGAATGGATTCTTTGAAAAAAACGGCAATTCAACAATAAAATGTCTACTTTGGGCGGAGACTGCATATTTAGCGGCGGTTTCCAACTTTATAAATTAATTTAAATAACTAAATATAAATTAGATATATGATAAAAAGCCAAAAAATTGCTATAGGTTTTGATGAGTCTAAATACTCAAAAAAAGCTGTTGAATATGTTATTAATAACTTTGAGAAGAGCAGCACAGTTTACCTTATTTATGTAGAGGAAATGCTTGGATCATTGTATCTATCTAATCCAAGTCTTTTTATAGATGACAGTATAATTAAAAAAATCAGAGAAAAAACAAAAAAAGAGCTTATAAAAGAGGTAGAAGCAATAAGGAAGAAAGGATTCAAAGCGGAATATGAGTATATTGAAGGTTACCCTCCAGATAAGCTGGTAAATGAGGCTAAACGTAAGAATGCAGATATAATAGTAGTGGGAAGCCGTGGAATGGGGAAATGGAAAGGCTCAGTGCTTGGGTCCGTAAGCCAAAAATTAACTGTTATTGCCAGAACTCCTCTCCTTATAATAAAGTAATTTAAGGCAGATACTCCCAGAGATAATAATCTTGCTTGGCCCAGTAATGCTTTAATTTACCAACCTTCTTAAAACCTGTCTTTTTTAGAAATTTCTTTGCTTCTTTATTTGAAATTAATGAAATACATTCTATGTTATACAAATTATATTTTCTGGCATAGTCAATTATGTATCTAAGCATTGAAAAACCGACGCCCTGCCTCCTGTAATTTTTGTTTACAGCAAAAAAGTCAATCTTAAGTAAATTCTTCTTATAGATTTCTAAGATGCATGCTCCTATTATTTTATCATCATCCGAATTAGCAGATATAAACAAATAAGGTAAATCGGAAATTTTCTTAGGGTCATATAATTTTAGGTATTCCGACTTACTTTCATCATTTTCATCAGGATCTTCTTTAATACTGGCCCTTAGGAACTTTATTATGTTCTTAAGCTTATTTTTATCTTTTTCCAGCTTTATATCAAAGTTTATTCTTTCCTTAATT
This sequence comes from Candidatus Parvarchaeota archaeon UBA573, assembly GCA_002502045.1. GTDB lineage: Archaea > Nanobdellota > Nanobdellia > Parvarchaeales > Parvarchaeaceae > Parvarchaeum > Parvarchaeum acidiphilum. Next base: position 24,100 of record DAPE01000001.1, on the reverse strand, counting down.
TTAAATTCCATTTATATTTTTTATTGAATGAAATATAGATATTTTCATTTTATTAATAATAGTTTTATCCATAATTTCTTTTAAAATAGATTATAATGTTATATCTTAATTTTATTGATACTAAATAAAAAAATAAATTTTTGTAAATAAAAGTTACTTTCTTCTTTTTAATTTAACAAGGGAGTCACTTGTCTTTATTAAAACCTTGATTATCTCGCTTCTTGGAAGATCATCAGAGTTAGATTTGCATAAAGATTTAACCGAAAAAATATTGCTTTTATTTGCAAAACTAGTTTCAGATATAAATATCTCAGGTTGTCCTTTTATAAAATTTAATTTTTTTAACTCATTTTGAACGTTTTTTATAAAAATGCTTGGGTCTATACTTGAAGGCACTTCGTATCTAACTTTCACGTTCCTGTATTCCTCATTATTAATAAATATTGAAGCCTGTAATACTATGCTATTAGGTATTTTTATGGGAGTATTATTATCCAAACGGATTGTAGTGAAGGTTAATGTCATCTTTTCCACTACTCCAGTATAACCTGGAACAAGAAAGTCATTAGAAAAGAATTTTGGTGGATAACTTGGAGCTATTAAACCATACTGCCATGTACTCAAAGTTATATTGTCTCCAATGTTAAATGGCTTTGAAAAAAGAAGCACTATTCCACTAAAAAAGTTTGAAAGAGAAGCCTGTGCAGCCAAGCCTACTACGACTCCTACGAAACCGCCTCCTAAAATAACTGAGGTTATACCTATTTTAAAGGAAGAAAGCGCAATGGCTATAACTATTATGTATCCTGCTAATCTTGTGACAAAAACTATTGTATTGCTGACCTGCTTATTCTTATTGTTTGCCTTTGCTTCGATTATATCACTTACAAAATTAATAATTAAAACGCCTCCAATTAATATAATAAAAATATCGATTATACCATTGATAGTATTGGGTATACCGGGTATCAATGTAATAGCATACGCTATTACAGAGAATATAACTAAGATAAAAATTATAAAATAAACCCTGTTGTTAACTTTTGAATTCATTAATTTAAAAGAAATTCATTATATAAAATCGTTATTATATTATTTACTTAAGTAAATTGCTGATTTTTACCCAATACTCTTAGTATTGAGAGTATAATTACTTCTGCAATTATTATAGTTATCAATAATCCATAAAGGTAGAAGTATATTTCAAATAAAGACGAAGTAAATAATCCTGCAATAAGAAATAAAGTAACTATAGCAGGAGAGAGAAAAAGCACTGAAATTTTCCACCAGTTATTCTTAAACAAAGCTATCCTCTGGGTACTTGCAACCCGCATCTTACTGAATTTATTAAAGAACAGAGCGAGAGAGATTACTAATAGTAATGCTGCCACTGTAACTAAAACTATCGGGAGTATAAATCCTGTAAATGGATTTACTACTGATGTATTTATTAAAATTGCACTAGTCATAACTAAAAGCAAACCTCACTAGATATTTTAATGCGATACTTATAATTGATAAGGCTATAAGTAAGAATGCAACTGTACCAAGTATTACACCCAGTAAAAATGCCACCGTTGCATAACTCGTTAATATACTTACAAAAAATGCAGCTATTGCAAGTAATACAAGGATAGATGCTAAAAGAAGCATAGAAAATGGGTTATTACTCCTGTTTAGGTTTAATACCATCGTAATTATTGGGGCATTATCCTTTTTATGTCTGAACAGGGCTATAAAGGATAGTAATCCGAAAAAAACCATTGAAATGCCTATAACTATATCGATTCCAACAAAAACGTAATTTATATCAAAAAGATAATTATAGTTTGCTGGCCCTGTTACGCTTACTGCACTAGAAGTAGGAGCAATATATGAAATAGATGATATCTTGGGATAAACTGCAAAAAATACAAGGATTGCGCTGACTATAATTAATACAACAAACCCAAACTTAACAAACTTTAGTTTATTTGATATATTATAAACAGAATCATCTCTTTTTGAGTTAATCCTTATAAATAAAATGCAAGATAAAGCAAAGAAGAATAATTTTCTTGTTTACGAGATAGTTGCAGTGGCTGTAATTGTAGTGATAGCAGTATTTATAATCTATACATTAGTCCCTTCTTCTCCATCTGCAGCATTGCTCAAATTTGTTCACACAGTACCTAGTGGAGTGACTGTATATTCTGCGAATAATTCAATAGTAATAACAGGATCAAATGTTACAATTCCCATAGTAGCTTATGAAAATATATCTTACAATCCTATTCACAATATAACTTACCCTGTTAATATAACTGCTGCAGATTCGTATCTTGCAACTCCGAACCATGAGCTTCCATATTTCGGAGACTATGGACTTATAGACCCTACATTTGTCATAAAACAGGGCGCAACTGTAAACTTTGTTTTCATAAATCTTGGAGCTGAGGAGCATATATTTGCTATAACTAATCAAACACCCCCATATAATCCATCTATTTTTATATATCTATGCATTTTCAGAGTTTATCATAGCTATACTTCTTATTTTCGGTTTATTTAGAAAGTGGGTTTACCTGGCGGGTATAATATATAGCTTGTTTTCATGGTCTGTTATTCAAGGTTTTGGTGGGCCTTTTTTCGCAGGAGTGACGGATTTAGCTGCAGGGCCTTTATATATTCTTATATTTTTGATGTTTATCTTCTATAATTCAAACTTAAAGCTTTTATGGTTTTACGCCAAGAAATAACTATTTATATTTTAATTTAATTTATTGGATATGATAAAGCTTATTTAAACTTTTTGTACAGATTATTAAAGCTGTATAGGGTTTAAAACGGCGCATTAAAAAGCTTAAAATCAATGCAAGTAACTACAACTGCAACTGTTTAGATATGAAAGATAGCTACATGATATATGGGAAGCACTTTGGTATTTAATATAAAATTAATTAGTAGCCGATTAAATAAATCTTAATTTTAAGTTTTTATTTTGTTTTGCCAGTTTTTATCATTTTTTTCAATTGGTAGATAATAAACATTTTTGTTTGTGTCATTCTCAGCGAGCTCTGCGAGTCTAAGATTATTTGGATTGTTATGCTCTAGTATATTCAGAATCTTATTGCCATTTTCCAAAGAAGGATAAATATGCCAGCAAACCGTTTGTCCATTGCCGTTTTTTCTAATATTTTCTAGTATGTATTCTCTTTTTTCATCTATATCCCTACTCTCCGGACTATCCCTTAAAATAAGTTTATAGAATCTAAAAAAGTTATCCTCTGCATTAATTCTTGTCTTGTCATATGACTCTACTGAATAAATAAGATTATCTTTTAAGTTATTGCTGAATAAATCACTATCATCGACTTTAGAGGTGTGTTCTATCCTTCCGGGAACACTGTTTTTGAATAGATAAAGAAAATCCTCCCCATCATTATTTAAAATGTAGGCATGGAGCCTCTTGTAAATCATAATATTTGAATTTTTGTACAATTTATATTCTGAGTCAATTTCATTATCGCTGGGATTTATCTTCAAAACTGCGAAGGAAAATACAAAACTCATGTCACCGGTATAGCTATTATATGAATCTATTTTTTCTGCGTTAATTAATAAGGATTCTAATATTTTCTCCTTTTTCATATTTTTTATAGAAAAATTCTAATATATAAACATTATTATTTGTAAATTTTACAATAATAACTATTGAAATTTAAAGATTAATTAATATTCTTGAACGGCTCTATACATTTTATTGAATTCATACCAAAGCTCGACTGGGAAGTCCTTTTCAAATTTTTTAAAGAAGACTTTCACTTCATTCAATTCCTTTAACCATCCTTGCTTATCAAAGTAGAGCAACTCTTTGATTTTTTCTTTTTTTATATTCAATCCTTTTAAATCTAAATCTTTTATATCCATTTCCCTTGAGCTGTAAGCAGATTCGTTAACTCTGCATTCTCCTCATCGGAGCCGTCACACCAGTGTATATTATCAGGCCTTGTTGCTTGCTTAACTTCATCAATCCAGGAAACTAAAGAATCTGGTAAAGACTTAATATCTTTTTCATCAAGCATTGTTATTCACCTATAATTTTTTCAAAACTTTTGTACTAAAGTTAACTAATTCAAAAACCAAAACACAGTGTTAATATTCATTTAATCAATTTATAGCTTTTTTCTATGCTGCCCTTAAAAATTATCGTTGAAAGCCAATTAAACACTTAAATATTGAAAGTTTTCAAAGCTTGAATTTAACAGTAATATCGAATTTCAAGGCCCTTGCTATATTAAGTCTACTGGAGACATGCCAATTTTTATAAGAAAGGGCACAAACATAAAATTAACAGATAAGAGAATTATAAAATATTAGTTATTACTTAAAATATCAATAATTGAATTTATAAAGGTGGCATGTACAAACCCTTGCGGAAAATTACCTGTGAATACCTTATTATGCACGTCTATATCCTCACCAATCAGATTATTTGACCCCACTATACTTTTCACGTTTTTAAGCAGCTGTAAAGCATCATTTTTTCTTTTTAGTCTCGAATAAACAGAAGCAAGCCACATAGAACAGAGAACAAACGCATGATTGGCTTTTCCAATGGAATCAAAATTATACCTATAAACAAAACCCTTAACAAAAAGCGTTTTTTCAACAACCTTAAGGGTTTTAAGGAAGACAGGATCATTGACATCTACAAAGCCATAAATAGGAAATGCTAAGACTGTAGAGTCCACTTCATTACTTTTAGGAAAAGTAACGAAGTAACCCTCCTTTACGCAATTTGACATTATCCACTTCTTTATTTCGTCTCTTGTTTCCTTCCACCGATCTATTCCTCCTAAAGCTGAAATTAGTTTTCCTGCGTTTTCTAAGGCTACCCAGATCATGACTTTTGAATGTGCATATTCATGATCTTCTGGTTTTTCCCATATTCCCGAATCAGCAAGCTGCCAATTATCAGATAACCAATCAGCTATGTACTCTATCGCTCTTGAATGATTTTGTATAAAATCTTTATCATGCGTAGATTCAAAATAACCATTTACAGCGTATAAGAACTCTCCTTCTATATCCAATTGTATCTGGTTTGTAGCCCGATTGCCTACTCTTACTGGTTTTGAATTCATAAAGCCATTTAATGAATCAATATACCTTTCACCATATATTTTTGTACCGTCTACCTTGTAAAGATTGTAGAGCGGCTTGCCTGAATAGTCTATCATGCTAAACAGAAATTCTAGTGCTCTCCGGCCTTCCATATAAAAATCTAATCTACAGAGCGTAGAAGCCATTATTGCGGAATCTCTCACCCAAACATATCTGTAATCCCAATTTCTATTACCACCAGGATCTTCTGGCAAAGAAGCAGTAGGTGCAGCTATTATGCTACCTGTAGGTGAATATGTAAGCCCAAGTATAGTAAAAATGGATGACCTCAAAAGTGGGTCAAATTCCTCTAAATCTGTACCAGACAGACTTAGTTTTATTCTTTCTGCATATGCTCCCCAGTAATCTATAGTTGAGTCTATTGCTTTTGAAAGATTAGACGAAGAGATGTTTTTGCCTTCCAATTCGTATATCTCTGCTGATGGATAATAAGAGAGTATAACCTGTGTTAATCCTTTTTCTATCTCCCATGTAAAGTCAGCTGTTTTTTTGAATTCTCCGACTATCTCTAGAACCAGTCTTCCTTTCCCATTTTTACTATCAAACATCATTTTTCCATTATTTTCTGAATAATTGAAATTCATTGTATGAAAACCAAATAAAGGATTAAAATTAAGCTGTAGTGTTATCTCTGAATTTATATCTCGCATAAATATTGTTTTACCTGGTATCAAAAAATCATTTATGTCTGCGCTTCCTTCTGAAGTTTTAAAATTAGTGTGCAAAACATTTGGTGCAGTATATTTATGCAGGGATGAAAACTGTGCTTTAGGGCTTATCCTAAAAACCCCTCCATTGTTCTCATCTAACAAATAAGCTATGAAAGGATCGGAATCGAACCTTGGAAAGCAAAGCCAAAGTACATTGCCATTCTTATCTATTAAAGAACTTGTTAATTGATTGCTTATAAATCCAATATCTTTAAAGTCTGCAAAAGTTAATGTCATTAATATTACTAAAAATTATTAAGATATTAAAGTTTTGCATATCTATTTATATTTAACACAAATATTATATAGTGTTATGAAAACAAAGGCCGCTTTTATTGAAAAACCAGAAAAAATAGAAGAGAACCCATTGAAAATAAAGGAATTTGAATTACCGGAATTAAGGGAAAATGAAGTTCTGATAAAGGTAAATGCCTGTGGTGTGTGCAGAACAGATTTACATGTAGTAGAAGGAGAGCTTGGAGAAATAAAAAATATAGTTCCTGGACATGAAGTAGTAGGTACCATTGAAAAAGTAGGCAAAGAAGTCAGTGCACAAAAAATCGGCAAGAAAGTCGGAGTGGCTTGGTTGTACAGTTCATGTGGAAGCTGTGAGTACTGCCTTAGTGGAAGGGAAAATCTATGTCAAAACAAACAATTTACCGGTTTTTCTAGAAACGGAGGCTATTCTGAATACATAATAGCAGATAACCGATTTATATTTGATCTTCCCAAAGGGTTAAAGGATGAGGAGATTGCACCTTTGCTTTGTTCTGGTGCAATAGGCTACCGCTCATTCAAGCTAACAAACTCCTCTCCAGGAAGCACAATTGCAATGTTCGGATTTGGTGGTTCTGCGCATTTAACATTGCAACTTGCAAAGAAACTTGGGCATAAAGTTATAATAATTAGCAGAAATGAAAACCATCTAAAGCTTGCCAGTGAACTTGGGGCTGATTTTACTTTTTCGCCAAAGAACGGGGATGTATACGAAAATTTAAAAGATAAGGACATAGAAGATGCAATAATTTTTGCCCCTTCGGCCACACCTATAATGAATGCATTAAAGGTAATAAAACCGGGAGGAAGAGTAGTTGTTGCCGGAATACATATAGATGGAGAAATAAAAATAGATTATGATTCGCAGTTATTTCATGAAAAGACTTTACTTTCTGTTGAATCCTATACAAGGGAAGACATGCTGGAATACTTAAAACTTGCCACAAATCTAGGCATAAAACCAGTATACGCTGATATAAAATTAGAGGACGTGAATTCAGCATTGACGGAGCTCAAAAACAGCGAAGTAATGGGTGTAAAAGTAATTAAATTTTAGATATTTAAACTTTAAAATCTTATAATAATAAATGGCAGAATCAAATGGCAAAATGTATAAATTAGAAGAGATAATCGGAAAACCACTTATAACTTCATCGGACAAGAAAACTAGGATTTATGGATTAAATGTTAAAGGCAGAGAAATAGAAATTTCGGCATACTTAGAAAGTGAATCAAGAAAAGGATATTTCCATAAAGTAGAAGTAGAATACTTGTCAGCTTCGATGTATATTATAAATGGAATATGCACATGCGAATCCTTCCAATACTACGGGATGCCATGCAAGCACATGCTTACAGCAAGAAACGTATACTTAAAAAACCAGAATAAAATCAATAAAGATTAGAGAAAATTTCCCTAGGGATAAGCTCCTTTATGTCTTTCATTTCTATATCTTTCTTCATCAAATCCTTTACATTGTCTTCATTCAATTTATCAAGAGAAAACAGCTTGTCTATAAACTCTATTCCTTTAGAATGCTTATAGCTTAAATCTATGAAATTAACATAAAATGAAAGATAATCTTTTCCGAGCACTTCTAAAGTATCCATGATCCTTTCTTTATCTAATGAAAAAAGCTTGCTTGAGAGATAATCAATAGTATCCGTATAGGAATACTGGCTAATAGTATCTACTGCCTTTTCATAAAATACTTTTCTGTATGATTTATCTAGATTTCTCCCATAAGATGCTATACCACCTACTAACTTATCGCTATTAAAACTTGATTTTAAAAGCTTATTTTCCAATAAAGAAATTTTTGATTTAGATAGCCCTGATCTAGAAAGTTCTGCCCTGAATAGAGATTTTGTTTCATCTTCCATTTTTTTATATGAATAGAAGCAGTATAAATACTTTTAATATAAAAAATAGAAGGACCTAAAAAAATTACAATTAAAAAATAATTATTTTTGATTATTACTTAATCAGAGCATCCACAACCACAGTCGCATCCGCATCCACATTTTTCTTTGTTTTCTTCTTCTGCCATATTATTTAAAGCAAACTCTTATCTTATAAAGTTAACTATTGTTCTTCGCAGCATTCAAAAAAGACAAAAATAGTGGAGCAGGAGATTCTATCCTTGATTTTAGTTCAGGATGGGCCTGTGTAGCAATACCAAAACCACTTGACCACTCTATTATTTCAGCTAATTTATTGTCTTTAGTCGTTGCCGTTATCTTTAGCCCATTCTTTTCAAGAACTTTCCTAAATTTGTTGTTAAGCTCGTACCTGTGCCTGTGTCTTTCTGATACTACTTTCTTATGATAAGAAGAAAAGGCTATTGATTTCTTATCATTTATGAGCATATCCCATGCACCTAAACGCATTGTGCCACCTTTCTGCTTTACGGATAACTGTGAAGGTAGGATATCAATTATATTATATTTTGTATGCGGATCAAACTCTGTCGAATTTGCTCGTTTTAAATTGCACACATTCCTTGCAAATTCTACAGCCATTAGCTGCATCCCTAAACATAATCCCAAGTAAGGTATACTATTCTTTCTAGCGTATTCTATTGCATTTATTATGCCCTCTACACCTCTTTTTCCAAACCCACCTGGGACAACTAACCCATTTATTCCCTGAAGAAGGATTAATGAATCTGATTTTTCAAGTAATTCAGATTCTACCCATTTTATGTCTAGATTAATTGATAGTTTTCCTGCAGCGTGCATTAATGCTTCTTTAACGCTTACATAAGAATCCTTCAATTCTATATATTTTCCTACTACTGCTATAATAACGGCTTTACCATCTTTGCTTGTTATCTTATCTACATTTTTCTTCCATTTTTCAAGTCTTTCTGATTTTATTTTTTTATTCCGTAAATTGAATGCCTGCAAAAGAATCCTGTCAAAATCCTGATCTATCAGATACTGCGGTAATTGGTACGGAGAATCCATATCAGGATCATTTATAACTCTACTTTCATCTAGACTTGTAAACATCGCAAGCTTTTTTTTAATACTATCACTCATTTCCCCATCTGTTCTGCATATAAGAAAATTTGGTATTATGCCCATTCCCATTAAAGCTCTAAAAGCTGACTGTGTTGGCTTGCTTTTTTGTTCACCGACAGTTTTTAATCTTGGCACGTAAGTAACATCAATAAATATAACTTCTTCCTTAAGCGAGAGCTGCCTCATTGCCTCAATAAAATAACCATTCTCAATATCTCCTACTGTTCCACCAACTTCTATTACAACAAAATCCAGCTTATTTTTTTCTGCAAAACTCTTTACTTTTCCTTGTATATCGTTTGTAAGGTGGGGTATAACCTGAACATCCTCTCCTAGATACTCTCCTTTTCTTTCTTTTTCTATTATGCCACCAAAAAGTTTACCTCCAGTTATAGATGAACTGCTTGTAAGACTTCTATTAAGAAACCGTTCATATGTACCAAAATCCATGTCTACTTCTCCTTTGTCATCTAATACAAAAACTTCACCATGTCGGTACGGATTCATGGTACCACAGTCATAATTTAAGTAGCCATCAAATTTTATTGGTAGAACTCTAAAACCGTACATGTCTAATATCTTCATTATAGAAGAAGCAACAACTCCTTTACCCAATCCGCTCATTATTGATCCTAAAACGACTATAAACTTTACTGGCATTTAATTTAATTTGTTTTAAGCTTTTATATTTTCCTATTAAATTTTTAGCAACTAAAAACTAAATAAAACCCAACCAAAGGAGTAATATCCCAATAAACTCAGAGTAATACAAGAATGTTGGAAAATGCGCAATATACAATGATCCTGCTACACTTACGATTATAACTCCTGCTATAATAGAAAGCATCTTTTTATTTGATGTTTTTCTGTATGAAATAACGGCTACTGCTATAAGCATACCTGCAGCTGGAAAAGTCATTACCGATGAAGAGATTACTACTAAAAGAGGCAGTACTCCAAAAACAACATAATTGGTAAGTACATTTCCTATTGTAGAAACTACAAGAGAATATATAACAAATATTCCTGATAAAATAAAAAATATCCCGTAATAATTGAAGACTTTTTTATTCTTTAGTAATCCTGCGGACCCAAAAGCTAAAAAGCTAACTAAAAAAGCCACTGACCCAAGATAAAACTTTATTAAAAAAGCATTATAAAAATCAAATGAAAAAAGAATTTCAAGTAAAACTCCTACACCAAACAGCCAAAGTCCAATAGACCAAGCTAATTGGCTTTTTCCTTTTTTCTTAAAGAATTTATAAGTCATCAAAGCCGCTAGTGGGATAGTTAATAAAAATATGAGTATAGTTGAGAATTCAACAAAAAGTTCACTTGAAAAGATACCAGACATTACTTTTTATTGAGATTATTATATTTAAACTATATTATAAAAACAAACGATAAAAAAACTGCGATAATTGCTATAAAAACATTATCATCAATTGGGCTAAATCTCTCTGCAAGCATTAATACAAAAGCAAAAATAATCCCATATACACCAAAAATTATTACTCCAGGAATTAATGAAGAAATAAAGAAGGCAGCACTCCCTATAAATGATTTATTCCCATGTTTCTTCATTATTTTTAACCCTGCTATTGTAGCAATTGGGTCAGAAATCAGCAAAGAGAACATACTAAAAAAAAGAAAATTTTGATGATTTATTAATCCTAACAATAAAATAACGCCGACCGCCATGGATATGGCTCCAGAACCAAATATTACGCCTTCTCTTTCTAATAAATTTAACCATTTTTTAATTTTCTTACCATAGACCAGCATAATATGGGCTACAAGTATACCAAATAGAATTAACCCTAAAAGCAGCTGCTTATAGAGAAATACAAGTACAAATAGTGATATCCCGCCTATAACAATTTGGACTATATCTCTTCTTATTTCTAGCTTGCTGCTAAAATTAGAAGTTTTTAATGATAAGTCCTTTCTAAGCAAAAACTGAATTAATAGGCTTAATGATATTAGTTGGAGAGAAAAATTTATAGGTATTAACCCGGAAAAAACAAATATTGCTAAGCCAGCTAATACTAAATAAAAATACTCCCTGTCTGAGGTATAAGTTAATAAAATAAGAGAAGAAAAAACTGCAATTGGCACTGCATAATAGAATTGATTGTAGCTATGAAATAAAAAATAAATTAGGTAAGAAAATAAGAAAGAAAATAAGAATATTAAGTATCTATTTGTTTTCATGGTATCAAAGAAGTGAGAACTCTTTGTCTTTTTTATAAGCAAATACTTTTATGTAGTCTGTAATTACTAGGAAAAGCACAGCAACTACTCCAATAAATAGGATATAATATGGGTTTATGCTTGACATTAAAACGCCAAAATACGCTATTATAGCGGTTATCGTAATTGCCAGAATTATCTGAAGCAAAACAGGTATACTTGGCCTGGAGTGGAAGAACCTTTTCCTTGATCTTATCGACAAAAGAAGCGCCTCTATAGAGAACATAAACGCAACAAATAGAAATGTCTCAAAAGAAGCGTGATTTAAGTGGAAATAGAACAAACCAAAATAAGCAAGAATAGACACCTCAAATATTACCATTATTCCAAAAAGTATCGAAGCATAGAATATCGCTTTTATATCCCAAGAATCAGGTTTCTTAGAGTAACTTTCTTTGTCGGTTGACAAAGCTATGCTTCCTATATCATTTAAGAATATCATAAGAATAAGTTGTACAGCTTTTATCGGCAGGAACCTCAATATTATAAACGCAATAGAAAGGAAGAATGCTATCTGAAAGATTCTAGTTACTTTGTTTAATGTGTAGCTTATCATTCTCTCAAATATAGACCTACTTTCTTTTACAGCATTTACTATTGGTTCTATTCCTGGAGAAGTCAAAACGATTGTCGCCGCGCTTTTTGCTACATCTGTAGCATTTGAAACGGCTATTCCAACTTCTGCTTGTTTCAATGCAGGAGCATCATTCACTCCATCTCCGGTCATACCTACGTGGTAACCAGCATCTTGCAAGGTCTTTACTATAGTATATTTATCCTTTGGAAATACTCCTGCAAAGCCATCATGTTCTATAATTAATTTTGAAAGAGTTTTCTCGTCTAAACCCTCTAATGTTTTAACATCAAGTATTTTATCGCCTATTCCTACTTCATTAGCTATTTCCTTTGCCGTATCGATATTATCCCCAGTAAGCATCTTCGTTTTTATGCCTAGGCCTTTAAGTTCTTCTATCAGTTTTTTACTATCTTCTCTGGGCTTGTCATTTAACGGTACTATACCTACAAAATCCCATGCTTTTTTATCACTTAATCTAGCGGCGACTGCTATAGTACGATATCCTTTTAAAGACATTTCTTTTATCTTAGCATTTATTTTCTTTGTTTCTGAGGCATCTAAACCACATTTTTTTATTACAATTTCCGGAAAACCTTTTATAGCAGACATTTTCTTTCCATTAAGCAGGATATCTGCTTGAGATATTTTTGTAGAAGGGCTAAAAGGAATAAATTTTATCAGTTTATAATCTAATTCTAAATTTTTTGTGTCGTATTTTTTTAGTCCCTCTATAATTGCATTGTCTATTTCATCATTATCTTCTCTTTTAGATGCTATGGCCCCATAAAAAAGGACGTCTTCCATTGAGAACTTGCCATATCCAAATGGCTCAGAAACTGAAAGCTGATTACTTGTTATTGTGCCGGTTTTATCAAGACAAACTACATTCATTGTAGAAGCCTCTTCTATTGCTTCAAGCTTAGTAACTAATATGTTCTTTGATGAAAGCCTTTCGGTACCGTATGCCATTGCAACTGTAAATGCCGCAGGTAAACCTACGGGAACAGAGGCTAAGAGAATAAGCAAAGAGAAGGGAACTATTGTAAGTAGGTTTATATGGGATAGATATGACGTTATAAAAACAGAGACAATAAGTAGTAAATCAATATAGATAAGATATTTTAGCAGCCTTAAAATGTCATTTTCTAAATGCATTTTTCCACCAGCTATCCTAACAAGGTCTGCTGTTTTACCAAAGGAGGTGTTTTTACCAGTCTTTAAAACTAAAGCCGTTGCTTCTCCTTCTCTTACAGTTGAAGAAGAAAATAAAGTACTTCCTTTGTTTTTGTCTACAGGAAGTGATTCTCCCGTAAGCATTGACTGATCAACTGAAAGGTAATCCCCCTCTATTATAAGACAATCGGCAGGGATTATATCTCCCATTCTTACTCTGATTATATCTCCCGGAACAAGAAATTTAGAAGGTAATTTTTTCCATTCATTATCTCTTTGCACATTTACGTTTACAGAAAGTTTATTCTTTAATAGTTCTAATGTGTTATCTGCTTTAAATTCCTCAAAAAAACTTGCAGCGCCATTAAACAAAAGAAGGCCGATGACTATGTAAGCATCTGTATACCTCCCTAAAAAAGCTGACATTATTATTACAATAAAAAGCATCAAAGGGATCGGGCCCCAGAATTTTAAGAGTAATTTTTTTATAGGGTTGACTTTTTTGCTTGTTATTTCGTTATACCCATAAGTTTTCAGCCTTTCTTCCGCTTCTTTTTCAGAAAGCCCATTCTTATTAGAAGATAATTTCCTAAATTCTATTTCTTTGTTTATTTCAACGCTTTTGGCCATATCAATCTCTTATAAGCCCGATAAAAAGTTTATCGTCGCCTTTAAATTTTTTCTCACCAGGCAACCGCAAAAATAGATAAATAGTCCTTCCATTGAAAACAAAACGTAATGGTGGGGAATAGGAATAAAACTCTTTTTTAAACAACTTATCATAACCAACAATTATTTCAGATATTGATTTTTTGTTTATACTCATAATTGATTTATCAAGTTTTTTATTATAGAACTCTATACTTTCTTGTGTTATCTCGACAAAACCAGCATGTTTATGTATAGGTTTTATAGAACTTCTAGTTACTCTTGCAATAACCTTTTTATGCATACTTAACTCAAGCAATTCCCGCTTGAATATCCATACTGCTTCAAATAAACCCAATCCACGCTTAAGCGAGTCATTTATGAATTTTGCCCTAGGAGTTTCTCCTCTAAATAATTCAACTATATTCAATACGCTTTTGTCGACTGAAACGCTTGCATTCTCTTTGTTTGAAGAAAATTTATAACTATTACACTTTTGCCTATTCCCTTGAATTAATTTAAATTTAAAAGCTTGTGACATATTATCCTAATAACTTCAATTAATTTATAGGTTCTGATTTGTAATTATATAGAATACTAATAGAATATGTGCCCTATCTAAAATCAAATATAATCCCTTAAAAATAATATAACTGACGAAGAATATTAATTTAAAGTTAAATAACCTGGATTATCATTTGTATTATAAAACCTAATATACCAATTATAAACGTACCAATTATAACCATTATGGAAAGTTCTTTAAATTCCTGCTTTGTAGGTTTTCTAGCTAAATGTAGTATTCTACTGTACTCAAATCTATAATGCTCTAATTTTGCCTTTATATTTAGAGGATGTGCTTTTTTAAGTAGATTTTTAACATGATATAAATGAAATCTTTTTTTCTTTACTTTTGGCTTTTCATATTTATGATTTTCATTTGAACTGCTTGTAACCGTAGATTGAACAGCCGCCTTTTGACTAGTTTGAGTATCTTTACTTTCTAAAGCTTGTTCCTTTGGTTTTTCTTCAGTTATAGGATTAACCACTGGATTTACTGTATTGCTTGCTTTATCGTTCTCATTTAAATTACCAGAGTTAGCATCTGCAAGACTTTTATTTTCATCCATAATCAACTTAGAAAGGTTATCCCTAATTCATCTTCAACTTCTCTCTTTTCCTTAAGCTGTTGATCTTCTGCGATAGATTTACCACTTATTTGTTTAGAGGTCACGCCAGTTATTATTGCCAGAACTTTTACAGTATTCTTTAAATCAGGGAATATATGCGCGCCCCAAATTATGTTTATGTCTTCTGGCAACTTTTGGCCGATCAAATCCACAAGCTTATTTGCTTCTTCTAGTGTAAGTGAAGGCCCACCACTCACGTCTATAAGCATTCCTTTTGCAGTTGAAACATCTACATCTATAAGAGGGTTGTTAAGAACTTTTTCTACTACTGTTTCAAGCTTTTTATCTTTAGCATCACTTTCTCCAGTTCCTATTAGTGCAACTCCTCCATTGGACATAATCCTTTTTACGTCTGCAAAATCTACATTTATAAGTCCTGCTTTAGTTATTAATTCAGTTATCCCTTTTACTGCATTTGTAAGCACGTCATCTGCTATCTTTAATGCTATAGGAAGAGGCAAGCCTGGTGCTATTGCCATTAATTTTTCATTCGGGACCGTTATTAATGTGTCTACTGTATTTTTTAGTTTTTCGACACCGGTAACAGCAGAGTTCATTCTTCTTCTACCCTCAGCTTTAAACGGTAAAGTAACTACTGCAATTGTTAATGCATTTATTTTTTTAGCAACGGATGCAACTACTGGCGCTGCGCCGGTACCAGTTCCACCACCCATACCACAACATATGAAAACTAGATCTGCACCTTGAATAGCTTCTTTAATTTCCTGTTCTTGCTCTTTTGCTGCTGCTTCTCCAACTGATGGATCTGCTCCTGCTCCTAAACCATTAGTTAATTCTTTACCAATAAGTATTTTTTTATCTGCAGGAGTACACAAAAGATCTGCTGCATCGGTGTTTACCGCTATAAATTCAGCACCTTTTATTCCAACTTCAAACATTCTATTAAGAGTATTATTTCCGGAACCACCGACACCCACTACCTTTATATTTGCCCTTCTCGACGCTATTAATTCTTCTAAGGACTTGTCAAACTCTTTTGTCTTGCTAGAGTCGTATTTTACTCCTTTTATACCTTGACTAAGCGAATTATCCATTTGCATATCATCCATAATATTACCTCAATAAATTAATCAGTATTGATTATATATAAATATCTACTAATCGTTTATTATATCAGTTTTAAGACTTTTATTTATGTATTTGGCTATATCCATAGATATACTATCTTTAATGTATGGCTTGGCTTCCTCTTTTGTGAATATTTTTATATTTTCCCCATCAACATCGACTTTTTCCGGTGCTTTACCAGTATAATGCTGAAATATTGCTGAATATTTGTCAATATCATTTTCTATTATAGAGAGGATTTCTATTTCATATTTTAATTCTTTGCCTGCAAGAGGATGATTGTAGCTTACCATTACTCTACCGCTGTTTATTGCTAAAACTGTTGCCATCTTATCATCCAATAATATCATATCTCCTACGGAGGGATTAATATTATTGCTTCTAAAAACTGAAATTCCGTAAGTCTTTATAAGTTTCTTATCAAACTCACCGAATCCATCTTTTGGAGGGACTATGATTGAGTATTTATCTCCAACATTTTTACCTATTAGAGAATCAGATATTGCTTTTAAAACATAATTGCCACTGGGGATAACAAGCACTGGGGAAAAATTATAATCTCCAGTTATATTCTCTTGATCAGCGACTTTTTTATCCGTTAAATCGAATATTCTATTCGTAGCTGTTATCCTACCAACAAAATTTATCATTACAAAATCATTTTCCTTTATCATGATTACCTCTTCATCTCGATGGATATAAATGAAACGTTTCTTTTCTTTCCTTCTTTATCGGCAAGTTCTTCAGTACCAATATCAATACGAGAAACTTTAAGATCTTTCATAAATTTATTCATTGTAACCTGAGAGATATCAACAGCTGTTGAAATAGAAGAGCCTCTTGCTTTTATTACAACTTGATTATTTCCAGAATTCAAATGAGTGAGTATTGCCATTACATATGACATTATTGGTTTCTTTCCCACGAATATTATATCATTTTCCATAATCCTATTTTTTAAAGTTATAGATATATAAGCATTTATATTTTATAACCTATTAGCCAGTGATTTTTACTGACCTCCCATTAAGACTTAATGTTTTTATTCCAAGTCTTATTGCATTATTCCTTAAGTCTTTATCCTCTGTAAAAAGAAAGCATTTTTTGCCTTTGCAATATTCTAATAAACTGCTATCTGTGTTTTTATATACATTAAAATCAATTATTTTAATACCATAAAAAAGAAAAAACTTATGCACATCTTGTCTTTTAATCTGAATGAGCTCATCCATGCATTTTTTTATTGTAACCAAAGAAAAGTTTTCCTGAAGAGAATTATCTAGCAAAACTTTTAAATCCAGCTTATTATCAAAACAATAAACCATTATGTTAGTATCTATAACTACTTCATTCATATATATTTCCAGAGCCAGCTATAGTCCAGACATTATTAAGCTTCCTTGAAAGTATGGCGAGCTCGCCTACAAAATAAGGAAGCGATGAAGCTCCTAAGTTTAAAATAAGCCCATTATTAGAATAAGAAACTACTGTTCCAAGAACCTTCGAGGCCAATACATTTAATAATACTGTTTCGTTCTTCTGCAAAGGTTTATCAAATTTATTTTGGATTTCTTTGTATTTTATTGCTACTCTATTTTTAAACAAAGGAGTACTGTCACCCTTAACAATTAATGATCCAGAAAGATTATCTCTTCTTGCTAAAGAAGGGTCTAGGTCTGTTTCTACACCAACCATCAATCCTCTTGAAGCCGACTTTTCAGAACCAAATTCGCTTTGTATGCTTATTACCTTTGTCTTCAATGGCTTCCATGAATTTTTAATGTAAACTCCTGGATAAACTGAAACATTATCATTTACCTTTAACGAACCGGATTTTATCCCCCCTCCCAATACGCCTCCTTTAAGTTCGCTTATTTCTGCGCCGGGTTTATTTATATCAAAACTCCTTACAACTACCATCTCGGTTGTTTCTTCATTTGAACTGTTGTTTACGTCGAAACTGCCTATTTCTTGTATTAATTGTGTAATATTTACATCTTGAGCAGCAAAAACTGGTATAATCTTAGCATCAGAGTAGCCGTTTTTTGACATAAATTCTTTTATCTCGTTATAACTTTCCTTTGCACGTTCTTTCCCAACGACATCTATTTTGGTTTGAGCTACAACTATGTTCTTAACCCCCATTATCCTAAGTGCTTCCACATGTTCCTGTGTTTGAGGTTGCGGGCATTTCTGGTTAGAAGCTATTACTAGAACTGCGCCATCTACTAAAGTTGCACCGCTCAGCATTATGGTCATTAATGTCTTATGCCCTGGGGAATCTATGATAGATACGCGATAGTATAGACTTGCATTAGACTTACATGCTTCACATTTTTTGGATCTGCTGAATAAACCGCATGAATCGCATTTATATATAAGAAAATGTGCATAACCTAACCTTATAGTTATGCCTCTCTTTTTTTCTTCGCTATGCCTTAAGGTAGACTCACTAGTAATCGCCTTTA
Source organism: Candidatus Parvarchaeota archaeon UBA573 (assembly GCA_002502045.1). Taxonomy (GTDB): domain Archaea; phylum Nanobdellota; class Nanobdellia; order Parvarchaeales; family Parvarchaeaceae; genus Parvarchaeum; species Parvarchaeum acidiphilum. Next base: position 5,523 of record DAPE01000001.1, on the reverse strand, counting down.
CTAATGTCGTTTTACCATCGGCGAAATTACCAACTACATCGATTGTTATATCTTTAACCATTAGAAGGTGTAAATAACTGCTCCAAAGATTTTTCTCCGTACTTTGATATTTTTATGTTAATCTGAGAAGTAAACTGCCCAACGGTATTACCGGCGATGCTTTTCCTTCTTCGTATATCTTGTCTATTTCCTAATCCTTTTCCAATAAGCACTTTTCTGAGTCCAGATCCATCCAAATTCTTTGACATTGGCATACCGGTCATGTAACTCCCGCCAGTTATTATTCCACTATAACCATCTAAACCTACAAATGAAAGGTCAAATTCTTCATTTATTTTTTTACCAAATAATTGATCTGCTTTCTCACTGTCCAGACTCTTATTGAAAGACTTTCCGGTTTTTGGATCATTTATTACAATCTTTATTTCCATAGACTTTATTAGATATAACTGTTATTTATAAATAGCTTTGCATATACATAAATAGCTTATTAAATGAATAAGAGATGGAGATAAAATGGAAATGATTTTTGTTGAATCCAGATTTAAAGGCAAATTAAGTGATGAATTTGTAAAAAGGATTTATGCTGAAATAAAAGATTATAAGAAAATAAATCTTGTTGCAGCTATACAATTTATAGATCAAATGAATGATTTTAAAGAGAGAGTAAAAGATAAAGAATTTGTAGTAAAACAGTCCCTTTACAGAGCAATGTACCCGGGACAGATTTTAGGTTGTGATGTTTACGCTGCAGACTGTGATGATTGTGATGCAACCTTGGCCTTTGAACAAGGGATGTTTCATGTTTTAGGTATACCCCTTAAATATGGAAAAGCTGTTATAACCGCAGATCCAGAGACTGAAAACATTGAAATAATAAATGCCGATGTTGCAGAGAAATACCGCAAAAGAATAATGCAAGGCATTGGAGCTGTATTAACTGCAAAAAAAGTAATGTTTATTGAGTCAACTAAATCAGGACAGACTTATGGATCGAAAATGTTAAAAGAGAAGCTTAGAAAGGAAGGGAAACAAGTTTATTCTGTATTGGCTGATGAGATAAACTTTGAAAGATTAAATGAATTTAGAGAAATAGACGCTTTTGTAAGCACTGCCTGCCAAAGGATAGCAATAGATGATATGAACAAGGTAAAAAAGCCAATGATAAACGCTGAAGATTTGGAAAGTTACATTAAAGAGAACAAATGAAATGCATTTAAATTGCAATTTCATAATTATTATATGAAGGCAATAGTAACTGGTGGGGCCGGTTTTATTGGTTCCCATATTGTTGAGAGACTTTTGCAAGAAGGTTATTCTGTTTCTGTAATTGATAACTTAAGCACTGGAGATAAAAAGAATCTTAAAAATATAGAAAATAAAATAAAGTTCCTTAAGGGAAATTCTTCAGAGATATCTAAACTTGGAAAATCGGATATAGTATTTCATACTGGCATATATTCTTCTACGCCAATTTACAGAAAAGACAACACTTTAGTGGGAAAAGCAATATCAGAATTTATAGATGTATTAAATTACTGCATAAAAAACGAGTCTAAACTTGTTTTTGCTTCCAGCTCTTCAATATACAATGGTTATCCTCCTCCACATAACGAAGAGGTAATACCAAAAGTAAAAGATTTTTATACAGAAGCAAGATACCCTATGGAAAGACTTGCAGATCTTTTCCGTCAGATGTATGGATTAGAGTATTGTGGCTTAAGGTATTTTAGTGTATACGGAGACAGAGAAGAAAGTAAAAAAACATTTGCAAATATGGTATCCCAAATAATTTGGAAAGGCATGCTTGATAAGGAAGTAATGATATATGGGAAAGGTACACAAAGAAGGGATTTAGTAAATATCTCAGATGTAGTGTCTGCAAATTTAATTGCATCTAAAAGCAAAGAGAATGGTATATTCAATGTTGGAACCGGTATATCCTATTCATTTAATGAGATGATAGAAAAAGTCGGGGGTATTATGGGAAAAAGGATAAAGACAAAAAACATAGAAAACCCTCTTAAAAATTACGTAGACATAGTACAAGCAGATACTAAAAAAAGCAAAGAAAAATTAGGCTTTTTTACAAAAATAAATGCAGATGAAGGCATAAAGGCCGCGTTAGACTATTATAAAACACTGAAAAAAGTTCCGGATATATTTTAGTTTTTTATAAGCTTAATTTTACCCACTACTCTATTTTTGCCTATAGCAAGGCTTGAATCAATAATCAGAAATGACTCATTTATTTCTGGTATCTTCTTATTGAAGTGAGCCTTCACAAAACTTTCACCTTTAGAGAGATTAAGACTTAATGGTTCTCCAAAAAATGAGCATGAAAGTTGCTTTGAAAATGGGTCTTCTTTATAAAAAGCAGAGAGAGTTAATTCTACTTGCACAGTATCAATTAATTTGCTTATTGAGGATATTGCATAATTATTTGAAAGATCCTGCTCAGAAACATTATTTAGAGCAAGTCCGACATGAGAGCCTGCTTCTGCAGAATCATTGTCTACATCCATTATCTGTATACTTTTTATGCTGCATTGTTTCAATGAAGGCAAAAGAAGGAGCTTTTCCCCTTTTTTTATCTGCTGGCCTAAAACAAAACCTATTATAACGGAGCCTATCCCTTTGACTATAAAATGCTTGTCTATTGAAACGTACTTAAAATCCCTCTCTTTTTCCTTTTGTCTTTCTATAGATATAGAAACTAAATCTGATTTTTTGAACTTCCCTATTTTGTATTTATCAAAGAAACGATCAAATGAGGTAATATCAGAATAATCATCCTTAAGTATCAAACCTTCTACTATACCAGAGTTTTCAATACAAAGCGCAAGTTCTGCATCCAATGCATTTATTTCGCTTCCTGCAAAGAAATAAACATAATCTGAAACTGAAAGGATATAAAGAATTGAAAGTAGAGACTTTGGAAAATCTACGGAATAAAGGATTAAATTATCGTTTTTATCTAGGGCTATCTGAACATTGTTTATAAGATCTAGTTTTTTTGATATAATGTGCCTCATCTTTTCTTCTTCTATAGGCTTGGCTGACAGCAATGCGATTATCATTAGTAGTTTAATTATTTCTGTCTTTTAAAAATTATACCTTTGTCTTTTTATTCCGGCTTTCTAGCAATTATTACCATTCTGGACTTGTTGAAATATCCGCTCTCTTTATCATATCCAAAAACATCCTTAAAATAGCTGGCATTATCGGTAAGTATCCTTTTTGCTTTTCTGCCTTCTACGCTATTTTCGTTTAAAGGAGATAACCATGATTGAAAGGTTTCCTTCATTTCAAACGTCTTAAAATTATCAACCTGAAAAGCGTTTTCTTTTAATAGCTTAAACCAGTAATCCAGCGATTCGGAGCTTATGTAACTGTTATCTCTTGCCTTCTCAAATTTATTGAATAAGTCTCTTTTGTCACCCATGGGCTTTAATAAATCGGTTATTCCAAATTTCCCTCCCTTCTTAAGGACTCTCCATACTTCTTCTATGAACCTTTTCTTGTCTTTTATGTGATGTGCTACCCTTCTACAGGACACTATGTCAAAAACATTATCTGGAAAAGGCATGGATAAAGCATCACTTTTTACAAAAATTACATTGCTTTTATTGTCATCTTCTGCCTTTCTAACTGCGATATCCAGCATATGTTCATTCATATCCAAACCTACGGAAACTGCCACTTTTTCTGACATTTCAAAAGCAACAAATCCAGGGCCAGTACCAATATCTAATGCTTTGTAGTTTTTCTTCAGAGCTAACATAGAAATAAGCAAATCTAGATCTTTTCCATGTATGTGACTCTCACTGCTAGCATATTCCTTTGCGTGCCTACTAAAAAATCCCTGTAAAGACTGCATAATATTAGTTACAACCCACAGGATTAATATCTTTATATAAAACTCTTAAATGACCCTTTATTATAAAATAGCTAAAAAAGGTAATATTATTTTAGAAAATCAAAATAATTAAATATTTTTCCACTTTCAATAACTTTTTATAAATTTCTACTTAAGAATAGTTAGATTTATATATATCTTCTCTCCAATTATATATATTATGAAGCTTGAAGAGTTAGTTAGTAAAAAAAGTATTACTGATATAGACAACTTTAGCGCGTCCACAAGAAAGATCATTGAAGAACTAGCAGCTAAAAAAGACCCAAATACTGCCGCGGCTCTAATTAGAATTATATTATATACCCAAAGTGAAGGAGCATTACTTCAATCTATAAAGACAATAAGTAAACGTGATAAGAGTACTGCAATGTATATTGCTAATGGATTATATGACATCGCAAGCAATACAAAGGACGGGACTGCAGTAGAAGAGTCTGCAAAGACAATAAGAAGGTATCGTAAACATCAAGCGTTAGAGGTTGCTGATGCGTTAGCTATTGTTGCAGAAAATACGGGAGACAAGAATAAAATCATAGCTGCTGATAGGATAATGTCTTTGGATAGGATACTAAGTAAAGGATTAAAGTATGGATTTTTCGAATTAACGAAAATTGCAGCATACACTGAGGATGAGACTGCAGTAGAAGAGTCTGCAAATACATTAATGAAGTATGATCCGGTTATAACAAGGAGTATTGCTCAGTCACTGGATACTATTGCAAGAAATACTGGGGATAAGACTGCAGTAGAAGAGTCTGCAAAGACAATAAGGAGGTATAGTAAAGATAATGCAGAGAATATTGCTTATAACTTGGGCAGTATTGCAAGAAACACAAAGGACGGGACTGTAGTAGAAGAGTCTGCAAAGACCGTAAGAAAATATGATAAAAATAGAGAAAGAGATATTGTTGGTGCATTAGTTATTGTTGCAGAAAATACGGGAGACAAGAATAAAATCATAGCTGCTGATAGGATAATGTCTTTGGATAGGATACTAAGTAAAGGATTAAAGTATGGATTTTTCGAATTAACGAAAATTGCAGCATACACTGAGGATGAGACTGCAGTAGAAGAGTCTGCAAATACATTAATGAAGTATGATCCGGTTATAACAAGGAGTATTGCTCAGTCACTGGATACTATTGCAAGAAACACAAAGGACGGGACTATAGTAAAAGAGTCTGCAAGGACAATAAGGAGGTATGGCAAGGATACTGCAAAGACTATTGCGTATAGATTACAGAATATAGCTACTGAAGGGGATATTACTTATGGAGTATATAATATCATAGTAAAAGGAAGCGGAGAGAGTGTAATGGCCGCTTGCGGAATCTTAAACTTAATCGGCACAGATGCATTAGACCTGCTTGAAAACAAAAATCTCACTGATATAAGAAAGAGAAAACTCGATGATTTAATAAACAACAAAGAAAGGATAGTCTCTAAATATCTTTCCGAGAGATATGGGATAGCTAAGAAGTTAAATATAAACCAGATTCTTATGTTGTTATATACTTATAAAGATAAAAGAAAAGAATTAGCTGATTTTATCAATAATTCTAATGAAATTAGTTTAAAGACTTACAGCATATCTACTGAAGAAA
>DAPE01000004.1 GCA_002502045.1 Candidatus Parvarchaeota archaeon UBA573 | reverse complement strand
CCGTGCCTATCCGCCAAACGGCGTAATGCCTTCCGTAAGCTTTGGAAGCGTAGCTTAAATAGAAATAATTTTAGTAACCTAAAATAAATTTTTATTAGGGTATAAAAATATAGAAATAATAAGGATATTATGTTATTTGAAGAGCTTTGTAATTACTTGCTTAAATTAGAGAAGACGTCAAAAAGACTTGAGATGATAGATATCCTTTCAGAGGTTTTCTTAAAGACAAAGAAAGAGGAAATAAATTATACTGTAAATTTTATACAGGAACAGTTATTACCTCCATTTTATAACGTTCAGTTGGGGATAGCCGATAAAATGGTGGAAAAAGCCATAGCACTTGCATATAATAAACCCAGCTCAAAGATATTAGAAGAGTACAAGAAAGTTGGTGATTTGGGAGAGGTGGCGGAAAAGGAATCAAATAATTCTAAGGTTTCGGAAACAAATATTACTTTAGTATACGGTAATCTTCTAAAAATATCTAAGTTTTCCGGCGAAGGAAGCACCGAAGAGAAAATAAAAGGGCTGTCAGATCTGATAGCAAGTACTTCTCCAATAGAATCTAAGTTCATAATTCGCTTTGTAATGGGCAAATTACGTTTGGGTGTAGGAGAAGCAACTATAATGGAAGCTTTATCAAAGGCAAGAACTGGAAGCAGGCAATTCAAAGCTAATATAGAAAGGGCATTTAATCTTTGCTCTGATCTTGGTTATGTAGCAGAGGTCCTCTATTCAAAAGGAGAAGAAGGTATAAATAAATTTGAGATAGCTGCGATGAAACCTATAAGACCTGCATTAGCTGAAAGGTTAGGATCTTCAAAAGAAATCTTGGAAAAGATGGGGAAATGCGCAATTGATCAGAAGTTAGATGGTTTCAGGGCACAGGTTCATAAGAAAGACAAAGAAGTAAGGGTTTTTTCTAGAAACTTAGAGGATATAACGCATTTTATGCCTGAAGTAGTGGAAGAAGTAAAAAAGATAGACTGTGAGGATTTAATAATAGATGGAGAAGCTTTAACTTATGATGAAAATACAAACGTCTTATATCCTTTCCAGATAACAATACAAAGGAAAAGAAAACATAATGTTGAAGAAATATCTCAAGAATTGCCATTGAGGCTTTTTGTTTTTGATATAATGCTTTTCAACAAGAAAAACATGATAAATGAGCCTTATACAAAAAGGAGAGAACTATTGGATAAGCTGTTTTCAAATACAAATACTATATCCAAGACAAAAATGATAATAACTGACAATGAAAAAGATATAGATAAATTCTTTGATCTCACAATTGAACAAGGTTTGGAAGGCATAGTAGCAAAACGTTTGGATTCTACTTATTCTGCTGGCGCAAGAAACTTTAATTGGATAAAGATGAAACGTTCCTACAAATCCAAATTGAATGACACTATAGACCTTGTTATCTTAGGGTATTTTAAAGGAAGAGGGCAAAGAGCTAGTTTTGGATTAGGGGCGGTCTTAGCTGGGGTTTATGATTCAAAGGAGGACAAATTCAAGAGCATAACAAAGGTAGGTTCTGGTTTCTCTGAAGAGCAATTTAAGCAGCTTTTTAAGATACTAAATGAAATAAAAGTTGATATTAAACCGGCACGAGTTGACAGTATAATGCAGCCAGATGTTTGGGTAGTCCCAAAATATGTAATAGCAGTAAAAGCAGATGAAATTACAAGAAGTCCGACACACACTGCAGGTATGAAAGATGGAATAGGCTATGCGCTTAGATTTCCTAGAGCGGTGTCCTTTATACGTACAGATAAGAAAGCAGAAGATGCAAATAGTGTAAATGATATAATTGAGATGTACAATGAGCAGAAAAACATAAGTGTTAAAAATCAATAGTGTTTTGAGGTTTATATGTTATTAAACGAAGGTAGAGATTCATTTTTGGAGGAAGTAGTTAACTTTAATGATGCAAGATACATTGTAATCCCTGTTCCTATTGATATAACTACTACCTACCTCAAGGGAACTAAATTTGGACCCAGGTCTGTTATTGAGGCATCTCGTTCATTGGAGAATTACGATTCAGAAGTGGGGTATGAACTAAAAGACAAAATATTTACATTAAATGAGCTTGAATTAAGTGGAGATATAAGAAACGCAGTCGAAATAATAAATCTAAGTACCTCAGATATAATCTCATCTGGTAAAATACCAATATTAATAGGTGGGGAGCACACAGCTACTTACGGGGCTTCATTAGCGTTTGGAGAAGATGTTGAATTTGTTATATTTGATGCACACACCGATTTCAAGCCGGATTTCTTAAAACTTGAGATAAACCATGCTAGTAATTCAAGGTTAGTCAATCTAAGAAATAATGTTTCTATTGTAGGAGTAAGAAGTTTTAATTTGGAAGAAAAAGCAGAAATAGAAAAAAGGAAACTCTTAGTTATACCTTCCGATAAAATATCCGATTCTAAAAATATTGAATCTTTAGTTAATCTTTTAAGAGGTAAAAAAGTTTACATTAGTATCGATATGGATGTTTTTGACCCTTCCATAGCACCGGGTGTTGGTACTCCACAACCAAACGGTATCCTCTATAAGGATTTTCTTAGGTATGCTTCTAATATAATTCATAATTCTGCTTTAGTTGGGATGGATGTAATGGAAACAAGACCATTAAATGATAATAATATAACCGAAATACTTGCAGCAAAAGCGATAATGGATTTAGTTTCTTTAAATGAACTTAAAAACCAACATTAGATATTTAACAAAGTTTTTTATAATTTTATTATAAGTGTATTTTATCAGCATTTACCTTGATTTAGTCGCTAGCACAGTTATTAATCGGTTTAGTTCATAAAAAGCTTGAAATAAAAATTAAGAGATATGCGGTCAGCGGGATTCGAACCCGCGTTCTCAGCTTGGAGGGCTGATGTTCTACCACTATACTATGACCGCATTTTACGAATTTGTATATAGATAGATAAATATCTTTATTTTAATTAATATTAAACTTTTGAAAGGTATGTCGGTATTTCATAATTTTTATATTGATCTAAAAGTTTTCTTCCCAATATAAGTCTTGACAAGGCTTCTGCTTCCATTTTTGCTCCATTTAAAGCATTGTGTGGTTTTGGTTCAGGAGGTAAACCAGCATAATTAAAAACATAATCTGAGTTTATATCAGTCTTTTCATTTTTAGTTGGCGGGTCAATATGCCTAGACAGTAAAGAAGCGTAAACAAGAGAGTGAGTATCTATAACTCTGTGACCAAACGAGAAGTTTATGTTGTATTTTTTAAAAGAGTAATTAAGGAAGTTGGCATCAAAGTTTACATTATGCCCTCCAATAGTTTTATCTTTCACCGGTTGTATCCATACTATAAATTCGTTTAAAACACTTTCCAAGGTTTTCTTTTTAGGGTCGGTTAATTCCTCTTTCTTAAAACCGTTTACATTTAAAGCCTCTTCTGTGTATTCTTTGTCCTTCTCAATTTGGCATTCTTGATAAAACTGTCTTTCTGGGTTAGAAAAATCAACTGCGCCTATGCTTAGTATTGAGTGTTTATAAGGGCTCGTTCCTGATGTTTCTATGTCTACTACTATCATATCACCTTACAATATAGGTTACATAAAGCTTAAATATCTTGATTTGATATTAGATACAAATGGTAAAAGCCATCGTATTAGTTAATATTGCTCCTGAAAAGACTGAAAAAACTTTTGGAAACGTAAAAAAACTTTTAGAAGTTAATGAGGCTTTTCAAGTTTATGGAGAGTACGATGCGGTTTTTGTTATAAATACAAAGACAACACACGATATACAGGAATTTGTTAGGAAAATAAGGAAAATGCCTGGTATAACGAGAACAGTTACAGTTATAGAAATGATATGATACCAATGAGATGTTACAGTTGTGGAAAACCTTTGTCGCAGTACTGGGAAAAGTACAAGGCAGAGATAGCTGAGAAATCCCCTAAGGAAGTTCTTGATGAATTGGGGATAAAAAGATATTGCTGCAGGGCAGTTTTCTTAGGAACAGTGGACGAAGACAATATAATAAATTTCTCAAACATGGAGTGATTTTTAGTAATAATTAACAAAGAATAAATTTAAATAGTAGTTTTATTCATAGTTTTTGATGGTTTACATAAAAAATAAACTAGAAAACAGTTTGCTTTCTAAGATAGCAGACGATTGTTCTCACTCTAGAAGGCAGTTACTAACAGATATATTCCAGCTCAATACTAGCTGTAAAGAAAACCATGGTCCTTATTTTATTAAGAACTTAAAAACTTTCGTTAAAGATTTAAATGAAAGCTTGGATTCTACAGATAAATTTAAACTCGAGGAAGTAATAGAGAATTTATCCTTTATCTATGGCGTAAAAGAATTAAAACAAGATTATGAATTTGGGAATCTACCAGAAGTCTCAGAAGAAGAAAATCTAAAGGATTTTTATAAAATAATTTCAAATAACTGCGAAATTATGAATAAAAAACAGCTAAAAAATGCAGCAAATTTAATACATTACTTGAGTACTTCTTATAATTGGGAAAGAGTCAATTATATTCGTTATTTAAGGTCGGTCAACAGCCAATAACTAAATGGAATTTATATATAGATCTAAATTCAATTTTTAAAATGGCAGTAAATGATTATAACACCAAAGTAAAACTTCTAAAACAGGTTATAACCACAAATACAAAAAATCTCGAGGGGCTTTCCAATACTTTTAAGGAGCAGGTTTCGTTAGATTCGCGGCTTTTTGAAAGATATGAATTACTGCCAGATTTTGAAAAAATAACGGACAAGGATTACTTAAATTCTCTTTTTAGGCTTAGAAATCTTATTGGAAAGGATATCCTTGTTTCAGACTTAGAGAAATTAAGTAATCAGAGAAAAAACGGAATGCTCGAATCATATCTTGAGGATATATCTCAGGAAGCTGGAAACTGCTCTGTTTGTAATAAGTATAACAACTCTATAGAATATTTCTTGCCAGTGAAATCCGAAATAAATAAATTTTATATCTCCTCTAAAAGAATAACCTTTTTTTCAGGAGCTAGTTTCTATTTTGAAAAAAGAAATGGCAAATTCTATGAATTTCAAGAGATAGACAAGAAGGAAGTTAAATTAGGAGAGTTAATTTTAAGTGCAATTGCAAGAGAAGAATTAAATATTAAGTTTAAAATTTAATTTTATAAAGTTTTAAGATATCATAGTATAGAATAACTTATTATATAGGTATTCCTATATTTTAGCTTGTATGGGGCGGTGATCTAACTTGGTTATGATGCCAGACTTGGGCTCTGGATGTTCCGGGTTCAAATCCCGGCTGCCCCATCGTTTTTAAGGGGTGCAATACATATACCTCTCTTAACACACAACTTCACATTCTTCAATCACTCAACGTTTTCCCCAGTCTGTAGAATGTAGTCTTCGGTATTCCAAAGGAGAAGGGGCAAATTTAACTTGTCATGCGTTGGACAGAATAATAAAATCTATTTTAGTAATAGTACTACGGAATGGGGCGCTGCTATTCTTGTGAAGCTAATAATGTTGTTTACTTGCCAGCACAAAACTATACTATCAAATTAAGATCAAGGGTGACGGCGGTAAATGTGGAGGTGTATTTATAGGCTTAAGAAATTTTAATAGTAGCTGAAAAAGACTCAGAAATCTTCCGAAGTAGCCTAATCAAGGTAAGCCAGCTTGAAAACTCATAATTTAAGGATATACGATTATGTTACTTTAGAAAATTATTTCTCCTAATGTGAGTAACAAAAACGTTATAAACATTTAATTAAATTTTCTTAGTAGAAAAATACTTTTTGAACTTCCTCTTTATATCCTCAAAATTTTCTTTGTCAAAATTGAACCGCATGCCTTTAGAGTTATTTATTTTATCAATAAGACCATAGAATTCAGTGTCACTGAAAGGCTTTATCCCAAGTTCATTGCATATTTTTGCTATATACTTGCGTTCTTCTACTATTTTGTCCTTGGTTTTTGTAAGCCTCTCGGCTTCGAAATAGGTTGCAACCCCGTTGTCTACAAACACAAATTCTATTCCTTTATACCTGAATTTATAACGATCATTGACATTTATTACCCCATGTGTCCAACCGATCAATCTTAGCATTTCTACGGCATTTGAAAAGTCCTTAACGGATATCGGAACAGATACTTCCTCTCTGCTGTCAAACGCCCCCCATTTTCCATATTTTAATATTATCTCCGCTTTGCCATTTGTAACTCTTATCCGAAGATCAACATGGTTATTTTTGTCTGCGCTTTTATTTCTCAAGTAAATCAATGAAAATCTCCTGGTTTTGCCAAGAGATCTGGCATTTAGTTTTTTAAATCTTTTAACTATCTCAGCAGTGCTTACAGTTAATTTACCTCTTGCTTCCACCTCGAACATAGTATTATTGAAGGATTATTGTTTATAATTTTATGCGCAGTGACTCTTGCCGTATATTGGATTCAAGTAAATCAAACAAAAGCTATTAAGTATAAATTTAATACATCTAATATAAAAAAGATAGAATTGCATGAAGTAAACGCTGATCTTTTTCAAGCCAGAGAATCAGCAGTAGCTGCAAAGGCCGTATAAGACGGAGAAGAGAATTAAATTGCAAAGCTTAAAGAACAATCTGAGATGCAATCACGGTGAAATTTCAGGGGGAGAGCATGAAGATATCTCGATGGCTTTATAATTGTACCATTAAAAAATGTTGTATTACCCTAAAAAACACGATTCTGTCTAGCATATATAAAAAAGTAAACTCTTCTAATAGGTATCTATTAACATTCTCAGTAATAATTATAAACTATTTATAAGAGATACTTTCTCGTTATTTTAATACAATGGAGGTTTGACTATGAATCTTTTTTCTAAAAAGAATATAAAACAAGGTTATGAAGACTCAAAAATGAAGATAGACCTGGAGGAATCCGATACAAAGATGTATATAGTTCTAGATAAAGACTCAAAGACCTACGATGGGTTTCAATTTAAGTTTGGGCAGTGGAACGAGAAATTAGACAATGTTGGATTACATGTGTACAAGAACAAACCATATTATTTTTGTATACCTTACATGCCCAATAATACATATCTAGTAGAAGAAGTGGAGGGATTACTTAGAGAAAACTTTAATGAAGCACAATATAAGAGAGTTAAGATACCCTTGCAGCCTTTAAGTTTATATGATTTACTTGGAGAAGACAAAAAAGGTTTTTCTAAAGAGCATCTGCATAATGCGGACTTTTCCGAAGCAAATCTTTCTAAAGCAGATCTATCAGGAGCAGACCTTCGAAATGCAAATCTTTCCAAGGCAAACCTCCTCGAAGCAAATCTCTCTAAAGCAAATCTTCTAGGAGCAGATCTTTCAGGGGCAAAACTTTATGGGGCGTGCTTTTTAGGTGCTCATGAAGTCAAGAATAACCCTTATTTATCTATAAAGCAACAAACTGAGGCTCATTGCTGAATTAACTTGTATCTATGGTAAATGGCTATATAATACTATTTTAGAGAAATTTGATAGGTAAAATTAAACTACTTTTTGTTTGTATAATGCGAATTAAAGTATTTATTGTACCATTTAAATGTCAATAAATGGTTATCTTAAAAAATCTTGATGAGATAATATCAGATTTTAAGGGTAAAAAGATATTTTATCTAGCGCATCCGACAGTGGCTAGGAATGAGATAAGGGATTGGGAGATAGAAGTGGAGAAAAAATATAATATTACTTTACTTAATCCATTTTTTGATAATTATATAAATGACTCAACAGAATTAAAAGGGGGAAAAAATTACATAGATGATTCAGACTATAAATCTATAGTAGAAGGGGATCTAAAGGCTATAGACAGGTGTGATGGCGTACTTGCAATAATGACTGAAAATAGTGTAGGCACAGCCATGGAGCTTTTTTATAATTCGGTTCATCTATCCAAACCAACATATATAATAATGGAAGACAGCAAGTTAATGCATCATCCTTGGATAAAATATATTGCATCTTACCCTCCGTTTAAAAACAGAGAAGAATTCACTAAAGAAGTGTTAGAAAAATTGTATTAAAAAAATAAAACAAAAATATAAGCGTTTAGAAGAGGCCTTTCTTCTCTTTTATTGCAGCCTGAACTTTCTGCATAACATCAGGGGGAACCGGATCCATACCATGTTTTTCTTTAGCGTGCTGCGCTATCTTTGGCAGGAGCTCTTCCTTAGTTTTCGCTTTGGTTTTAAAGCCACAGTCCATTCCTATATCCTTGCATTCAAATGTATATGCCATGCTACCACCCATTTTTAAATTGGATTTTAGTGGATAAATACTTATTTTGATTTGTTTATTACTACTTAACAGGGTTTTAATTAAAACAAATAGTTTTTAACTAATTATATCATTAAAGATGTTTATAATATGAAAGGGATGCCGTTAATTTCAGTAGTAATACCTGTATATAACGAGGAAAGCTATGTTTCAGACTTGATAAAGTCAATAAAACAGCAGACATACAAAAACTACGAAATTATAGCAGCTGACTCTTCTACTGATAATACACCAAATATATTGAAGAAACTTAACGTAAAAATTGTAACAATACCAAAAACAAACGTATCCTCTGCAAGAAATGCAGGTATAAAAAAAGCAAAAGGGGAAATTCTTGCATTAATAGATGCGGATTATATCCTTCAAAAGAACCTTTTTAAATCGGTAGTAAAGGCATTTAAAGATGATAAAAACAAGCGGGTTGTCTGCATGGAGCCAAGGTCAAAGCTTAGTCTAAAAGACCTTAAAAAGAGGGACATAGTAAAATTTAGGATTCTCAATGAGCTGATTTATGTATACAAAAGAGTAAGTTTTTTTACATTTCTGCCTGCAGCTTATGGGTGTGATTTTTGTAGAGCAGAAGCCGTTAAAAAATCGGGTTTATTTAATGAAGATATTGACGTTGCAGAAGATAAGGAGTTCTTTTCAAGACTTAGAAAGATTGGTAAGTTTAAGATGATAAAACAGCATGTTAGGATGTCATACCGAAGGCATTCCAAAGAAGGCGCTATAAAAACGGGGCTTCTTTATTTCTTTGCCACCGTTTCAGCGTTGTTTACAAAACGCTTCAAGTTTAAATTTAAGTCAATTAGAAGAAAAAGCAAAAAGAAGTGATCACCTTTGCTTTCCATACTTCAAAGCGATATCTCTAAGTGCAAATGCACTTGGCTTTATTATCCTTCTTTTTGTTTCATTATCAAAGCCTACTATCCCAAAATTCTTGTTATAACCAAAGTTCCACTCAAAGTTATCTAAAAAAGACCAGTGGAGATAACCTAATACTGGAACACCGCTCTTTTTTGCTTTCATAAGCTCCGAGAAATGTTCATTTATGAATTTTATTCTATAATTATCATCCAAGGTATCTACTCCGTTTTCAGTTATCATAATTGGCTTCTTAAAAAGTTTGTATTCTCTTTCCGCTATTCTACCTATACCTCTAGGATCCACGAACCAAATCTTTTTCTTGCTTTTATTTATTTTTGATGCTAAAAATCTCATTGCGTCTATAGTCTTATAATAGTTTATCCCTATGAAATCAAACCTTGTTTGTAGCAGAGGCCTCTGATTAAAAAGATAATCCAAGGATTTTGCTACAGGATAAAATATTGCATCACTTTTGAATTCCATAAAATTATTTGCAAATGATACTGTGTAGCCGTTTGCTTTTAATATATCATAAACCTGGTTGTGCAGTAAAAGTATGTTGTTCAATACTCTGTTAAACATTATATAAGATCTTCTGAATGGAGGGTATTCCCTTGACAAGTACGCTTTGGAAGCATATATAACCGGTTCGTTTATTGTTAGAATATATTTAACATCCAGGTCATTTTTAAGGAGAGAGTCAACGTATTTTATAAAATATGTGAAGTTTTCTCTCCTTTCAAATCCATGTATGTTGTAGAACCAAAGCGGCAATGTGTAATGCCATAGTGTCGGTATTGGTTCTATACCGGCATTTTTTAGCTCTTTTATAAGGTTCTTATAATATTTTATTGCGCCCATGTTTATTATCCCAGGAGATGGCATAACCCTAGAAAAGTTTATTTCAAATCTGTAAGCGTTTAGCTTAAGTTTCTTCATTATTTGTATATCTTTCTTGTAGTAAGTGTACTGCATGCACCCACTGCCAGATTTATAAGGTAACCTCCTGTTCATTTCAAAATGCCACCAATCAGTGTTCTTGTCATTTCCCTCAACTTGGTGAGCAGAGCTTGAAGTTCCTATTAGCATTATTTTTCCTCCATTGCTTTTTTGTACATATCTTCAATTTTTTTTATTATAACCTTTTCTTCACATTCCTTTGTGTCATTGTAAGCTTTACTTAAATCAATCCTTTTCCATCTCATATTTTCTATCATATTTGTCAAATCCTCTTGGTTTTTAAACTGTAGGGTGTTTCTTTTTACTATGTCTGGCAGTTCTCCTTTTTTGTACGTTATCACAGGAACCTTGCAGCGTTTAGCCTCCATCACAGGCATTCCAAATCCTTCCCAAAGAGAGGGGAAAACGAACACATCGAACGAATTGTACATCTTAACTGTGTTATCAGTATAGCCGAAGTACTTTATCCTTTTGTCATCAGATATTTCAAATGGTAATTTGGCACCATAAAGATGCAGTTCAAATTTATCCGATTTTACTTTTTTGAAGGCTTTTATCAATACCTCTACATTTTTATTGTAAGCATAACTACTAAGATGCCCTATTATAATTTTATCTTTTTTATGTTTTTTTCTGAGTCTCTTAAAGTTTTTTCCTACTATATTGTATATCACGGATATCCTATAGGGCTCAACGCCTAAATTTATAAGGTCTCTGCGAGTATCTTCGCTAACGCACAGTATATGGTCTGCCTTTTTAATTGTAAGGAGCATCCCTCTTTTTTCCATAGCGTGTACAAATCTATTCATTGCCTTTACCGGAATGGACATGTAACCTTTTACAGTAGCTTTGTTTATGTAGTTGTCTATGCCTATCTTTGGTATTTTTTTTAACATGTCTAAATCATGTACAGATACTATCTGTTTTGATCTAATGTTAAATACTGGCTTAAGAACCAAACTGGAAATAAATACCCCTGGTGACATGTAATGAATTATATCTGGTTTTCCTTTTTTCCAGCTATCTGCCAGATCTTGATCTAACGTGGCTGCTCTACTTGTTTTGTTAATACGGTCAAATAATTGTTTGTTTGACAGACTGTAAGCTTTTGCATCTATATTTTTAGCGTATTTTTTTAAGCCTTTATAGAAGAGTACACCGTGTTCTATTATGCCTAAGCCGCTTCTCGGTGCAAAACTTACTGAAACCAGCAAAACATTTATTTTCTTTTTCATAGCTTTTTAACATTTTTATCCAAACTTACGAAACCCATCATAGCATATCCTACTAATATAACCATTAAGGTATTTAGAAATCTGAATATTATCAGACTAGCAAGTGCCAGAACTCCAGGTACGTTAAATAAGACCATAAGTGCTACTAAAGATATATCCTCCACGCCCATGCCAGCTGGTAGAAAAGATATCCCTCCTATAGTCACCGAGACAGTAAAAATAAATATTCCTGCCAGTAACGAGATGTTAACATTGAATGCAGCAAGAATGAAGACTAAAAGCAATGCCTCTGATATTAATGAGGGTATAAAGAGCAGCATCCCAGATATAAGGTATCTTTGGGCCATGAGGCTTCTTTGCTTTCTCATCCCCTCTATGTATTTTAGCCCTTTTTTTATTGATTTTGAGGCTTTTAGTCTCTTGTTGTTTTTTATTGTTGCGATAAACTTCTTGTATGGAGATTCGAATCCTAGTATAGTTATGAATATGTAAGCGGCTGCAAATATGAATAAGAAGTATAGTATAAACTTAGAAAGAAGTATAGAAGAGATAAGTGCAAGAAATATTGCGGATATGCCTCCAGTTGTACCCAAAAAAATCATTATGCTAACTGAAAAAAACCTAGCGTTCTTTTTGAAGTTGTCTAGTTTTCTTAAGGGTATGAATTGCCCGATTCCCGCGCTTCCCATTCCAAGACCAAAAAATGCATACATCAAAAGAAAACTTTTAAGCAGAGGCAGTTTTATCCTGACTTTTTTAAGCGTCAGTTCCCATGGCAAAAATTTTAGGGCAGTAAACAATACCCAAGCTAATACTATATATGGTACAAAGTTGAGATTTATTCTCTCAAGGTCCCTTATCGCCTGAGAAAGATTGTAAGTAAACAAAAAGTAAAGTAGAAATATCACTAACAAAGCTATCAATATCGTGTTTTCTACTTTTTTTTGCATTAGTTTAATAGAAAATTGTCGTTAAAATAGCTAACATAACTTATTTGATTATGTCCATATCCGCGATAAACTTAGTTATTATTATCTCTTCCTGTTTAAGTTCCTCTTTCAGTCTTTTTAATTTCTTAATAAAATTTTTGTCTTCCGCTAATTTAAGGTTCTTTTCGTATCTTTCTATTGTGAAGCTGTCAGTAGCTTTTCCATTCCACACTCCTTTTGTCTTGTAAATTGTATAACCAGATTTGAAAATTTCATCGGCCCACTTATAGATTTTATGAAGCGATGCGCTTTCCTTTTTTGTGTTTCTATCCATCTCAAAATGTATTTTTATAACAAGCGTTTTCATTATCTTTTATACAGTTTGTTTTATTTAATATTGTAGATTATAGTATTGTATCTTAACCATGGAAAAAGATGAATTTAACAGGTTGTTAAAGACTGCTAGAATAGACTTAGACGAAGAAGAATCGGCTTATATAGAGAAGGATATAAACGATATCTTGAGGTTTTTTGACAAACTTGAAGACGTTTCTTTAAACGATGAAGAGCTTGCGTTTCACTCAGTTGAAATTCCTGAGAAACTTAGAGATGACAGCAATGAAAATAAGAATGAAATCGAGAATGTATTTTACAATGGGGAAAATTACAGATTTTATTTTTTGGGGCCGAAAATATGACTGGCAAGTTCCTTAGTTTGAAAGACGATGAATACAAAGGTTTTATTTCGCGGCTTAAGCAGGCAAACGAAAAGCTAAATGCATTTAATTTTATAGATGAAAAAGAAAAAAATGGAAAGATAATAAGCGTAAAAGATAATATTTGCGTCAAGGGAATGCCGGCAACGGCTTCTTCTAAGATATTACAGGGTTATACACCAGGATTCAATGCTACGGCGATTGAAAGGCTGGAAAAGGCCGGATTTTCAGTAATAGGCAAAACAAACATGGACGAATTCGGGTTTGGAAGTTTTGGTTTGAATTCAGAGAACCCTGCAAAGAACCCATTTAATGAAGAATATGTTGCGGGAGGTTCCAGTTCTGGCAGTGCAATAGCAACGGCTTTAATAAAAGAACATGTTTCAATTGCAGAGTCAACAGGCGGTTCAATATCTGCTCCTGCTTCCTTCTGCGGAGTGGCAGGTTTAACGCCAACTTATGGTGTAATATCAAGGTATGGCTTGATAGACTATGCAAGTTCTCTGGATAAAATAGGCTTCATGGGGAAAAGTGCGGATAACATAAGAGAAGTAATGGAAAGTACAATTGGCAGTGATCCAAATGACACCACTTCCCTTTCAACTGCAATATCTAATAAAAAACCAAACAAGTTATACGTGATTGATAATCTAATGGCCGGGATTAATGAAGGAATAAAGGACAGGTTTGAAGATTTGCTAGTTAAATTATCCGCAAAAGGCTATAAGATTGAGCATGTAAAGATGGATTATCTGGAGTATTCAGTTCCTGCTTACTATATATTATCAATGTCTGAGGCTTCAACAAATCTTGCAAAATACCAGGGATTCAAATACGGCTTCAAAGTCAAAGACTTCTCATTGAATTACAATGAATTTTTTATGTCTGCCAGGAAGCAGTTTGGGAAAGAAGCAAAAAGAAGGGTTATACTTGGGACATTCATAAGGAGCAAAAGCATAAAGCAGAAATACTATGAGAAGGCGCTTGCCATCAGACATGCAATAATAGGAAGGATGGATAAAATTCTTAAAGATGGGTTTATTATAATGCCAACTATGCCCATATTTACACCAAAAATAAGCGAAGTAAAAGACATAAGCCCTGTAGAAGCGTATTCAATGGACATGCTTACCGTGCCGCCAAATTTGTGTGGTTTTCCACACCTGTCCTTTCCGTATTTTTATGAAAAAGGGATGCCTCTTGGTGCTCAGGTAATAACAGATCATTTTAATGACTATTCTCTTTTAGATTTTTTATCAGAATGGGAAAATGATTTCCAGTACAAGTTTAAGGAGGAGGTAAGCTGATGAAAATTGGGCTGGAAGTGCATGTTGCGTTGCCTACGAAAACAAAGTTATTCTGTTCGGATTTAGCTTATGAAAATCAGGAAGAGCCTAATTCAAACGTATGCCCAGTATGTTTAGGTTTACCAGGCGCTAAACCTGTTTTAAATCAAAAGGCCTTGGAGATATCAACAAGTATAGCAAAGGCTTTGAACTGTGAAATAAATGAAAAAACATGGTTTGTTAGGAAAGTCTATTTTTACCCCGATCTACCAAAAGGATACCAGATAACGCAGTTAGACGGCGCAGTAGGAATTAAAGGCTATGTAAATTTAAACGGTAAAAGGATAGGAATAAGAAGGGTTCAGATAGAAGAAGACCCAGCAAGGATAATACGCGAAAAGGATTACTCTTTAATAGATTTTAACAGGTCAGGAGTGCCTTTAAATGAAATAGTTACAGAGCCAGATATAACAAGCCTAGATGAGCTTAAGGGTTTCATAGAGGAATTAAGAAGCATACTGTACTATCAAGGGGTTAACATAAACCAGGAACTAAAGACAGACCTAAACATATCATTGGCAGAAAAGAGAGTAGAGATAAAAAACGTTACTGGAGTTAGAAATTTAATTGCCGCAGCAGAATATGAGATAAGACGGCAGTCCTCCCTTATACAAGAGGGTAAGGAAATAAACGCCGAAACAAGGTCTTACAAGGAGGATACAGACGAAACTGTTTCTTCAAGGGAAAAGGAAACGGAAGAAGAATACGGCTTCACTTTTGAGCCTGATTTAACGTTTTATGACACTACTAAATTATCAATACAAAAAGCAGTAATAGCAAGCAGCGTAGCAAAGGAACTTGCATACAAGCAGGAGTATAACGAAAAAACAATAAGGGAATTGATACTCTTTAATAAGAAAAATCTTTCGCTGCTAATCGGTCTAAGTAAAGATGAATTCAAAAAAGGCGTTTCTTTAATAGAGAAGCTCGCATCTTTTGGTATAGATGATTACTCTGAGGAAGATTTTAAGAAGATGATTAAGCAGGATATAAGCTCGCTTGAGAAGGATGGGTTTCTGCAGCTTCTTGGCAGGACAAGCAAATATGAAGAAAAGGCAGATGAAGAGGAAATTGAGGCAGGTATAAAGGAGATGCTTTCTTTAGATAAGAGCTTACTTGATAGAGGAATTAATGATGGAAAGGCAATGGGTTTTATGATAGGGAAAGTAAAGGAAAAATATCATGTTAGCGGGAAGGAAGCTGCAGATTTTATAAAGAAAGTAATAAAAAGCATGCTAAATAACTAAGGATATGGATGCATATTGCGGTGATTTGTCTGCAGAATTAGTCGATAAAGAGGTCACTTTGAACGGGTGGTGCAGATACATTAGAGACCATGGTGGAAAACTCTTCGTTGATTTAGCAGATAGAACTGGAATAGCACAGGCAGTTTTTGACGGCGATCTTTTAGAGCAGGCAAAGACCCTTGGAAGGGAATACGTTATAAGAATAAAGGGTTTAGTCAAAGAGAGAGACAAAGAAACTATCGATGAACAAAATCCTACAGGGAAGTTCGAAGTAATAGTTGAAGACTTGATTATAATAAACAAAGCAGAAACTCCGCCATTTGAAATAACCGATGAAAAAGGCAAGTTCCTTGCGGCAGAAGACTTAAGGTTAAAATACAGATATCTAGATCTAAGAAGAACAGAGATGATAAGTAATATAGTTTTTAGGGACAAGGTTACTAAATTAGCAAGGCAGTTTTTCTGGGACAATGGCTTTCTTGAGCTAGAAACTCCTACTTTGGTAAAGGATACTTATGAGACTGGCGCGAGGCCGTTTATAGTGCCTTCTAGGATTAAAAAGGGAACGTTTTATTCTCTGCCGCAGTCTCCGCAGATATATAAACAGCTTTTAATGATAGCAGGTTTGGATAAGTATTTTCAGGTAGCAAGGGCATTTCGCGACGAAGATCAAAGAGAGGACAGGCAACCAGAGTTTACTCAGCTTGATTTGGAAGTTTCATTTAAAGATGAAAGCTATATTATGTCTTTGATAGAGAGCCTTATAGAAAAGATACTAAAATCAATAATGAATGAGGACATAAAATTACCTTTTAAGAGATTGCAGTATGGAGAAGCCATAAAAAGATACGGCAGCGATAAGCCAGATCTAAGATACGACTATGAGATAATCGATATCACAGAGTCAATGAAAAAAAGTAGTTATAATATTATAAAAAGAGTCCTGGAAAGCGGAGGTAAAGTAAAGGCAGCTTCATTTCAAGCAGACTATGGGAAATCTGAAAGAATAACAAAAGATTTCATGCTTAATGTGATAGAAATTGCAAAGGGAAACGGGTTAAAAGGCCTTACATGGCTCTTTGTTGAAAATGGAAAATTGAAATCCATACCAGAGGCAATTGCAGGTTCGCTGTCAAATGTAGAGAATGAGATAATTGCGGCTCTTAAGGCAAAAGACGGGGATATAATAATATTTGGAGCTGACTTGGATGAAATGCTTCTTTTACAGGCATTAGGCAAGGTAAGGAAGGTAATAGGGGATAAGATAGGAAAATTCAGCAGCAAGTTTTCTTTTCTTTGGGTAGTTGACTTCCCATTGTTTGAAGTTGACAGTATAACTAAAAAACTAAATCCATCACACAATCCATTCACAGCTCCATTTACAGATGATATAAAATTGTTAGAAAAAGAACCTGAAAAAGTAAGGGGCAGGCAGTTTGATCTTGTGTTGAATGGAAATGAAATCGGAGGAGGGGCGGTTAGAATAAACAATGCAGATTTGCAGCTTAAAATACTTAATATGATAGGAATGCAGGAAGAGGAAGCCTTGAATACTTTTGGTTTTCTCATAAACGCACTTAAGTTTGGAGCTCCGGAAGATATTGGCTTTGCAATAGGCCTTGATCGTTTTGTTACTATCCTGAAGGAAAAGCAGAGTATAAGGGATTTTATACTGTTTCCAAAGACTAAGAGCTTTGAATCCCCTATTGATGGTTCGCCTACTAAAATAGAAGACAAAAGGCTTTTAGAAGACTATAAGATGAAAAGAGTTGAGCAGTGACAAGGCTGTAGTAAAATAAACCTAAAATAATTATAAAAGAAGGTGCTTATTTTGAAAGATTGTGTTTGTTGTTTTGTAGTCTTATAATAGTCTATAAATTAATTATTGGATATACGGTTTTAAGCGTTTAGACAAGTTTCTTTCCTAATTTATTCTCTACACCTAGAATAACCTCTATGTATAAGCTGTCTATTACGTCAGGCGGAACTTGCACTCTGTCTCCAATTGCAGATACGACCATTGAAAACGCATAGGGTTGCTTTTCTTCCATTTTTGAATTAATTATTGTATCTTCAAAGTAACCTACTCCGACTACTATGTCCCCTGGCTTAGGCCTTGGAAAGCCATATGCATCTGCTATTTTATTCGTTATTTTTGAGGAGATTATACCCGCACCCTGGCCTATGTTATCCAGTATCTTATAATTACTAGTTGGCTTATTTTCTTTTGAAGGGTTTCTTATTAAGTATGCACCATTTCTAAAGTAAGCGTTTATCTTTCCTTTCTTCAAACCAACTAAATAATCCAAATTCACAACACCAAGAAATTCCTTGTTGCCTCTTTTTACAGGCCCAGTCTCTTTGTCTAGGTTATTGAAGTCTTCATTGTTTATACCTATAGATAGGGGATTAATATAAGCTACACCTGGTATCATGCTTTCATACACTTTTTTGAAGGTGTCTTTATCTTCTTCCTTCCTAACTTTTGGCTTTGAAGAAAATGGTATGATTTCATAAACACTGTGAAGGAAGTAGGATTCCTTACCTTTTTCTCCTTCCGCCCTGCCAATTAATGTAACGGCCTCTCCAGGTTTATTTGTGCTTATGCTTTTTTCTAGCCCATTCTCTCTTGTCCACAGCTCATTGCTTGTTACAGCCGGATTAAGGCTAAAGTAAACGGCGCTTGAGCCCTCAGAGATTAATCTTTCAGATATTAATTTCTCAAGGTTATTTCCTTTTGCCATATTTAATTGTTCTCCTCCTGCTTTTCAATAGAGTATGCTCCTTTAAGGTCAAGTATGCTCATTAAGTCCTTTACTCTCTCTTCAGGCATTGGCTTTGTTGACACTACACTTATTCTCGGCCCAACTAAAAGCCCTTTTACTGTTCCTCCAAAAATTGCCTCCATTGTTTTGTAAGCCAGTCCGTGTCTGTATAAAACGCTATTATCTCTCAGGTTAGTCTTTCTGTAATCATAGCTTCCTCCCCATCTATAAGGAGAAAAGAATTCTACCTGTAGGTCATCAGCATAAACCCTGTCATTAAACCATCTTCTATCCAAATTACCAAAGTGGATCCTTTTGTTTGCAGAGTTCTGCAGTACTTGCAAAGCCAGGTCATGCATGTTTTGGTGGTAAGCCCTTTTTCTATCTATAAGCCTGTAACCATATTCTAGCTTTAGTCTGAACATTTTTTGTGTTTTTATATTGCCTGTTGCATCGTATGTTTTCAATGCACCGGCATTTACAATCTCATATCTTAAAAGCTTGAATGGGCCAAGGTTCTTGTGCGGTTCTAAACCAGATTGCTCCAATTGATTTAATCTTCTTATCTCAGAAAGTTTGTCTTCTAAACCTACAACTTTTGCACCTGGCATTTCTGAAGCCACTTGTACTTTTGCAATTTCATTATAAGCCATTAAATCAGCAATATTACCAGTGCCCATTTCCCTTTGCAATGAACCAGTGAAATTCTGCAAGTTGTATTTTCTAGTGTCATTCCATTCGGTGTAATTAAAGCTTTTAGCTATTGCGTCAGAACCGTTCGTATTTATTGCTTTGTATCCTGCTCCAGAAACAAATCCTACAACTTTCATAAAACACCTCCTAATAACCTAACCCCATATCAGGACCAGCTGAATAAGGGTTAACTCCTAACATTTTTGCAATGTTTTCTGCGTTCATTCCATTGCTCCCAGGGTTGATTGCACCTCTTGATGAGTTCAAAGCAAGATAAAGGCCAGTCATTGGATCTGGATTTGCATTGCTGAATGAATTTGCAGCATGCTTTTTATCCGAATCTGAAAACTGGGTATTGTTTTCATTTGATATTATACTTGCCATAGTCCCCATCAATCTCTTTTTATCATCTTGCTTTAAATCTTCAGATATATCCCTGAATGTCTTGTCCATGCTGCTTATTAAAGTATCTATCTGTTGGTCATTAAGATCTAGTTTCTTATAAGCATCTCTGTTGTAGGGTATTCTTTGGAAGTAGTCTGCAAGCTTTGAAAACTCATTATTTTTTAAGTCATTTTCCATATCTTTTAAAAGCTCGTTTGTTTTTATGCTATTTCCATATGCATTGTTTTTGCTAAGTTCCTGCTTTAAATTGTTAGTAAAAGGGTTAAGCATTATCATAGGGTCATTCAAAGATCTCTGCGCCATATTATGATAATGCTCGGGGGTTAAAGTGCTTTTTATTTTGTTATATTCAGCCGACAAAGCAGGAGTAAACTGGTTTATTGTGCTTTGGATATACTCCTTTTTCTTGCTAGTTTCTACAGAAGCGTTGTTCAATCCTGCCTCCAAAGCAGCGATATACGAATGGTTCCTTTTCTTCTCTTCATCTTTTATTGCGCTATTATTTAAGTATGCGTTAAAACTTGCTAGAAAGTTTCTCCCAAAATCAGAGAAATTGTTATACTGGTTTGTTTCAAATTGTTTTATTGTTTTTACAAATGAGTTTAATGCATTATAATAATCGCCGTTTTCTTTAATTAGGTCATCTAAAGTCTGCTTGCTAGTGTTGTTCTGTGAAGGTTGGCCTTCGGCTTTATTACTGGTTTTACTGTTTTTTCCCGTGTTAATATTTTTATCCTTATCTTTAGCTACTTTCATGTTATATACTATGAAGTAAGTTCATATAAATACTTTACTATTACTATGTAGATAAATTTTTGTATAAGTTAAAGGCCATTGAGAGATCGCTTAGAAAGGCCTTTCTTGCCGAGGGAAAGCGCATTGGAAAAGAGGGATGGAAGGTAACAAGGCACTTAAATTTTTTGCCATTTAACGAGATATCAATAACTTTGCCCTTTATTTCGCTTAAGTGCTTGAATTCAATACCTAAAGAAGTTGCTGCGGAAGTTCCCAATGCAAGTATTAATTTAGGGTTTATACTAGAAAGTTGCCTTACAAGATAAGAACGGCATTTATCTAACTCCTCTTTTTTTGGTTTTCTATTGTTAGGAGGACGGCATTTTACAGCGTTTGTTATAAAAACCGAATCTCTTTTTATATTAAGGCTCTCCAGGTTTTTTGTGAGGAATTTTCCCGACATGCCTATAAACGGCCGCCCCTGTAAATCTTCATTTTTGCCTGGTGCTTCGCCTATTACAACAATGTCAGCTTTTTCGTTTCCCTCTCCAGGAACCGCATTTGTCCTTTTTAAACATAGCTCGCATAATGTACATTTTACTATCTCTTTTGAGATATCATTTAAGCTTTCCACAAATCCATAACCTCTTTTAGTTTTGTTTCATCTATCTTCCCGTTTATAGAATTATCTGTTACATTGCCAGCAAATCCCAAGCCCTTTATTTTTTCTCCGAATGATTGCAAGTCCTTTGTACAGTCTTTTCCTTTCAGGATTATTATCTGTTTCCCATTTGTTATGTTAACGCATTTTTCTGGGTTGTTTTTTATGAAATAGTTTAGCTCTCCATAAAATTTTGATATTTTTACTTCCTTCAGTAGTATAACCTGCGGGTTTTCTTCCAAAATCCTGTAAAAAATTTCTTTTTCCTCCTTTTCTAGTTCGTTTGTTCTTTCATTCTCATTCTTTATGTAATCTAAGATTTTTTCAGGAATGAAATGCCTTTCCATTGCGGCGTTAATCACCTGGTTTTTTATCTGCATCAAAAACATTAAAGCATAAGTCCCTGCTAAAAATTCTATTTCAGTTTCACCTCCCAAATAAGATATTCGTTTTACAGTAAACATTACAATCTCTTTGGTTTGTTTTACATGCAGGTGTTTGCATGCTGAAAAGTCATAATCCCCTATAGATATGACCCTGACCTCTTTTTCTTTGTCAAGTCTGTCTTCATTGAATCTTAATTTAGGGTTATTTTTTGTTGCTTCATCCAAATTTTCAAAATTTTCCTCTTTTACAGCCAAATTTTCTAGAATTTTTTCATTTACTCTCTTTTCAGCCAGAGTTATTTTTTCAAAAGGTATTATTTCTTTTATGTAAACCTTCCCGATATCATCTTCTCTGTATGTGTCAGCTTTTCTTACATGTATGTCTAATCCTTGTTCTTGCAGGGCCCTTGCAAACATGTGCTCTGCGGTATGCAGCCTAGCTCCTTCAATGCTTTCTTCCATCTCTATTGTAATTTGGGAAAGAATTTAACTTTTTGTAAAGCTTGAGCTGAAGTTTGTTAATCTATCGCAGTATGATATAACGCTATAAATAGGGAAATACATTTATTAATCCAAAGATAGAAAGATGTTTATGATAAGCAATGAAAACGGAAAGATAGAACTAGAAGGATGGGCTGAGAATGTAAGAAATCTTGGAGGATTAGCATTCATAACTGTAAGGGATATAAACGGGAGGTACCAAGTAACAGTCTCCAAGAATTCAAATCCAGAAATATTTGAAAAGATCAACGAAATAAAGGCGGAGTCTGTAATCAAAGCAGTTGGGGAAAAGAAGGAAAATGCAAAGGCAGTAAACGGGTATGAGATAATACCTGAAAAACTCGAGATAATAACAACAGCAGAGCAGCCAGTCCCTTTAAATTTAAGCGAAAAAGTACAGTCTTCATTGGATAAGGAAATTGATTTCAGATTTTTGAGCCTAAGAAAGCCAAAGACTGCGGCAATCTTTAAAATACAGAGCACTGTAAGCAACGCAATAACAAAATTTTTCGAAGACCAGGGATTCTATCAGATACATTCATCAAAAATAATATCACAGGCAACAGAAGGAGGAGCAAATGTTTTTCAGGTTCTTTATTTTGATAAGACAGCATTTCTGGCACAGTCACCGCAATTTTACAAGCAGATGATGATGGCTGCAGGTTTTGAAAAAGTTTTTGAGATAGGGCCTGTTTTCAGGGCAGAGCCGCATCACACCTCAAGGCATTTGACAGAATACACAAGCGTAGACCTGGAGATGAGTTTCATAAAATCATATGAGGATGTAATGTCGGTAATGGAAAAATTAATACTTAGGATCTTTAAAGAAGTAAGAGAAAGAAACAAAAATGACCTTGAGCTTTACGGGATAAAATTGGATGATCCACAAGTTCCATTCCCGAGAATAACAATAAAGGAAGCAAGCGAAATCCTAAAAAAATACGGTAACAAACTTAAGGACGATGGGGATATTGACCCAGAAGGAGAAAGAATAATGGGGCAGTATGTAAAAGAAAAATACAACAGCGACTTTTTCTTCTTAACGGAATTTCCATGGTCAATAGCGCAGTTTTATCACATGAAAAAGGAAGACAATAAAGAAGTTACAAACCGTGCAGATTTAATTTACAAAGGATTAGAGATAACAACCTTGGCGCAGAGAGAGCACAGATATGATGTGCTTATATCGCAATTAAAGGAAAAGAACTTGGACCCTGAAAAATTCAAGTTTTATACAGATTTTTTCAGGTATGGTGTTCCGCCTCATGGGGGTTCTGGAACGGGCCTAGAAAGAATAGTAAAGCAGATGCTTAATCTTGAAAATGTAGCTGAAGCAACTTTGCTTCCAAGAACTCCGGATAGATTGATGCCTTGAATGTAAAAAGTTTATCAAAGGTGAGCGGGAAAACCCACATGCTTTAGCGGTATCAACAGCGATAACCAAGCAGTTCGATACTATAGCAGTAGAGACATTGAACATTAAGGGAATGAAGAAAAACCACAGCCTTGCAAAGTCAATAAGCAATGTGAGCTGGAGCAGATTCTTCCAGTTCCTTAAGTACAAGGCAGAGAACCAGGGAAAGAACGTGATAGAGATAGGAATGTTTGAAAAGTCGTCAAAGACATGCAGTGTATGCGGGCATGTCAACAGTGATTTGACGCTAAAAGAAAGAGAATGGGCATGTGAAAGTTGCAATTCACAATTAGATAGGGATATAAACGCAGCGATAAACATAAGGAATTTCGGTCTTAAGCAAATAAGACTGAATCAAATACCCTTGGACAGAGGGGAATATAAGCCTGTTGAGAATCCTCTGACGGCGGAACTTGTTAAGATGAAAATCTTAGTAAGGTCTACGAGCCATGATCCGGAGAAGCAGGAACCATCTCGGCAGTCAATAACTGCGGAAGCCCACGCTCTTTAGAGGTGGGAGGATGTCACCTATACATGTCAGATGGTGCTTCTTTTGTAGGCGAGTAATCTTGCTGGTCTAAATCAAACACTTTTATATTTGGGTTTTTGTTTGCTTCATCCAAAATTTTGTATAAGTTACTAAACTCTTTTCTGTTTTCATGGCTTGAAAACTTTAATTTATCTTTTCCATCTTTGTCTTTTCTGGTTTCGATTGCATAAACAATTCCTTTCTCAGTATCAACTATGGAAAAATTATCTGAAATACTTATAAATCTAGCTGCTTCTTCATCTTCGATTTTATTAAGGTAATCCATTATTTTCTTTTGGTCTTTTCCTAGTTTCGATGATTCTACTAAATAAAATTCAAACGGAGTTTCCTCCCCATTGTATACAACTAAAACACCCTCTTTTTTTATTTTATAGGAGATATGATACATCCAGGCATATTCCAAATCTCTTTTGTTGTCTATTTTTTTAGCCTGTGCATAACGCTCAAATAAGCGGTCATTTTCTCCCTTCTCCATTTTCTTTGTAAGTAATTCGTATCCTGGCGTTAAACCGTCAAAAATTTCACAAAAGTAATCCAAGCGGTCTGAATTTAGATCTACAAAAAGCACTGGGTGCTTTAGAGCAGAATATAAAACCTCTACTTCTTTATTGCTCATTTTATTAATTTTTTTGACATAATCCAAATTATCTGAGAGAAAGATGTAATAATTATTAAATCCATTGAAATCCTGAACCAAGTGCATTTTTTCCTTCATATCAGCCGAAAGCTTGAAAATCTTTGATATGTATTTATCGATTTCTGCGTCGTTCTGTTGCTCTATTAATTTATCAAGGTTTTTTTTACTCATTGTATTTTCACCTGCTGATTAACATGCCATTTAAAAATAAAACAGGCCTTTATTTCAATATTTAAACAGAAGGGAACTAATATTTAAACTAAGTGGTCTTTGACGTTTTTAAGTCATCTACCAAATCTCTCAGTTCTTTTATGCTGTCGCTTATTGCTGGTATCAGGCGGTCTATAACTTTTTCAAAGGCCTGAAGTTCAACATTTACATCAGATATTGTCTTATTGTACTCTTCTGTTTTTCCAACCATAGTGTTTTGTATACTGTCTATCCTTTGATTTAGTTTTTCAATGTTATCTTTTATGGTTTCTATTGAGTTTGTGTTTATGTTCAAGCTGGATCGCAAAGAATTAAGCTCGGAAGCGGAGTTCTTCCATTTTTCGTTTATTATCTGTTCAAGAATCTGCTGTATACTTTCGAGGTTTTGATTATTGATGCTATTTTGAGTATTTTCATATTGCGGTTTCGAGCTCTGTATCACCGGCTGAGATGGTTGAATTCTCTGTACAGGCTGCGCAGGCGCTTCATTCTGTTGGTTTTGCTGCCCATTGTTGCTTCTAAGCCCATTTATGAGTGCTTCTTTTATAGCTGTGCTGTCGTAGCCCTGTTGTCTTAGACTATCTATAATATCTTGCTGGCTCATTCCATTGCTGAGCATAGAGCTTATATCTGGAATATCGTCCTCTTTTTTCTTAAATGCATTCATTAAATTCATATCCTAGCTCCATTTCTTACTGTTCATGTATTCGTTTACAATTTTAATAACGTCGTCTTTATTTAAAAACCTTGAAGGATCTACAAAGCTGAGGTATTTTTCTATCACTTTTATATCCTGCACTTTTGCGTAATTCTCTGCCTGTCTTTCCAATCTGTTTAACGCGTCATCCAATTCAAAAATTTTGGTTTTGCTGCTTGATAGTTCATTGTTTATCTCCTGCAGTGCTATTTTTATTTCTTTGTATTTTTCAAGATTGTTTTGATCGACCATTTTTATTGTGTCTTTAAGCTGGGAAATCCTCTGGTCGTATATTTTTAATGACTCTCTTAATTCAACGACATTTCTTGTAAGGTCATTCTGCTCCATTTAATTATATTATCCGCTTCGTTTTTATGTCTTTTTACAGGTCTAACAAGCATAGATAACCTTACAGACTGAGCTTAAGTAAAATTTATTCCACTTCGGTTTTTTAAATCCTAAGCTGTCTTATATACTATATATTTGTCAACCACTGTAAAGTTTTTCATATTTTTGTAAAAATCAAAAAAGATAGGATTTAAATACTAATAAAGGCATAAAAAATTATGCAAAAGAAGCAAAAGGCCACAAAGACCGTTTCTTATTCTGTTTTAGATAACGCTAAAACAAATTCAAACCACTACAGAATAACTTTGCTTTCAGTTGCAGGTACTTTTCTAGACGGCTACGATATATCAATAATAGGTGTAGCTTTAACCATAATAACAGCATTATCTGCTTTCAGTTATGCAAGCACTCCTTTGGGAAAGGGTTTAATGGCCGCTTCCACAACGATAGGAATGCTTTTTGGTGCATTATCAATAGGGTATATAACCGATATCAAAGGAAGGAAGTTCATGTACCTCTGGGATATGGTTATATTCATAATATTTACAGCGGCAATAACTTTATCGTTTAACTTTTGGTCTCTTTTTATATTCAGATTAATATTAGGTCTAGCAATAGGTGCTGACTACGCAATAGGAGCTACAATTATCTCTGAGATAACCCCTAAAAAATCACGAGGAAAGTTCCTAGCAAGCGACGGAATGGCTTGGTGGGTAGGTGCAGCTTTTGCATTCGTAGTAGGTTACCTTCTTTTACCATTAGGCAACAATTCATGGAGGGTAATGTTCGCAATAGGAATCATACCTGCAATAATCGTACTTATACTTAGAAGAAAGGTTCCAGAATCAGCAAGATGGCTTGCAAACAATGGACAAGTGGAAAAGGCAAAGCAGTCTGAAAAGGTAATAACAGGTAGTTCTGATGCTTTAAAAGCCACTCACAATAAGGTTTCATTTTTTACACTATTTGACAGAAAATACATAAAGAATACAATATACTTTGGTTTAGCGTGGTTTTTCTATGACGTTGCTTTCTATGGAATAGGGCTTTTTACGCCTACCATACTTATACTTTTAGGTTTAAGCCACAGTTTGTCAATTTTAGGATCAGCAATCTTTTCCTCAGTAGCTATAGTCGGTTCAATACTATGTATACTAACTGTAGATAAATGGGGTAGAAAGACAGTTACAATACTTGGCTTTGCAGGTATGTTCGTTTCGCTTCTTGTTTTGGCAATAATAGCGATGCACACTCCAAAAGACGCATTCGCAGTAGGAATAACCGGTGCGGTAATCGCAACTATGTATATCTTATTTGAGCTTACACAATCATGGGGTATGGGAAGCACAGATTTCGTTTATGGACAGGAGCTTTTCCCTACAACAATAAGAGCCACAGGCCAGGGATGGGGAACATCAATTAGCAGGATCGGTGCCATACTTGGTTTAACAACTTTTCCTACGATAGTAGCATTATATGGTTTAGGTTATGGGCTTCTATTCTTTGCAATAGCAGGACTAATAGGACTTCTGCTTACAGTATTCCTTGCACCTGAAACAAAAGATAAAAGCCTGGAAGAACTGACCGAGTAATGAATCTAAGATTTCTAGGCAAGTGGAGTTCCAATATTGTACGTGGAGAGAGGAACATTTCATTTGCATTGGATGACAAAATAGTTTTTGATTTTGGGCCCCATACTGTAGAGTCTCTGCTTGATTTTAACATAGACCCTAGAAAAATAGAAATCGTAGCAATAACCCACATGCATTTGGATCATTTCAGCGGACTACCGGAATTGTTCTGGTATAGAGCCATACATAATGCGCAAAATAAACTCATAGTATTGGGGCCAGAAGGCATAAAAAATAACACTGAAAAGCTGCTTAAAACGCTGCAAACTCCAAAGGAATTTAAGGTAAATGCAGAATTCGTTGAAGACAAGAAATATGATTTTATAATGCCTTTCAGAGCCAGGCATCTTGTCATAGACAATGGTTATAGGGTAGATTATAAGGGTAAAACTATCTTTTACAGCGGTGATACTGCTTATAGCCAAAACGTAGTAAAGGGAGCAGAAGAAGCAGATATTCTACTGCATGAAATGACTTATACAGATGAAAAGAAGAAAGAAGCAGATTTTTGGAAACACTCGACTTACAGTTCTACAATGAATGTTTTTGAAGAAAGCCATGCAAAGAGGCTTGTCCCTGTTCACCTCTCTATTGAATCAAACAAGCTTGCGGCCAGGCTCTCAAAATCAAATAAAAATATACTTTATCCAAGCGGTATAATCCGTCTTTAAATCTTATACTCTGTAGCAAAAGCCGTAAATAACCATAAAAGTTAATAGTATAGTGGTTAATCTTGTATTATTCGATGCAGGTCTAATGGGTTACTCATTGGCAGTACATATACTTCTGGTTACTGTCGGCATGACTCTGCCAATAATGATGAGCATAGCCGAATTTGTTTCTATAAAATATAAGATAAAGCTATATGATGTTCTTGCTAAAAGGCTCGCAAATGCGCTTATAATATTCTTTGCAGTGGGTACTGCAAGCGGAGTTGTAGTTGCCATAGAGCTTTTTGTGCTTTGGCCAAAATTCATTTCAGTTTTAGGTCAGGTTGGTATACTGCCGCTTTATATGGAGATATTTGCATTCTTTACAGAGGCAATCTTCTTGGGGATATACATATACTTTTGGAACAAGTTCAAAAGCAGAATGAAGCACTGGTTGCTTTCAGTTTTCATCGCAATAGGAGCAGTAATGTCTGGAGTTTTCATAACTATGATAAATGCATTTATGAATACTCCAAATGGATTTAATATTCCATATTATCTGAGCACAGGCAAAATAATTGATGTGAATCCTTTTGCAGTGCTGAATACACCAACTACATGGGTTGAGATAGGGCATGTAATCGGTTCTACAATATTCGCTGGAGCTGCGTTTTTCCTCGCTTACTTTGCCTATAAGCTATTAAAAACAAAAGGGATGGAAAGAGAATACTACAAAAAAGCTGCAAAGATAGCCGCTGCCATCGTTATAATTTCAATAATTCTTACAGTAATAATAGGGATAGAATCAATAACGAACTTAATGGTTTATCAGCCTGAAAAATTCGCTGCTCTTGAAATGAACTTCAATTCAGGCCCGCACGTTGCCGAAGTCATAGGAGGTTTCCTTGTAAACAACAAGACTGTAGACTCAATAAACATTCCTGGTTTGATGAGTTTCCTTGCTACTGGAAGTTTTAATGGGGCCATAGCAAGCAATGACTCTTTAGCGGCTTATCCAAAAAGCACTTGGCCACCCGTTGCAGTCGTACACAATACATTTGACATAATGGTGGGCATTGGAGTTTTGATAGGCGTAGTAATGATAATCTTTCTATTAATCTGGTTGTTGAATATAAGGAAGATAAGAGACAAATTTGAGTCAAACCATTTCTTTAATAAGATACTTTCAAATAAAATATTTTCAGATCCTTTTGATAATCCGCTAGTGCTGAAGGGCTTAATTGTTATAGGTGTTTTGGCAGGTTTCCTTCTGGAAGATGGATGGGTAACTGATGAAGTAGGCAGACAGCCTTGGATAATATACAATGTAATGACCGTTTCAGCGGCTGCCAATACCTCTCCTTCGATAGTGCCAATAGGTATAGCGATAATTGCGTTTTACATTGTGGTTCTTCCGGCCACATTGCTGTTTGTTAGAAATGTAATAAAGAAAAGGGATCTAAACAGCGAATTGGGGGTAAAGCAATGAACATCTATATAACGTTAAATTACAGTCTTCTTGCAATCTTATTCGCGTTTCTTCTTGCAGAAGCCATGTCTGCCATTACTTTTATTTATGATAGGCAAAGCCTGCCAAAAGTCAAAAAATACTTAGATCCTATATGGGGAGTGGTTGGAACATTTGTAGTGTTCTTTGTTGTAAACGCCGAAGTTCTTTATCCATCAATAATGCCATATATAGATTATCTTTACGTTTTTCCAATATTAGTTGCGACGCTTCTTTTCATAGGTAGAAATTTATTTTTAGTTTTTTCAGAATATATCTGGAAAGATTCAAAGTTTAGTCCGCTAATGCTTGCAAGAGTTTATTCCCTTATTACGTTTATAATATTGCTTATACTTCTTTCTATATTTGTATCAATAATCTCAGGAGTTGGAGTTAATTCAACTTTGACAAGCTTTTCTGCAGCTGCATTTTTGTCTAACATATATGCAGTCGGATTTATAGTAGGAACGCTTTTAATAGCATTTGGGTTGTCTTTTGCTTTCTACAAGGTTGATAAGATGAAGTTTTTATCGCCGATCTCTACAGTAATTGGCCTTTTGCTTTTTATCTATTCAATGCACGGCTTAAATCTGAATATAAACTACATAACATACATTATTGCAGCCGCGATCGCAGCAGTTTCAATTGTCTATTTTATAACTGGAAAAACAAGGCGGGAAGCAATATTTGTCGCTGCCTTTCTTTCAGTCATATCCATAAATTTTCTTAATTATGGAAAAGTATTCGGGACTAAATCACTTTATACTTACTTGAACAATAGCGCACTTTCTTACGCTTCTGTTTTAGTAACAATTGTAGGAGGAGTAATTCTTACAGCAATGCTGATATTTTTCTTGTATATGTACAAGCTCCCGGAAGACAAAAACAACGATTACAATAATGTAGAATATAAAGATGATGAGCAAAAGATAGGCATAGCAAACTTATATATAATCCCTAATAATAATAAAGTGAATGGGAAAGAACATAAGACGGGGAAGAACGGGAAACGTTAGGTGTGCTTCGTGCGGACAAATAACTAGAAGAGACAGAGCAGTATACTTATTTAGAGACGGGATAAAGGCTTATTACTGCCCGGACTGTGCAAAGAAGATACATGGACAAAGGCTTTACAAAGGAATGCCTAAGTACGTAAAAAGAACCAACAGTTCAAAAGTAAAACGTAAATTCACGATATTTGCTAAAGACGGGGACGGGATTTCAGAGGCAGAAGAAAGCAAAGTTAAAGAAAGCCCCCAGGAAAATGAATATACTGAAAAAGAACAAGATAATCAGGAAAACACTGACGAGAATGTTCAAGAAAGCAATGAAGAAATAGATAAGAACAATGAACAGGAAGAGCAAAATCAGGAAAACAATGAGCAATAAGCCATGGTAGTTCTAAGGATATCGACTTCTTTTATTTGGGTTCTCATAGCAATAATCATAATACTTCTGGCAGTCTTTGTATTTGTAAAGATTAACAAGCCTAGCAGTGTAGTCTCAACTTCTGGTATACCGTCTTCCATACAATATGCACTAGAGTATTTTAATGCAGCATACCACGATTCAACAATATTAGTGCCTTCTCAGTATTACAAGGATGCAACTGCACTTTCAATAAACGGGAATAAAGTAGTTGAGAACAACACTCTTTACAGCTCAGTACTATTCGGCAGTTCAAAACTCCCACAAGGATACAATATATTAATAGATATGGATAATATCTCCAGTTTGCCTTCTGTCGTTGCTTTTTCATATAACTTTACATCAGAAAACTTAAGCAATTCCATAAAGAACTGCGAGGTCGCAAGGGCGAAAACTGATGCGTTTGCGCTTTGTTCAATTTATTCAAATGTGACAGTTCCAATACTGAATGGCACTTCGATAAACAAGAGCATAGATTTGGGGTATGGTACTTTTGCAGCTTTTCCCAACAGTACAGCTCTCTATGAGTTAAATGGGACTTTAGTATACAACGGGTACAATACTACTTATATCCCTTCTGTTAACATAAACAATACAAATTTCTATAATGGAATGATGTTTTTGTATGAAAATAATCTAGCAGTCTACCTTTCAAGATCTGATTTAAACACTTTTTATGGAAAAGAGATGTTTCTGCCGAATTCAACGCTTAAAAACGTAGTAGCAAACTTCCTATCTGCAAGAATAATCTCATAATGAAAGGTTTTTAAACTGAGTATTACCATAAGTATTATCTTAATGCTATGAAACTTAAAGAAATTGATGTAGAGCTGCTAGATTTGTTTAAAAGCGGTAAAAAAGTTAATGAAATCACCCAAAAACTGAACATTCCCCAGTCTACTGTATATTACCACTACAACAAACTTAAGAAAAACGGTTTTATTAAAGGACTTAAAATAGAATTGAACTACAATGGATCAGATAACTACGAAAATGCGTTTATTCTTGTTTCTTTGAATCAAGTTTATATAAAAGACTTTGATAAGTTCTTTCAGGAATTAAAGGAGGACAGGGTAATAAAAGAGATATATGAAGTAAGCGGAGATTGGGACTTCATACTTTCCGTGAGGGGATCAAGAGACGATATAATAAATTTTGTTCATGAAAAGCTGCAAAACCTGCAGAACGTACAGAAAATACAATCTATATTTATAATGAAACACGTAGAAATATAATGGGTTTGTCTGATAAATATAGGGAAGAACTGAAATCCCAAGGAATAAACGTAGAGATCCAGAGCGTAAAACTAAAAAAAGATCATACAAAATGGATTCTTGCAGCCATTGCAGTAATCATCGCAATACCATTGTATTTCCTAATATTTACAAATTATAACTCCTGCTCGATATCTGCCGCAGCATTATCTGGCAGCACATCCTCAATCTCCGGGTCTTTTTACTTCAAGTGTGGTTTAGATTCTGCGATGTATTCGGTTTCGGCTGCAATTCTCGTATTTTTAATCGTTCTTATAGCGCTTAAATTACTTAGAAAGAAAAAAGTTTATTAATTTTTTATCTGTTTCCTTTTAGCAAAGATACAAGGAATTAATAAGAACAGCGACATTAATTATTGTTATGGCAGAATTATGTTTGTTAAGGCATGGCGAATCCCTTTGGAACAAAGAGAATAGATTCACAGGGTGGGTCGATGTGCCATTGACAGACTTTGGAAGAAAACAGGCAGAAGATGCAGCACAGCTGATAAAGAAAGAAAACATTCAGTTCGATGTTGCTTATACAAGCGTTTTAGACCGGGCCATAGAAACACTTGAGATAGTAATGAAAGCATTACAGCAAAATCCCCCTGTAATAAAGGATAAAGCGCTAAATGAAAGGATGTATGGTGACCTGCAGGGTTTGAATAAGGCTGACACTGCTAAAAAATATGGCGCAGAACAAGTACACCTCTGGAGAAGAAGCTATGATGTAAGGCCTCCAAATGGAGAAAGCCTCGAAGACACGCAAAAAAGAACGATTCCATTTTTTATTAACTGCATAATGTCTGATCTAAAAGCAGGCAAAAATGTACTGGTGTCAGCGCATGGAAATAGTTTACGTTCTATAATAATGTACTTAGATAAATTATCAAAGGAGCAAGTATTGTCATTGGAGTTGCCAACCGGCTTGCCTGTAATATATTCAATTGATTTAAACGGAATAGTAACTTCAAAAAAAGAGCTTTCATTCGTATAATAAATACTTCAAAGAATCGTAGTTAAAATTAATAAATATTTGTTTTCCTTGTAAGCCTTCTGTTATAGCAGTAAAATAGATTTATTAATGATATCATATCTCTGATTATATTATGATAAATGAAAAATTTATCGACATAAGAAATCAAAAGAGTATATTGGAATCATTACTTTCTAAGCTTAAAGAAAATTCACCTTATAGCTCAGCGTTCGATAAAACTAAATACAGTATAATAAATTCTAGCAATACGTTTTGTGGAAGATACGATGAGCATAGTGATGAAATACTGATTGATAAATGGTTTGTTTATGATTCGATGTGCTCTAGTAAATTAGATGATGTAAAAAATCTTCTTATACATGAAGAAGCCCATAGGCAAAATCATTTGCGTGGAACATACAAAGGTGATAAACCAGATCATTGGATAGGATGGTTAAAGGTATATTTTGAGATGGGAGGGAGAATACCTGAAGTTTATTTGAAAAACAAGTTGTATGAGCATGAGATAGGCTATAAAGAAATTAAGGAAGAAGATTTTAAAAACATAATAATTCTAGGATAT
The DNA here is from genome assembly GCA_002502045.1 of Candidatus Parvarchaeota archaeon UBA573. Lineage (GTDB taxonomy): Archaea > Nanobdellota > Nanobdellia > Parvarchaeales > Parvarchaeaceae > Parvarchaeum > Parvarchaeum acidiphilum. The sequence continues at coordinate 67,283 of DAPE01000004.1, read as the reverse complement.
AACAATAGCGAAAAAGCGGCTGAAATTTTAAGAAAAGCAAAGGAATCCGGCATCAATTTCATATACATTGACGCTAATAAGAATATTCACAACTATTAAAATTCCTGCTGGATTAAATTGGATATTTTAAAACTTTATTATTGACAATTTAAAGTTTGCTCATTCTAAAGAAATATTTATATCCTTTACTTTCTATCCAAATAATATGTCATTTAATTATTTAGATATCCCAAGAAAAAGCAAGCGTTCTCAGTCAGCCTTAGAGTATATGATGACCTACGGCTGGGCTATCTTAATCATAGTCATTGTAGCAGTTATTCTATACAGTATGGGAATCTTCAACCCAAGTTCAAGCATAACATCAACAGTAACAGGCTTCTCAGGTTTAGGAAGCGTAACAGCACAATGCACAGCCAATGGAGTATTAAGGATAAGCGTAGGAGACTCAACCGGTAATTTAATAAACATAACAGGCATAACAGCAAAAGATCCGGCAATAACCAAAATATCAAATTTCAAGCCAAATTCAACAGTAGATCCAAATCCTTTAATAAGATCAGGTTCATCTTACATCTTTTCTGTCTCAAACATATGTCCATCAGCAGGTACTCATTACGCTATAACAGTAGCAGTAAATTACACCGAACCTGGCCAGCCTCTTCCAGGACCTTATGTATCTACAGGAAGCATATCGGGTTCAGTCGGTTCTACTAGTTTACCTTCGTTTATTGCTAACTTTGACGGAACTAATAGTTATATATCAACTAGTCTAGAGTATCCAGATACAGCAAGAAGAAACTTTTCTCTATCTTTATGGTTTTCCCCATCAAGTAATACTCCAGATATTTTTTATAATGGATTATTTGACGCAGATAATGGAAATAATGGGTGGGGATTGATGTATTGGCCAGATTTACATGTTTTAGATTTCTGGATTTTAGCAAGTCAGTCTGGAACGACACAAGATATGGAGTTCGGTAATATAAAAAATGGGTCAATCTATAATATTGTTATAACTTATCAGAATATAAGCAGCGGATACTACGCAAATGGATATATAAATGGAGTATTATCGGATAAAAACGTATCTAGATCTCCAATAACACTTCCAATGCCTTATGGATTTGAAATTGGAGTTGCACGTCAAAGTCAGTATTTTTTAGGGTCTATATTTAATATCCAACTATACAATGAAACTTTATCTAGCCAGCAAGTGTCATCACTTTACTCAATGGGTGCGGGGTCATCTCCATTATCTAATTCTAACTTATTAGGATGGTGGCCACTCAATGCAACAGCAAAAGATTATGGCGGAAACAATAATGGCGTCGCTAGTAATGTTACATACACTAGTAATTATCAAACAACAAGTTCATAATAATTTTGTTGTATAAAGTTACTTATCAGATATTTAAAATTAATTGTCATCTCCCTAAGGAGTAAACAATTAAGTATTAAAATTAATAGCTACTATTGAGTTATTAAAGTATTTAAACTATAATGTTCATATTTATTGTATGCAAAAACAGGCAACCTTAGATTCGATAATCAGCAAGGTAAAAATGAACCTTGCAGGTATGATACAGGTAAGATTTACAGGGTTGATTAAGACGGGAAAAAGGGCCACTTATCTAAGATCTGAAAAAATGCTAAATGAATTTTATGAAAACAAGGAAAAATACATTCTTGATTCTTCTATAGATTATTACGACCGCAAGGATCTGTTCTTTAAATCTACAAGTTTTTTGGAGAAAGGGCAATTTGAGAAGCTCAACATGATGTACAATATCCTTCCTGAAGCAATTCCAGCGCCTATAACTAAAGTAAGAAATAGCAACGGAAAGGAGATAGGATACATAATGAAGAAAATAAATGGATACACTATGTCAAATTATCTGGAAGGATTAGACGCCAGCATAAGATATAAGGAGAATGATAGAATAATTAAAGAATTAAATGACTACGTGGAAAAACTATCTGTCAATGGGATAGGGCATGGCGATATACATAGAAGAAACGTGATTATTTATGAGAGTAAACCTTTTCTTGTAGATCCTTTCTCTATAAACAACTGTGATAGTTGGTATATGAAAAGAGATGTAAAGAACCTGAAAAAACTAAAATCCATAGAATACTAAGAAATGTTCCTTAAAAAGAAAAATCTACTGCGTTTCATAACTGTATTTGATTATGTGTCAGCAATGATAAGTTAAGAACAAGCATCATTCCTTTTTTCTAGCGCTGTGAAGATAAAAAACCGGCAATGAAATTTTGAGCTATGGGCTTTAAATGGGCCCAGGGAGGTTCGAACTCCCGGCCTTCTCCGTGTGAGGGAGACGTCATAACCACTAGACCATGAGCCCTTTTAACATATATTATAATTATACCTTATTTTATTATTTAATGTAACTGCATTTTATTTAAAATCCGCCTGATACACCAGAAGTAAGCGAAGAGCTTGCGAACAATGTAGAAACACCGAATCTTACTACTAGAAATATGCCTATCCCGATTACAACATATACTGGCACATTCTTAAGCCCGTTTTTTGCTTTACCGGTATTTAGTATCCCTCCAAGCAGTGCACTTGAAGCTGTTGTTATTATAACGTTTATAATGGCAACTGTTATCACTAATGTAACTGAAATATGGGGCAAAGTAAATCCAGAAAATAATCCTAAAGTTCCAGATGGTAAATTGGTTGCGGCTGTGCTTCCGCCCGTTGTAGCTCCAACCTGGTCAAGGATGCCTATAAGAAATGAAGAAACACCATAAAGAAGAGGCGCGGCTAAAGTAGCTGCAATAAATATAAACAACGAATAGCTCTTTACCTGTGCCCTCATGTCATTTCTTATGCTTTCGTTCTGCAAAAGATTGCTTGCGAGGTTTTCAAGTATTAAGTGTAATTCCGCACCAGACCTTATACCTTCGGATATTATTCTAACACTGTCTTTGAAGAACTCTGAATTAGTCATGTCATTCATCTCAAGCAAGGCTTCTGAAAAGTTTTTTCCTGCTTGTGTTTCTATTGCTGCTTTGTTTAAAAGGTAATTTAATTTTCCAAATTCCGGTTTCATCGAGGCTATAAAAGAATTTTCAGGTATCATCCCTGCTCTAAGATTTGCTGCCATCAAAAGTAGCATATCAGGCAAAACTTTTTCTATCTTTGCTGCGACAGAGTCTGCAAACATCGAAAGCATAGACCTAAGCAGTATTATGCCACCAAAAAATATCCCGACTGCAGCTCCCAATGCATATAATGGGGAATGAAGAAAGTAAAAGACTAAGATCGCACCTAAAACTGCACCAATCATTAAAAGTATAGAAATACTCCCTATTGTATCATCTAAGTTTTCTCCGCCCATCTGAGAGTATATGAATTCTTCTTTCATTGGCACTGTAAGTTTTTTTGGCAGGGCCCTTGCTATTGCTGCTCTTATGTTTCGATTATTTGAATTTTGTTTCATACTCCGACGGAAGGCCTCCTATTCCCTACCATACCCATAAAGAATATCTGGAACATAAGTAAAAACGGTGGTATAATATATATTATTGCAACTGTATTAAAGTGTGCAAGCGAACCTAAAATTATGAATACAGACATTCCTAAGCTTGGCATTACAACAGATATAAGCATGTAAGCCATTGACATTGGCGTAAGCTCACCAGCGTATGACTTCATGTCAGACTGCTGTTTTTTAATCAACATGTCATTTATAAGAGAAAGAGTGCCTGCAACATCACTTCCCGATTTTATTGCGTTAAGCATTATATCTATTGTCCTTCTAAGCGACTGCGATGGTACCCTTCTTGCAAGGTGGTCCAAAGCATCTTCCTGTGGAACTCCCGATTCTATCTCTTCTATCGCTTCCTTAAACTCATCAGAAACAACACCATAGTTTCCATTCGCAACATCAAGTAATGCATTGAAAACAGGAACACCTGAACCTACTTTTATCATTATCTCTCTTGTTGCAAAAACTACCTGCTCCTCTATAAGCTTTGTTCTCTTTACGGCCTGAAGCTTTGGATAGTTCAGGAAGTAAAAGAAGTAAACTCCTGGTACAATGAATATAAGGACTGGCAGTATTGCCTCTATTTTTATTGTAAGCAGGTTCTTTTTTATTGCTATAAGAAGTACTAAAGCAGACACTCCCACCATCAAACCAACTAATACCAATGCTACCACTATTCCTGCGGCTATATAATCCAAGTAATCAATATCCATAGCGGCTTGAAGCAGATCCTGCTTTAGCGTAGGGGTCATCCCTTTGAAATTTGGCGCAAACTTTTTAAATTTTTTGCCGAAAAATACAGCTTTATTCGGAGAAATCATTATGCTTGGTATTTTTGTTTCCATCTAAATCGTTTCCAGTTCCGAAGGGTCGCCTTTGTCGTTTACCAGCTGCATTAATTTATCATGGTTGGTATAATAGTTGCTTGCAGCCAGCCCTATCACGTTTACATTGTTTATCCCCTGGTCCATCATCCAGTGCAAAACTGTTATCTTCTCCTTTAGATCCTGAGTTATCTCTTCACTTGTTAAACCAGAATAAAGAGCAAGTTTGTTTGCTATCTTCTGTGAGGCATTTATTGTCCTTTCTATATTGTCAGTTCTTGGCTTCCACTCGAATAGGTTGTTTGTCTTTAATTCCATTATTCCACTTACCTGCCTTTCAACAATTTCAGCAAGCTCAAGCACCCGCCTTACACCGGTTCTTCTCTGCCTGAATGAGGTTATTATAAGATCAAGAGTTGAAACTTCAATTTCAGGAAGGTCTATTGGTTCAGATATAAGCCTTTTAACTACCTGCTGAGCAGTCTCTGCGTGCATTGTAGCATATACCGAGTGACCAGTCATCATCGCTTCGAAAAGCGTTTGAGCATCTTCCTTCCTTCTTATTTCACCTACTACCAGACGGTCAGGCCTCATCCTAAGCGAGTTAAGAAGCAAATCCAACATAGTCACTTGTCCTTTCCCCTCAGAGTTGGCCTGTCTTGTTAGCATAGGCACCCAGTGCATATACTTTGGAAGAACAAGTTCGCTTGTATCCTCTATCGTTATTATTCTTTGATTAGGAGGAATAAATGGAAGAAAAACATTAAGCATTGATGTTTTACCTGCAGCCGTGCCTCCCGTAACCATAAAAGAGAGCTCGTACTGCATTGCCTGCCATATAAATGAAACTAATTCCTCAGAAACTGTTTTTCTTTTTAAGAAGTCTATTATAGTCCAAGGCTCGGCCCTAAACTTTCTTATGTCTATAGTGTTACCATGAGTAGATATTGGGTATAAAGTAGCATTGACCCTGTCCCCGTTTGGAAGTTGTGCATCTAAAAGTGGATTTAAGTTCGTAATCTGTCTTCCAACCTTTCTTGCAATCTGTTGTGCATATGACTCTATTTTTGCTTCAGGTTCTATCCTTACATTGGTTTCAAGCCACCCATATTTAATATGATAAACCATGACCATTGTCTTGGAATCATTTATTACAACTTCTTCAAGGTTAGGGTCAACATCCAGTATCTCTATTATACCCAAACCGAACATTTCATGTAAAAGCGTGGCAGAAAGTTCGATGTATGATTTTTCCTGCATCCCAGGTATTATACTCTGTAATTTTTTCTGTACTATCTCAAGAAATTCCCTTTTTAACGCTTCGGAAGTAGTCTGGGAAAGTTGCTGGATCTTCGAAGGGTCTTCTCTTATAAGTTCTGTCCTTATTTCGGTAAGAACAGCGTTTATACTCTGGTCTATAACAGGAGTAGTGATTTTATAGCTCATAGTAAACTTAGAAGGAATCCTTAATACCTTAACGTCAGCAGATATACCATCAGAGACAACCTGATAATTATCTACTATCTCAGTTTCTTCGTTTTCCATACAGTATTATAATATAATTAATTTTAGGTTCTTATAACTTTAATTCTTTGTTTATCAAAGGTGAGCAGGAAAACCCACATGCTTTAGAGGGGGGAGGATGTCACGTGAAAAGTAATATTAAAATAACGGCCCTGCCATCCTATTATATGGTAGAGATGGAGAAGGCGGTTCTAGCAGGCGGCTGTTTCTGGTGCATCGAAGCAGTATTCAAGCAGATAAAAGGCATAGAGAATGTTGAATCTGGTTATTGCGGAGGAACGGTTAAGAATCCTTCATATAGGGAGGTATGCACTGGCAGAACCGGGCATGCTGAATCAGTAAGGCTTACATTCAATCCTTCAATAATCTCCTATAAGCAGATTTTAAGAGTTTTCTTTACATTGCATGACCCAACTAGTTTGAACAGACAGGGCAATGATATAGGAAGTCAATACAGGTCAGAGATATTCTACGTCAATGACAAGCAGAGAGAAACGGCAGAGCAGGTCATAAAAGAATTAACAGAAGAAAAACTTTGGGACAAGCCCATAGTTACAGCCTTGGAGCCTTTAAAAGAATTTTATGTAGCAGAAAAATATCATCAAGATTATTACAAAAAGAACCCTTTGAATCCATATTGCTTTATGGTTATCCGGCCTAAGATAGCAAAACTAAGGAAAGAATACTTAGATCTTTTAAAGAAAGATTAATCTTTTTTGTTCTCAGGTATGAAACGCAGAGATATAGAGTTTACGCAATGCCTTACATTCTTATCTGTAAATCCTTCACCATAAAAAACATGCCCTAAATGGGCCCCACAATTACTGCATTCTATCTCAGTTCTTTGTCCATCAGGATTAGGTAGTTTATTAACTGCGCCTTTTATCTCTTCGTCAAATGAGGGCCAGCCGCAGTCAGAATGAAATTTGGCTTTAGATTTATAAAGAGGTGTACCGCATCGTTTGCATACATAAACTCCTGCTTCAAAGTTATTACAGTACTCTCCTGTGAACGGCATTTCCGTTCCTTTTTTTATAATTACCTTTTCTTCCTCTTTTGTTAGCTTTTTGTATTCCACATACAATAAAGGATTAGTGTAAATGAATTTAAATATTTTATAATCTACTTTTGGATTAATACCTCTTCTGAGTTTAAAGCACCCATCACATTAAAATTATTTATTTTTAGAGGATGCAAATTCTTTAATTCAAATGTACAAAATAGCTACACTATCTTTTGCTTAGTACTATATTGTGATTAAGTATGGGCTCGACGGGATTTGAACCCGCAACCACTCGGTTAAAAGCCGAATGCTCTGACCTAGTTGAGCTACGAGCCCTCAAAATAATACTATCTATTATGTTTTTTTGTTTATAAATATGCAGTCTATTTTTCAAGAACTACTTTTATCTTTTTCGTGTTTTTCTTTATTTCTACATAATCGCTGTTTTCAAACCTTGAAGAGCAGAGTTGCAAATAGCCGTTTGAAGTTTTTATAGAAATAAATCGCGGGAAAGAGTATGAACCATTACCATTGTCATGCATGTAATCCATAGGCTCTATTTTTTCTTTTTCATTTCCCTTAACCTTTATAATCACAGTATCGTTTGAATACTCTATTTCTTGGAGTTTGAACTTCTCCTTGAAATGCGGTAGAACCAGATAAGTCTTTTTCGGAAAACGGCCGTAATCCATTAAAAATGGGCTGACTCCAAGGAAATCAATAGGTTTGCCGTAAAGTTCTTTTAGCCCTTCAACTTCTATGTCTCTTTCTGTGGTTTTATTAACGTTTCTAGGATTAACTAGGCTTTCTAGCTTTTCTGCCATATTCATCTTTTGAATACTGTCAATTTAAACCTTTTTATTTGCTTCAAAATGTTTAAATACAAGTTAATATCTTCTTTTAAAAATGGCAGAAACACACAAAGAAGGAAATAACTTGGATGAATTATTATTGAATGCAATAATCAATATGCCACGGGGAGATATTCAACTTAGAGAAGAGGGATCCGTTTCAGAATACATAATAAGTGGTGATTCTAACGACATAAAAATTAATAATATAGAATTTTATCCACCAGATTTTCCTAATTCAAGTGAATATCATATTCTTTTATCCGTTAGTGATGGTAAAAGATATAAGCCAGTTTTATATTTTACAAAGGAACCATACATAAATCAAAAAACCTTTGAAATGCAGAAACCAGACATTAGTTCTATTGGTAAAGGTTCAATTTTAACCGATATCTCAGATGTACTTATGGATTATTATAGCCGTAAAAGTACAGAATATAAATTTCAAATAAAGTACATTAAAGGAGGAGATTGGATAAAAGACGTTATCAAATCTGCAAATATTAAAGAGGCCGATTTTAATAAATGGCAGGATATATTCAATGCTTGGGAAAAAGCAGTATATAAAGCTTTTATACTCTTAAATTCTTAGAATACTATTCTTTAAAATATATGGAAGCTACTGAGAATAATGAAGAATCGCATTTCTTCATAATTAGGGTTACGATAGGAAGGGAGATGCAGGCCCTAGAAAGGCTGCAATCACAGCTCGCAAGAGTCAATGGCATATATTCGATTGTAAAGCCATATTCATTGAAAGGTTACATTATTGTAGAAGCCGATTCTAGGGAAAGCATATCGAATTTAATCTACAACATAAAACACATTCGCGGTATAATGAACAAAGAATTGTCAAAAGATGAAGCATTGAAAACTATAGAGAAGAAGAAGCAGAATATAGACATAAACATAGGGGATGTTGTAAAAGTGCTTTCTGGGCCTTTCAAAGGAGAAACAGCAACAGTTAAAGCTGTAAATAAGGAAAAGGAAGAATTAACAGTAATGTTTTTAGAGTCAGCAGTCCCTATAAATGTTAATATTAAAATATCAGATGTGTCTACAATAAAAAGTGAAGGAGAAAACAAATGAAAACTAAAGTAAAGATTGTAGTGGAAGGAGGAAAGGCTACACCTGCTCCACCTTTGGGGCCACAGCTTACAATGCTGGGTTTGAAGCCACCTGAAGTAGTAAAGAAAATCAACGACAAGACAAAAGATTTTGCAGGGATGAAAGTTCCAGTAGAGATAGAAATTGATAAAACAACAAAGGAATATGAGTTAAACGTATTGATGCCTTCCGTTTCGCAGCTTCTTATAAAGGAAGCAGGTTTGGAGAAAGGATTTGGCGACAGAAAGGACTCTGCTTCTATCTCATTTGATAAAGTAAAGAAAATAGCTAAGGACCATTCGCAATATTCTTTGGCAAAGACCGAGCAAGGTTTAATAAATGAAGTTTTAGGTTCATGTTTAAGTCTTGGCTTAAAGGTTGACGGAAAGGATCCAAGGGAATTGATAAAAAAGGTGTAAAATGTTTTTTGGTTTGGATCAGATTCTTGCTTTTTTAGAAAGCAATAGTTATTCTGCTATTTTTGTGTTAATGTTTTTAGAGTCTGTCATACTGCCAATACCTAGTGAAGTGGTGCTGCCTTTTACAGGCTTTCTTATAGCAATAGGCAAAATCAATCCTTATCTAGGATTCAGCGATGCAGTTGCAGCTTCTATACTTGGCAGCTTGGTAGGTTTTATGCTGGGTTATTTCCTTGGAATAGAAATATTTATGAGGTACTCTAAAAAGCTGGGCTTTAAAGACTTAGAGTATGAAAAAGGTATAAAATGGATAAAAAAATATGGGGATTATTTCGCTTTCTTCACTAAGTTATTGCCGGCGGTCCGTTCAATAGCAGGTATTATCTGCGGAGCTTTCAAGATGGATATAAAAAAGTTTTTAGTTTATTCCTCTGCTGGTATTCTAATCTGGTCGGGTTTTCTTGTTTATACCGGTTATTACCTTTCCAATAATTGGGAAGCAATAGCAAATGTCTTCGAAAAAGCAGGAGTTTATGTTGCAGCCGTATTCGTTCTTTTCTTCTTGATTTATATTTTTAGAAAAAATATAGCTTCAATTTTAAGGATGAATAAGAGGAAATGATGGAATATATAGATTTTCAGGATTTCAAGAAAGTTGATATAAGGACTGGTAAAATAATAGATGTAGAGGAATTTCCAAATGCAAAAAAGCCTGCTTATAAGCTAAAGATAGATTTTGGAGAGATAGGGATAAAAAGAAGCAGCGCGCAGATTACTAAGCTATACAAGAAAGAAGATTTAATTGGGAAGGAGATAATAGCAGTAGTTAACTTTAAGCCGAAACAAATTGCAGATTTTCTTTCTGAAGTTCTTGTTTTAGGAGTTGAAAGTGAAAACGGCGTTGTTTTGCTTTCTCCAGATAAAGAAGTTACTCTTGGAAAGAATATCTCTTAGTTTTTTGTTCTGCTTTAAATTAAATAAAATTAATTATCTTCAATAAAGAAAATTTAATCGTAAGAAATATTTATATCCTTTACTTTCCATCCAAATAATATGCTATTTAATTACCCAAGTCTTTCAGTAAAAAGCAAGCGTTCTCAGTCAGCTTTAGAATATATGATGACGTATGGCTGGGCTATCCTAATAATAGTAATAGTTGCAGTAATCCTATACAGCATGGGTATTTTTAATCCATCATCAAGTATATCAACGACAGTAACAGGTTTCGCAGGACTTGGGAGCGTTTCAGCACAGTGTTTCCCAGGAGGAGGTCTTGTTTTGTCATTGGGAGATTCACTGGGTGTTCCAATTCAAATAACAAAAATTACAACTACCAATCAAAACGGTAAGTTAGTTTCAGTTAATTTTTCATCTATAATTTCTGCTAGTGGTTTATCTTATTTTGTTTTAGCTGATTCATGTTCCAACAATTCTGGTATGAGCTTTTCTAATAAAATCTCTGTTATGTATAAAGAGCCAGGTCAGCCTCTTCCAGGTCCTTATATATCGTCAGGGGCAATTACCGGGAAGACAATATCACAAGGCGCAGTGGCAAATTTTAACGGTAATAATGCTTATATTTACGCTCCAGTAGGTTCGTGGTTAGGAACTAATCATGCATTTACCATAGTTGCTTGGGTTTATAGCCCAGCTGGTCTTGGTGGTACGATAGCGAATATATGTACTTCACCAACATGCGGTGGATGGTCAACTCCTTTCCTTGGATATAATAATTCTGGAACAGGTTATATTTATGCGTGGATAAATGGCCCTCCTACCTTAGGACTTCCTGCTACATTTGGAAAATGGTATTTTAGTGCAATAACCTATTCCGCTACTTCTTCTTTTCAGGAGCTATACGTTAATAAAAGCACAGTTAGTGGTAGTGGTACATATAGTCCTTCCGACTCATTTGATTATATTACAATAGGTTCTGATCCAACAGGTCAGCATGAATCTAATCAATATTTTACAGGCGAAATATTTGATGTGCAGATTTATAACACAACTTTATCTGCAAGTCAAATTCAAGATTTATATAATAATGGTTTTGGAGCAGCTCCAATAACAAATAATGGTCTAGTAGCTTGGTGGCCATTGGATGGTAATGCAAATGATTATAGTGGCTATAACAACAAGGGAGTTGCAATTAATGTTAAATGGGTTTCCCCATAGTTTGTTAAGACATAAAAATAATCTTTAAAATAGAGAAGCTATAATATTTTCAGAAATCACGTACTAATTATCTTGCTTACTGCGATCTTTAGCTGATTTATGCTTTCTTCTTTTTCTGCATTAAGATCGTTAAAGAAAGGCAGTTTTGCAAGTATCGGCAGGTCAAGTTTTGTATCTTTGCTGCCTATCTCATTCTTTTCTCCACAGTGTTTGCATACAAAGTAACTCATATTTTCTATAACACCCATTACAGGGATATTAAGGCTTTTTGCTACTACTAATGTTTTTTTCCCGATCAAATTTGAGAGCTCCTGTGGGGTAGTTACTACTACAGTTCCATCTACAGGTATTGACTGAAAAACAGTTATCGGTGCATCACTGGTCCCAGGTGGCAAATCTAAAAATAGTATATCTAAATTGCCCCAGTTAGTGTCATTGTACATTTGTTTTATCGCACTAGAAACCAAAGGGCCGCGCCATATTATCGCTTCTACTTGTGTTAGCATGTCAACTGCCATTATCTTCAGCCCGTTTTTTATTATAGGTATTATTTTTCCATCCTGATCGGCGTATGCTCTTTCCTTTAAATTAAATAAAGAAGTTATAGACGGTCCGGATATATCACAGTCTAATATGCCTGTCTTATAACCCATTGAATTTGCAGTTTCCGCAAGGAGTTTTACAACGGTGCTTTTTCCAACTCCGCCTTTAGCAGAGTAAACCGCTATTATCTTTCTTATGCTTTTTTTCTCGTATCTTTCTATGCTTTCCGGCATGGATATTTTTTCCTTTCTTATAACATCCTTTATCTCATCCAATTCCTTCTTGGACATGAACCCGAAGTTTACTTCTGCATCCGTATATCCTTTTTCTTCAAGTATCTTTTTAACGTCTTTTTCTATAGTTGATGATAACGGACAGCCAGGAACGGTTAATTTTATATTTATCTTTATTCTTCCGTTCTCTTCCTCAACGGAGTCTATCATCCTTAGCTTCACTATACTTATACCTATCTCAGGGTCTTTTATCGGCTCTATTAAATCAATTATACTTTTGAGTCTGTCGCCTTCTAATTTCATATAATATTAGTAAAATGGGTTTATTTTTTCTTTTCTTCTTCAAGGTCAGTTATCCCATTAGACGTTATTTCAAAAGAAGCTTCTCCTTCCGGCAGGCTAGGCGAGTCTACAAGTTTTCCAACTCTGGATCCTTTCTTTCCTTTTCTCAAATATATCCTGTAAGTAGCTACATGCCCTATTATGTGTCCGCCCACAGCTGCAGTTGGATCTCCAAACATAACATCTGGTCTGGCCATTACCTGGTTTGTTATATAAACTGCTACATTAAAGCGGTCTGCCAATCTTTGAAGATTATGTAAAACAACATTTACTTTTTGCTGTCTGTCAGCTAATGTTCCTCTGCCTACATATTCAGCACGGAATAATGCCATCATACTGTCTACAACTATAAGTTTTATTTTAGGGTCTGCGTTTATAAGCTCTGGTACTTTGTCTACCAAAAGGACTTGATGATCGGAAGAGTAAGCCCTACCTATCTTTATGTTTTGTAATGCCTGTTTTGGATCAAGGCCTTTTACTGCTGCCAATTGCTCGATTCTTGATGGCCTGAAAGTTCCTTCTGTATCAATCCATATTGCATGGCCTTCCAATCCTCCTTTTTCCAGAGGCAATTGTACATCAACGGCCAATTGGAATGCAAGCTGGCTTTTTCCAGAGCCGTATTCACCATAGCATTCTGTTATAGACTGAGTTTCTACACCTCCGCCCAATAAAATATTAAGAGCTTCACTACTAGTTGATATTCTTTGTACACTTTTTCTCTTGTCTTCAAACTCCAACCCAGACATGAAGTTCATTTTAGATGCTTCTCTTGCCTCGGCCACTATTTTTCTAGCAGTTGGTTCTCCTATTCCGCAAGCTTCTGTTAAAACCAATGGGTTTGCTGTTGCAAGTGCTATCACATCCTGGTAACCCGCGTTTCTTATCTTTGAAGCTATAGTACTTCCGACTCCTGGTAAATCTTTTATGTCTTTATATTCAAAGTCAGAATGCACCTCTTCTGTTATTTCTTCATTTTCATTTTCTTCTTCAGTGTGTTCAATTTCGTCTTCTTCCATTTTTACCTCACTTTACTTTATTTAGTACTATTGTAGTGTCTGTTCTACCTACACCTTTTTCTTTTCTGAGTTGTGAAACAACAAAGTTTGAAAGTTCCTCTATACTGCTGTATTTTAGTCTCACTAATAAATCCCATTGTCCACTTATAAGCATAACTTCCATTACATTTTCACTACTGCTAACGGCCTTTGCTATCTCTATTGCTGAAGCTCCTTGAGAAACCTCTACGAATATAAGTGCTTCCATCTGATCCATACCACTTTAAAGTTTTACGTGTATTTATAATTTTTATTTTTTAAGGTAGAATCTACTATTCTAATCAAAGTTTGTTAAGTCTTTAAGCTAATAATTTGAACATCTGGAAATATTTATATCCTTTACTTTCCATCCAAATAATATGCCATTTGAAGCCTTAAACAATAAAGAAAGAGCGTAATTATGCATACAACAAATATAACTAATCACTTAAATCCTGTAGTAAAAAGCAAGCGTTCTCAGTCAGCTTTGGAATATATGATGACCTACGGTTGGGCTATTCTAATCATAGTCATAGTAGCAGTAATATTATACAGCATGGGTATCTTCAATCCATCATCAAGCATAACTTTCACAAGCTCTGGATTTTCACCATTTACAGTATCCTCAAGCTTATGCAATAATATAGGATACAAAATAGCAGTATTAGCAGGTCCAATACCAAATAATGCAAATTCACTGACAATCAATAAAGTATACTTAACATCGGCAACAGGAGCTAATACAACAACTGCAAGTTATACATTAACAAACCCAGTAACATTGAAAAGCGGTCAGTCCACTACAATTATAATACCAAATGTTGCCTGTAATTCAGCAAATATCCATTATTCATTGTCAGCAAAGATACAGTACAGCTATGATGTTCCTACAATAGGAATGCAGACAATAAACACGACAGGAACAGTAGCAGGAACTTCTATAACTGGAAAGCCATCAACTTTAACAAGCTATGAACCAATAACCATAACTAACAGCCAAAGTTCAGCAACTCCAAGTCCATTCCAGCAGATGATTAATTTTACATCATCAGATCCAGGCTTTTCCTCAATAGCAACAGGCAATTTCGGACAGAATGTAGAATTCTTCTATTACAATGGAACTATAATACCGTCATGGCTGGAGAATTACACATCAACAAATGGACTTTGGTGGTTAAAGATAGCAGCAATACCATCAGGCTCGTCAGAAACAGTCTATGTAGGCTTTGCTCCAACCTCTGCTAGTCTATTCAATACAGTAAACGATGGTGAAGCACCACAAATTCCTTGTGGTTCAACTCCAACTTCAAGCTGTTCAAATTACGCAGAATATGATGACGGCGCAAGTGTATTTAATTACTATACAAATTTTGCAGGGACCACTCTTCCAAACGGGTGGGTATTCGGAGCCGTATCTGGCTCAAGTGTAATTGTAAATAATGGGCTTACAATAAGTGGAGATGGAAGTGATTCTGGCTCTACTTACGTGGCTACAACTAGTGCCGTTTTTAATAATAATAATATTTTAGAAGGTTACATAAATCAACGCAGTGGAAGCACTGGTAGTGAAAGAGGTATGATTGGTATATCAACAGTTAACAATGCAGAACCAGTGTGGGATAATGGTGGAACTACAGGAGACACAATTGCCGGTTGGTCAGCGGGTAAGAATAATGTAGGAGACATTATACAATCGGAAACTGTACTTAATGGTGCTTTTATATATCTTAATTCAATAGGCAGGAATTCTAATTGGAATGTTTACGGCGTTTCGTTATCTTCCAACGCTGGTATAACTACATACGTTAATTACGGAGACTTATCATCAACTACTTCTGAGAACCCCTCCGCTCCACTTTATATTAACTTAGGGGTGTATAACTCAGGTGGTGGAAGCCCCTTTAATTTACAATACACTTGGATTCGTATTCGTGCCTATCCACCAAACGGAGTAATGCCTTCTGTGAGTTTTGGAAGCGTAGCTTAAGTATTTTTATCAATTAGAAATAATTAGGAAATTTTATTTTCAATTATTGGTTAGTATATACTTTAAGCGCATAAGCATAGTCCAATCATTTGCTCTACCACTAGAAAGTCTTATTAATGTACTAATGATTAAAATTGTTATTCTGTCATTGGTGAGCTGACAGAGCGGCTATGTATTCGTCTGCAAATGACAAATGCTGTCTAGCGTTGTGAGATATAGCCGTTAACGAAGTAGGCGCGTTCAACTCGCGCGCTCACCTTCAATACAAATAATTATAAATAAAGTATTTATATACTTATAACTCTTTAATTGTAGTAATTAATTGTTTATTATGGATGAGATATTAAAGAGAAAATTAGTTTACGCTTCTGCGTTTTCATTGGCCGCAATGCTAATAATAGTCAGCTTTTTCTCCGTTCATTGAAGCATGTTACTGTAAATCAAGCAAATAAGTTATCAAATTTAACGCATTCATACTACGTACAGTCAACTAATCTAACACAAGTTTCCAACAAAATAGCGCAGCTGGAAGCGAACATATCTAATTTAACTAGTAAGCTAAAGATATTAGAATCAAAAAGCAATTCCTTTTCTTTACAGGAAAATCTTTCAAAAAGCAATATAATTGCTTATCAGAGCGAGGTCAATTCTCTCAATATTAAGTTGGATAATTTGAATAAAAGTTACAATACTGCTGAAAGCCTTTACCATTTGGTTGATAGGTCCCTTTCTTATTCATTAAGTAAATTATCAACAGATAACCTTTCTATATCCAATCTCTCGTTAGAATTAGCTCTAAAAAATCAAAATATCTCAAATTTATCCTTTACAATTTCTAAATTAAACAAGTCTTTGGTTTCTGATAACATATCTCTTGCAGATCTCTCATCAGAATTAGCTTTAAAGAATCAAACTATCTCAAATCTTTCGTCTAAATTAAATGCTGAATACAAATATATGTACGAAGAGAATTTTATTCCATCTAAAATAACGACAATGAACCTTGATTATAGCCATTCAACAATAAGAAGCATATCACAAAATGGCTCTAATCTTGTAATAATCGGGAATAAAACGGACTCAGGTTATTTCGTATTTATCTATAATATTAAAAATTATACAGCAAACAATTTAACCAAGACATTCAAGAATAATAGTATAACAAACGTATTTTCTTCAGTATCAAACAGTAAGGGTTTCACATTTTTGGTGAGATTTAAAAATGATAGTATAGGTTTGGTTCAATACGATAAAAAACTTGTAAATTTGACATTTTTCAAGAATTACACGAATTTCTATCCTATTGGTTTATCTTATAACAACAATGGTTATTTGGTTACAGGCTACAGTAAACAAATTATCAATACTACTCCTCCGCCACCATCAACTACTAAGATAATACAGGACTTACTTTATTACACTTCATCTAAAAAATCAATTATAAATCTGTCAAGTAATTTAAGCAGTTTTCAGGGATATAATTTCACAAATCCCTTTTATAACGGAACAGATTATTATTTGTTAGAATATAAAGATCCAACAGGCCCGCAGCCAGCAACTTCTGTGTTAACTTTGAATCTTCTCTCTTATAATAGCAGTAACAGTGCTCTTGAAAATGTAAGCAATTTAACTTTACCAATTCCTGCAGGCAAAACCTTTTCGCAGGCAAACTTAAGCCTTAGCTGGGATGGTGCATATTTCTTAATCTCTGGTTCATATCTTCTTACTTCTTCCGGGCCTGGAGGTTCAAAATCTTTAAGTCCATTTTTAGAGATTTACAACCCAATAACGAACTTATGGGCCAACATAACCGGAAGCGTTAACACAAAGAATAATTTTACAAGCAATATGGTCTGGAATGGAACTTCATTCATAACTGCTTTGACTAATAGTAGTGGAAGCGGTCTCTACTACCTAGATAAATAAGTATTTATATCAGAAGATTTCACAAGTCTGGGATGGAAGATGAAGCAGCGTTCATGTATTTTAATTCAATTGCCCAGGGCTTTTTGAATAAGACAGAGTACAACATTGAAAATAAATTATATAAAGATGCCCTCTCGAATCTGTATAAAGCTGAAGAATGGCGTGATTATTTCATTCTTACCGATCCGGAATTCAAAAAAAGTCCATTTGCGAAAGAAATTCAAAAAGCAAGGTACGAACTAAAAAAGGCGGTTTCCAAAGACAAGGTTGATTTGGATTCTATTTTGAAGTCTCTTAATTTAAAAAATATTATGTCCTCAAGTCTAGAGCTCACTTACCACAAAACATCTCCGGTAATTCCATACTAAATTTTTTATATAATGAACACATTAAAGTAAAACTATGGACGAAGAAGAAAAAGCAATAGAACAGGAAGCCGAAAAGGATTCAAACGAAGTTCTAAAGGAATACTACGAGAATGAAGGTAATTAATTCTGGTTTCTGAAAAGTAAGCTCTTAATTTTAAAAGAATTGTTACCAAGTATAGCTACACTTATTAGACTGCAGATTTCTTTAAAGCAGGTTAATTTCCTTCAGGTTTTTCTCTATTTTTGATTTTGCATCTTCATTGATATTTGAATAGGGAAAAGGCGCTTTGCCTATGTCTATCCCCCTAAGTTGCATTGCATATCTGTAACCGGCTGTTAAACCGCCTTCTTTAAGAATAGATCTGACTTTTAGGATCTTGTTCTGCAGCTCCAAAGCCTTATCCAATTGTTTTTTCTGGAGTGCTTCAACCTCCCGGTTTATAAGCTCAGGGAAAGGGTTTACAACCAAGGAGACTACTCCTTTTCCGCCTGCATTCATTATATCAAATATCAGCCCATCGCTGCCGGCAAGAACATTAAGCGAAGGGTTCTGCAGAATCAAGGAATGCAAGTCTATCATGTTATGTGTGCTGTCTTTGTAAAAATTGACGTTTTTATTGTTCTTTATTATAAGGTTTAAAGTCTGTATATCCATTGCCTTCCCTACGGTTGGTTCATTGTAAACCATTATAGGCAATGAAGTTAGCTTGCAGGCATTGTTAAAATAATCCACGATTTCGTTATTGCTCAAAGGTATCGGGTAAGGCTGGCTTAAAGATACAATATCCACGGAATTTTCTTCTGCGGTTTTTATCTGCTTTTTCAGTCCTTCAATATTCGAGGGTTTGAGCTGGAAGATAACGGTAGTTTTTTCAGCAGCGGATTTAACGGCCTTTAACCACTTTTCCCTTTCATCATCGGAAAAGGACAGTGTTTCTGCGGCTATGCCTCCTACAAATAAAGCCTTAACATTGTTTTTTAGGAGGAATTTAACATATTCATGGGTTTTTTGCTCGTCTATCTGGTTTTTTTCATTGAATGCAGCAAACACTTCCGATAAAGCACCGCTTATTTCCATGTTGACTTTAATTGGTTTTTAGCTTTTCCAGTTCTTCATAGAGCTTTTTGGTCCCGCTCATCCCCAGCCTGAATTCTTTAGGATCCAACTGCTTTTCAGAAGCATTCAATAAATCCAATACCTGCTGGTATGAATGTATTCCTCCAGAGGCCTTTATTCCAGTCTTTGAGCCCAGTCTTTTTATGGTTTCAGCCATTACTCTAATGTTTTGCGGGTCTGCCCCTATCTTATTGCCCATTGAAGACGAATATTCGGGCTCAGCAAACCCTGTGCTTGTCTTTATAAAATCTGCTTTTGAACTGCATACTATATCATAAAGTTTTTCTTTTTCCTCTTTTGTAGTGTAAGCATCCTCTACTATAAATTTTATAACGAGATTGTTTTGATGCGCTATGTCAACAAGCTTGTTTACATCTTTTTGGACAGCATTGAACTTTTTCGATTTAACATACCCCATCTGGACAACAAAATCAACCTCATTTACGTCTTTGGCCAAGGACTTTAGAGCCTTTACCCTTGCATTCGTTGTCATAACCCCCATTGGAAAGTCAACTGTAACTGCTATCTTGAGCGGATAATTCTTCTTCGTTATGTATCTTTTAGCGGCCTTAGCAAACAAAGGATGTATGCAAACGCTGTAGGTTTTCAACTCAGCTGCTTCGTCTATGAGCTTTTTTATTTCCTTCTCCTTTGCGTAAGGTTTAAGCAATGTGTGGTCAACCACGTTCATTATTTTTTCTATATCAGTTTTTTCCATTAATTTTATATGATTTTCAAGGATTTAAGTTTTTAATGTGCATCTTAGCTGTAAAACTTGTAATAAATTGCTTTGAGTGTTTAAAAAAATACCAGCAAAGCATAATTTTAGTTGTTGCCAGGCAAAAACCCTGGAGAAAAAGATTTAAATACTATTAATTATTAATGATTTCTTATGCCGCAGTCAGTTAAGAATGATAAAGGCGATATACGTTCTATTAAAACTAATCTTACTGCTCGTTTGGATCGTATTCCATGGAATTCTTGGCATACTTACATATTTGCAATATTGTTCGCAGGAGTTATCCTTGAGGGGTTCTCAATTTCCCTAGGCGGTGCTACTTTAGGTGCACTTGAAAAGCAGTTTGACCTTACCTCGTTTGAGGCAGTTATCTTAACGCCATTGTATTTGGTGGGTGCATTAATCGGTTCTTTCTTAATGGGAACAATGGCCGATTATATAGGAAGAAAGAAGGTATTCATAATCACAGTTACAATAGTAATAATAGGAAGCGTAATCGTTGCGCTTTCATTCAACTACGGTTCATTGGTCTTCGGTAGAATAATCACAGCAATAGGTGCCGAGGGTGAAGTCGCAGTAGCCAATACAGCATTGGCAGAGTTTGTTCCTCCAAAGAAAAGAGGTTTGGCGGTAGCTTCAGGCAACGCAACGGCATTTGATGTAGGAACAGTAGCCGCTTCATTAGTAGCATTCTTTGCAATATCCTTACTTCCTTCAACAATAGGTTGGAGGGTAGCTTTCGCTTCAGCAGTTGTATTAGCAGTCGTTGTTTTCATAGCAAGGCTAAAGCTTCCAGAGTCAGTAAGATACCTTATAAGAAAGAACAGGCTGAAGGAAGCAGAAGCAATAGTCAGCAAGGCTGAAAAAGCATATCAGGCTAAGACTCATAAGAAACTGCCGCCAGTCAGCGCAGAAATGCTTAACTTTTCATCGCAAAAACTATCGGCAAAATACGGCCTTTTGTTCAAGAAATATCCAAGAAGGATAACCTTAGCTATAATCCTTAATTTGACGGAGGTTTGGCCTTACTATGCAGCTTTCTCTGTAATCCCCGTAATATTGGTAAAATTCTTCAATTACAGCTCATCGAGTGTAAGCCTTTCTCTGGTTTACATAACCTTTGCAGGTGTACTTGGTATAATAGTGATGTCATTTGCGCTTGATAGGATAGGAAGAAGGAAGACGATTACCGCTTCTTATGGTATAGCGGCATTTATGTTCTTGCTTATAGGTTTAATCGTAGCCCATATAAGTTTAGTCTTATTCGTAATACTTTTAGCAGTTCTTTACTTCTGGGTTTACGCAGCAGCCGGCGTGCTTTACCCTCAGATCTCAGAGATGTTCCCTACAGAGATAAGGAGCACAGCAGTAGGTACGGCAATAGGAATCGGCAGATTAGGTGGTATAATAGGGCCTATAATCCTGGGTATAATACTTGCAGCAGGCGATACATTGACAGCAGTAACAATAGCTTTCGTAATAACAGCAGTAATCATGTTTATAGGAGCAATCGCAGAAGTTATATTGGGTCCGGAATTAAACGGAAAGTCACTTGAAACGGCTTCAGCAGAAGCAAAGGGCTCAAAGTTATAAGGCATTGACAGTTAATACATAACTTTACTTTTCATTCTGTAGTTTATTTTAAAATTACCTGTTATGGTGTCATTATTTGTGTAAGCTGCCTTTCAGAGTTTATACTTACCATAGTTTCTCACAGGGGAAACTATTTATTTATTCTTTCCCCCTTCAAATTACATTTCAAAGAAAGTATGATGAAAGATTAAAACCTAGAATTTATTTACCGTTTTATTACTTATTTAGATATACCTAAAATTCAATCCAAGTACTTCTTTGTTATTACGAATGTACCTGTCAGATCAGCAATGGAATAGCCATTTTCACTTATCTTTTCACGCAGCAAATCCGCTTCTATGAACTGCTTTTCTCTTCTTTTTTGCTCCCTTTCCTCTGCTAAGGCAATTATTTCCTCAGGTATTTTGTAGTCTATATATATCCCCAAAACGTCGTTCGCTTTGCTTATTGCCGTGGAAAGCACGGAAAACTCATTATTGTCAATCTTTCCCTTCTTTGTTTTTTCATCGGCTAAATCAAGGAGCGAAAGAAAATGCTGCAAAGCTTCGTGCGTGTTCAGATCATTGTTAACAGCTTCCTTGAATAACTCAATAACCTTCTCTACTTTCTGCTTTGTCTGCACCCTCGAGTAATTGTCCTCCTTTTCCTCGTATTTTTCTACCTTGTTCAGAGCTTTTATCGATAAATCTATCTTTGCCAGTAGTTTTTCATACTTCCGCAGATTTTCAAAGTTAAAGTCCAATTTGTTTCTGTAGTGGCTGTCGATTGCCATCAACCTGAAAGACAATGGATTAAAGCCCTGGCCTTCTAAATCCTTTAAAGTATAGAAATTGTTCAAAGACTTTGACATTTTCTGGCCATTGACAAGCAGGTGTTCCGCATGCAGCCAGTAATTGACGAACTTTTGCTTGCTGTAGCTCTCGCTCTGCGCTATCTCGTTTTCATGGTGCGGAAATATAAGGTCTACAGCTCCGCAATGTATATCAATTGTTTTGCCAAGGTATTTCATCGACATTGCGCTGCATTCAATGTGCCATCCCGGCCTTCCTTTTTTCAGCTCGCCTTTCCAGTAGGCCTCGCCGTCATTTGCATCCCAGTACTTCCACAATGCAAAGTCAGACGCGTTTTCCTTGTCATAGTCATCATTCTTTATCCTTGAATAACTGCCGTCAACCTTCATCCCTGAAAGTTTACCGTAATCCTTGAATTTTGAAACGTTGAAGTATACACCGTCATCAGCTTCATAAGCATAGCCTTCTTTTACCAACTTTACGATGATCTTCTGCATTTCATCGATGTTATCTGTAGCTTTTGTAAACTTTGTGTCCATATCTACGTTCAGTTTATTTAAATCCTCAATGAAGTAATTGGCGTAAAGCTCGGTGTATTCCTTTAATGACATCCTTCTTTCAATTGCACCCTTTATCGTCTTGTCGTCTACATCCGTAATATTCATAACGTGCTTTACCTTGTAATCGTTGAGTTTTAAGGCCCTCTTAACTGTATCGTAGAATATGAAGGTCCTTAAATTTCCAATGTGTACATAGTTGTAGACTGTTGGGCCACAGGTATACATTGTAACCTTTCCTTGCTCTAAGGCTTTGAAGTTTTCTATTTTCCGGCTTAAGCTGTTGTATACCTTCATAGAGAAAATAGGCAATTTTTATATAAATATAAGTATTAGTATCTAAACTATAATAAGTTAGGATTAAATAATAAAAATTACATAAACTTTATATGATGTTGGGAAAAAGCGGAAGGTATATTGGAGGATTACTTCTATTCGTAGGATTGCTTTTCTTTACACTGATACTGTCAGGCTTTTTATCCGGGTTTTTATCGCATTCTTTTGCACAGAGTGCCGTTTCAAAGATAGTCAATTATACTGTCCAGCAGGACCAATTAACCAGCGTAATAACCCCTGTAAACACAAGCAAGCTCATCTCAACTGTAACTCCCGCTCTTAATTCAAAGATATCCTATATAAACTGCGGCATGGGCTGCCTTGCTTCCTCCTTTATTAAAAGCTCAACAGGGATAAACATACCTATGAACAACGTTGATATTTACCATTATGAGCTGCTTTCGATTGCACTTGCCATTATAGGAATAATCCTGATATTCTTCTCGTACCAGAAAGAGAAAAAGCTAACGGCCATTGGTAAAAACGTAATATCAATGGCAATAATCTCGCTGGTTATTTTTTACATTCCTTTTGCCTATATAGTACCTTTCCTTCTTTCCTTTTCAGTTTCCTCTTTTTCATTGAAGATACCTTCATCGATATTTTCTACATTCACCGGGACTTTGCTGTTTATGGATATTGCATTTATCATAATAGGGGCAATTCTTCTTATAACAGCGGCAATAATAACAAGATTTAGAAAGAATCCGGTTCAAAGCACAGGAACCAAGCTGATAATAACCCAGAAATAAATATTATTTCTGCAGGAATAAAACATTACTTTTTATTGAAAATCCATTAAGGCTATTAATTTTAAACTTTTTAAGCTTAGTTAACATTTACCTTAAAAAATTTAGTTATTTTTATTAGTCCTCAAGTTCTAAATTTAGTGTTGGTAAAGTACCTTTTGTAGTAATTAATTATTCTAGTATCAGCTTTTTTATTATACATAATATAGAATGTTCTTTTATTTCCAGCTACTTTTATAGATCTATCCTTAAAATGAAATCATATCTATAAATTAATATTGTTTATGGATAATTTACTTAATGCAACGTTTAATTTTCTATTGCTTTTAAACAAAGCTTTATTATCTTTTCAGCGGCTTTTGAATAAGTATTGAAATCTCCCTTTAGATCTGCTATCTTTATGTTTGAATTAAATGTATAACCTGCAGGTCCTCTTCTTTTAAGCAGTTCTCTGAATGTGTCAATTATTAAGTTTTCATTCTCAACGAATTCGTTTGGTAGCTTACCATTCTTTTCATCGAATAGCTTGACTATAAGTGGTATAATATCATGCACTTTTGGATATGCGATACCAAATTTTGTTAGAACTCCTTTAAGTGCTATTTCTACAGACATCTCTAAGGAATATAGTCCTATGTTATAATCTCCATGTTCACCTGCAAGTATACTTACATCAAACCATCTCCTTGCGTCTTCCAAAGCATCTGCAGCTTCATTTCTTTCCATTTTTATTAACTGCTTTTTGTGGCTTCATGCATAAAGTCTCTTAAAATGTTATTTCTATCAAAAAGTATAATGCCATTTTTTCTTATTTCATCGTATATCATTCTATTTTCATGCAAAGAATTTACTGTAACTATCAGTGGGCTTACATAGAAGCCATAACCTTTTTCAAAAATCTCTTTTTGTATGCCGTAAAGCTTTTTGTCTATTTCATCGGTGTAATGCAGGCATTTCATGGGATCAGATTCAACGACGATTAAAAGGTCTATATCGCTGTATTTATTCCACGTCCTTTTAGCAAGAGAACCGAAAAGAACGGCGCCTATGATATCGTCATTCTTATTTAATTCATGGATATATGCCTGCAGATAGCTTTTAACAGTGTCATCAAGCAGTGAAATTGAAAGCTCTTTATTCAATGATTCTTTTATTATATCTCCAAAGCTCATTTTTTTACCATACACTTTTACTGCGTTTTCCTTCATTTCTTTTAGTACATTGTAAGCATCCTCTTTCAACATAGTCTGTTTCCATTTTTCCATATCTATGTATAATAATTTTATACATAAATAACTTTGTAGTTTTAAAACTATACGGTATATCTTTTTATAATAAATAGCTTATGACCACACCTTGTTAACAATAAATAATTTTATAGATTGTTACAATATGTATCTAAACTTATCATTTTTGATAAGTTCGATGACATAGCGAAATAGGAAACGCGGTTTTTCTAAATTCATGACTGTTAGGATGTATCTTGTTATTTATGCTCAAATCATAGAAATAGTTGAATTTTGTGCCTATGATTAGTAGTG
Source organism: Candidatus Parvarchaeota archaeon UBA573 (assembly GCA_002502045.1). GTDB lineage: Archaea > Nanobdellota > Nanobdellia > Parvarchaeales > Parvarchaeaceae > Parvarchaeum > Parvarchaeum acidiphilum. Next base: position 42,006 of record DAPE01000004.1, on the reverse strand, counting down.
AAACTGTAAATATCCATGGAACAGAAATCTTATCATAATAAGCAGTTAAGTAAACAATTAAAATTATTCAAAAAACAAATTAGTTACCTTGTCAAATTCCTTATTTACATTATAGACTGAGCGGCCTTCATGCTTTAAATTATAGTTTAGTCTTGAAAGGAATTCCTTTGTCTGCTTTTCTAATGCCCTGCTATGCGTTTCTATTATTATCTTTGGATGGTATTTTTTAATTGTTTTAATAGTTCCCTCTAAAACTTCTATTTCAAAGCCTTCTACGTCTATTTTTAAAAGATCTGCTTTAAGCTTATAGCTGTCAAGTGTTCTGAACGTTGTCTTTATTTTTCTCCTTTATTACTATTGTTGGCCATTTCACCGCCGTAACTTAACATTGCAGTTTTGTTTGCATTTCCTAAAGCTACATTAAATGCTTTTATTGAGTCTTTTTTAATCCGTTTAGTTTTATATTTTTCAAAATTTCTTTGAAGTTCTGTGGTAATGGTTCGAAGGTATAAACCTTAGCTTTGTAAATTTTGCTGCAAAGGATTGCATAATCTCCGTACTGTGCTCCAATATCGATTACAGTCTGTTTTGGCTTTGGAATAAAATCCTCATAAATAGAGTAGATATCGTCTATAAATACCTCGGAAACATCGCTGTTTTCAGTAAATTTTAATCCATACTTCTCTTTTGCATAGTACCTGCCAAGACTTGTAGAAAGCTTTCGTCCTAGTTTTTTTCTTTCCTCTTTTCGTAATAGCATTATTGTGTCATAAGCTAAAAGCTCTTTTAATTGAATACCAGCGTTTTTGCGATTTCTGTACAAATCTACTCTTCTTGCAACTGGGGTTTTGAAGTCCATAATTTAATGTTTATTTATTAAATCTAAGTAATATTAAGCTTATAAAGCTGATATTTTCTTAAATATAAGATGAAAGGAGTGATTCTTGCAGGTGGTAATGGTACTAGACTGTATCCATTGACAAAGGTTACAAACAAGCATTTACTGCCGGTTTACAACAAGCCGATGATATATTATCCAATAGAAAGATTGGTTTCGGCAGGAATAAAGGATATTATAATAGTTACAGGAAAGGAAAATGCAGGAAACTTTATGAATCTTTTGGGTTCAGGAAAGGAATTTGGAGCAAGATTTCATTATACTTTGCAGGATGAAGCCGGAGGGATAGCACATGCTTTGTCATTGGTTAAGGGATTTGTTAACGATGATAACGTAACAGTAATCTTAGGAGACAATATAATACTAGATGATATTTCTGAGCACGTAAGTAATTTTACTTCTGGTGCAAGAATATTTCTAAAAGAAGTCAAGGATCCGCAGCGTTTCGGCGTACCAGAATTTGATGAGAACCAAAGAATAAAGAGAATAGAAGAGAAACCCAAAGAGCCTAAGTCAAATTATGCCGTTACGGGAATTTATCAGTATGATAATACAGTATTTGACAAAATTAGCAGATTAAAGCCGTCTGCAAGAGGAGAGCTTGAAATAACAGACGTTAATAACATGTATCTTGAAGAGGGAAAATTATCTCACTCTTTCCTAAAGGAGCCTTGGCTGGACGCCGGCACATTCGAAAGCCTACTGGAGGCATCGAACATACTAAGGGAAAGATTAAACAAAACTAAATAGTTATCTCGTTCTTTATTTTTTCCAGGTTTTCTTTAAGCGGCTTTATCTCATAGAATTTGGAGATTTTATCGATGTTCAGAAAAGTATTTTTCGGCCTTTTAGCCAGCATTTTAAAGTCTGCTAATTTCACAGGCTTTATAATAGTTTTGTCAAAATTGAAAACATCTGCTATAATGTTTACGAATTCAAACCTGCTAAAGTGCTCTTTTGAAGCCAGATGAAATATACCGTTAGCTCCTTTTTTAACTAACACTTCTACTGCTTTTGGTATATCCTCAACAAAGGTCGGAGAGATTATCTGGTCTACAGCTGCATTTACAGTTTTTCCCTCTTTGAGGTTATTTATTACAGATTCAAAGAACACATTCTTGTTTTTTGCAACGTTAATACCATAAGGCATCTCTATTCTTAATACAATTGCATCATTTTTCAGCGCATTCTCTTCACCAATTAATTTACTTTTGCCGTATTCATTTATTGGATTTGGATTATCCTCTTCCTTGTAGTTTCCAGTAAAGCCGTCAAATACATAATCCGTAGAAATCTGGACAAATTCTGCTCCTATCTCTTTTGATAGAGAAGAAAGCCATTCAACAGCATAGCCGTTGACAAGCATAGCTGTTTCCTTTTCCTTCTCGCAAAGGTCAACGTCTGCAATTGCAGTAGAATTTATTATAAGCTCCGGCTTAATTTTATTTAATACTTCAGAAACTTCCTCTTTATCGGTTATGTCAAGCTTTATGTAGCCTTCTTTCTGATGAGCAGATGCAGAGGTAGCATTGAAATATTTAGCTAGGTAATAACCTATAAAACCACTTCCACCCAGAACTAAAGTTTTCATTTTAACTCATCTTTTTTAAGTATCTTTCCTTGTTTTTTAGGTAGTGCTCTATAGTAATTTTTATCCCTTTTTCAAACGAAAATTTAGGTTTCCACTTCAATTCCTTTTGAATTTTTCTAGAATCTATGGCATACCTAACGTCGTGTCCTGGCCTGTCCTCTACAAATTTTATCAGTGAATCCGGCTTTTTCATCGTTTTTAGTATCGTTCTTATAACATCAATGTTTCTTTTTTCTCCGTTTTCACCAATTAGATAAGTTTCTCCATATACTCCTTTTTGTATTATTAGTTCTATAGCAGAGCAATGGTCTTCAACGAAAATCCAGTCTCTTATCTGTTTGCCATTACCGTAAACTGGTATACTCTCATCTAAATAGGCATTGAGTAGTGTTTTTGGTATTAATTTTTCAGGATGCTGGTTAATCCCATAGTTGTTGCTGCAGTTAGATATAGTTACAGGCAATTTATAGGTGTTGTAATATGCTCTAACTAAAAAATCAGCAGCCGCTTTTGTAGCAGAGTAAGGATTCCTTGGATTATATTTTGAATTTTCATTGAATTTTTCCTTTGAGTTCAAAGACAAAGAGCCATAAACTTCATCTGTTGATATCTGGTGGAAACGTATGCCCGTTTTACGGACGGTTTCAAGTATGTTGTGTACACCCACAATATTAGAGGATATAAACAAGCTGGAGTTCTTTATGGAATTATCAACGTGCGATTCAGCTGCAAAGTTTATTATTGCATCGGCATCCTTAAACGTTCTTTCTACGAATTCCTTATCTGCTATATCACCGTTTATAAATGTGTATTTTGCATTTTGACTTAAGTCTTTTAGATTGTCAGGATCTGCAGCATAAGTTAGCTTGTCTACATTAATTATTTCATCTTTTCTGTGCTTTTTTAGCCAGTAAAGGATGAAGTTAGAGCCTATAAATCCGTATCCGCCAGTAACGATTAGTTTCATAGAATATCCTGTAATTTATTGAATTAATAATTAAAATTTATGTCTGCGTCCTTTAAAACAGGGTGCTTCTTGTCTTTATCTGATAATAATGGATTATCAAAGGGCCATTTTATGCCTATTTCAGAGTCATTCCACGATATGCCACGTTCACTTTCCTTGTTGTACTCATTTGTAGATTTGTATAATACGTTTGTGTTGTCTTCAAGTGATAAAAAACCATGTGCAAATCCGGGCGGAATCCAAAGCATTTTCTTGTTATCTTCTGATAGTTCAGCAGAGACCCACTTTCCAAATGTTGGAGAACCTTTTCGTATGTCAACGGCTACATCAAATATCTTTCCAGTGATGGCTCTTACAAGTTTGCCCTGAGCGTAAGGCTCCAATTGATAATGCAAACCTCTAAGCACATTTTTTGAGGATTTTGAGTGGTTATCCTGCTTGAATTCAAAATTTATGCCGTTTGCTTTGAATTCCGATTCTTTATAACTTTCCATGAAAAAGCCCCTCTCATCCGAAAATGCCTTTGGAGTTATAAGAATAACATCAGGTATTTCTAATCTTTTGAATTCAAATGCCATTTAATATTTTATGTTTAAATACTTAAATAAATAATATATCTTTTAATCTATGTCAGAGGAATTAGATGAACTTAATAGATTGTTTACAAGCAAGAACGTAGAAGACGTGATAAAATTCTATGATCATTTTGATACAGCAGAACAGCTGATAGAATGGATGAAGAACAGGCCAAGCGCCCCAATGAAAATATATGAAGTGGAAGGTGATAAAGACATAGTTGTTGTCATACCCACTGCAAATCACGAAGGAGAGCTTGCAAAGAACTGTGCAAACAACATATTCAAGGGCCAGCAAATTATATTCGTAGAAAGCAATGGTCCATTCTTTAACTATGCAAGGAGCTGTAATTACGGCTTAAAGCATGCCTTAAATTACAATCCAAAGTGGGTTGTTCTGTCGAATGATGATGTTTATAAAACAGATGGCATTTTAAAACTTAAAGATGGTATAGAAAAAATTAATGGTAATAATTATAATGTTATATGGATAAACGGCTCAGTTTATCATTCAAGTAAAGTTTCATTTTGTTCGCCTACAATTTTTTTAGGGTTATATTACAAGCTTAATAAGTTTAAAAATGAAAGATATAATATTTATAAAAAATATTCCGCGAATATATTCATAAGGAACTTAAATAAAAAATTTGTTTCAAATTTATTGTTTAAACCATTGGTAAGTTTTTATTCTGTTGGTGATTTCTCTATTTTTAATGCTAATTTTATACGCAAAAAAGAGAAGGTTTTTGACGAAAATTTCATAAATTCAGAAGAGGATATATACTTGAGTTACATTCTATTTAAAAACAAAACAGAAACAACAAAGATTGATTTTAATGTTTATAGTTACATCGGAAAGTCTTTAGGGTTAAGTAACGCTAGAAATGCTAGGGGAATTATAAATGACATATATATAAATTCTTTGATAAAAATGGATTTTGCAACTAAAATTATCTAGGTTATAATTTATATACTGGTGTTTTTAAGTATCTCCTGAATTACACTCTCACGCATTTTATATTCATATAAGTTAATTATATTTTTCATTATACTTGGGTGATTAAGGTTTTCTAATTTAGTTCTTTTAATTATGTCATTGTAATTAGTATTATCATTGTGAAGATTAAGATTTTTAATGAATTCCAAATAGGCAGTTTCTACCCCCTCTTTGTTGAGGAAATGTTTTATTATGTCGTCGAATTTTATCCCATTGTAACCATTTTTACCCCACAAGTTTTTATGACCCGAGAATTTCATTTCTATATTTTTTGGAAAGATAAATGAGTACCTGAAGATAGGAGGGTAAAGGGGATATGCTTTATACAATGCAGGGTGTTTTCTTTTGCTTACATTTGCGGCAATATTAAAAAGTCTAGAGTAATATTGTCCGGTTTTTATTAATTTATATATACTTTTTAAGCTATCTTTTAAGGCATCTCTTAATGTTACTTCATTAACAGTCTCTATAAATGCGCCATCACCAAATGACTTTATGTCTTGATTAGCTTTAGCAAATCTAAATCGCCAGTCATAACCTAATATAAATTTCCAACATAAAATGTTATAAGGAAATATAAATAATTTTGTTTTTGGATATTCTTCAGGCAAAGACCTTAATCTAGTGTATTCTGATTCATGTACAATTTCGTTTGCTTGTAATTGAAAAATATAATCACTTTTATTGGTTCTACGTTTTGCCGTAAATATTAGATTATTATATGCAGCTGCTATTGCTCTTCCATTATTTAATTGTGGCCATTTGTATTTATACACATGTATTCTTTTATTCTTAGAAAGTCTTTTTAATATCTTATAAGTTTCATCATTTGAATATCCATCTGATATATATAATTCATCACCCCAATTTAAAAAAGAATAAATTGCTTCCAAAAATGGGTAACCTTGTGAAAATAGATTTTTACCTGCTAAGATTCCAATTATCTTCGCTTTCATGAGTAGAAATAATTTTAATTATTTATATAACTATTTATATTAATTACATTAGTGTATATAATATGTCAAAAATGTTAATATCTGGAGGCAATGGATTTTTAGGGAGTTATCTATGTGAGAAGGCCTTAGATAATGATTTTGAAGTTACAGTTGTTGATAATTTGTCTACTTCAAAGGAAAGGCAGGTTCCAAAAGAAGCGACATTTGTGAAAAAACCTATTGAAAAATTTAATACGAATACCAGATTTGATTTTGTAATTCATTTGGCCGCAAGACCAAGCCCTGAGGATTACATAAAAAATCCTTTATCTACAATTGATTCAAATGACATAGGCACTAGAAATATGCTAGAGATAGCTAGGAAAAGTGGAGCTACTTTTATGTATACTTCAACTTCAGAAGTATACGGCGACCCAAAGATTCTGCCAATACCCGAAACTTACTTTGGCTATGTTAATCCAAATGGGATTAGAAGCTGTTACGATGAAAGTAAACGTTTTTCAGAGGCACTTATAAAGGCTTATGAGCGCCAATACGGCTTGGATGTAAGAATACAAAGACCATTTAATGTTTATGGCCCAAGGATAAGAGAGGATGGTTTTTACGGCAGGGTCATACCTAGGTTTATAGACCAGGCATTGCGAAACAAATCAATAACTGTGCATGGTGATGGTAAACAGACCAGGTCATTTCTTTATGTAAGTGATTGGGTTGATGCTACCTGGAAATTCTTAATGAACAATAGGGCAAAAGGAAAGGTTTTGAACATAGGAAATTACAGAGAAATAAGTATCTTGGAATTAGCTGAACTTATAATTAATAAGACAAGTAGCAGATCAAAAATAGTGCATCTGCAAAGTAGAGAAGAAGACCCAAAAAGAAGGGCTGCAGATATTACACAGGTACGCAAAATCTTAAAGTGGGAGCCAAAGATCAGTTTAGATAGAGGTTTAGAATATACTATAAACTGGTTAAAGGAGAAGAAAAATTTATGAAAATTGGAGTAGTTGGCCTTGGATATATAGGGTCAGTGACTTCGGTAGCATTAGCAGAAGCAGGTTATGAAGTTATTGGTGTAGATATAGACGAATCGAAAGTAAAAGCACTTTCTGCTGGTGAGCCTCCGATATATGAACCCGGTCTAAAAGAAATGCTCGTAAAGAATGTAAAGAGATTAGAGTTTTCAGTAGATTATAACAAGCTTAGTGAAGTAGATTTAATATTTGTCATAGTCCCAACTCCAAATAAAGACGGTAAAATCTATTTGAAGTATGTTGATGATGTAGTTGAAAATATAAAGAAAGTAAACAAAAATGCAATTGTAATAATTAAAAGCACGGTTTTACCCGGAACTGCGAGTAATTTAATGCAAAAAACTGGCATGATAATAGTATCAAATCCTGAATTCACTAAAGAAGGAAGTGCAATAGATGATACTTTAAAGCCTGACAGAGTTGTAATAGGCGGAAATAACAAAAATGCCATAGAAAAAGTTAAAAAGATCTGGGAGTTTACCAAATCACCGATAATAGAAACAACAAATGAAAATGCAGAGATGATAAAATATGCAAGTAATTCTTTCCTAGCTGTTAAAGTATCGTATATAAATGAGATAGCTAATTTATGTGAAAAGGTTCCAAACTGCGATGTTGAAGTTGTTGCTAGAGGGATGGGGTTAGATAAGAGAATAGCTCCTTATTTTTTAAAGGTTGGTATCGGCTTTGGGGGCTCCTGTTTTCCAAAAGATACAATGGCATTTATTTCATTTGCTAGGGATTTAAATGAAAGTCTGTCCATAATAGAAAGCGCGGTAAGTGTCAATAAAAGCAGAATTCTAAGAATAGTTAGTTTATTGGAAGACAAGTTTAAAGATGTGGAGACTACTACAAAAATCGGAGTGTTAGGGCTTACATTTAAAGCAAATACAGATGATACTAGAGAATCTCAGTCAATAAAGTTAGTAGAAAGTCTTCTTAGTAAGGGATTTAAAGTTAATGCTTATGATCCAATGGCTAAAGTTAAATTAGATAATATTAATTTATTTAGCAGTTCAGAAGAATGCATTGATAACTCAGACGCGATAGTAATAGCTACAGAGTGGCCAGAATTTAAGGATTTAAACATAAAGAACAAATTCGTTATAGATATGCGCAGGATGTTAAGCTTAAATAGTGATCCTAATCTAAAAATAGTTGGATACTATGGCTAAAATAAGAAAGGCAGTAATACCTGCTGCAGGTTTAGGCTCTAGAATGTACCCTTTAACTAGAGCACAGCCAAAGGAGATGCTGCCGATACTAGATAAACCTGTCATACATCATGTTGTAGATGAGATTTTAAGTGCTGGTATAGACCAGATACTTGTAATAGTTGGAAAGGGAAAAGAGTCTATAATAAATTACTTTGACTATAATGAACTTGATTTAAAATTTAATTCCATGCCGGATTTTCCAGAGATATTTTTTGTCAGACAGCGTGAACAAAAAGGTTTGGCCGACGCAGTAAAATACGCAAAGAAATTTGTAAATGATGAGCCTTTCATGGTCTTAGCTGGAGATACAATATACGGATCAAATAAAGAAAAAACGATTGCACAACAGATTATAGACGTATTCAATAGGAAATCCTCGACAGTAATAGGTCTTGAGAAGGTTCCAATAGAAAAGGTTAAACATTACGGCATAGTCAATGGCGATGAGATTGAGAAAGGATTGCATCTGATAAAAAATATGGTTGAAAAACCTGAAATATCCGAAGCACCAAGTAATCTTGCTATTACGGCTGCGTACGCACTCCAACCGGATATATTCGCCTTCATCGACAAAATAAAACCTGGTAAAAATAACGAATACCAGTTGACAGATGCACTTAATCTAATGTGCAAGGAACAGGATGTTTTTGGCATCGAAATAGACGGTAAGAGATATGATATTGGTTCAAAGGAGTTCTGGGTAGAAACTTTTATAGAGTTCGCTAGAAAAGACGAGCGGTTTTCATACATTTTTAAAAATCCTGATAACTTGTAAAAACATAGCCGTCCAAGCACTAAACAGACTATAAAGGCGGTTGTTAATATTCAAATCTGTTTAAGTAGCTCATCAACAGCTTTCTCAATGGCTTCATCGCTGTTATATCTGTTTTTCCATCCTAAGTTCTCTGCTTTGGATACATCTAGCTCAATCTTTTTTACATCCCCCTTCCAGCCTCTGCCGTCTTTGGAATTAGATAGTTTATAATTTACTTCACCCAGTTTCATTTTCTCTTTAACTACATCAGCAATTTTAATAACGGAGGTAGTGCCTCTGTTTCCAAGGTTTATTATCTCCATTTTATCAATTCTCTCATTTAAGTACATAATGGCTGAAACGCAGTCGCTTACATGTATGTATGACTTGCTTTGCGTGCCATCACCCAATATAGTCAATTCCTTTGGGTTAGCCTTAAGCTTTTTTATAAAATCAAGGATTACTCCATGAGTTTGGTTTTTTCCAACTACATTGGCAAATCTGAATATCCCTGCTTTTATTCCGTAGTAATGCGAATAAGCGGTTATCATACCTTCACTAGCCAATTTGTAAGCCCCATAGGCAGAGATTGGTTTGTAGGGTCCTTGGTTTTCCTTCACAGGCATAATTTCAGGTTCTCCATAAACAACAGAAGAAGATGCAAATATCATGTTTTTTATTTCCTTTTCTTTCAGGAATTTTAACACGTTTTTTGTGCCGTTTATGTCATTAAAAGATATATCCGGGTTTTCATATCCTTTATTGACTTCAGGGTTAGCAGCGAAATGCACTACTAAATCGACTTTGCCAATAGAATCAAAAGCCCCGTTTCTGTTTATGTCATTTGTTATCAATTTGAAATTATCCCTATTTTCAAATTCTTTTACAAACCTGTCGCCCGCAGAATTAGATAAATCATCAATTACAGTTATTTCATTCTCTTTTATCAGGTTTTCTATTAAATTGGAGCCTATGAATCCAGCTCCGCCAGTAACAAGAATACTTTTTTCACGTACGTTTTGCATGGGTTATTTTAATTTAATCCCCTCTATTTATAATACGGAATGCATTTATTTAAGTGTTTTATTCCCTTGATATGGTTTACAGGAATATAGCTTTCGTTCATCTTTCAAATGGGGGGCACTGGGCCCACAAGAATTTTGTAAGTGATTTGAAAGCAAAAGAAATCACAGTTCCTGAGCTTTCTAGGGTTAACAACAGAGGGCTAAGATACTTAAATATCTATAAGACATTTTCTGGCATGAAAAAGTCATTAAATGGATTTGATGCAATAATATTTGAGGATCTAGCTTTAGTTGGTTTGCTGTATTCCGGGGCTGTTGATAAGAAAACAAAAATAATAGTAATAGTTGCTTCGGAGTGGCCTTACCTGATATTTAATGGTTTTGTGAGCAGACCTAAGCTGCTTTTGTACAAAATGCTTATAAAAAAAGTAGGGTTGTTTATAGCAGTCAGCAATATGCAAAGGGATTTTTTGATAAAATTAGGCGTTAAACCCGAAAAAATAAAAGTTGTTTATCCAGCGCCGAAGGAAAACGTAAGGAAGGAACTGCTTAAAATCAAACCAAATCTTAAAAGCAAGAACATTGTTTTTGTTGGGAACATAAGGCTTCGTTTCGGGAATTTTGATTTGAAAGGAGTGGATTTACTTGTTAAGGCATTCAAAGAAGCAAAAAAGAGGATAAAGGGTCTGAGGCTTTTTATAGTCGGCGGGAATAGCGAATACATAGTTTCACAGTATTCAATAGCAGAAGGCATAATATTTACAGGTACAGTCAAAAGCATAGCAGATTATCTCCGGAAAGCAGCACTTTATGTTCATCTTGGTAGGGGAGATGCCATGGCAATTTCAGTTACGGAGGCCCTTACTGCCGGTTTACCGACAATAGTTTCAGAGTACACCGGTTCAAAGGAGTTTGTGAATAAAATAAATCAAAAATTTGTTGTTCCGCTTGATTACCATAAAGCAGCAAAAGAGATAGAAGATTATTTTAATCTAAGTTATGCTGAAAAGCTAAGACTTTCAAAGAAGGCGAGAGAAATAGGTAGGGAAGTAAATGAGAAATCCGGCAGAATGCTTTTCAAAAAATATATAGAAGAATTTTTGGATAGAAGTATTTAAATTATAAACAATTTATAGCTTTCTTATGCACCCGAATGTTCTTTTGGTAGTTTGTGATACATTAAGAAAAGATGTGGTAGGAATATACGGCGGAGAAGCAAAAACCCCTAATCTAAACAGATTAGCAGAAGATTCGATGGTTTATGAAAATGCAATAGCGCCAGCACCCTGGACTTATCCTTCACATGTTTCAATCTTTACTGGTTTATACCCTAGTGAGCACAGAGTACATGAAACATTTGATGTTAAGTTATACGGACTTAATAAGTTTCATGAACAGTTAACTGCAGAAATAATGTCAGAGTTCTTTCACAGCAAAGGTTACACAACTGAAGGACTTTCTAACAATATAATGGTTTCGCCCCAGATGCTTTTTGATAAGGGTTTCGATAGTTTTTACATGATAGATTACGCTAGACCAATAACAAGAGAATCTGAAATAATAAAAGAAGCCAGGACCCTTGGCAGGAGCCCTAAGGAGATATTATTTAATCTGTTGAAGAAAGGAAGGTTATTGGATATCCCCAAGTTTTATTCTTATTTCAGAAAAATGAAGAAAATAGACAGTCTTTATAACTTTCCATTAGATAAAGGAAGCACACTTACTAACAACCTAATGTCATATGGAAGGTGGCATGAAATGTCATTTAAGTTCATAAATTTCATGGAGATGCATGAACCATATGAAACAATTTCACATGGTGATGAGATATTCAAAAACTACGTTGGAATTAAAAAAATAAGCCAAAACAGGGTAAATTATCTAAAACAGAGATACATAAAGGAATTAGAGTATCTTGATTCGCAGCTTGGTGTATTGATAAATACTTTGAAGAAAAGCGGGTTATATGATAATACTTTAATAATAGTAACTGCAGATCATGGCCAGGCTTTTAATGAGCATGGCCATATGTATCATGATACTTTCCTTTATGATGAGATAATACGTGTGCCTTTAATAGTAAAGTATCCAAATAGCAAGAAATTCGAAAGGAAGAACGGATATCAAAGTACAACCAGCATATTAAAGCTAATAAAAAGTGTAATGGAAGAGGGAGATGATTCAGTTCTTACCACGGAAACTGCATTTTCCGAATCGTATGGAACTACAATAGTACTGCCAGATACATATAAGGATAGAGCAGATTATATAAAACAGAAGTACGAAAAGGTAAGAAAGGCAGTTTTCAAGGGTGGATTTAAATTAAATGTAGACGGAACAAATGGCTTAATAGAAGAATTTACAAAGGATGGGCAAGATGTAAATCCTAAGGATTATAAAGATGAGTTTGAAGACCTAAAAAACGAGTTAGAGATTTTTGCAGGAAAAGAGAATTTTAAGTTACCTGAATAATAATGTTTTATTTAAAGGATTGGCTAAGGATTTTTTTGTATTCCTCCAAAAGGTTTGCACGACATTTGTCCCAGGAGAACTCTTCCTTTACCTTCTTTGCTTTCTCAGTAAATTCCTTTTGCAGTTCATTGTAGTCTTTTGTAATTATGTCATCAAGTTTATCAATTTCAATGGCATATTTTTTTACTTCTTCAGGTATAACTGCATCTTTGTATATAAAAGAAGGTATACCGCAGGCTATGCACTCCAGTAATGGCAAGCCAAAGCCTTCATAAGAAGTAGGATAAACAAAGAAGTCAAAGCTGTTTATAACCTTTACAATCTCCTCTTCAGGTATTTTCTCTTTGAAGATTATGCTCCCAAACTTTTCGTATTTTTTCTTTAGTAAAGGGTAATCTTCATTGTTTCCGAATATTACAAGCTTTAGTTTTGCATTTAAAGAAGAGGCTATAAAATCGTCAATAAGCTTGTCAACTCTTTTTCTCCTGTTGAAGCCACCGAAATAGCCTATTATCCCTTCCTTTTTAACTTCTAATGGCTTGAATTTATCCTCTATGCCAAGGTTGTCGACCACTATCTTACCTGGGTCGGTTTTAAGTATGTTTATGAGTTCGTCTCTGGTTTGAGTGCTATTCACCATTATAGTGTCAGCACGTTCAACAGCAAACTTAAACTGCTTTTGAAAGGACATTCCACGTAAGCTTCCATAAACTCCTTTAACCTTCATAGTACCGAAAACTGCTAAATCATGCACTGTAAGGATTATTTTCCTTTTTCTCAGTTCTTCAGTTTTAACCATCACTTCAGGCTGAGTGAAATGCAGTACCTTGCCAAGCTTATCTGCATTCTTTTCAAGTACGTTTTTACGCCTGTAAAGCTTGTTTAAGAATTTATTTGAAAGCCCTTCATTGCTAAGGCTTTTTGAAAAGTCAACTACATTTTTTATTTCTTTTATCTTGCTTATCTCATAGTTATATCTTGGTATACCGCCCTTGCTTGGATCTAGGGTCTCTGCTATAAGTGTTACTTCCACGATATTTTAATAGCAAGAGTAAAATTTAAAGCAATAATAACTAGAAAATTCATATAAAAAAGTGAAAAGCTGGGTTGGCTGAGCGGTTAAAGCGCCGGTCTCGAGAACCGGTTTCCGAAAGGATGCGTAGGTTCGAATCCTGCACCCAGCGTTTTTACAGTAATTAAAAAATATCCTGTTTTAATGTTTCAAGTAAAGTTTTGTATTTACAACTGAGAAAAATTAGAATAAAAAAACTAAACTAGCAGATTGTTTCAATAGTATACAAAATTTTAAATAATGAATTACTTCATAGAAACTAAATGCAATACAATAAAAAGGAAAGTTACTAAGAAATCAAGATAAACTTAAGGAAAGAAGAAAAAGGTTCTGATTTAATAAATTATCCGGAAAAAGCAGCAACTGTCCTTGTAATGTACACAGAAAAAACATATCAGCTGGGATGTATTTCAGTAATCCCAATCTTAGAAGCGGTGAATGTGTTAATATCTCATTTTTTAGTCTCGTTTTAAAGATGCTGCACCTTTATACAGCTAAGTTTTAAATGCGTGTAAACAAAAAACGAAAAATACAGTTCTTTAGAGGTTAGAAATTAACCAAGGGCTTCGCTGAAGAAGATAAAGATGCTTCCGCAAAAGTTGGAAAGCAAAATAGAAGAAATACTGCAAAGTAAATAAGAAACTTTTAAATATTAGCATAATTTAAACATTGAATGGATTCTGATGAGAAAAAACAGAATCTGGATTTAAATCAAGAAAAAGACATTAAGAAAGAACAAAATCCAGACTCAGAGAAAGGCGTTGAAGGCAATAAAGATCAGAAAAGCACAACTGATTCGAATCAAGCAGGGGTGGAAGGAAAACCTAAATCTAAGCAATCATTTAAAATGCCTATAAAAGTTATTTTGCCTGCAGTAATCATAGTTATAGCAGTAATATTAATTGCAGTATTCCTATTTCATCCTGCCAATAAAACGGCAGCTGTAGTAAGCTATTCCCCTATAAATTCGCTTTCAAATTCCGGACTTGACTCGATAATTGGAGGCAACTGGACATTAGTAAATAATGAAACTCTAAACTCTACTATAGTAAATGAATACGCTAGCACTGGTTATTTCCCACCGGGAACAGTTGCAGCAACGTTGGAGGAATTTGCTCCGTCTTCTGAAATTCCAGAAATAGAAGCCAATAAGACCGCAAATGTTTCGCTTTTTGAAACAAATGTTTATTACCTTAATTCTTCATCTGAAACAGCATCACTTTTTAATGGAGTAAAAAGCGAACTCAGTAGGGAATATGCAAATGATTCAAAAATTCAATACAATTCAAGTACAATTGATAATTCAAGCATTATTTATATAAATGGCGAGCTAAACTCATCTAATTCGTCCTTGGAAAACGTGACAGAGCTTTATCTAGCAAATGGCAAATCATTTGTATTAGCTGAGATATCTAATGGCAATCTAGATTACTCGCAGGCTAAAAGCATAGTCAATTCGCTGTTTTCTTAGTTTTCTTTAATTTGTAGAAAAAGAATTAATCTCTAAGATTTCCTTATAAATTATGGAAAAAAGCGTAAAGGAACTTGTTGAAATAGCAAAAAATTTCATAGATGAAAGGGACTGGAGGCAGTTTCAAACTTCAAAAGATCTAGCAGAAGATATCTCAGTAGAAGCAAATGAATTATTGGAGCTTTTCTTATGGAAGGATGGAAAAGAGCTTGACAAAAAGACAAGGGAAGACAAGGAGTTCCTGCAGAAAATAAAGAATGAAACAGCGGACGTTCTATTTGGCTGCTTAGCTATTTCTGACCATTTAAATTTTGATTTAGAGGAAGCTTTTCTGTCAAAGATTAAGCAACTGGAGAAGCGGTATAGCGTCGAGGAAGTCAAAGGAAAATCAATAAAAATTGATGAAGAAGAATGGCTAAAGAAAAACAAGGATAGCGTCTAAGCTATGAATAGTAGACAGGGCTTAAAAAAGTAATATCAATAGAAGTATGAAACTGGCTTATAAAAATTGATTCTTTCCTTAAATTCCATAATTCATTTCTAATTAAAGCATTGCCGCCATAGTTTAATTATATACCCAAGTTTGCATAAAATTAGGCAGAAAGCCGATGATTTGAGTTGTTAGATTAAAACATAAATAGCAAGAGAGGTAGAATAACAATATGCTGACAATAGAGAAATCTAAGCTTTGGTGCAATTCTATGATGACAGGGCTTACTAAATTGGAAGAAGGAAGTTAATCGATTCGTTAATGACAGGAAATAATGGTATATAATGTAGTGATAGGAAGAAATGAGAAAGACCATAAAGACTATGGGGATTTAGCCACCACTTTAATAGGAAAGCAGTACATAACCATGGGCAACGTCATAAGTCTGGGTAACAATATAATGCTTGATGCGCTTAGGCCGCATGTAGTATTAATAGCGGGAAAGAGAGGCTCCGGGAAAAGCTATACAATGGGAGTTATAGCAGAGGGTTTGGCTTCATTGGAGGAAGAAACAGCAAACAGCATCACTTCTTTGATAATAGACACTATGGGGATATACTGGACAATGAAAAATCCTAATTACAAGGAGGCAGATCTGCTAAAGCAGTGGAATTACCAGCCAACTGCCTTTAAAAACATAAATGTTTTTGTTCCAAAAGGTACTTTTGAAAAAGTTAAGGAAGAAAACGTCGAGATGGCAGATTATCCATTTTCAATCTCTGCAAATGAAATCTCTGCCAGTGATTGGTGCGGCATATTCGGCTTTTCTGTAAATGATGAATACGGGATACTGATAAACCAGGTTCTAGAAGTTTTGAATGAAGAAAAGAAAACATATGACCTAAATGATATCATAGAAAATATAAATTCACAGATAGCTGCATCCGATACTATTAAAGAGGCAGTAAAGGAAAGATTCCAGGCGGCGATACGCTGGGGTTTATTTGAGAAAGAAGGCACAAAAATAGAGGATTTGCTTATGCCTGGTTACATAAACATACTAGATATAAGCTTATACGCGCATTCTTTTGGAGAATTCAGCCTTAGAGCATTAGTAATAGGTCTGCTGTCACAAAAGATATTAGAGATAAGAACAACACAGCGCAGGTTGGAAGAATTGAATGAAATAAATTCAACTGAAATAACTGAAGAAGAAAAGAAGAAGACAATTCCTATAGTCTGGATGTTTATAGATGAGGTCCATGAATTCCTGCCGGCAAACGGCAAAACTGCGGCTAGCGATTCTTTATCCCGGGTAATAAAGGAAGGCAGACAGCCCGGCATAGGACTGGTGATAGCTACGCAGCAGCCAGGAAAGTTGGATACTGACATAATAACGCAGTCCGATATAATAATTTCACAGCACGTTACTGCAAAGTTGGATATAGATGCATTGAACACCGTAATGCAGACATACATGGCTTCGGATATACGTAAATATTTAATGGATTTGCCGAGGCTTCCTGGTGCTTGTATAATATTAGATGATAATTCTGAAAGAATTTATCCCGTTCAAATAAGACCAAGGTTCACTTGGCATGGGGGAGAAACACCTAAATCAATCACAAATAGCAAGTCAATAAATAAAAGATAAAATGGAAAAATATTACATCTTTGGCATAATAGCCGCTTTTGCAGTTTTTGCAGTTGTCTTAGTCCTTTTTGGGGTTGGGAAAAGTAGAAATTACACGGTTAACATGCCGCAGGGAGCTTATAACATTGCGAATTTATCGCTGAAGAATTCTGTTTATAATGATATATTAGGATTGCAGACCTATCAGAACATTATACCAAATGGAAAAAATGTCCTGTACAATGTAAATTATAGTATTTCAACTTCGCAGTCGCTTTCAAATGGGAGCGGATCAAATACCTCAGAATTTTCAAAGGGTTATGTTCAATTAATAAGGGGGTTAAACGGGAACTCGGAAGCCTTTTCAAACTTTTCAGGCTTATACGAATTATCATCAGGGTTAAGCTATAATTTAACTTCGCTTTCATATGTTTTTTCGCTAGGAAATAACTCCTATCTCTGTTTAGGATCATCACAGACACTCAACAAAGTATCCTGCGAGTCTTTTAATGAAAGCTTTGAAAATATATCAGATTACCTTTTAAATTCACTTGACAATGCTAACATTTCATTGCTTAAAGCCTATAATACAACCTATAAAGGTTATCCCTGCTTATTTACCGTTTCCTATTTTTCTCTTTCTTTAAACACCAGCAATGATTCATTGCTGTCAGGGAACCAGCAAAATGAGCAATTACAAGGGGTGCTTACAAGCTGCCTTTACAGACCTTATAATATAACCCTGCTAAACAGTTTAGCTGCTTCGGCATCAATTTCAACTAAAATAAACAGCACAAACATGACTATACAATCGTTTATAAGCTACAATGAATCCATTTCCAAGCTAAGCGATTTCAACAAGGACATAACAAAAAACAGCCTTCCAAACACCAGTAGCTAAGAATAATAAGTAAGCTAATATAATATTCTAGTATTAACATATCTGTTTTATAAGTAACCAAGGTAAAAATATGATTTTATTTCCTTTCAAATCAATGAGAAGCGGACAAAAAGAGATAGCCGATGCAATAGAAAAAACCGTAAAGGAAAGAGGGAAGCTGATAATACAGGCTTCAACAGGCATGGGAAAGACCGCAGCTACACTTTATTCTGCTGTAAAAGCGGCAAGGGAAAACAACCTTAAGATCCTGTTTCTAACGGCAAAGCATACGCATCAAAATATAGTATATGATACTTTGAGAAGGATAAACGAATCGTCTTCGGAAAAGATAGCATTTGCTGGAATAAATGGAAAGAGGTCTATGTGCTTGTTTGAAAACAGTGTTGAGCCTTCCTTGTTCATAGAATTCTGCAGGGCTGTAAGGGAGCAGAACATGTGCGATTTCTATAGCAATACGTTTACAAAAAACAAAGATGTAAAGCCGGCAGCAATAGAAGCACTTTCCGAAAATATCTCTGATACAAAGAGCGTGATGGAAATTGCAAGGTCGTTTGAACTATGCCCGTATGAGCTTTCCCTTCTCAATGCAAAGCAATCAACAGTAGTCGTTGCAAACTACTCGCATGCATTTGATCCAAGCATAGCACTAGGCTTTACAATAAGAACTGGGATAGATCCCGCCAATACAATACTTGTGATCGATGAAGCTCACAACTTGCCCGCAAAAATACTTGACATGACTTCTTTTTCAATATCACAAAGAAACCTAGAAAAAGCGTATTCCGAGTCAAATATGGCAGGATATAATGACATTGCGGTAAAAATCGACAAAATAATAGCTGAGATAAGGAAAGTCACAAAGGAAAATGCAGTTGACATAAAAGGTATATTTAATGAATTAGACCTGGAGAAAATAGAAGACATAGTAAAATTCCATGAAAAAGGGTATAATATACCTGCAGCATTTATGCTGAAGAACTTTGTGGATAAGCTTCTTTCTTCAAAGGATGATGATATAACTTATGTTTCAATAGACGAAAAGGGGAGGAGGATAAACGTAAATTCATTGGATCCTGCAGATTATGCTAAAGGCGTTATAGACTCTTTTTACTCCACTATTTTAATGAGCGGTACTTTTCGTCCAATAAGCATGTTCTCCAATCTTCTTGGTTTAGAAGGGCATCAAAGCCTTGAAGTCAACGGCGATGCAATAACGGACAATAGGCTGATGGTAATAGACAAAGGAGTTACATCCAAGTTTTCTTCAAGAGAAGAGCAATACTCAAAGATAGCAGCGAATATAAATGAAATCATGGAGAAAGCAAAATACAACATGATATTCTTCTTTCCATCCTACTATTTCATGGACAGAATTTATCAATTTATGAATGAAAAAGATAGGATAATAAAAGAAGAACAGAAGATGGAGAGGGAAAAGAAGAATGAGCTAATGGAAAAGCTTTCATTTTCAAGTTCAGTTCTTTTTGCAGTCATAAACGGAAATTTCTCAGAGAGCATAGGAATAAAGAACAACGCGGTTAAGTTAATTGGGATAATAGGCATACCCTTTGAGCCGCCTTCTGTAAAGCTCAAGGCTATGCAAGTATATTATGACAAAAAAATGGGTGATGGGTTTGAATACGCGCAGGTTTTGCCTTCAATGATAAAGGTTATGCAGGCCGCCGGCAGAGGAATAAGATCAAAGAATGACAAGTGCGCAATAATACTCATGGATTCAAGGTATGATACACAGGTTTTTAGAAAATATCTGCCGGATGATGTAATTACAGTCGAAAACAATCTTGTAGATATGCTGCAGAAAAAAGGATTTGCCTAGGATATAGAGCTTCCTTCCTTTATCTCTTTATCTACGGTTAAAAGTGAAAGGTTACCGTCTTCATCGGAAGCAGCTAAAAGCATGCCCTGTGATTCCAAGCCCATGAGTTTAGCAGGTTTTAAATTGTCTATTATTATTATCTTCTTCCCAACAAGATCGCTGCTTTTGTATTCTTTTCGTATCCCGCTTAGAATTGTTTTTTCTCTGTCGCCCAAAGAAACCTTAATTTTTATAAGTTTGTTGCTTTTTTCTACGTCTTCTGCTTCTAATATCTTTCCGACTTTTAAGTCGATTTTTCTAAAAAGGTCAATGTCTATCTCTTCTTTTGCCAATTTACTCCTCTACGTTTGAAAGATAAGCTGACATCCTTTCAATCATCTTTCTCATGTCCTGTACAAGAAGGTTGTAATTTTTTATGTATTCTCTTTGAGTATCCAAAGCTCTAGTATAGCTTTCAAGATCAGCTTGTGACTGTGTTATCCTTCCTTCCAGTTCCTTTATATCATCCAAGACTTTTTTAAAGTCGCTCATTTTTATGAATGCTATTGACTTGCTGTTTGACTCTAGCCTTAAAGCGTCCAATACGCTTATCCCGGCGGATCTTACAGGCTGCAGGTTTATATCAGGTATTTTTACATTTGTTACTGGTATCAAAGGAATGGAATAATGCTGTTTTTCAGGCATAGGGTTAACAGGCGCTTGCTGGCCGTTTGCATTGCTATCATTCGGAGTTTGACTGCCTAAATTAGTGTTTTCCGGAGCAATCGGCTTTAAGTTGCTTTTATTATAATACGGATTTACAGGTTCTTCTTTTTTCTTTTTGAAAAGTGCCATATTAATTAATTATTATATGACTATATAAAAGTTTTAAGATTTTAAGCTTTTAATTGAAGGATAACATAAATTAACATGTATTCAAATAGAATTAAGGGACTTACAAACGCGCTTGTTATAACCTTTGCAGTCTTATTATTGGCTTTGCAGATAAGCATTTTTGTTTCAAATTTTCAGCTAAAAAAGAGCTTTAGATGGTTTTTTAAAAAGGTCATTGCATTGAAAGCCGAGAAAGTTTAATATCTTAATATTCTGCTATAATAATGAATATACAGAATACAAAAAAGCGCCAATAGTCTAGCAGTATAACTCTGGCTTCCCAAGCCAGTGACCCGGGTGCGAATCCCGGTTGGCGCATTTCAAGTTTACTTTCATTGTGCAATCCTACAAAAGTGCAATGGCAAAATGTAGTATTTTGTTTTTAACTTAATCAACGAGCTACATTTGGAGAGTTTCGCAGCCACTCGTTTGGCTATGATACTAAAAACTAAAATATTCGCTCTAATAAAGCGTGTTAAATAAACTTAACTTTTTCCCAGGTTTTAAGTTTTTTGCGATATTACTATTATGTTATTATGATTAATATTGTTTCCACAGGAAACAATTTAAAGACAAGATATCATAATAAATTATAGGTAGGAATATAAACAATTTTAAAACAGTAGTAGCAGCCTCAGATTTTTGATCCAAAATATCTGCTTTTTTACAAAGAACTTGATAAATTCAATGGATTAAGGTACTTAATAAGCAAAGATGCATTCCTAGCAAATAAAATAATCACAATTCCAATATTCATTTTTTAATGTTAATTTAAAATTTTATAGTGTAGCCTTACTTCATCCTTAGAAAATCTTTTTACCTGTAGCAATTTAAGTTTCTTTTCAAAGTTCTCGTTTGAAAACAAGGGTATGCCTTTACCGAGAGCGAGAGGTTCAATGTTAAGGTAAATCTCATTTACCAAATTTTCTTTTAAGAAACTTGTAGCCAAAGCGCCACCGGCAACCATTGCACTACTGTATCCTTTCTCTTCTATTATCCTTATTATCTCCTTTGGTTTTTTGTCCGTAACGATAACGTTCTTCCATTCCTTTTTTAGCTTTATCTTATGTTTAGTGACAACGATGTTTAATCCTTCCAAAGGAAAAGAACTGCCTTTTGCTGCAACATTAAAGGTGTTTCTGCCTATGACGTTGACCTTATATTTTTTCATTGTTTTAAGAAAATCCATTTTAGCGGATTCAGAGGAAAAATCGCTGTTATCCAATCTGGCAATTATTCCATTAACCGTAATGTGCATGTAGATTGCTATGTTGACTGGCATTTAATCCTCCAATAAAAGTTTAAGTGCTTCTTCTCTTGTTTCCCTGCTTTCTTTTAATACTCCACGGATGGCGCTGCTTCTTGTTTCAGCATTCCCTGACTTAACACCACGCATTTCCATGCACATATGCCTTGCTTTTATTACTACTAAAACGCCTTTTGCTTCTACTTTTTCGCTTATGAAATCTGCTATCTCCTTTGTCAGTCTTTCCTGTACTTGAGGCTTGGCTGCGAAGAATCTTGTTATCCTTGGAAACTTTGACAGCCCTAATATGCTATTTCCAGGTATGTAAGCTATAGAAACAGTGCCGAAGAAAGGCAGAAGGTGATGCTCGCACATAGAATAAAATGGTATGTCCTTTACGGAAAGGATATCGTTGTAACCTTGGTTTTTGAATAATGTTATGCGCGGTTCATTTCCATCATCCATTCCTGCAAATATTTCCTTGTAAGATCTTGCAATCCTTTTAGGTGTGTTCTTAAATACTTCACTGTCTTCTTCTATTCCGATTTCTTTTAAAATTTCCTTAAAGAGTGCTTCTATCTTATCTTCATCCATAATATAATTTAGAATTCCAGCTATAAAAATTTGCTATAGTCAAATTTTTTTATTTGATTTAGACTAAAGACCTAGCGGATATTTTCATTGTCATGATAATAGCCTTTGAGTATTAACGGCCTTTTTATTAAAGGTTTATTGTTACTTATTTCAATAAAAAAATTTTATTAATTGAAAAGCTAATCAGCATAAAAATAATTTATTGACAGAATAAAAAATCAACAGTCAATAATGCAAATAAAAATGTTAAATAGTTTGTAAATTTAAAATAAAGAATGGCAGAAGAAGAAATAGAATTGAAATGCACAATAGAACTAATGGGAAAACCAAAGGAAGCAGTTATAGACTCATTAAAGAAAATCCTTTCAAACGTTGAAGAGAATGGGAAGAAACTAGAAATAAAAGAGGAAAGCTATGCAGAGCCAAAGGAAGTAAAGGACGGCTTTTATTCTTCATTTGCAGACTTTAAGATCAAAGGCAGTGTAATTGATCTGTTTGGTTTTGTAATGGACTATGCACCTTCTTCAATAGAGGTTATGACAACGAAGGATGCAAAGCTTTCAATAACCGATTTGCAGGCCTTGTTAAACGATCTTTCAGGAAGGATGAACGAGATGGATCAGAGGCTTAAGATATTTTCCGGTCAAACTATTTTGCTGTCGCAGCAATTAGAGGAATTAAAAAAGAAAATAGAGATGAAGTAAAACCTTCCTGTTTTCAGTTTTGATTTATAGTATAATAAAAAAGAAAGTAAATACGATAAAAAAAGTATTTTTTCACTGTATATTGGTAAATAATAAAAATAGAAACCTTTTTAAATACCTAATTTATTAAATCGTTAAGGCATCATAGCCTTAGACACTTAAAACAAGTTAAGTCCGAGTAAAATGTGAGGTAAACATGAAAGCGAAATTAGTAAGGAATGTAAAAAAATTAGCAGCAGTAGCAACAGGAGCTCTTTTTGTAGGAGCAACATTAGGAATGGCGAGCGTATTCGCAAGCGGATTATCCAGCTTACCAGGGCCATTCGTCAGCAATGGACATGTTAACGCAGTCTTCGTAGTTGGAGCAAATGCAGCACCAACCGATGTATTGGGTGCAATAGATGTTTCAGCAGCATTGACAG
Source organism: Candidatus Parvarchaeota archaeon UBA573 (assembly GCA_002502045.1). Classification (GTDB taxonomy): domain Archaea; phylum Nanobdellota; class Nanobdellia; order Parvarchaeales; family Parvarchaeaceae; genus Parvarchaeum; species Parvarchaeum acidiphilum. The sequence continues at coordinate 18,337 of DAPE01000004.1, read as the reverse complement.
CAGCTGCAGCAGCAACTCATTCTTCAACTGTCAGTGGACAGATATCAATTGGAACATTGGCTTTAAAGTCAAAAGCATCAACTTCTGATTTATTATCAGCAAATGCAACAGCATTTAAAGCATTTTCACCTTCTTCAATAAACTTAGCGGCAGAGAATTTCACTTCCGGTAAGTACAATTACACGGCTGTAGAAAATCTTACATTTACTGGGAACGCTCCCGAATTTAATGGATTAAACGTAGAACTCCCAGCGAATAGCTATGAGTTACAGTCTTTTATAACCAACAGAAGTAAGAATAGCAATAAAATCACTTTGGGGATTACTGACGCCGTCCCATTAAATGATACTGTTGGATTGGCAAACGCGTCATTCTTTTTCGGAAACGCAAAAGATTCTTTATTGGTAATAAATAAAGACAATGCGTCGTTTGGTGCATCTCAGACATTTACCACCATATCAATGCCAAAGGTTTTGACAGTGGCTGGTAATACAATAGATTTACTTGCGGGGGCGCAAGATTTGGCTGATCCTGCTCAAAGTCAGGTAGAGGTGAGTGTTAATGGTGGTGCAACACATTACATAAATCTAACTACATCAACGAAAGTTGGACCAGTTACTCTTACTCCTAGTGGTTTATTTGAATACTCAAATGGAACAGAGTTTCTTAAATCATTAGTAGTCTCAAGCATAAGCTTGACACAGAGGATAAATAATAGTGCAGCCACATTTTCAGGCTTGACTAGCTTAAATGTAACTAATTCCAGTAAGGCATTTATCTTAGAAAATACAAAGAGTGGGGTTATTAACTACAACTTTAAAAATGTAAGTACTTTTAATTTCCCTGAGAACTTAACAGTGCTAGATCTTGAACCTTTAACACCTGTGTATGACCACGGATTAAATTTGACAGTTACTACCAGTGCGGCAGCTAGTGATACTTTAATACCTGTTAATTTGACAAACATAAGTGCTACGTCTGTTTTAGCATTCAATTATACACATTATTTGCCAGGAGTATCATTTGGTACTGATTTTAGGGGCTCAACACATGTTTCGCCTTCGAATCTTTACAGCGCACCTAATTTTTACTTAAACCATTACAGCGTTTATAACAATGGTACCTTCTTGTCACCTGATTATATAAACGGTTCCTCGGAGTATATTTACCCAACGCCAACTCATTCAACTTACTACTATAGTCTAACTGAATTCAAGGCGTTGACAGGAACTTTCGAATCGAATTTAAAAGGAAACGCGATGATTTATTATAATAAGACAAGTAGGGCCATCGATAACGTTGCTTCAAGCAATAAGAATACTGTAAACTTCGTGTACGAACTTCCGAATGGACAGGATTTCATGTTTGATTTCACACCTGTTACGTTTAAAGGAGATTTTGTTCCAGGAACGAATGGTACCCTAAAGGGTACTGGCTTGACATACAATGCAACAGTATTTGCGATGTATAACAGTACTGCGGCACCTATCTCATCTACACCAATAAATACAAGCAAAGTTTATTCGCTCGATGGATATAACTTGACATTAAAGTTAGTAAACGTAACACTAACTTCTACAAGTAATACTACTACTATCGCAACTAAAAAAGTTGCTGTTATAGAACCAACACTTACTGGTCCAAGTTTAACATTTGCTCCTAATAGTACGATTTACTCATTGTTACCTGGTGGAGATTCCATATATAACAGTGCAGGAGCAGCAATGAATAAACTAAATCTTACTAACGAGTTAGGAAGTATTTCCTTTTCGAATAACGCACTTACTTACACTGAACCAACAGGCGGATCTGTTTCAGTACCTATCGGCGAAAACAAGAACAGCTTTACTACCTACTTTACGAATGTTAAGAACGTTTCAGCTGATACTTGGGGAACCAAAATAAATTATCCTGGTAAAATAAAAACATACGATAACGCATCCAGTACTGGAAAGGCAACTATAATGATACCAACACAGAACTATACTTTAGCAGTAGCCGGTTCACAGGTTGTAAGTGGTGTTACAAATTACACAATTGGACAAACTGTTTCGGCAGGTAAACTGTTAGGAGTAAGCGGCGTTTCAACAGTAAATGCTGCGGGTTTGCTTAACAGTAACCCTGATTTGGCAATTATTGACAGTAACTTTACCGGTGCTACAAACAGCGTGCCTGTAATTGTAATGGGAGGACCAGCAATTAACACTCTTGCAGATACTCTGCTTAATGTATCTGCACCTGTATACGGTTCAAAGTTTACCAATTTGACAGGTGTAGGTGCAAACGAAGCTTTGATAGAAATGTTCAACAGCGTGAGCGCTTTCAACAACCAACCAGCACTTTGGGTTGCAGGTTACAGTTCAAGCGGAACCCTTGAAGCTTCAGAAGTACTTGCTGAATCATTGGTAGGTCAGCCAGTAGTTAGCTTGACAGGTAATAAGGTAGTCCTTAGTACCTCTTCATCGAGCTATAAGGGCGTTACTGTAGTTAACAGCAGCAGCTAAAAAACCTTACATTAAGAAATAAGTTGGGAGGATTTTCCTCCCTCTTTTTGTTTTTTATTTTTATTTTATAGCTTTATAAATTCTGATTTTCTTATTAGCTTGTATACTTATCTATGAAATTTATAATAAAAAAAGAGGAAAAAGAGAAGAAAAGGATAAATAAACAGCTAATAGCTGCAATGCTTTTCTTTGTAATAATAGCAGTTTTAGTCTATTTTATTGCAGTTTCTTTAAATCACGTTTCGCAGCAAAACGACATAGCAAAATTAAATGCAGAAGCAGCTGCATACGGTCAACAATTGACGAGTGAGATATCAGCAAATTCTACGGCGTGCACGCAGAACTATTCATTTGCTAATTCAAGCAATGCTAAGATAGGTTGCGGTGCTGTCATCTACTGTTATTATTCATCATCATGTCAGTATAGTGGTCCGCAGTCTTCTAATACAATAGGTTTTCTATGCGATGCTTTTAAGCCAAATAGGGTAATAGCAACCGGAATGTGCTTTAAAGTGTCATTGAGTTGAAAAGATGGTTTCATTAGAGCAGATAGGTATATTGAATTTTAAAAGCTACAATTTAAAGGGTAAATTGTTTGAAAGAGAAGAAGACTTTAAAGTACAGGAAATAGAGGAAGACGGTACTGTACTAAAATTAGAAAGAGAAGAAAAAAGAGAAATACATGAAGAAAAGAAAGATTACCTATTGTTTACACTTGTAAAAAGAGGTATATCAACACCGGAAGCAATAAAGTCAATAGCGAGAAATTTGCATATTAGCTTCAAAAGGATAGCTTACAATGGCAATAAGGACAAAAGGGCATTGACTTCGCAGAGGATCAGCATATTCAAGTTTGATGCGGAAAGATTAAAGCTGGAAAGCGAAAGAATGTTTTTCAGGGATATAGTATACAGCAATGAACCCTGTAAAATAGGAAAATTATATGGAAATCATTTTACTGTCACAGTAAAGAAATTAGAAAATCCTATGCAGCAACTGCAGGAGATAGCAGAAGATGCTGCAAAGGGAATACCAAATTTTTATGGTCCGCAGAGATTCGGCTCTTCATCTTTGAATATTAAGATCTCAAGGAATATAATAAAGAGAGACTTTAAATCAGCCTTTTATACTTTAGTATTTACAGAGAGGGCAGAGTCCCAGTTGAATCAGGAGAAAAGGTCGGAATTACGGGAATTTTTTTCACCGTATCTTGAAGGTATGGATATAGATCTGGAAAAGGCGAGAGAGATCCTTTCAAGCCTTCCAGGTTTCATGTATTTTGAGAGAGATTCACTGCAATATCTGCTGGTGCATAAAAACGATTACATAGGTGCTATAAGGATGATGCCCAAATACATACGCTTGCTTATAATACAGGCATATCAATATTATATCTTTAATAGGACTTTAAGCAAGCTGCTTGAAGACAAAAAAGTCAATGAATTGGAAGGCAGTATACCTACAGTAGGCTATGATCTGCAATTGAATGATGACATAGTAGGAAAAACGGTAAGAGAAATACTGGGGCAGGAAGGCATAGACAACATGGAAGTATTCAAAATAAACAGCATGCAGGAAGCAAGTTTAAAGTCTTTTATGCATCCCTCCTTTTTCGTACCAGAAAACCTTAAGATAAAGGAAGAGGGAGAAAACACGGAAATAACCTTTGATTTGAAAAAGGGATCTTACGCAACAATCCTTTTGATTAAGTTTTTTGGCGTAGAAAACGTTTACAGAGACGGAGAAGCTTAAACATAGTATCACATCCATTGCAAACAGTATTAAATAGCAGAATGTTCAATAATAAAATATGCTATCTTTAAGTGATTTATTTACTTCATTAATAGTATTCGTTCTTTTAGTTCTATCACTCTTCTGGATATTCTACTTTTTTGACATAAACCATGAAATAAAAAAAGAAGGAGAAAATGAGTTAAAACTTAAGGAATTTCCAAGCGTGGCCGTTTTGATACCTACAATATATGAAGGAAAACGGCTTAGAGACACAATAGAAAACGTAAAACAGACAATTTATCCGAACTATAAAATATATGTTGTTTTAAACAAGTCTTCAACAAAGGAAACCATAAAGGCAGCATATACAAAAGGCGTTAAGGTAATAAAAGCCCCATTTGATGGAAAGGCAAGGGTCATGAACTATGCAATAAAGAACTATATAAACGAAAAGCTACTTTTGGTCCTGGATGCGGATACATTTATAGAAAAAGACCTTGTGACCAGGCTGGTTTATCATTTTAAAAACAAGAAGGTGGCTGCAGTAGTGTCTTCAGTAAAGGTTTACAAGCCAAAGAAAGTTGTCGAATATTTGCAGTACTATGAATACCTGCTTTCAATACTTGCAAGAAAAGCTTTGAGCAAGATCGGCGGATTAGTAATAATACACGGTGCAGGCTCGATGTTTAACATAGAGATACTAAAAAAGATAGGGTATTTCGATGACAGCAACTATACAGAGGATATGGAGATAGGGATGCGGATCTTAACTAGTGGCTATAAGGTAGAGAGCTCAGTGAAAGCCTTGTCATATACTGTAACTCCAAATACATTTAGAAAGCTTTTCAAGCAAAGAGTAAGGTGGTTTTCAGGCTTCTTCTTTAACATTTTAAAATACAGAAAAACTGCACTGGATTCAAAGAAGAATGAAATCTGGAAGATAGCCCTGCCTTTCATGCTTACTTCTATTTTCCTGAGTTTTTTTGTTATAATAGGAATAGCATACACAGTAATAGTCTTCTTACTGCCAGTTTACAGTATAATTTCAAATACAAGTATCACGTTTTTTATTAGTTATTTTACTCCGCATTTGTCAATTTTATCACTGAATGCAAGGATTTTTCTGGAGATAACAGGAGCGGCAATTGGAATATTTTCAATAATATACTCATTAACAACTATAGACCATAAATTTAAGGTTGTAAAGGACTTTTTCGGGATACTTGGTTATATGACGTTTTATTCCTTTTTCCTTTCTTTTATATGGTTATATAGTCTCTCTGTGTTAGGAAAGTTTAAGGCTGGTAAACTGATATGGCTTCCAAATATAAGCGATTGACTTTGTCTGTAGTTATAGCATTTGTGATAGTAACAGTCATACTTATTGCAGGGTATTTTTACGATTCCGATAAAATCTCATATTTAAGTAATAATCTGCAGAATTATGAGCAGAATATCAATGAACTTGAGCTTGCCACATTGATTACTACCTCAAACAGCACTTTTTCCTGCAATGTACTTTCAGGAAACTTATACAGCATATCAAATGAACTGCAAAATCTGGGAAAAGAGCTTACAAGCTCAACTTTAGCCAATTCAGAAGTAAGTTATTCTCAATTAAATCAAGAGTACACATATGTAAGGATAGAATACTGGCTTCTAGCAAATAAAATAAATTCAATGTGTGGGTACAAGCTTGCAACTATTATGTTTATCTATCCTGGCAGCGGGGGAACAAATAGCATAGTGGAGGGGGATGAACTTTCATTTTTATCCTCTAAAAATGATTCTTTGGTTGTCAGCGCAATCGACGGCAATCTAAACCTGTCAATTGTCAGTATACTGCTTAAATCCTACAACATAAGCAATTCTTCATTGCCTGCGTTGATAATCGATGACAAATACGTTAAGCAGGGTTTTGTTAATACCTCAGAGATAAAAGACCTTATCTGCAAGTATGGAAGATGCCTAAACTTCAGCAGCTAAACTTTTCTATGGTAAAAAAGAAAGCAATTTCATTAAGGAACAAGTATTTAAAAATTTTAATCCTAAGAAAATATCAGATAATAGAGTTTCTTTCCTTTATGTCCCTTTTTATTTTCTCAGTCCTGGTCTTTGATTATCTTAAAAATTGGGACATGATAGTAAGGATACTAAACGCAAGGCATATCTTTTTTAACGGCTATTACTATGAGCCAATGAGGGCTTTATTTGAGAGCTTTGTAATCGGCTTGTTCTCGTTTATTTCCCAGCTTTATGCAATATACTTGTTTATATTCTTTGCTTCTGTAGTTTTCTTTATTTCAGCTTACTACCTTTCAAGGACGCTTAAAATGAGTTTTCCTTTTCTTTTTATTTTCTTGCTTTCTCCATTCATTTTATTTTACGGCATAAAAAACGGTTCAGATTTGCTGGTTATATCTTTTCTCATAATATATATTGTAGCCATACTCAAAGACAAGCCGGTATTAGCAGGAATATTTTTGTCGCTGGCTTTTGTGTCAAAATCGTATGCATTGCTTTTTTCGCCGTTGCTTCTTTTCTTTTTGTGGAACAAAGACAGGAGAAGTTTATTAAAACTGTTGGTGTCTTTGATTGCCGCAGTTATGGCATTGCTGCCTTACTTCATGTATAACTTTTTTGCGTATGGAAACTTCCTTTATTCAGTAGGTCTGTCTTACCTTTATTTCCACATATTCTCTTCATACATAAGTTTAAGCCTTTCAATAAGCCACTTAAGAAACATTCCTTTAATTGGTTTTATAGAGATAATCTTCCCTGCAGCATTGCTTATTTTCTTTTTTGAAAGCGAAAGAAAATATTTTATAAGCAGAGTAAAGAAACATAAAAAAGAATACGCAATGATAATTTCAGCCTGCGTTCTTTCTTTTTTGGTCTATTTCTCTGTATCAAATCTTCTTTCAGAAACGGGTCTGTCAATATTCAGGTTCATGCTCCCTCTGTCAATTTTCATGTATGTTCTTGTGTTTTCATTCTTTAGGGACAAAGACCTTAAATTCGTTTATCTTTTTTTCGTTGTTTCATTTGCAATAGCCGTTTTATTGCTGGGTATAAGCAGTTTATCCGCTTTTCATCTAGCATATGCAAGATCTGCAGTGTCACTATTTACGTCAGTGTATAATCCAAGTACGTGCACAGTGTCATCTAATGAATGGGTTTATCTTGATTACCTTGGCTTGAAAGCCGTTCCGCCGCTTTCTTCATATAAAAATTATACTGGAGCTATACTGAATTTTGGCAGTGTAAACACCGCACTTCCGCTCGTAAAAAAACAGGGGAATGTCTATCTCTATGGTTATAATACCTGCAGTGTTTACCCATCTTTAAACGAGTCAAGAGCGTATTATCTAATAAATTCAGAAAAGATGCCCAACAATGCATGCTACTGGCTTTTTGGGATAAATCCGAAAATAGCATTGGGCTATAATGCATGCATGTCATTAAACAATGCTTTTGCTGATATCTTCCATTAATCGTGATTAAAGCTAAAATCATTTGAATGTTTTCATTATTGACAGACAGGAAGACAAAACAAAGCCATCCTTGATTTTTTCATTAAGAAAATAACATCCTATGCTGTTGTTTTCTTTTGAGATATTTATGTAATAATTAACACCATATTGAAAATCTATTACTGGAGTAAAAATGCATTTACTGCTGGAGATGCCGGATGTATAAAGGTAAACTCCGCCGCTTTCATTCCAAAGCGTGTAGTTCCCAGGCAGTTTACCGAATGAGATTAAAGGGTACTCAGAGTAATTCAAACCCCTGATATAAGTTGCGCTTATACCGTAATAATTCAAGTATACCCAGTCATTTGACTGAACAGTGCAGTTGTCTTTTCCATATTTTTGTAGAAGAAGCTGTTTTGCAGAATTAACTTCATTGCTTATCGTGTGAACGTTAAAATTCTGCGATAATAGTATATGATATGCTATTATTAAAGAGATGGCAAAGAAAATCACTGCAATAAGAAGCATCTCTTTTTTTGTAAGCAAAGACAGTGCTAGGGTAACAGAAATGGTTACAAGCAGGAAGAATCTGTAATACCCTAAGCCGTGAACGTAAAGACCGCTGGCTAAAAAGTATACCAAGAACGCAAGGAAGATAAGCATAGCAAGGATTGAAAACTCCCTTTTCTTTCTTTTAATCGTTTGCATTATTTTCCTGTTGAAAATAATCACTATAGCTATTATGGGCAATACAGAAAGAAGCTCATAAAAGCCATAGTAAAAGTAGTTGTATGCGGGAACTTGGAAAGAACTTATCGATGGTGAGTTTTTTGCAAACGACATCAAGAAAGTGAAAATAGGGTCATGGTATAAAATAATATTGTAAGCAAAGAATGGGGTCAATGCTAGCATAGTGAAAAATAAAAACAATACGATTCTTTTTGCAGAGTCAATATACTTTCTGTCAATTAAAAAAAGTGTAATGGGGAGCATAAAAAGGCTGTCATATTTCGATACGAATGCCAAGGCAAGGAAAACCCCTGCGATTGGCTTTTTCAGCTTTACAAATGAGATAAAGAATATGATAAAAGAGTACATTGGTAATTCCGAGCCGTTCTTTATTGCGTAAAAAAGAAAGAAGGGGTTCAGCAGTATGCTGAGAAGGATAGCGTATTCAACTTCAAAAGACCTGGAAAAGAAATAAACGGCTAAGAAAAATAAAAAAGTAAAGAATATTATAAATGCAAAAACAGAATAGCTGCCGAATAAAAACGAAAATATGCCTATAAAGAAACTCTCAAGAAGAGCTCTCTGCGGTTCAAAATAGTTACCGTTATGAAACAGGTAATTAGAATTCAGTATCCTTACAAGCATATCCCAGTTTCTAAGCAGATCAAATTGTATAGAAAAGAAGGCAACTGAAAGGAAAAAGTATACCGCAATAATGTAGTATCTGTACTTGTAAAGTAATTTGTTTAAACTGTTAATTTTTTTATAAAAATCATTTCTTTTCATGAACAACCCATGCAAATTTTTCAGATAAAACATAATTAAATGCAAAAGCTACGATTATACCTATAAAATTTGCTATTAAGTATTCTATCCTGAAAGAAAGCAGAGTGGCTATCACTACATCAATAGATATGCCAATCAAAGCCACAAAATTATACCTGGGAAAAGCTGTAATTGCTTTAGTCCTTCTCCTAAAAGTAAAAAAGTGATTAAGCAAGAAATTGCTTATAACTCCAAATTCTGCGGAAATAAGAAAGTCAATGTATATCGGGATATAAGGATGAAATAAAAACGCAATAAACTCGTTTACTAAAAGTCCTATGAAACCGACAAATGCGAATTTTAATACTCTGTATTTGTTTAGCCTTAAAACCTGCTGTAAGAACTCCATTATGATATTTATTTTAAGCTTTGATTTTCCGTGTTTCCTATAGCCATAATTGTAAACCAGGTGTTTTTTCTTGCTTTCTTTTTTAAGGTTAATGAATATCTCGAGCATTATCTTGTATCCTATGGGCTTTACTTTTTTGAAATCAATGCTAGCTAATCTGAAGCCAAAGAAACCTGACATTGGGTCTTGAAGCCATTTTGCCTCAGGGACAAGTAAATAAAGTAAATTTTTAGCCCCTGCAGATATTATGCCCCTGTTCCAAAGTCTTTTTCCAGATTTTACGCATTCAACAAAATCGTTTTTTTCAAGTAGCTTAAAAACATCTTTTATTCGGCTGTAATCATGCTCGAAATCTGCATCCGCCACCACTATCTCTGCGTTTTTTTCCTTTATGCTGCTTATGCCGTAAACGACTGCAGAAGCAAGTCCTTTCTGGTTTTTTCTTACTATAAGCTTTACATTCTTGAAATTACTGCATATCCTTTCAGTTCCGTCTTTAGAATCATCATCAACTATTATTACATTGAAATCTCTAAGCAAGGGCAAAAGATCCTTTAGGTTTTCTGCTTCCTTGTAAACGGGTATAACCACGTATTTTTTCATTATTATACTTAAAAGTAGAGGGTTTTAATTCTTTTTTACAGAGTGTCTATCTGTAATTTGTGTTTTTCTGTAATACTATTTAACTCTTCTATGATGATATTTAATTCTTCCTTTTTTAATGTATCCATAGTGTTTTCCTTTTTGGCAAAAGACTGGAAAAATTCTGTTTTATTTACGGCTAAAACATCGTTTCTTTTTCTGGGCAGGATGTGAAAATGCAGGTGCTTTATGCTTTGTCCGGCATTTTCTCCGTTTTGTAGCAGAAAATCAAAATCCTTAGTTCCAGCGTATTTCAGGGCTATGAAAACAGCTTTATTTGAAAATGATATAAAACTTTTACGTTCATTCTCATTCATTTCAAGCATGTTTTCAATGTGTCTTTTTGGGAGTACTAAGCAGTGGCCTTTAACTACAGGTCTAATGTTGTATATAGCTACAAAGTTTTCATCTTCATAGAACTTTTCCGCTGCCAGTGTAGTTTTGCTGCAGAATACGCATTCCATATAACTATTTTATTAAATAAACATTTATATATACCTAACTTTTTTAAATTTAATGAATAAAGCATTGCCTATCATTGCGGTTGTAATTGTGGTTTTAGTAGTGGCTGTTTTGGTAGAATATCCGAATATAATACCTAAAACCTCTATAAGCACAAGCACTGCTTCGGTCCCAATAGCCATAACAGATCCTGCAGAAGTACCTGCAAACACAACAAGCTTATACATTGGATATTCTTCATTTAGAGTCGTATATTTCACAGCGAATGCGTCTGGAAATGCTCTGAATGTAAACGTTTCAGGCAGTGTAAATCTCCTTTCATTGGTAAATGTTTCAAAGGTTTTGGCAGTTACACATCTGCCTGCAAATTCATTCTTAAAAGAAGTCCAGTTTAATGTAGTCTCGGCAAATGCAACAATAAACGGGACAACCTACAATGTAAGTGTTCCAAGTCCTATAGTGACAGCGACAGTTCCGGCAAGTTTCAATAAAATAAATAGTTCGTCTTCCTTAGTATTGGATTTTACACCTGCGCTAATAACGGTTTATACTGCAAATTCGACAGAATATGTTCTAATACCTTCAATGCTGGCTTTGTCTTCAACAGGCATAACTGACCACGCTATTGGAGCAATATCGCATATCCCAGCAAACATTAACAGGACGTTTTTCGTAGCAAGACCTAACATAACGATAACATCCGCTTCTCTTGAGCAAGTTGGTAACTTAACTGAGATAAGGGTAACTGTAAAGGATAATTCAAACCAGTCTGTAGTATTGCAGCATTTGAGGCTAAAGATGGTAAATGGTTTCAAGCTTTCTACATTTAATTTTAGCCAGGGTATTTTCAACAATACCAAAGCAAATTTTAAGAAATACTTAATGAATACCAGCAATATAATCTCAAAAGTAAAAGCTCAGCTTCCATCATTTATAAGCAATTTAAACAGGTCCATTTACTCCAATTTAAGCAGCATAAATGCAAGCGTAACAGGTGGCATTGGAGGGATACGCTTTAATTTCACAGGCTCATTGTCGAAGTTCGGAAAAATGGGGCAAGAGATGCAGCAGAGATTTAATGGAATACAAAGCCAGATGAAACAGAACATGGCCGCTAATCAAAATAGGCTAAACATAATGAACAGGATATTGGCAGGGATGTCAATAAATTTCTTTATATCAGCAAACGGGACTCTTTTCCTTCCATTTTCAAGCAATAAGCTTTTCAATTTGCCTTTTAATGTAAGCAATGTTAAAATCCAAAGGATAAACAGCACAAACATGAATATAACCTATAATCAGTCGGGTCTGTCATCGGAAATCGCAAACAACAGCAGCTTTTCATTGCCGTTTAATTTAGGATATACATTACCAGCTCATGGTACAGTTACACTTACTTTTTCAGGTAATATGGACATAGGTGCGGGGCTGGTTTCATTAGAGCTTGAGCCTGGCACGCAGTACAAACTTTACATTCAGGGTACATATGGTGCAAGCGCATCTTATTCTGTCAATGCTACCAGTTAAAATAATTCTATCTAAAGTAATATAATTAAGATAATTTCTTGCTTACAATAATTATGCAAGAGGAGGAAGACCCTTTCTGTCCCTTATCTGCTTTACAATGACTGGGTATATATCCCTAGGAAGTCTTTTGAACGTTTCACCAGCCAATGACCAGGAACCTCTTCCTTCAGTACCGGATCTAAGCTCATTTGTAAAGTTAAAAGTTGAAGAAACAGGCATTTCAGCTGTTATAACAGCCTTATTACCATCATCCTTTACATTGTCTATTATACTCCTTTTAGACTGTATCAAAGCGCTTACATTGCTTAGGTTTGCCATTGGCAGATCAACTCTTATTATCTGTATAGGCTCTAAAAGTATTGGATTAGCCTGCAATACTGCATCCTTTATAGCATCACGAACGGCAGGTATTACCTGTGCAGGTCCACGGTGAATCGCATCTTCATGTAAAATCATATCTGTCAATACTATCTTTACGCCGCGTACTTCTTCTCTTGCCTGCGGTCCTTCTTTCATTACTTCATTGAATGACTCTATGCACATTTCTATTACTTCCCCTATGTGTATTATACCTCTTGTTCCGTCAACAAGCATGTTTTCTCCGAATATGGCCGCGATTTTCTTCGCTTCTTCTCTTTCCATCCCGGCTTTAATAAGCAAGTCAATATTTTCAGGTGTAAAAGTCTTTATTTTCCCAGTAGGCATGCTTTCGTCGTTTAGTGCCTCTATAACCTCTTGTGACAATGGTTCAGCGTAAAGGTAGAAACGGTTATGCTTGTTTGGAGATTTGCCTTCTACAATCGGGCTTTTTGCTGATATGCTCTCTTTGTAAACTACTATTGGCTGTGAACTAACGATGTCTATGCCATAAGTCCTTCTAAGTTTATCTTCAACTATCTCAAGGTGCAGCGTACCTAAACCTGCAATTAAGTTTTCACCAGTCTCATGGTTTATTGAAACTTTCAATGCAATGTCATAAATCTCCTGCTCTCTCAAGGCTTGAATCAATTTAGGTAAATCCTTTGGATTTTTAGGCTCTATTGCTTTTACGACTACAGGCTGAAGAGAGTGTTTTATTGGCTCAAATGGAACTATGTCCTGTTTGTCTGCACCGCTTAAGGTCTCACCGGATATTATGTTCTTCAGTCCTGCCATGCCTATCTGGTTACCGGCTAGTGCGCTTTCTACCTGGAATCTCTGAGGTCCCTTCCAAATGTATATCTGCTGTACTTTGTTGACTTGTTTGTTGTTTACTAAATAAACATCCTGTCCTCTTACGATTTTACCTGAGAAAATTCTACCGACGGCTATCTCGCCAGCTTGCGGGTCTATCTCTATGTTTGTAACTGAGATCATTAAATGGCCGTTTGGGTCACAAGCTATCAATGATTTTCCTATATCACTGTCTAATTCTCCGTGCCATACTATCGGTATCCTGTACTTTTGTGCTTCTACCGGATTTGGAAGATGCTCTATAACCATGTCAAGCAGTACTTTATGCACAGGTGTTTTCTTTGAAAGCTCTTTTATCTTCTCTTTGTCGTTGGATGTGTAAGTATCATATACGTCTTTGAATGATAATCCAGTATCCTTCATTCTCTTAAATGACAGTGCCCAATTGTCTCTTGATGCTCCAAATGCAACCGTATTGTCCTGTACGGCAACCTGCCATTTCCCTTTAACATCATCCGGTGCTAAATCGTTGATAAATGAATTTATCTGTGTTATAAGTTTAATTAAATGCTTCTGCATTTCTTCAGGCGAAAAACGCATTTCTGTAATAAGCCTGTCAATTTTATTAATATATAGTATTGGCTTTACCTTGTCCCTAAGCGCTTGCTTTAAGACCATCTCTGTCTGTGGCATTACTCCTTCTACTGAGTCCATTACAACTATTGCGCCGTCTATTGCCCTTATAGCACGTGTAACATGTCCTCCGAAATCTACGTGTCCTGGAGTGTCTATAAGGTTGATAAGGTATTCATCGTTTTCATTTCTCTCATAAACCATGTTAACGTTTGAGGATTTAACGGTCATCTGCCTTTCTTGTTCTACTTTCTCAGAGTCTAGATAAAGCTGCTTTCCAGCCTTCTCTTCAGAAAGCATTCCGCAGCCGGCAAGCAATGTATCGCATGTAGTGGTTTTACCGTGGTCTACATGGGCTATTACACCGATGTTTCTTATCCGGTCCTGCTGGTTCATCAGCCTCATCACTTTTTCTGTCAAAGACTCTTTTTCAGGCATTTAAATTCACCATTGATTTTATCATTATTTTTAAGTTTTGTAATTTATACTATTTATACTTGCTGTTTTGCTGGGCTAAAGCAAAAAAATCAAAACATCCACGTTTTTTGATCTGCATTGGAAAAGAAATGCTAAAAGATTTTTGGAAAAAATCAAAAATAAAAAAATAAAAAACTGTTTATAAAAAAGGATCAGAAGAATTAAACCGTTTTAACGGTCGAATTGGCGGTAATATTTAGTTTATTAAAGAGATCTTACCTCTTCTTTTTTCCTTTTTTAGCTGCTTTTTTCTTTGTTGCCATGTTATATAAAATTCACTCATCATATAAATAATTTTTTGAATTTTTGCAATCTGTTTAATATACCAATATCTGATATCCCTGATTTGCAAATCCGCTGATGCCCATAAAATGGTCATGATTTCCAATGAAGCATGAGGTTTCTAGATTCAAGGCAGCAAGTGCCCCGCCAAGATTAAGTTCATCTGCACAGTAGCCGCAAATAGAGTATGGTATTTTAAGTTCGTCCTTTAATTTTTTCATGAGTTCTTTTATCTTTTCATTGTTGGTTAGAAATGCCTGAAGCCCAAAGCTTGCAAACCACAGTGCTATAGTGTTATCTGCCTGTTTAAATTCGACGGCATTCGAAAGGGCATTGAAAACACGAAATGCGCCTTCTTCATCTCTATCTGGATTAGTTAATATAAGAAAAAGATACTTTCCCATCTTATTTTAAGCATAAACATATATTTAAAGTTGCTGATTAACTCTCTATAGAAAAGGCAGAGATAGCGAAGCTCGGTCAAACGTGCTGGCTTCAGGGGCCAGTGGCTTAGGCCTTCGGGGGTTCAAATCCCCCTCTCTGCATCCTTACAAAAAATAATAAGCTTTTAAATGAAAACCACTTAATACTTGTATGGTTTGGAATACTAAGAAAGAAGCAAGCAAGATATGGATTCTTTTAGGCTTTATCGGAATCGGCCAATTGGTAGCTTTGATATATTCATTAGTAAGTAAAGACGATAAGGACAGGATATTAGGAGTACTTTTTATACTTGGCTGGTTGGGAGATATCATCCTTTACTTCATAGAAAAGGACAAGGATAAATATTTGTCAAGCATGGCTTTATACCTTTTTATAGGGGAAATCATAATGTTCGTTATAATATTCCCTTTGTTTTTTTTATTACCGCTAATTTAGTTTTCTAATAAATTTCTTTTAGCCGTATGCCTGAAAATACAGTTGAGACAGAAAGCAATAACAGGGCTATTGGAAGGATATAAACAAAATGATTCATTAACAGAAATGACAAATCAACTAGGACAATCGCAGTTATAGTAAGGTAATTTGCATTTTTGTACCTTGTAACTGAACTTATCTGATTCACCATGTAGAGCTCTAATGCGGAATAAACTGTCCATATTGCTGCCATTATAATAAGATAAGAATTAAGGGCATAATGGCTTAAATGGTAAACTATGTTTTGGCTGTTACCAAAGTAAATGAATACGGCTAGCAATGCTATTCCCAATATCCATATAATTATATTAGAGTACCTGAAAAGCGCTTTTCTATCTCTTTTCCAGACTTTTCTCCAGAACCTGTTTCGTAGGTACAAGCTTGCAAGGTATAAAATGATTATAAATGAAAAAATGAAGAAGGACAGCTCGTAATTTAATATGAACTCGATTGAAAATATCGCTAGAGACAGAGTAGTAAGCGCAGAAATAAAGAAACCAGATTGCCTTATTAAAACTTCAGCTTCCATTTGGGTTTTTGTAGGTTACATCTCCAATAAGCTTAAGAACAGATCCTTGGAAAGAGTAAGGGTCTCTTATGCCTCGAAGTGTAATGTTAGGCCTGCCCTGTTCCTCCGGCCGTATAATCACCTTTCCGAGTTTTAACATCCTATCCAATATGTTTATGTCAACGGAAACGTCGCTTATCTTTGAAGGAAGCACTATTTTTGTTTTTTTAGCTATAATCCCATTTTGTATTATAACTCTAGAGTTTGTTATTGTGTACTCTATAAAGTAAACCTCCAGCTCAGAAACTACTATATATATTATGCCTATTATTTCCAATAATGTGGATATTAAAGGCAATGCTCCAATCAGAGGTATGTTCTTTATGCCTATATAAGAAAATAAAAGAGAGAAGGATATATCATAATTTGGAAGAAAAATTGACAAAACAGCAAATATTACAATTGAAAGAATAATAAGCCCTATGCCCCTCCAGAATTCCTTTTGTCCAAGGACAGAAGGCTTTTCAGACTTTACCGTTTTCTCATTAGCAAGCATCAATTGCTTCAACATATTATTTATTAATTGGATAGCAATATATAAGTTAGTTTGAATGGATATATGAAAATCGGAGCTTTGTTTACAGGAGGGAAGGATTCAACTTACTCAGCGTTTTTGGCAAGCAAGGAAAACCAATTAGTCTGTTTGATGAACATGTATTCGGAGAACAAGGACTCATACATGTTTCATACCGTCGGAGATAAACTTCTTGAAATGCAGGCCGATTCGATCTCAGTTCCTTTAGAAAGACACAAAACAAAGGGAATAAAGGAGGAGGAATTATCAGATTTAAGGGATTTTATATTCGATATAAAGGAAAGGTATGGCATAGAAGGGATAGTAAGCGGGGCGCTTGCAAGCGAATATCAGTACAATAGGATAAATACCATACTTAAAGATCTAAAGCTTGCTTCAATAACTCCTTTGTGGCATGTTAATGTAGAAGAATATCTTAAGGATCTAATCAATAATGGTTTTCATGCAATGATAGTTTCTGTTTCAGCGGATGGTTTAGATGAAAGCTGGCTTGGAAAGGAAATAAACAGTGAAAATCTTGCAAAGCTGGTAGAGTTAAGCAGAAAATACAGGTTTAACCTGGGATTTGAAGGAGGGGAAGCGGAGACTGCAGTTCTGGACGGGCCTAATTTCAAATATAGGATAGAAATAAAAGAAAGTAGTATCATTAAAGACGAAGGGAAATCATATCTTAACATAGAAAGAGCTGTAAAAGTGGATAAGTAAATTAAGCTTTTTATAAAGAATAAGCCCATTATAACTATTAAAAAGTTTTTTAGGATCCAAAAAGCTTTACATTGTTTTTTGAATAATCTTTTTTATCATTTTCTTTAATTCTATAGAATTGTTTTTGCCATTTTCAAGCTTGAAATCCGAATTTTTTTCTGTTTCATTAAGATTGAATATTCTCTTTTCATTTCTGTCTCCATCTAAAAATTCTCTGTAAGATTCAGGTGCATCAATTCTCTTTCTGGTCATAGTTCTTTCAAATCTTACTTTTACAGGTGCATGGATGAATATGTTGTAAAATCTAATTCCTTTCTGTTTTTTAAAGAATTTTATATCATTTGGGAAACGTATACCTGATATTGCAACTTTATCTTTTTTCAGTTTTTTTATCCTTTTAAGGCATAGCTCCATAACATAGTCTTTGCCGTATTTTTTTCTTAATATGTTTTGTAGTTTCTGCTGTTCTTCTCTTGATATTTTGCCCTTTTTCATTTTGGATAGCTTTTCTCTTATAATATCCCCTGGAGAAATCTTGTAAAATCCGTAGTTTTCAGAAAGGATATCCGCAACATAATCTTTTCCTCCACCTGGAAGAGCAGACAAGCCAATGACTAAACTATCCGTTTTCACTGATTATAGTAGTCATTGAATAATAAAAATGTTTCATTTTTATCCTGTAAATATTTATATCCTTTACTTTCCATCCAAATAATATGTTATTTAATTATTTAGATATCTCAAGAAAAAGCAAAAGATCACAGTCAGCTTTAGAGTACATGATGACGTATGGCTGGGCTA
>DAPE01000015.1 GCA_002502045.1 Candidatus Parvarchaeota archaeon UBA573 | reverse complement strand
CAGTAGATCAACAAGTAGAATTCTGCCAATCAAACTCATAAAATGCCTCTGATAAGCCACCAGTTGAGGTTTATGCAATAAAGCCTTTGCAAAAAGCCACTTCATTTTTAGTCTAAAAATGCCAATGATAGAAACCCGCTTTAAAGCGTGTTTTCTACTAAGATTATGAATGAAAATGGGGTAACAATGGTCCCACTGGGAGGATATCCTAAAGAAATACGTGAAAAAGCCACAGAATTGTATAGGCAGGGATACACAAAGACTAAGATAGCCGAAATTTTGCAAATAGGTAGGACAACGGTAAGAAGATGGCTTAGAAGTGGTACGCATCCTTACCTAAAGCCACATTCTATAGAAACGAAGCAGAAGGCTTTAGAACTGATTAAATCTGGGTTAAGCAGACGCCAGGCAGCAGAGAAGGTCGGATTAAGCTATGCTACGGTCGTATTCTGGGCAAAAGGATTAAGCAACAAATATGATAATGAATCATGCAAAAAGTATCCGCTAAGACTAAAGCGTAAAGTAAGAAGAATGGTGATAGCAGGCATGAAAAAGAGGGAAGTCGCAGGTATGCTGAATGTACCTTACAGCATTATATGTTCTTGGACCGCCGATATACACACCGTAAATAGTCGGCTTAGTGGTGCAAGTGAGAGAATACTGGCAAAAGTGGTAGAAGATGGTTATTTTATGCCGAAGCATGCACAGCTGATAATCTGTAGAAGCCTTAGGCAGGAGCTTGGTTTGAAGCTTGTCAGAGTAAACCATAACTGGATATTGTATTCCGAAAGAGATAAGGATAAAGTGATTAAAGCAATGTTAGCTAAACTCAATCTTAATTATATAAGCACGCGAAAGATGGTTAAGCTTAAGAAATTATTTTACGCTAATTAGTTACAAAAGACAGAATTTTCTTTGCCTCGTTGTCTCTTAAATCTAATAGACTAGTCTCAATGCTTAACTCGAACAGTAATCATATTAAATCACTATAACTTTTGATTTTCAATAGGTACTAAGTTATGGTATCTTTCAATCATTTTTAACAAGTTTTCCCCACCAGTTCCATTATACCATATTCGGATAAATTCATTATGATTTGTTTCGTCAGGAGCGCTTCGCATAATTGTATAAGATTTATTTGGGTCGTTTATAGAGTTTAATAAATCTTTCGTAAGATTTGGAAGTTTTATACTATGTATAGCTATGTATCCCTCCCCACTTTTTAGGAACTTATTAATTGTTGCGCTGATTTTATCTATCCTGGCTGCGTCCATATGTCGATGCACAAAAAATATTCCATCCGTGACTCTATTTATAAAATCATTAACTTCATCTAAACACTTAGTTTTTGTTAATTCTTTATTCCTTAATAGATATATAAAAAAGCTTTTTAGGTAACCAGAAGTATACAGGTTACAGAATTTTAATCCAGGCCAACCATATTTTTTAAATATAATATATTTTATAGCATCGCCTTCTTCAAACCTATTTTGTTTGTATAGGTCTTCAGACTCTACAGAAAGACGCAATAACTTTAGATAGTAAGGATTTAAAAATTCAATAATTCCCTTTATATCGGGAGCAAGAACATTTTTATTGTTTTCGATATCCTCGAATGAATATGCAGTTTTTGATGTTCCCCATATCCAGATTTTTGGGATATCTAAATCTTTTTCTAAGCCCTCTTGCGTTTCTTCTATTTCTTGTAGTGTTTCTTCTTTTGTTATAAACTCTATGGTCCCATCCTCAACTTCTCGTGGACTATACTCTTCAAATAGTTTTTTTGCATCTTCAGGAAAGCGATCTCTGATAAATTGTTGAAATTCCTTGCTTTCTTTAAGTTCTGGATGTAATTTTATTTGCTGTTCAATTTCTGTTATAGACTCGAAAAGGGCTAATATCTCCTTTGCTTCATTTACACTCGTGTGATATTTAGAATTTTCTTTTAAACGAGCATGTATGTTTTTAATAGGGTTGGCGAGAAAATTTCTGCCTGCACTTAGTAACTCAATTATTTCATTTACATCAACCATCAAGAGAGCTATTAAAATTTAAGTTTTGATTTGTCTGACAGATATTCAACGTAATCTGCTATGTCTCTAACAAAAATTCTGCTATGTCCAGATATAAACGCGAAATCTTTATCTTTGTATATGTTAATGACCCCGCCATCATTAGCCTTTACTAGTTGTTTAGTTTTAATATCTATAACAAAGCCATTTTCGTCTATTCCAAATCCAAACTTAGATAACTTCTCTTCTATATCAAAAGGAGTCAATAACATTGCGGTTGTCTTTTCTTGCTTTTCCATATAACTAATGTATACTACTACTATTTATTAATAGTTTTCTTAGACATTATTTCGAGATAGATTTTAGTATTTAAATCTTTCTCGGAGGGCGGCTCTGTAGAAATCCTCATCAATAAATAAAAAATCATTCCACTAATCACCATGTATCTATGGACCTAGTCTCTGGACGCGCCCCTCCTTCATATTAAAATCAGGAATTTTTTTATAATACGCAATAAACTTATCATATCTGTTGCGCCGAACGGATTCTTCTGGAGTGGGTGGATTTGCTTGAAATGGCGGTGCGGTATAAAAATATATATTCCTGCACCAATAGCCTGCCTTTTTAGCAAGTGATATAGCAAATTGATCATATTGTATTTTTATAGGTTTTCCGTTTCCAAGCTCTTTAAGAATTTTATTTAAGTAACCACCATCAATGTACACGTTTGCTACCCCAAATTTCACTATAAAATTACCCCCAATATTAAAACAAACAAAAATCGGTGCTAAATTATAGCACCAACAAGCTATAAACAATATTCATCCAGCGCCCCTGTACTCGGAGCACTGGGGATCATACGCTACCTATGCCGCTCCACGGCATGATAATATTAGATAAGAGGACTTTATATACTTTTCGTTTATGCCGGCTTTGCTAATAGACTCTAATTAGAATTGGTTGCTTTTTAAGGGTTACGGCGGAGTTAAAATGAAGATGGAAATGGAAATAAAAGATATAAGCTTATACTTACATAGAATAAATAAATGCGATTTGGTATTTTTGTACAAATATGACAAACATTATAACTGCAGCTGTAGGCATAATAAACGCCTACAAGAATAAGAAGGTCTTTAGCACTAATAAGGGAGCTTATGGCACAAGTATAAATAATTGGGGAGCTTACCTAGAAGATTTCATTGCGGCGGCGTTTTCAGGCTCTCTATTAATTAATGATATTAAAAAGAGGCAAGAACTTAAGGAAAAGGCATTTTGTTATAGTGGTTCTCAAAATCTCCCACCAGATTTAATGCTTAGAAACGGTGGTCCTGCCATAGAAGTTAAAAAGCATGCTTCAGATACAGGGGGGCTTAGTCTAAATAGCTCACCACCGAGGCAAACGCTAAGAAAAGAAGACAAACGGATAGCATCAGCTGCAAGAACCGCAGAATATTGGGAAGAAAGGAAAATAATATATGCTATAGGGACTATACCAGGCAGCAACAATATAATCAAATCTATCCAGTTGGTTTATGGAGATTGCTTTGCTGCAAGCCACGAATTTTACGATAAGGTAGAGGGAATTATAAGGGAACAGCTAGAGGGGGCAGGATCAGAAAGCCCAGTTGAAAAGTATGAAGGGAATGAGTTGGGAAGAATGAATGCAGTAGACCCATTAAAGGCTACGTATCTTAGGGTTAGAGGCATGTGGGAAATAAAAAATCCATTAAGGATATTCAAAGAGGAAGGAATAGCTGATTATAGCTTAAGCAAGGGGTTCACTTTGCTTGCAATGGCAAAAAAAGCTGAATTTGGTAAGTTATCAAAAGAAAGCCCAGAGGCTCTGGCTAAATTAAAAACATATGCAGATATAAAAGATATAAAAATAATAAACCCTGA
>DAPE01000019.1 GCA_002502045.1 Candidatus Parvarchaeota archaeon UBA573 | reverse complement strand
TAGAGGTATTAATAACTTTTTATTTGGTTTAGACTTTTGGATAGCTCTCTTTCAGATAACCTATATTAAGCCATAAATCTTTATTTGAAGGAATTCTTTCTACAGCATTGGATAGCTTAAGTAAGAAATAAGCATTAATGTATGATATGCTCTATCTTAAAGATGCAAATATTATTGAGCCTATTGGACTTAAAAGAACCAAAAGCAGTATAAATAAGAAAGCTACGGTATTAAGAATTGCTAAGGCTTTCTTTTCATTTTTAACTACATAACCTAAAGCATCAAAGAATATTTTACCACCATCAACTAAATAGGATAAAGGAAGTATATTTACTATCGCAAGGCTGAAAGAGATAACCCAAAGCCAAAGGAAAAGTCCATCTATCCAATAAAGTGATTGCGATGAAAAAGTATTATTTGGAAAAGCTGTAACAGAGATTGGCTCAATTATAAACGCAGGTGGCTTTGCTAGTGAGAAAAATCCCCCTACACCAATATAACTATGATATGTGTTGTTTATAGATGAGTTGTATGTAGTTCTCATAGAATAAACCTTTCCATTAGTTAGAGTAAAATTAACGTACTGACCCGGTTTTACATTCAAGTCGGAAAGTGCTTCCTGTTCTGAATAAAATTTATGCCCATTTATCTCAGAAACTGTTGAATTTACTGGCAAAGACACAATGCTTGCTGGGCTACTATTCACTACTGTTGATACATCTAGGTAATATGGAGAATAAGAGATCATATTTGCCGAAACTATGAAATGAGATAGCGCCAGATATGCTCCTAAAAAAATAAACCCTAAAACAACATTTGTAAATGCCCCGGCAGAGAATATCCTTAATCGATCTATTCGTTTTGCTTTTACTATTTTCTTTTCATCTGGTTCTACAAATGCAAGTGGTAAGACCCCAAATAAGAACCCAAAACCTGTGGATTTTATTTTAATATTTTTTGATAATGCCACCACTCCATGCGAAGCTTCGTGCAATGCTGCAAGTAAGATTATAGCAATTAATATATAAAGTATTGGAACACCGATTAGCACTGGTATGCCTCCAACAGAAATTGAAACTGGGAAAAGTGGTGCTACAGCCGGAAACGTAGTAGTTGGGCTGGTTATCATCAAATAAAGATAAGGGATAAACAAGTAAAGAACAAAAGCAATACCTGCTAAAGCAACGAATACTCCTATTGTGGAATAAATATTAATAATTCTTTTGAACTTAGCCATCCTTTTCATAAGCTTCAGTCCAATTTTTGTTTTGTAAAGAAATACTACCTTGCCTTCTACATCAAACCTTTTTCTTTCTATTACTACGAACAAACCAAAGGCCAAAAGTATTAGTATTGTTAAAAGTAAATTATCCCCATTGGCTAAAAGTACACTTAAAACTGACATTATAATACTTACACCTTTAACTTTCTTAACTCTTTGTGTTTAGGCCTTAATGCTGAAGAACCGCAGTTTCTGCACCTTACTTCGTTCCTTCTAAGAACTTTTTGGCTTGAAACACGTATTTTTGCATTGCAATTTCTGCATACGTACACGTTATAAAACAATCTGTTATCAGCAACTGGATTTGATCTTTCTGCCATAATCTTATAGCTTTCTATTTCCTTATATATAAAGTTTTATTTAACACTAAATTAATATAATTTATGAAAATCGACGTAGTAAGAGAGAACTCCACAGAGATTCTAGAAAAACTTAAAAATTTAGGCTTTGACAGTGTTTTTTTATTAAAAGAACAGAAAATAAAAAATCTAATAAAAAATAAAGAGCTAGATTTTAAGGCTTATTCTGGAGCAGATTATGAATTTGTTATTAGGAAGGGCAAGGCCAGATTTGTCTACGATTTGGAAGTAAACGGATTTTTTTTGAATAAAGGTTTATGTAGTAAGCTGAAAGAAAATAAAATTACAGTAATTTTCAGTTTTTCATCGCTTGAAAAAAGCGAAAATATGTTTAAAGTTTATAAGAATTTGCTTATAAACGGAAAACTATGTAACGATTATGGGGTAAACTGTTTATATTCATCCGGATCTGAAAAAACTAGCGACATAAAATCATTTTTTCAGCTTTGTGCATTTGCAGAAGAATTTGGATATAATTACAAAAACTTACTTAAAGGCATGGAATCAATTAAAAAATTAGAATAGTCTAAACTATTTTGTCAGTATATACAAAATTTGTCTCTAAATAGATATTAAATAAAAATGGGCCCGAAGGGATTCGAACCCTTGGTCTTCTGCACGTCAAGCAGACGTCATAACCGCTGGACCACGGGCCCATAATTAATAACAACTGCACATAAAATATAAAAGCTTATTTAAAATGATAAAAAAGCTTTTATTCGTAAATTATTATATTCTCATATGAATTATGATTTAAATTATGTGAGAGACCACAAAGAAGAGCTTCTGTCTTCAATTAAAAAGAGATTCCTAAATCCACCTGTCGAGAAGCCTGTTGAGAGATTAATTGAGTTAAATGAGATTATAAAGAAGAATAGAAGCGATGTTGATGAGCTTAGGCACAAAAGAAATGTAATAAGCAAAGAATTTGCAGAGAATAAAGAAGACAATCAAACAAAAGATGAAGAAAGAAAAACTGTAAGAGAAATAATGCAGCAGATAAAAACTTTAGAAGACGAAATAACAAAATACGAAGAAGAAGCTAAAAATTTATTCTTATGGCTACCAAATATTGTTAGCCCAGAAGCACCGGAAGGAAAAGACGATAATGACAATGTAGAAATAAGAAATTACGGAAAAATTGAGAAAAGAGACTTTGTAACAAAAAGCCATATAGACTTGGGGTTAGAAAGAAGACTTTTAGATATTGAAAATGCTGCGAAGATTACTGGTAGCAGATTTGTGTTTATAAAAGGCAAACTTGTACAGTTGGAACTTGCTTTAGAGATGTATTCGATAGAAAAGATAGCTTCAAAAGGGTACCTCCCCCTTATGCCACCATTTATGATAAAACGCGATATTTATGGTGGAATAGCGCATATGGCCACGTTTGAAGACGCACTGTATAAAGTAACTGGCATAGAAGAAGAAGGAGAGGAAGAGCGTTTTCTTATATCAACCACAGAACATCCATTAATAGCGCAATATTCTAATTCAAATATACCTGAAGAGGAACTTCCAATAAAATTAGTTGGTATAAGTCCTGCCTTTAGAAAAGAAGCAGGGGCTCATGGTAAGGATACTAAAGGTATTTTTAGACTTCACCAATTTGATCAAACCGAACAGATAGTCCTTTGCAAACCTGAAGATTCACAAAAATTTCACGAAGAAATGTTAGCTAATATAGAAGAAATCTGGAAAGAGTTAAAAATACCTTATAGAGTAGTAAGTTGCTCAACAGGAGATATGGGAATTAGGGATATAAAACAATATGATATCGAAGCTTACCTTTATTCTCAAGAAAAATATAGAGAAGTTGGATCATTTGATAATACAACAGATTGGATATCTAGAAGATTAAATATAAAATATATAGATAAAAAGGGAAATAAAGATTATGTTTACACCTTAGATGGAACTGGGTTACCGATGCAAAGAACTATGATTGCTATAATGGATACATACCAACAGAAAGATGGAACAATACTAGTTCCAGAGGTTCTTAGGAAATACACTAATTTTAGTGAGATTTAGTAATACTATAGTAATACTCAACTTCACTTTATAAAAGAAAAAATACCCGTATTATTAAGGGGGTATTATTATGGGAAATCGAATGCTTGAGGATATAATAAAAACAGATGATAATTCTGATTCTAAATTAAGATTAAGATCTCTTGTTATTTCAGAGTTAGAACTATCAACAAAATTAAGCGATAAAAAAGTTTTAGATAATTTGGGAGAGATGATAAAAGATTATGAAGGCAAAATTGATGGCATAATTATAAACGGAGGCTTAGCCTTTATCCCTGATAAATATAGCAGATTGAGGGGAGAAAGATTAGATTTAGTTGAAGACAGTTTAAAGGAAAGATACGGAGAAGAAGTATATAATAAGGTAAAACTTGATAAAAATGACTCTAATTCGGTTGACGATTTAACGGAAGCTGCAAGACTTGCAAAAATACAGATGGAGAATATTACTTATGAAGCTAAGAAAAAAGGCATTCCTATCTATTATATTTATGGAGTAACAGACTACAAAAATGTAAAAATGATAATAGAGGCATTGGAAAGACTTAGCAGGAGAAACAACAAGGAAGAAGAAAGAGCTAAAGAGATAAAGAAAAACAAAAAACAAAACAAACTTGAGGATAAGATGCCTGATGAGATAGAAAGAATAATGTCAATAATACCAGAAAGCTATAAATTTAAGGCATCTAAATGGAAAACCTCTGATAAAAAGGGAATAAAAGATAAAGCCAATGATATCTACTCCCACCTTATAAACATGGTATTAAACCCGGGTAAAAACTCAGATAACATAAAAGTCTACAAAAAATTTGAAAATTTGATTGGAGAGAAAGATAGCATTGAACCTGATGCAGAAATAGTAATAAATGGTCTAAAAGTAAAGGTATTTCACGCAATAAATGCACTTACTGCCGGATTAAATGAGGGTAAACCAAGTGATAGAACTATAAATATGATAGTGGATTACGCCAATTTGGATGCACAATACGGAAGACTTGCGGACATTTATATAACCGGTAGAGGGTCTGCAACAGAGTTTACAGCATTGAACTACCAAAGTAGAAAAGAGCCAGTACTTATATTTAATCAAGGCCCTTTAATGGATATAGACAGACAATTTAAACTAAGAGCAAGTCTAAATAAAACTGATGTATCTAAAAGACTATCACAATTTGAAGATAGTGGAATCTCTTTTTTATCAGTTTATAAAGATGGCAGTGTAGATATAGAACACATAGATATAAGCGGTATTAAAAGAAGGATAAACCCTTCTAAATTAAATAAAGAAAAACCAAACGGATCACTTTACGAAATCGATCAAATAACAGATTGGCATGTTGGAAATGCCGCATCTGATTACGAAGCAATGGAAGAAGTCCCTAAAATACTGAATAGAAGCGACGTTCCTAAAGAAAAAAGGTCTTTGTTCATAGGAGGAGATATGTTGGATGGCGGAAATGATAAAGCACAACGAACTAAAATGTCATTACCAAGAGCGCCAAGTTCAGAAGAATTTTTAGGAAAACTTGAGGATATATTAAATGATGAGGATAAAGATCATGCAAAAAGGGATTTGATGTCAGAATTCCATAAAATGGTTTATGGCCACTCAGACATTGACTTAGGAGAACAAGAAAAAAGACTTAATTATTACTTAAGCTCATTAGCACCTCTTTTTGATAAAGCATACGCTGTAGGAGGAAACCATGTTGAAAGAGCAACTGGGAATGGCAGCGAAGGCAAATTAATAGGATCGATACTAGAGGATAGTGGTACAAAAGAAGTAGTTTACGTAGATGATTATCTTATAAGAGGAGAAACCCCCTATCTAGGTGATTATGGTTTATTGATGATGCACAGCGCAGGTTATAGAGGAGGTGCGGATGCAAGAACATCACTTATGACTACAATAAAAAATACTGGATCAGATCTCTTAGACATAGGAATGGCAGGAGATTGTCATGAACCTGGAATAAAATTCGCTTTAAAGAGTAAAAATGGTGAATGGAAGACCCTTGCTACAATTACTGCCCCGGCACTGGAGGGAGAGACGTACTTTGAAAAATATATAATACACAAACCTAATTATACAAAAGGAATAAGTCAGATTTACTTGCCTACGGATAACACTATAGGAACTTCATACATAAAGTATAGACTGATACCATTGCAAACTATAAAAGATGAGATAGATGCTTCTGGTGGATCAAGATTGTATAGGGTATTGGATGGCTTATTCAAAAAGCTTAATTAAATTAGATATATAAATATTATCAGTATAAATTGTAGATATAATTATGGATGAAAATAAAAAGATAGCTAGCATTAAAAGCGTAAGGGATTTTGTATCAAAAAATAACGACTTCACAGTTTTTTACCACTTTGACACAGATGGTATAGTGAGCGCTGCTTTGCTTACAGCTGCTCTTAAAAAACTCAATAAAGGAGTTTATTATTATAGACCAACAAACTATGAAGACTATGAAAAGATGGATATGCAGGAATACAGCAAGAACATTATAATTTGCGATATGCAGATAAGAGAAACGCAGTTGGAATTATTCAAAGACAAAAATCTATGCATAATTGATCATCATCAGATAATAAACGCAGATATCTCTGCATATGCAAATCCTAAAATTTGGGGGGATAATACATACACTCCTTGTTCATTAGTAGTATACAACATATTCAACCAAGAGATAAGTGAATTAGACTGGGAATCTGCAATAGGGCTAGTTGGAGACTCAGGAGGAAAAGAAAATTCTAAATTTGTGAGAGAAACTGCTGAAAAGTATAACATAAAGATTGGAACTGATGAGTTTATGTATGATAATGATTTCGGTAAGGCCGCAAGTATGATAGGTTCTATGACTACTGTATATAACAGGGAAGGCGCGGATGAAGCTTTAGGTATAATTATGAAAAGCTCTTCTATTTCTGACGTACTAAGCAATCAAGAACTAGAATTTGCAGATAAAAAAGTAAGATATAATCTTGAAAAACTTAAAAAAGATTTTAAAGATAAAGCTGAAAAATTTGGGAAGGTCTATTTTTATGAGTTAGACCCGAAAAAAAAGAGATATTCGTCTACATTAGTTACAGAGCTAAGCTTCGACAAGAAGTACTACGGAAATGTTCTTGTGTTTATGACTAAGATAAACGCAAGAACTATAAGATTAAATTTAAGAGCAAACGGCGTTGAGATAATGCTTCCAAACATGCTAAACAACATCTTCAAAAAAATTAAAGGAGAAGGTGGAGGGCATGATAAAGCATCCGGTGGGTCTATAGATTACAAAGACAAAGACAAATTTAAGAAGCTCTTTCTTGAAGAAGCTAAATATCTAACTTAATTAGAAATCTGGCGCCCTGCTTACTTCTGATATGCTTAGGCTTGCCTCTTTAAATGAAGAAAAGGCCTCTTCTATCTTAGAAGTTCCTTCTTCTTCATCTGCTACTAAAGTAATCATTATAACAGTTAAACCAAACGCAAGTGGCTGAACTTCTACTTTGTATACTGAACCATATTTTGATAAGAAGGATTTTATTTCACTTACAGTTTTATCTACATCTGATGAAGTATCCTTTGGAAGCGCCTTTATTTTTATTACTACTTTTCCCATATTAAGGCCCCACAAATCCACACACTTTGCATGTGTAGTTAACTCCCCTACCACGGCATTTCCCGCATCTAGAGATTTTTGTGCCACAGCTAGGGCAATTAAAAATTACTGAATTGTCTATTATTGAAATATCTCGTTCACAAGATATACAGAAATTCTTTTCCTGCTCAACTAATTCCTCTGCCATTTGTTAGTTTATTATTAGATTCATATTTATATGTTTCTGTTATAAATAATGTATGATAAAAGAGATAAAACAGGTGATAATATGGGTATAAGGAGCATAAAAACAAGGCAAAGAACTAAAGAAAAAGAGATAAAACAGATGATAATACTTAGAAAGGATCTAGGTATGGGAACAGGAAAGCTCGTTGCACAAGGATCTCACGCAAGCCTTATGAGCTTTATACACACTGAAAAAGCTTACCCGGAAATTGCTAAGGAATGGTTAGAAAGAGGAGAAACTAAGATAGTGCTTAAGGTAAATAAAATAGAGGAATTTGAAGATTTGAAAAACTCATTAAAAAGAAGCAGAATACCTTTCCAAGTTGTAAAAGACGCAGGACAGACACAGGTCCCTCCCGGTACTGAAACTGCTATAGGGATAGGCCCTTATTATGTCGATGAAATAAATAAAATAACCTCTAAACTAAAATTATTATGACAAACATATTGTATCTAATGATAACCTCGGTAATACAAACAAACCCTTATCTAGGCTACCTTTTTTTCGGACTAATTGTGGCTGGTGTTGGGATAACTTATTTTTATAGAAAAGAAGTAGGATTTTTAATAACTATAATAATTTCTTTAATTTTAGGTTATATTGATATATTACCACCATTAATATTTGTTTTGACAGCCGCTTGTATTCTATTATTAATGCTTTCTTTGCTTGGAGGCGGCTCTATAATCAGACCGGTAAAAAACCTAGAAAGCTGGTTTTATATAAAGTTTGCATTAAAGAAAAAAAAGTAATGCATCGGCCGGGATTCGAACCCGGGTCTCCACCGTGGCAGGGTAGTGTCTTACCACTGGACTACCGATGCTTGATACCATTTATTAATATGCTTCTTTTATATATTTTATGTATTTCAACGCTGAATTTAAAAAAGAAGACAATCAATGGAAACAGTTCGAAAATGACGCGGCAGACATCTTTGAGAAATTTGACTATACGGTTAGAAGAGATGTAAGATTTAAAACAAGCAGAAGGTTCCAAATAGATTTTATAGCTTATGACAAACAACGTAGATTCTTTGTAGACTGCAAAAACCATGCTTATATCCCCCCTGAAAAAGAAAGAGAATTCATAAAAAAACAACTAAACCGGGCTTATAATTTTATAGATAAAGAAAAGAAAGATAACATAAAAGAGGTAGTACTCCTTGTTACAAAGAACAAAACAAATTCTTTATTAATGCATAAACCTGGAGAAGACAAAGTACTTGCGGTTGACATCTCTTCATTGCCAGTACTGCTAAGAAGTATAGACTTATACGAAGATGAATTATTCGTTTTTTAATTACTCTAGCCTATTTGCCAGTATAAATGACATAACTGCATCAGAATTAAGCTCATAGTCGACCTTTAGAGGATAATTGTTAGAAAATGACATTTTTATAGGTTTCTCTGTGTCTACAACATACAAAAATTTTGTAAGATATTCTATAGAGTATTTTGACCTAGTAGTAGAATCCGATTTTAAATCAAAAATCTCTTTATTATCATTTATTGATAATTCCTGTGAGAATTCTTTTTCATCGCTTTTTGAACTTATTATGAATCTTGGCCTATCAACAGTAAAGTATATAGAATCGTCTACAAGCGAAGCTGCCTTTACTGAGTCTTTTATAAGCGAACCAAGGATAGTAACCTCGGATGCAAACTTTAATTGAGGTATTTTTTGAGCTGTATAATTTTCATCTATTAATGGTATTGTGAAGTGTTGCTTATTTCTTCCATTTATGTCTAGCACAAGTTTACTCTTAGAATCTGATAACTTTAGCTTGTCTTCTTTTTTAACTAGCTTTAATATACCATTCAAATCGTCAAGAGAAACAGATATTTTTACCGGCTTTTCTATATTAAAATTAGAAAAAATGGATTTTTTTGCTTCAAATAGCACCATTGCGATATTTGCAGGATCCATTGCTTTAATTGCGAAACCTTCTTCATTAAAATCTATAGAAACATCGGACATTAAACTTCCTATTGCATCCATCATTTTCTTAAAAACATCTACATCCTTAAATTCAGCTTCCATTACTATGTAATATATTATTTCTTGTTATTAAATACTTTTTATAATTGTTGTAATCATTTATATTTATATTTTCTGCTTTATCTGCCCTAACCTCAAAAGCTGAATCAGCAGCAATGCTTTTTCCAGTAACGAGAACGAGCTCTGAAGGCTCTAACTTTATATTTTCCTGATAATTTGGAAGGCAAGTGATCCTCTGACCGCCATCTTCTACTTCAAACATACCTGTTTTATCATCATACGAAAGTATTTTTCCAACAAACCTGATTCTTACACTGTCTTCTTTTATCTCCTTAATTTCGGTATCCTTTATTACCTGATTTTCCATTAACTTGTAGAATTTACTGATGTAGAATTTACTACTATAACATTTATAGGTATAATCTTATAATTTACGCAATTGAGATAGCTTGCAGATAGGTTTGCAACGACGGAATAATTTCCAAGCTTTGACGGTGAATAGACGCCGAAACTTGTAAACACTTCTTTGCTTATGTTAAGTTCCGTCGAATTTGCGACTTTGACGAAGAAAGGTGCGTTCGCAGAAGGAGTTACGGTCAAACCTATATCTTCAGTTACATTTCCAGTGTTGTTAACATATATGTTAAAGAAAGTGTTAGTGCCTTCTGGTGCCTTTACGTTTGTATTAGTGGAATAAACGAAGTTGAGATTTGCTGAACCACAGTTTACAGCCTGCGTTACCGGTGCCTTGTAAGCCGGAGAGGTTTTACCTGCAGCTATAAACCCTATTAAAAATACTATTAACAAAGCAAGCAATAAATAGTTTCTAAGTCCTTTCATATTTATCATTTAATTTGGTATTTATTGTTAATAAGTGTTTCGATATGGTAGATATAAAAGAGTTAAAGGGAGTTTACCCGCCTGCGGAGGACAGCTTCCTTCTTTTAAATGCTGTAAAATATGCACACGGAGATGTACTTGACATGTGCGCTGGCAGTGGGATAATAGGTCTAAATGCAGCGCGATTAGCGAATAAAGTAACATTCGTTGACATAAATCCAAAAGCTATAAAAGCAATAGAATATAATGCAAGAAAAAACGGGATAAGTAACTTTGAATGCATAAACTCTGATTTATTTTATGCTCTTGATAAAAGAAAATTTGATATTATATATGCAAATCCACCTTACCTTCCTAAAAAAATGGAAAAAGGCTGGATAGGGTATGCATTATCTGGGGGAGAGACCGGTAATGAAATTACATTAAAGATAATAAGTTCTCTTAAAAAACACTTGAAGCGTAATGGAGAAGCCTTTATTATACTCTCCACCATTTATGACATAGATAAAGTATATAAGGAGATAAAGCGTTTAAAACTTAGCTTTAAGAAGTTGTCTTCAGTTAATTTTTTCTTCGAGGAGCTTATCCTTATTAAAATATATGACAAGAGCAGGAATAGCAGTAAACCAAGGTAAGATTATAGTAGCTGTAGTTATAAATGACTCTGTGCAAGTCCATAGAGTAAAAAGTTTGAGCGAAGTAAAAGATATTCTTAATACGTCCAAACCAACAATAGTAGGTGTTGATAAAAGTGCAGCTGATTTATTCGAAGATTTATCATTTACATTTAATACTACAAAAATAGACGGAGAAAATTGTGATAATCAGAAGACCCCTCCTCTTACTATGTTGAGTATAACCAAAGATTCGGATAAATGCGCTATAAACGCAGCTTATTATTCAAAGGAAGCAGAAAATTCTAATTAAATTTTACTTTCTTGATTGCCAAGAACTTCTCCCTTTTCAACCTTTACGAAATCTGGCACGACTAAAAGATAATCCTCATCTACGCCGATTATCTGCGCTTCTGCTGCATCTGCACTTTTCTTTAATTTTGAGATAGTACGTTTCAATTCATCCACTCCTCCTTTTTCTCTTATCTCTTTTACTTTTATAAATGATAAAGTGTATCCGGAGCGAATATCATTAAGAATAGAACTAGCTTCTTCAAACTTGTTAAGATTATAGTATTTTACGTATATTTTAGCCATAGGTTTATCGCCCTGCTCAACTTCTAATTCAACGTAGTCACCACTTTGGCTAGAAGAATCAACATTAACATTCTTCTTGAATATATTCAAGAAATTATCAAACGAAAGATCTACCATGTTTACACCTCACAACTTAATTTTAATGCTATAAGAAGATAAGCAAATTTTAGTATTTAAGTTTATCATTATAGGTGTAAATAGGTTTTTATAAGAAATATGCAGAGGGAGGGATTTGAACCCTCGAAGGCCTAAGCCATAAGGTCCTAAGCCTTACACGTTTGACCGCTTCGTTACCTCTGCAATAATTACTTTTTAATTCTTTTTATGTCAACAACATCCCCAAATGATAACTTATTGCTGTCAATTGCTGAGTTGACATCTGAAACATAATCAAGCTCATACAAAGAGATATTAAGAACCTTTTCTATTTTTGCGGTTATGTCATTATCTGGCAGAATATCTCCTAAAAATATCTTTTTTAAATCTTTAGGGGAACATTTTAGATTGTTTGCAACTTCATTAATTGAAAGCTTTTTTTCTTCTAATGCATTTTTCATAACTTCTAGATAATTGTACTTTAGCTGCCTTTCACTTTTATACTGTTTTAATTGTTTGTTATTTGTAGAAGTATTAAATTCAATAACCTTCCCATATTTTGAACAGCTTTTACAAAGGTTCATTAAAGCTCCTTCTACTTCTACTTTTAAAAGATTCTCTTCAAACGCACCACATATTTCGCAATTCATTGTATAAAGCTGTCTATTGATATCTCAGCAACAGAGATAGGCAATTCTATGCTAAATAGATTTAATACTCTAGGATGAACTTCTCCGGCAATGCCTATTTCTTTGCCATCCGCAATAACTGTGTAGCCTCTGTGGCTTATAAATGTCTTTGAATACTTATCACTAACATACCTTGTAGAGATATTTTTAATCATAAAAGAGTCAGACAGTAATTTTTTTATTATTGACAGAATATCGGTTATATTTGAATCTTTTTCGCAAGAAACTACTGAAAGCTTAAGTGAATTTTTAAACTTTACATCTGATTCTCCTAACTCTGGAACTTCCGATAAAGAGAAAACTTTCTGAGGGAATTTTTTATGCAAATTATTTGATATAAGCCTCAAAAGCTCAGGAAATAGATATTTACTTGCCATTGTTACGTCGCCACTCTTAAGCTGGAGGAGACTAACATAATCCTCTCCTTTTATAAAAGTATTGGTGAATTGGTATTTCTCATTTGTAAGTGTGTTTATGTCTATCTCTTGATAACCAAATCCTACAAGTGTTTCTCTTAAATTCTCTAACACATAATGATTTTGCAAAAAATCTCCTTCAGTGTAGAGATTAGGAGCTGTTTCGGGTATGTTATTTATTCCAAATGATCTCATTATATCATCAATAATATCAACTTGATGCATTATGTCCTGTCTATAAAAAGGAGGCTCAATCAAAAGATCTTTTCCTACAGATTTAACCCTATAATCCAACTTTGAAAGTATTTTTTCCGCCAGATCTTTACTTATTTTTATGCCTAATAATGATTTTATTGAATCTTCATTTAAGTAAAATTTATGAGAGGACATTGAAAAATTCGTTGAGATAGATTTATTTTTATATTTTAATTTTATTACAGACACTTTACCCAAGAACTGAAAATTGTATATAAGTATCTTAGTAACGGCATTTACGGTTTCCTTATCCGTACCCGTTATATCTACAAATAACTCTGTAGTATTTTCATTAATTGAGTATTTATCAGCATTTATTATTGGTGGCATAGCAATTATATTGTTCTTATTATCCAGCCAAACTATTGGTTTTTTCGGAATTAAATTCTTGTATTCATTTGCTTGCTTAACATCTTTAATTATTTCATTATAATTTTTTTCTGCAGAATAACCTAAGGGTATAAAATTAACTTTGCTAGCCGGAACTTCGCGATACTCTATAGGAAAGGATATCTTTTGATAGTCAAAAAATCCGATAGCTGATTTTTTTCGGTTTCTGCCTATATTTTTATCAAGTCTTTCTTGTATAGCTAAAATTTCACTTAAATTTCCCCCTACTTTAGTATTAAGTACTATGTGCAAAGCATTGACAAATTCTCTTTCGGTTTTATAGACTGAAATATCTAAATTTTCAGTTTTTAATTCATTATGTCTATTAATTTTTATTCCAAGTTGACTAGCAAATATCTGAGCAAGGGAATACTTTGATACTATATCAGTTCTATCAGATGTAAGCTCAAAGTTAAGTGCATTTTCCCCTTCTTCTAAATCTAATCCAAATTGAAGTGAGATATTTTCGTAATCTTTTATCTTAAGTTTCTTACCAAGCACTTGGTTCATTTCATCCAAACTGTAATTAAGCATTACCATATTAAAACTCTCCAAAAACCTTTGCAGATTCTAATTCCCTCAGTAAGTCAATATCTGTATAAGCGCCGTACAAATCCCTTATATCTGCAATGCCTAATTTTAAATTTAGCATTCTTTCCATACCAAAACCCCAAGCTATTATATTTTTGCTTATTCCAAACGGCTTAAGCGTTTCTGGCCTGAATACCCCAGAATTTCCTACCTCAATCCACCTTTTTAGGTTTGGACTAAATGCTTGTATCTCTAGACTTGGTTCAGTGTAGGGGTTGTATGTTGGTTTAAGCCTTATATTATTTATTCCTATTTTTTTGTAGAACTGTTTTATATAACCAATTAAATCAGATACTGTTAGATTATCACCATAAACAATTCCTTCTATTTGGTATAATTCCAACAAGTGGGTGTTATCCATTGTTTCGTTTCTGAAACCTTTGTCTACTGAAAAAAACTTTGCAGGCTTATCTTTGTTTTTGGAGATAAATTCAGATATATACCTAAAGGTCGTTGCGGTCGTGTGTCCCCTCATTATAAGAGAGTTACTCTTTGATGTATCAAATTTTCTCCTATACCCTATAGACTCATTATATTTGGATGAAAAAAATCCGCTCTCATAAACTTTTTTTACATTTTTAAGAAGCTTTTCTGGTACAACCGCCTCCAAACCATTAAGATATACTGTATCTTGTATTTCTCTATCTGGATGATCCTGCCTAAACATCATTACATCAAAATTCCAAAAAGTCGACTCTACAAAGTTACTATGCATTTCTAAAAATCCCATAGAAACCATTGCATTCTTTATTAATGAAATAAATTTTGTCTTAACATTTGTTTTTCCGGATAAAGAACTAATTATTTCTGGATTTTCAATGTACCCTCTAAAGTTTAATCCCTGCCAATTTTTAATGTCATTTGTAGAAATTTTGTCAATGTAATCTTTATTAAATTCAGGATCTTTTATGATTTTTACGCCACTTAAAGTTATAGAAAATTTTTCGTTTATTTCATTGATTTGTTCTATTATGCCTCTTTTTATAAAATCTTGAACAAACTTGTAATCAACATTTTCGTTATTTTCTACTGATTTCAAGATTACATTCCGTTCTTCTATCAAAGAAGACGGGTCTAAATTTACAGAAATTTTGCCGCCATCAACCTTTATTGCAGACAAACGCTTTAAAACTCCTATAGCTGCATTAAGTTCATCTTTATCCATTACAATACTGGAAAAAAGTTGCTTATACTCAAAAGTTTTATTTTTCTTTGCAAAACAAAAAACTCTATATTCGGGTAATCCTTCTTTTAGATATTTTTGTCCTAAATAAGTAAGCCTGAGCCTGCTCTTGGTTATACTTTCTATGTTTATTAGATTGAGTGATAAAAGTTTCCTGGCAGAATTTATAACTGCAGCTCTTTCAAGTCCACATTTTAATTCGACCTCGTTTGCGAACATTTCACCGTTTTTAAGGTTAGAAAGCAAAATTTTATCGGTTTTACTTAACATCCCTATAATATTCTTTTCTTCCATCCTAAGATAAAATTAATCTGCATAAATTAAAAGGTTTTAATCTTGCCTTTTTCTACCATTTTTTTAGCGATATAGGGCCCAGATGCATAAAGACCTGAAAATTTAGATTCAATTGGGCTGCCATACAAAGCTTCCTCTACTGGAAATGTTATTGAAAAAGAAGGATTAAAATTGTAACTAAAAGATTCTTTTATAAATTTTGGTAATTTTAATCTATTTAACTCAGTTAAAAACTCATCGCTTGATTTAAATTTCAATGAAAGTGTAGAAATTGCAGATTCAAGTCGATTTACAACAAGGAACAAATCATAGCCTTCTAAAGGAAAATCTTCTTTTACAAATTCCATAGCCTCTTCAGCATAATAACTTGCCATCTGTTCACTAGTGGCGCCTGCTCCATGCGATATTTCATGAAAAAGGCCAAATAAATACTCTGGAACAGCATTAAAACGATCTGTATTGAGAAAAACAGGACTATAGGATTTTCTCTTTATAAATTTTCCTATTAGGGAGCTATAAATTAAAGTAAACCCACCTACTCCTCTTGGGGAGTGATGTAAAATTAAATCTGGATTTACACTTTTTTTAAGGACTTTTGATATATATGGCATCATTAATTTTTCATATTCTCTTAAACCTTCATCTGAGTTCATTGCATTTTTGTATGCTTTAGTAGCAGATAACATATAAATTGCATTTAAATTTGTAAGAGAAGGAGTTATCTTAGACCGGAAAAACGCTTCATTGTATTTTTTAAACGTATCCTTAAATTCTTTTGAGTATGCTTTTATATCTTTTTCTATTTCTTCAATTTCCAGTTTTTTATGATTAAACAGTCTTGAAGTTCCACCAATTATAAACACTGTTGATAACATAGATATTAAGCTCGTTATTATCGGAACCTCTGCCAACATATACCCATTGTACATAAGCTGCCCTTGTAACTCATTCATAAATGAAATTTTTAATGCTGAAGAAAAATAAGCTGTCTCACTAAAAAGGGATAAAAGCGCTGCTAATTCACCACCTAATGCGCCAATTGACATCGTTGATAGAAAATGACTATTTGTTTTTTCAAGCATATAATCATATGTTTTTGCAACTAACTTTGCAGGTGACATAAGTAGGTTGTAAATAACTTTTTTTACCTTATTCATAACCTTTTTTGGTTTAAACCTTGCATAATCACCCCAATAATCTAGAATACTTCTGAAATACCTTTCTAAGCCTTCCTTCCCATAAGCTTGGGTTATAAAATCTTTATTAAGTTTCTTAGCTGCGCTTACCGTAGTTTTATCTGCGCTCTCTTTTAATAAATCATCTATCGGAACAAGCTTACTTCTATCAAAACTTGACAGGATAGCCTCAAGTCTTGAAGCACTTTCTGCCGAGTCCATCTTATTTGATAGAGATGATTAATATAAATATATTAAAAATTTCCATAAAGCAATGATAATAGCAATATCTGGCACGCCAGGCACTGGAAAACATACTGTTGCAAAAAAACTTGCAAAACAGATGAAATACGGTTTATTAGACATGAATCCTATTCTTAACCCTAGCAAAAAAGAAAAGGAAGTAACACTTAGGGAAGTTAATTCGATTTTTCAAAGACATAAAAAAGACAAACTAATTGTTATTTCACATCTATCACATTTTATAAAATCAAATAAAATAAATTTTGTGATAGTACTCAGAACGAATCCATTGGTGCTAGTAAAAAGACTTACAAAAAGAGGATATACAAAAGACAAGATATATGATAATGCCATGTTTGAAGCAATGAATGGGACCTATGCTGAAGCATCAAGAATAAAAAAGAAGGTGTTTCAGGTAGATAACACAAAAAACCTTAATACAACAGTTAAAAAGATAAAATTAATAATAGATGGAAAAGGAAAAAGCGATATAGTTGATTTTTCGGATATGATTCTTAAAATAGAAAAAAAGTTTAAATAAAAGTAATCTTTATAATAAAGATGGAGATAAAGGGTATAAAAGCGCTTAAAATACTAAATGCAAATTCTAATTTTACAGTTGAGGTTATAATCAATACTGAAAAAGGCCAATTTAGAGGATCTTCTCCAGCTGGAGAGAGTAATAGTAAGTATGAAGTAAACCAATTTAGCAAGAGTATAGATGAAGAAATAATTAGTTTTAATACTTATCTTAAAAGCCTAGTTGGAAGGAACATAAACAGCTTAGATGAAATTTTTAATCTAGAAAAGGAAATACCTAAGGAATTTATAGGAGGGCCTTCTCTTTCACTTTCTTATGCTCTTATATACTCACTCAGTGCAGAATTAAAAAAAGAGCCATATGAATTATTTGGTAAGAAGAATAAAGTTATTCCTGTATGCAAAATGATAGGCGGCGGTATGCATGCTTCTGGATTCGGTATGGATATACAAGAGATATTAGTCACTACAATTGCAGATAGTAACTTAGAAAGTATAAATTCTACTTTAAAAGTATACAAAAAAGTAAAGGAATTACTAGAGAACAAAACAGATGGTTTTATGGGAGGAGTAGATCCAGAGGGTGGATTTATAAGTGGACTAGACAATTATGAATCCATAAAAATAGTCAGAGAAGCCATAGAACAGATAATAAAGGAAAATAGTATGGATATAAGGTTAGGCTTAGATTTTGCTGCATCTACTTTTTATAAAGACGGAAAATATATCTATAAACGACCATTATACGGAAAGAAGGAAGTTAGTAGAAGTGAGCAGATAGATTTAACTAAAAAATTGGCAGACGAATTTGACATATTTTATATAGAGGATCCAGTTGATGAAACTCTTGCTGATGATTATGGGGAAATACTAAAATTACTAAGCAATTCAATAATAGTTGGGGATGACTTAACAGCAACTACTCCGGAAAGACTTGAAAAAGTACATGACAAAATAAACTCTACGCTTATAAAACCAAATCAAATTGGTCTTATGTATAAGGTAAAGGAGTACTCTGAACTTGCAGATAAGTTTAAAATAGAGAAAGTAGTATCTCACAGATCAGAAGAAACCTCAATCCCAATTATAGCGGACCTGGCAGTAGGCTTAAACGCAAAGTATTTAAAAGTTGGAATCAATAGAGGAGAAAGGATAGAGAAAATAAATAGGCTAATCGAATTAAATTAGTATGGTATTTAAAAAAATAGATAAATTGGAAGCGTATAAGACTTACGGAACGAGAATAGGAGCAAATGCAAACAATAAGGCATTTGAGAGGTTTGTTTTTAAAAAGATACCTAACAAATTCACAATACTTAATATAAAACTTATAGATGAAAGAATAAAGCTTGCAGCAAAGTTTTTAAATGAGTACAAAAGAAAAAATATACTTTTAGTTTCTACATTGGACAGCGCTTACTACGCAGTTTATAATTTCTCTAAACTTATGGGAATAAGCGTAAATTTCGGCAGATACTTAGCAGGATCTCTTACAAATATAAGTTATAAAAACTTCTTTGAACCAAAGGTTCTATTAATAACCGATCCAAAATCGAATAGAAGGGCGATAAATGACGCAAAAAAGATAAATATACCAATTGTAGGTATAACAAACACGGATAACAGCACGTCATTTATTGATTTAATAATACCTGGAAACAATAAAAGCGGTAATAGCATAGGATTAATACTATTCTTATTAACACTTAATATGGCTAAAAAAGAGGACAAAGAAAAAATTGAGAAGATAAGCCTTGAAGATTTCGTATCAAAAGAGCTAGAATTTTAAATTTAAATATGAATAATAAAAAGTTAAGTAAGAACAATACTATTCTATATAGTAAATGGAGAAAAGATAATGAAAGAGAGATGTGATTTCTATAAAAATAGGAAAATAATTGCTAAAGAAGTTAAATATTGCAGAAGTTTTTCAAGTAAAGTTCTGGGTTTAATGTTTACATCCAGCCCTGGACAAGGTGCTTTTCTGCCAGATGTAAAAGATATACACATGAATTTTGTAAGATTTGAATTAAGAGTAATCTGGCTTGACAAAAATTTTAAGGTAGTACACCAGACAATTGCAAGAAAATGGCGACTTTATAACGGGCCTGAAGAAGCACAGCATGTACTAGAACTTCCTGTAGACAAAAGATACAATATAAAAGTAGGAGATAAACTCGAAATTAAAATATATGGAAATAAGAAATAATACACTCATTATTGACAAGATAAATTCAACTTCAGAAAATAAAAAAATATTTGATTGGAGAATAATATTCCCAGGGAATTCCTCAGTAATTGTCTCAGATAAAAAAATGAAAATAAAGATAAAGGAGCAAGAAACTCCAGAAAATTTAGATATAAAGGAAGCGCTAACAAGAAGTATCTTAAAAGCTAAACCTGATTCGGTTCTTGTTTCAGGCGGAATAGATTCCTCCGTACTAGCGGCAATTGCAATAACAAAATTTAAGGGAATAAAACTTATATCTGCAGGGACAAAAGACTGCGAGGACAGTATTTATGCTGAAGCTTTAAGCAATGAATTAAAAACTCCACTGAATAATGTTGTGATAATAGAAGAAAACTTATACCATGCTATCAGAGAACTCAAAGCATTATCATTAGATACTTATAGCATAATAATGGGAATAACGGAGTTTTTATCGATAGAAAAAGCAAAAACTATGAAATGTAGCAGGTTGATAAGCGGGATTGGCAGCGATGAACTATTCTTTGGTTTTAATAAGCACAAAACACTTAAAAAAGAAGAACTTAAAGAGTTTAGAGACTCGAGACTTTTTTATATGAATGCCTTAGATCTTTGGCGGCTAAATTCAATTTCATCAAAATTTAATATATCAACATCTTTTCCATATCTTGATGATGAAGTTATAGAAGCGGTTCTTTCAAAAAATATAGAAGATATCGCTAAAAATTATGATAAAATTCCGGTTCGCTCAATCGGTAAAACGCTTGGGCTAAGCGGAAAAATAACGGAAAGGAAGAAAAAAGCTATGCAGTATGGCAGTGGAACTGTCAAACTTATTAGAGACCTTTCTAAAAAAAATAAATATGAAAACGTAGGTGAGTTTATAAAAGGAATATGATAAAAGTAAAAGCATTTGGAGGATATAGTAAGATAGGAAAAAGCATGACTGCAATAGACATTGATGGTGAAATAATATTAACTGATATGGGTGCAGACATTGAAAAACTAGTTAATTTCGAAGAGGACAAAAATGACATAACAGTAAATGATTTAACTGCGTTAATAGACAACGGA
The DNA here is from genome assembly GCA_002502045.1 of Candidatus Parvarchaeota archaeon UBA573. Classification (GTDB taxonomy): domain Archaea; phylum Nanobdellota; class Nanobdellia; order Parvarchaeales; family Parvarchaeaceae; genus Parvarchaeum; species Parvarchaeum acidiphilum. The sequence continues at coordinate 133,967 of DAPE01000019.1, read as the reverse complement.
GTTATACCTGATGACAGAAATTTCTTTTTGGAGGATGGCAAAAAAGTTAAAGCGATTGTACTTACACACGGCCACTTGGATCACATCTGGGCGGTTCCTTTCTTAAGTCAAAAATATAAATGCCCGGTAATAGCTACACCCTTTACAATAAAAGTTATAGAGAACCTTATGAAAAACTTTAAAGTAAGATCGCTAAAACTTGTACAATTAAACACAGGGACTATGTATAAAATATCTGATAGTATAAAATTGGAACTTGTAAATATAACACATTCTATACCAAATAGTTCAATGATTGCATTGCATACCAAACAGGGTGTAATAATCTATGCAAATGATTGGAAATTTGATAATACACCTACATTAGGCAAAAAACCGGATTATGAACGGTTGGAAGAGCTTAGGAAGGAAGGAATTTTCCTGCTTATCTCTGATTCTACAAATGCCGAAGTAGATGGATATACCTTCTCAGAAAGCGTTGTAAAAATTATGTTGGAAGATATCATTAAAAAAAGCCTTGACAACAAAACAATTTTTATATCTACCTTTTCATCGCACATTGCAAGAATAAAAAATATAGTAGAAATAAGCAGAAAAATGAACAGGAATGTCATGATATTCGGTAGAAGCATGGACATGTACATAAAAGCGGCAATAAGCACTGGAGTAATAAACAGAGGCACATTACCAGAAGTTACTGTCAGAAGAGAACAAATAAATAACGCGCTTAAATATGTTGCAGAAAGGCCCGGAAAATATGTAATAATATGCACAGGACACCAAGGAGAAAAAGGAGCTTTCTTAGATAAACTTGTAACTGGCCAGTATCAATACCGTTTATCAAATGAAGATGCAGTCATATTCTCGTCAAGAACAATACCAACACCAGTAAATGAAGCCAATAAAGGAATGCTAAAAAACGCCCTTGAAAGCCTTAATGTTAACGTTGCAGACAACGTTCATGTATCCGGACATGCTTCAAAAAACGATCATAAGCTACTTATAAAAATGTTAATGCCAAAACATTTAATACCATCACATGGTGGAATAGAAAAATTAAGTGCGAACATAGAATTAGCTAGGGAATTTGGATATGAACTTAACAAGAATTCATATATAATTCTTGATGGGCAGGAGATAACTTTCCAGTAAAGTATAAAAATGTAAGCAATATCCTATTAAAATGACTGAAAGTACCGATATATTTGAAGAGAATAAAAATTGGAATAGGAAGCTAGAGAAAGATACAGCCGAGAAGCTAATTTCTCTAAAATGGGATTTTTCGCCTTACACTGAGAAAGAAATATTTTCTATAGATACTCCTCCTCCTTATACCTCCGGGAGGCCTTGGCACCTTGGAGCAGCAGCCCAATATTCCAAAATAGATACTATCGCAAGATCTCAAAGAATGCTTGGAAAGGAAGTACTTTTCCCTGTAGGTATGGATAGAAACGGTATTCCCGTAGAAAGATACGCAGAAAAGAAGTATGGAATAAGGATGAGAGACACTCCAAGAGAAAAATTCCTTGAAATTTGTAAAACTTCTCTGGATGAATTAGAAAAGGAGATGTTTGATATATTAAATTCATTTGCATATTCTGCTGATTTTGATAACGTTTACAGGACTGATTCAAAGGAATATAGAACACTTACTCAAAGCACGTTTATAGAGATGTGGAAAAAAGGCCAAATAATAAGAGGGACTAGGCCAAGTAACTATTGCATAGACTGCGGAACCACAATAGCAGATGCAGAAATAGAGTATAAAACTATAGATACTAACTTAGTTTATTTTTACTTTAAAATAAAAGATTCAGACCAAAAGATACTTGTAGCCAGTACAAGACCAGAACTATTGGGAGCATGCTCTGCCATACTTGTAAACCCTGAAGATGAAAGATTTAAAGATTTGTTTAACAAAACCGCTATAACTCCATTATACAATCAAGAAGTAAAGATAATACCACATAGCTATGCAAAAGCAGATTTTGGAAGCGGCGCAGTTATGATATGCAGTTATGGGGATTATAATGATGTAATGATAATTAAAGAGCTACAGCTACCTGAAAACATCATAGTAGATACCAACGGAAGGATGAAAGAAAAAGCAGGAGCAAAATTAAACAACTTAAAAGTAAATGAAGCTAGGAAGGAAATCATTTCTATGCTTCAAGAAGGAGGTTATGTTGAAAAAATAGAAAAAATACAGCATAGAACCCCTTTATGCGAAAGAAGCAAAACACCGATAGAGATAATACCTTTAGATGAGTATTACTTAAAAGTCACTGATATAAAGGATAAATTAGAAGAGCTTGCATATCAACTAAAGATAATACCTGAACAGCACAAACAGATACTACTAAATTGGCTTAAAGTATCGGCAGATTGGCCGATTTCTAGGAGAAGATATTACGGAACCGAGATTCCGTTATGGTATTGCAATAATTGCAAAGAACCTTATTTACCAGAAGAGGGGGAGTATTATCAACCTTGGAAAGACAACCCTCCTGGAAATCCAACGTGTAAAAAGTGTGGAGGTAAGGAATTTACCGGGGATGAAAGAACATTTGATACTTGGATGGATTCAAGCGTTTCCGCTCTATATGTAACTAAATACTTATATGATAAAAATTTCTATGAAAAAACTTATCCATTAAGTTTAAGAACCCAAGGAATTGACATAATAAGAACTTGGCTTAATTACAGCATATTAAGGTGTTATCAGCTTACTGGAAAACTGCCTTGGGAGAAAGCATGGATAGATGGTATGGGGCTAGATGAACATGGAGAAAAAATGGCCAAGTCAAAAGGAAATGGGATAGATCCAACAATAGTTATAGAAAAATACGGCGCAGATGCTTTTAGATTTTGGGCAACATCTGAAGCATTACCTGGAAGCAACTTTTTATTCTCGGAAAGTCGGTTACAAGGCAGCGCTAAATTCCTGACAAAATTGTGGAATGTAGCAAGACTTATAAACCAATTTGGAGAACCAAAGGAAATTGCTGAAAAAGACCTAAATGAAAGTGATAAATGGATAATTAATTACACTGAAAAACTAACAGAAGAATGCATAAAGGGCTATGAAGAATTAAATTCATTTATTCCTGCGAACAGAATAAGGGAGTTTATATGGAACGTCTTTGCACCACATTATATAGAACTTGTAAAGGCTAGAGCTTATGGAGAAGGCTTTTCAGATGATGAAAAAAACTCAGCTATTTATACGCTTAATTATGTGCTTAAAAGAGTACTTTTGCTAATGGCCCCAATAACTCCTTTTATAACTCATACGCTTTGGAGCATACTTTACAAAGGAGAAGCAATACATTACCTTAGCATACCCAAAGCAAAGGAGTATAATAATCAAATTTTACTTTTAGGCGATAAAATTATGGAATTCGATAGTATGATCTGGAATAACAAAAAAGAGAAGGGAGTTTCATTAAGGGAACCTATAACTATCAATATCCCTGCTGAACTCAAGCCTTTTGAAAAAGATTTAATAATGATGCACAATATCAATAAATAGTGGAAATAAAGCTTAATAATATAAATTTTGGTGAAAAAACCGTAAAAATTAAAAATGGCTCAGTTAAGGAGTTACTAAAGAAGATTTCACTTAATGATGACTCAGTTATATTAGTAGGTAAGCAAGGTAAGATTTATACTAAAGACGAAAAGATAAAAAATGGGGAAGAAATAAAAGTGATAGAAGTTTTTTCAGGGGGATAATGAAATGTGAGATATGCGGAACTAGTGCAGTTATATCCACAAATAACGGCACACTTTGCGCTGAGCATTTTAAACAGAGATTCGAGAGTATAACCCTATCAACCATTAAAAAATATGGCCTTATCAAGAAAGGGGAAAAGATAGCAGTGGCTAATTCTGGTGGTAAAGATTCATTGTCATTATTGTATATACTATCAAAGTACTTCAAAAAATCAAATAATATTATTTCTATAACTATGGATGAGGGAATAAAAGGCTACAGGGATAAAACAATAGAGATAATGGAGGAGTACTGCAATAGATATGGGGTTGATTACAAGATATATTCCTACAAAGATTTTACTGGCAGAACTATGGATTCTATAACAAAAACAAGAGAAGGGATACCTTGCTCGGCCTGTGGAGTTCTAAGAAGACACCTAATAAATTATGCAGCTTCAGAAGTAAGCGCGGATAAAGTAGCTACTGCTCATAATATGGATGACGAAGCAGAAAATGTAATTATGAACTTGGTACAAAATGATATAGAAAAAATGGTAAGATTGGGTGCTTATTCTGGAGTAATAAAAGAAAAGGGATTTGTACCTAGGATAAAACCTTTTCTTTTCTTAAGCGAGAAGGAAACTATGCTTTTTTCAATGCTAAATGACATAAATGCTATTCATACCCCTTGTCCATATGCGGGTATGGGTTTTCGGGGCCTTATCTCTAGGGAGATAAAAAGAATGGAAACTGAGTTTATTGGAGCTAAAAGGAATGTTATAAACACCATGTTAGACATAAAAAATCAACATGTCTCTAAAAATGGTTTAAAAATAAACAAATGCAGATATTGCGGATTTCCGTCAGCAAGTGACATTTGCGAAGCCTGTAAACTTAAAGAAGAGCTCAAAAAAAGCCCAGCAATTTAAAAGTTTAAATATAAAAAAATAGTAACCTTTGTATGGAAACTGATGGGAACCCCGACATAGAGAAAAACTATGAAGCTTACCTTACTGGTATAGACAAATTCAACAGTTCCATAAGCACATTAATTTCAGATTTATACAGGAAGATAGATGCATTAAACCAGCAGGATCTAGCTTTAGAAGATAAAGTAAATAAAATGGACAATTCTAAGGAAATAGAAAGCAGAATAGCAAAAATAAACTCTGATATGTCTGTTCTTTCAAACGCGGTTAACAGCGCAATATCCGCATTTAATTCTTCAATAGAAAAGATGAATGACGCGTATAATGACTCGGCTGTAAAGATAAACAAATTAAATGACTCATTCAATTTTATGCATTCAAATGTAGAAGAATTATCAGATAATATTAACAAATCGATAGAAAACTTTAACGGAGTTGCAAAGGCCATAAACCTAAAGGATAAGGATTATAGTGACAATTTGAAAAGAATAGAAGAAAGCCTTTCTACTCTTGGACGCCAATATGAGGTAGTAATGACAAATATAAAACAAACGGCCGGCAATCTATCCGCAGCTGACAATGAATTGCAACAGAAATTAGATAAATTAAATGAAACTGTATATTCTTCTTTGCCAAGCATAAACTCATTTTCTGATGACATAAATGAGCTTAAAAAGTATAAAGTGGACTCTGAAAGCAAATTTGATAAGGTAATAAATACCGTAAATTCTCTTACTGTTGAAATAAATGGGTTAAACCTTAAGATGGAGACCGTTAGTAATGAATTCGAGAATATACAGAAGGGTATAAACGACACACAAACACACATAAATGATTTCATGAATAATGCTAGATCTACTTTATCTACCATAACCTCCTATAACCCTGCAGAATTAGGTATAGAATTAAGAAAAACCCAGGATAAAACAGAGGTTATGTCAGGGGAGATAGAAAAAATTATAGACACAAACAATAATCTTTCTAAATCAATCACAGAACTATCTAATAGGGTAAATTCTATGTCTGTAGTGAAAAATGCTTCTAAATTGTTTGAAAACGTTGAGAATGCCTATAAAAACGTAGAAGAAAGCGAAAACAGGATAAATTCGCAGGCTTCTAAGATGGAAGTCATGTTTAATCAAGTAAATTCAAATATGAATAAGTTTATCGATTTAAGCGCAAAGACAAACGAATTGAATAAGAGAATATCAGATATGGAAACCTTGATGAATAAGATGAATAACGGACTTTCACTTTTTGCAACAAAAGATGACTTGCTTCAACTTCAAAATAAATTATATTCACAAAATGATAAAAAGTAGTATTCATGGACAATAAAGAAAATAAAAAATTAAAGGAGAGGCTTTTTAAGGACAGGCCATTAAGTGGTATCTCTTTAAATGAGTTTGAAAGACCAACAAATGACTATAACACAAACCTCAGGAGATTTTGCATTTCTTTGGGATTAGTGAGCCCTGGTGAGAGCAGGATAGCAATAGTATACATACTGGATATACTGCTGAAATCCAGAAAAAAAAGTCCAGAAGGCCTTGATAGCTATGAAATAATAAAAAGCCTTTACAAGAGAAAAGTAAAGATAGTTTACGCAAATATACTCAGAGACTTAAGAAAGCTTATGGCAACTGGCCTAGTTGAAAAAAGAAACAGTTTATACCGAATAAAAGAGAACATGAGGCTTGATGAGATAATCTCAGATTTCATAAAACCTTACATAATCGATAGAATGCTCAACAAAATAGAGGAATATGCAAAGTCGATTGACAAAGTAAATTAATGCTCTAATTCATATAAAATTTTAAAAATTTTCTTTCCTTTTTGAGTTAAATTTATTATTTTTTTACGGTCACGTACTTCAAAATCTATTAAATCCATCTTATTCATTATTTTTATTAACTTTACAATATAGGCATAGCTGCAATCTATTTTCTTTGATAGCAGAGTTGCATAAACAGGTTGTGTGCTTTCATTTATTGTTCTCAGCAGAAGAAAAGGTTTATCACGTAAAAATAATTTGTTTATACTCTTCTTTGAATCCGCAAAACCCATATAATTATCTGAGTGTAGACCCCTGTATTTATATTTTTACCTATAGATTTTGGATATTTTTTTACTAAAATTAACCGTTCCTTCTATATTGGAAATAAAATCATATTCTGCTGCAGCATCTCTTATATCTTCAATTGCTTTTATAATGTCCTGTTCTTTATTTTTTCCAATAGATTTATTCTCTACGTTCATGAAAGGGTACAGGTTGTTTTTGTTGTAGTCTATGCTATAAAATTTGTATATGTTATCTATTAAATTATCCAATGAACAAAAAAGTTCTTCCTGGACAAAAGGTTTTATAAGATAACTTCTTGAAAACCCTTTCTCATCGTTATTTAAAGACAGCTTGTCACATTCCACACCATAATTGTCAAGAACATCTGCTATCTTGTAAAGAAGGCCATCCAAACCGTATTTTTTATTGTCTATTTTTTCTTTTTTCAATTTATTATAATCAAAATTATTTCCATCTATTATTGAGTGTATATAGTTAAGCCCCTGCTTTTTATTTTCCAAAAGCCAGTTAAGTATGTTAAAGCCTTCTTTTTTCAAATCTCGAATGCTTTCTTTTTCCACAAAGTTTAATTATTTTTAAATAAAAGTTATTTAGATCAAAAAAGATCAGTAATAACCTGAATCTTCATCCCTAGACTTTTTTAACATTTCCCCAGTCCTTCGAAAACCATTAAATTCATTAGATAGATTATACGCATAATTTAATAACTCATAATTTTTATTAGAGAAATCAACTAAGTTATAAAGTCCAATTATGAAGCTCCGAGTTTCAATTAAAGCCCTATTCTCTACAAGAGTAAAAAATATCTTTTCTAGAGTATTGTCCTTTTTACTTAAAATAGGGTTGTTGGTATCAATATTTTCTGAAATTAAAGCCACTTTTTTATAGGTTTCATTCCAGTAATCAATTAGGTTTGGATCGGCTATACGCGAAGCAACTGGGTCCCCAGTAAGGTTATCGGTTTTATAATTAAAAACTTTTTTTATCTGGTAGTATTTTATTTGGATATCTTCTACAACTTGCAGCCCTTCTTTCCTCTTTACTTCGTTAGGCCAAAAATCTGGATAGTTATCATCAAAAAACCCTTTCACTTTACTTGCGTCGATAGGCTCATTATCCCAAAATGGTTTTGAACTTAGATCCTCCATTAACTTGAGTAATTCATCCAAACTAGGTTTTTTTCTGTTTTCCATATCATTAATTAGTATACTATTATAAAATAGTATAAATAATTCTATAAGATTATATTTAGTATATAAAGCTGTCGGTATAGGAAAACTGATAATTTCAGCAAATTATAGATAACAATTAAATAAAAGAATTGAGTAAAATAACAAAACTAGAATTATAAGGATAAAAATTACATATCGCATTAGGATAATAAGGGCCCAAAGGGATTTGAACCCTTGTCAGATGGTTACTTCCACCTGAAGGCATTCGAAGCCATCAGTCCTGTCCAGGCTAGACTATGGGCCCATGATATCTTAACAACGGCGGGATATTTATCTTTTGATGGGGTATAAGACAATATTGCGGCTTTGACAGTTCCAACTAAAAACTAAGCAGTACCATCAATAAAACAAGTAGAAATAATGTAGATATCATAATAGCACTATGCTTATTGTAAAGATATTTTAATGAAGATAGATAAACCAAACCAACTAAAACAATTAAATAAACCATCCCTAATGCGAACTGCATTTCTAACCCAAAAGAAAAAAACAATTCTAAGTAGGTCACAACAAGTATGGATATTATAAAAACTATAAATAGACTATATATTTGTATTGTTTTCATAGCAGATAATGAATTAAATAGATATTTATAATTATCGATTATATCTCTATTATTTTACCCTTTGGCCCTGCATTTATTATATCCGTTTTGCCAAGCTTGTCTTCAAGACCAAAAGTTTCATGTATATGCCCACATATGCATTTATCTGGCTTGGTTTTTGTTATCATATTTCTTACAGCAGTGCTACCTACTTTCATATTATTCCCTATTTTATCTAATTTTGTATCGTAAGGGGGAACATGGACCACCATAATTTTCTTCTTTGAGTTCTTTATGTAGTTATAAGAATTCTGTATTCTTTTGTACAGCTCCTCTTCCGAAAGTTCATTAGGCCCAATATTCGCTAGGCCGCAACCAAAAAACCCAACATCTCCAATTCTAAATGAGTAATTATGCAAGTCATAGATAGTATCAGAATAACGTTTCTTCAGCATAAAAATATCAGCTTCGCTATCATGGTTGCCAGGAATTAACGCCACTTTTTTATCAGCGTCTTTAAAGGGTTTAAGCAAGCCCTCGAGGCCATTTCCAAATATTGATAGATCACCAGCAAGTATTATTAAATCGGCTTTTTCTTTTTTGGCTTTCTTAGCAAGGGCCTGTGCTGCCTGTAAATCCCCATGTATGTCTGAAGCTGCCAGTATTTTCATATTTTATTATAAAGCGTTATGAACAAATACTTTTCTATTTAAGTAAAGTATTCTCATTTTTATGCAGATAAGAATAAACTTTCTGCGCGACGCCTCTACCCAAAAGCGGACTTAATCTTTCCAAGCCTGCTTCTTTTAAGGACTTTAACGAGATTATCCCTGCAGAATAAAGTTTTCTTGCTCTTACCCGGCCTATTTCTGGAACAGACACTAAAGGGATAAGTTCCGCTTTTATTCCGTTCTTTATTCTTATGCCTAGCTCGGTCATGTCTTTTCTCCTTAATTGCATTACTTTGCTAATTTCATTTAATGAGTAAATAAGCCATTTAGTATTCTCAAGAACGTTATAAAATTCTCCAGGTAAAAGCCCATACTCCTCTTCCATGTACTTTTCGGTCTTTTCGGATATCCAATCCTGCATTACGTGTGCCATCTTTATTGCAGATATAAATCTATCATAATCCACAATGTTTTCATCTGCAGATAAATCAAGTTCATAACTTTCTTCCTCATATTTCTGGAATTCCTTCTGATTTGTCCTTATATGTCTAAATTCCTCACTGCAGAACAGGACATGAAGAAGATCGATTTCGTCTATGCTTTCTTTCTTTTTTATTCTTTCTATAAATTTTATAAAAAGAGAGCCTGTAAGTGGATCAATATATAAGGAGTTTACTAGTTTACCCATCCTTGTAACCTCTATTTTATTTTTATTATTTGATATAAAATCATTATCTTCTAGAAATGAAACTGCGTCTTCTATTTTGTCATATACCTCTATGCCGCTGAAATACATAAAAGTTTCATCAAAGAAATCAGAAATTCTATCTTCTTTATCGTATATGCCAAGACAAAAAAGATTAAGAATGTATTTTCTTATTGCTATTTCGCTATTAAATTTTGAAGTTATGGGCTCAACTTCACCGCTGAAGTATTTCTGATCTATTATTTCAAGTTCTGATTCATTCCTTGCGACGATTATTGCATTGCCCTCTTTGTCATACCTTGGCCTGCCTGCTCTTCCCATCATCTGCTCTATTTCTATTGCGGGCAATAACTCCATTCCGTAATCCCCATATCTTCGTATTGAATTTATTATAACTGTATTTGCTGGTAGGTTTACTCCCATTGCAAGTGTAGGAGTAGCAACTATGAATTTAATTAAGCCTTTTTTGAAGTTGTCCTCGATTATTTTTCTTTGACGATTTACTAAACCTGCATGGTGGAAAGCTACACCATTTTTTACTAAATCGCTTAATATTTCGCACTGTGTTGTTGGTCTATCTAAAACTCCTAATATCTCCTTTGATACTGAAAGCAACTTTTTCTTATCATCTTCTAAAAGTTTACTGCCAATCAATGAAGAGATAGTCTTTGCATTTGAGACTACATTTCTTTTGTTCTGAGAGAAAACTAAAGCTTGTTTATTGTTCTTAAAAAGCCATGCTGTTATGTTTGAGAGCGGATCATCATAACCATTGTTTAACTTTTCAACGCTTCCATTTATAAGCTCCCCTTCAAAGTACTTTTTCTTTGAGAGTATAACGGGCCTAAAATCACTTTTAACTAAGTCCGCCTTCAACCAATCTGCCAACTCATCTGAATTCCCTATAGTCGCACTTAACCCTATTATTTGAGCATTAGGAAACAAAAGCTTATTTAATGTTATTAGAAACTCTAAAGTGGGCCCTCTACCAATATCCGATAACAAATGAACTTCATCATAAATTATACAGCCAATGTTACCTATTTTTTGCAAAGAGTTCCTTATTATACTGTCAAATTTTTCAGTTGATGCAAAGACCACATCATATTTATCTATATTATAATCTTTTTCATTGTAATCTCCTATAGATAATATTGCCTTTATGTCCGAATTATCTTTTGTAAAATCATCATATTTTTCTGATATCAAAGCCCTCAAAGGAGCAAGATAGATTGATTTTTTGCCAGACAAAAACGAATTTAGAATTGCCATCTCAGCTATTAATGTTTTACCCGAGGCAGTAGGCGCAGAAACAATTAAATTTTTACCATTAAACAAACCTTTTCTAACCGAATCTGCTTGAGGAGGCATTAAATATTCTATCTTTTTTCCAAGCCTCTCATAAATATTTTCTGGAATATAATCTTTAAATTCGCTTAATTTTTCCATTAAGTTTATTGTATTTAAAGAATAAAAAACATATTATTTTTAGCAATAACACACAAAATTACAGAAATAACATGAAAGTTCTTTTATTAGGATGGGAGTTTCCTCCGCAATCAGTAGGGGGGTTAGGTACTCATTCTTATAATATTGTAAAAGCACTTTCTAAGCGAGGAGTAATAGTAAGTGTAATACTTCCATTTAAAACTCACGCTAAAATAAAAGGCGTAAAATTCTTGACTTTTGAAAGTCAGCTTTTTAACGGGGTTTACTCATTAAGCAGCAAAAAATCTAATAATAAAGACCGGGAAAGGCTTTATAGGGATGTTCTAAATGAAGTAGAAGAATACAAAAATAAAGCGCTAGAATTAGCAGATAAAGCAGATTTTGATGTTATACACGCAAATGACTGGGTAACGGGCAGAGCGGCTATAGAAATTAAAAAAAAGACTGGAAAGAAGTTAATTGCAACTATCCATAGCACAGAATATGACAGAACTGCTGGAAAACCTTGGGATAGAATAGCTGAGGAGGAAAAAGCCTTAATAGATAATGCAGATATTGTTGTGACAGTAAGCATGAGACTTAAGGAGGAGATAATAAGCTTATACAAAGCTGACGAAAAAAAGATAAATATTATTTATAACGCTATAAACAAGGATAAATTTAAAGGCATAAAAAAGAATGGGGAACAAAAAGTAGTGCTTTACATTGGCAGATTATCCGTCCAAAAAGGAATAGACAATTTAATAAAGGCATTTAAAATAGTATCTGAGAAAGAAGATAGTGCGTTATTGTATATTGTTGGAGAGGGCCCGGAACTTCCAAATTTGATAAACTTATCAATAAAATTAAATCTTGCTGATAAAGTTATATTTCTAGGCAGGATACCTGACGAGGAAATAGAGACGCTTTACTCAATTGCGAATGTTTTTGTAATGCCATCTGTTTCTGAACCATTCGGTATAGTAGCTCTTGAAGCAATTGCTTCAAATGTACCGACAATAGTTTCTACACAATCGGGAGTTTCAGAAATCATACGAAATACGCTTAAAGTTGATTTTTGGGACACTGAACAGATGGCAGACTTAATATTAGGAGTATTAGATTATAACCAAATAAACAAAGAAATTTCGAAAAATGCATATAGGGAACTTGAGGATATAACTTGGGAAAAAGCTGCAGAGAAATTTATAGCTTTGTATAATAAATAACACTTTAAACAAACTTTATTAATGCCTATTTCTTAGAATAATAATGAATCTAGATTTGACTTTTGAGTATATAGTGCTTTCAATAGCATTGGGTGCAATCTTTGGCCTTGAAAATGAATATAGAATGCAAAAAGGAGTAAGAATATTCATGGGCTTTAGGACCTCAATATTCATAGCCCTTTTGGGTAACTTATTTGCGCTTTTTTATGAGGTTTTTAATTCGTCTACAATTATAATCGCAGGATTTGCGGTTATGATCGCATTTTCAAGTGCAATTTACTTTGAAAAAAGCGCTAAAACTAAAGATCCGGGGGCAACAACATACATAAGCTCAATGATACTTTTTTTATCTGGAATGCTAGTAGGTATAGGCTACTACCAATATGCAATAGTTATAGTTATACTTATAACAGCAATAAGCTTTTACAAGAGAGAATTCCTCTATTTTATAAATTCTATAAAAAAAAGTGAGATGATAGCTGCTATAAACCTCCTTATCATTTCTTTTGTTATTCTTCCTTTACTTCCAAACACATATATGGGCCCTTATAACTTCTTTAACCCCTTCCAATTTTGGCTCCTTGTAGCATTAGTGGGTACAGTTTTCTTCATACAATACATGATACTCAGGATTTCGAAATCAGGGCTACTTATATCGACAGTTATAGGCAGTTTAATAACTGGAACAACCATAACTTTCGCTTTGATAAGCTTGGGAAATAGGTTCAAAAAACTTGGAAAAGCGGTAGTTTACAATGTTATTGTTGCAGCGAATATACCTATGGTCCTTATTCAAGCCCTACTTATAATATATATTGTAACATTATCAGATAAGATAGTCTATTATATGCTCCCTATAACGGCAGTATCCGTAATAAGCTTGCTGGCTATTTATCTAATCGGCAAAAAGGAAATAAATAAAAAGGCTGAAAGGCCAGACAATCCATTTCCATTGGTAAAAACTTTAGAATTTGCCGCAGTATTCTTTTTAGTTCTTTCTATTTCTAGGATAGTTGCAGTAGTTGCACCAAATTTACTTATAGTAGATATGTTCTTATCCGCACTCGCGAATATAGTAGGTGCAGCTTTTGCCTTAGGAACCTTGTTCTTGGGACATGAAATAAGCGCAAGCTATACTGCAATGCTTTTGGGGATATCTGTATTCGCAGCCATAATTGAGAAAGGATTCATTGGATTAATAGCAAAGGATAAAAGCACAAGGCGGGGAATATTTGGTTACTCTATGGTTGTTGGCTTACTTTTATTAATAACAATGTTTTTACAATACCATGGAATTTAAATTCGACAAAGAAAGACTTGAAAAACTTGAGAGATTAAAAGAAGAAGGAATAGAACCATATGGCAGTAGATTTGATTTAGAACTTCATTCAATAGACATAAAAGAGAACTTTGAAAAGCTTGAAGGTAAGGATACAAAAGTCGCTGGCAGGATAATAGCTAAAAGAGACCACGGTAAAATAAAATTTATAGACCTACAAGATGAAGAGGGCAGTATTCAAGTTTACTTTTCTGAAAAACATGCTGACAAAAAAACAGTAAAGACTGCAGAAGAACTGGATACGGGAGATATAATAGGTGTAACCGGTACAATCATAAAGACAAAAACAAATGAGATATCCATAGACGCAAAAGATATAACAATATTAAGCAAAGCCCTATTGCCAATGCCCTCTAGATGGTATGGTTTAGAGGATACTGAGAAAAGATATCGTAAGAGATATCTGGATTTCATAATAAATAGAGAATCTTTGGAAAAAATAAAAAAGGGCAATATAATACTCTCCAAAATAAGAGAGATAATGGAGAAAAATAAATACATTGAGGTAATTGTGCCAATATTACAGCCTATACCTGGCGGAGCAAATGCAAAACCCTTTATTACACATTATAATTCGCTAGATAGAGATTTTTACCTTAAGATAGCTTCTGAGCTTTATCTAAAGAGGATGCTCGTAGGAGGATTTGAGAGAGTTTTTGATATAAGCAAGAATTTTAGGAATGAGGGTGTTGATACTAGGCATAATCCAGAATTTATGATGATGGAGGCTTATCAGGCTTATGGTGACTTAAGCAGCATGCTTCAACTTACAGAAGAAATTGTAAAAGAATCAGTTTATGCTGCAAATAAAACCTATCAAGTAAAATTTGGGGAAAAAATGATAGATTTATCTAAATTCCAAATAAAAACAATGGAAGAAATGGTAAAGGACAATTTAGGAATAAGTGATGAAGTTGAAATAATAAAAAGGGGAAAACAAATCGATAGTAAGGTAAATTCTTATGGCGAAGCAGTAAATGCGGTATTTGAAGCTAAAATCTCAGATAACATAGTAAATCCAGTATTTGTAACAAAATTCCCAATTGAAGTTTCACCTCTTGCAAAGAAAATTGAAAGTGACCCTAGATTTGTATATAGATTTGAACTTTACATAGCTGGCATGGAGATTGCTAATGCTTTCTCGGAATTAAATGATCCAATAGACCAGATAAGCAGATTTGAAGAGGAAGCAAAAAGAAAAAATAGAGGGATAGATGAAACTCAAGAATTTGATAAAGATTTCATAGAATCAATGGGTTATGGTATGCCACCTGCAGGCGGAGTAGGCATAGGGATAGATAGATTACAAATGATAGGAACAGATTCTAAAAGCATAAAAGAAGTTATACCTTTTCCGCAACTTAGAACGTTCGAAGAACAATAAAAATAATATAAAAAAAATAATTAAAGTTTGGCTATTTAGCTAAAAATAGGAATTACTGAGTTCCTTTTCTCTTGCTATAGCAGTCTCTGCAGTAAACTGGTCTGCCCTCTTGTGGCTGGAAAGGAACTTCTGTCTCTTTCCCACAATCGGAACATACAGCTTTATACATTCTTCTTTCGAATTTTGCCATATTCCTCCTTAAAAATGAAGTTTAGAAATCCTATAAGAGAACATTTGAATCAACAATAAACTCTCAATAGAACCCCCTAACATCATTCCTCTACGAATGTATAAGAACTATTCTATTTATAAAGCTATCGTTATATGTAAATAAAGGAATTTCTTTATTTTCAAACTCATTTATTATTTTTACGTAGGTTTTTTAGCTCATCTCTTAAATTTATATAGCTTATTATTTTTGCAAATCCACTCACAGTATTTAGATTGCTAGAAGTTAGGATATAATCTGATTTTTCATTAAGAACTTTGTACAGAAAATCTATTGCTGCGGGTTTACCTAATTCTTTATAGGTATTATAAAACTCATTATAAAGTTTATCATCCGTTTTTACAGAGTAATTTACTCCATCTAATGCATTTATTTTATTTATTATTTTTTCTAAAGAATTGTTTTCCATGTTACCTCCAATATATAATAGATAAAATAGAAACTAGATTATATTTAAACTTTATTAAAATTATGGCCTGGCCGAGATTTGGACTCGGGACCCCTGCTTTTCCTAAAATGTTGGAGCATACTCATATAAGAGCAGTGCTCTACCGGGCTAAGCTACCAGGCCATATGATTACTTTAATAGATGCTTTAAATATTTATAATTACCTAATAGTTTTAAAGGTATTCTTTAATTAAACTTATAGGCAGGACTTTAACAGAGATATTTTTGATAGAAAAATCAACAGCTTCTCCCAATAAAGGTACTTCATAAAATCCAGCATCTGTGCCTCTAAAGCAATACGTTCCTTCAATTTCCTCTTTAACTTTCTTTACTCTATCTACTTCATAGTCATTTTTTAAGTATATCTCGAAGTTTTCTCTTCCGTTACGGGTATAATCCTTAAAAGCACTTTTAATAATACTGTAAACCGCCTTTTTAAGTTTCGAGTCTTTCTCAAAATATTTTGGATTTATGCTATATTTCACCGAATTATCAATTAAAAGTCTGCTGTACCTTCGAGTTATATCTAAATTATTCATTGCCTTATTGTTTTTTGAGGCAGTTAAAAGCTCATATAAAGATTTTTCCATTTTTACATGTAACCGAAAAGCCTAAGCTTTTCCATTACTCCCTCCTTGTCCTGCGACCTTCCTGCTCTTTCCTTTGTATGTTCAAGATCCTGCTCCCATGCAGGTAAATCGCTAGTCTTCTTTGAATCTAATTTACCATCTATTGACCTGTATCCGAGTTTATATAACGGATGTGTTGGTAGTTTATACTTGAAAATATACTCCCAAACGTTTCTCTCAGCAAACGGCAGTATTGGCTGCACCCTTACATGATCTGGATGCGTTCTCGGGCTTATAAAAACCTCCGTAGACCTTGCTTCGTTTTCATCCCACCTAACCCCTGTAAATAACGCATCAAACCGGTATTTTTCGATTGCCATGTTCATAGCAACTGTTTTCAATAGATGATTTCCAATTTCTGTTTCCAGACTGTACTCGAACTCCTCTCCATTAAAACCTATTCTTTTAGCTTCATCCTGATTAATCTTATTAAGACTACTGAGTTTTATCTTGTTGTCTTTTCCTACATTTTTTATAACGTCTTCATTCTTTGCATATACCATCTTAAAACCCCAGCCTTTGCTAATGTCTTCAAGCATCTTCATGGTTTCATCGTAATGCTGACCATGATCTATGAATAATGCTGGTGGTAATTGCATCCCCAAATCCTTACATGCCCTTCTTACTAAATCCAGAACTACAGTACTATCCTTTCCAGCACTCCAAACAACCGTAGGCCGGTTATACCTTTTTAGTGCATCTTTTATTACTATAAGTGCAATGTCTTCCTTTGCTTCTAAACTTAATCCTCCTTCTACCCTCTGTTTTTTTACTGAATATTGTTCATTTTCCATGTTAACCACCTACATATAGCCTAATTTCCTAAGCTTATCCTCAAGATCGAGCACACGCTCGTCTTTTCCTTCACTTTTCTTTTTGCCTTCATTGCTTTCAGAGACTATCTCTCTAAGCAGATATTCTACAAAGCTTGAAAGCGATGTAAACCCTGTTTTCTCTATAAGCTGTTTGGCTTTATCTGCCAAAGGCTTGGGTATTGAAACCGTTGTAAATTTTTGTTCTTCCATAATTACTAATAATTATATATAATTATAGTATAAATACTTTTCCTTTCTAAAGACTAGAAAAAAAGAAACTATCTTAAGAACTTACTATAAAGCTGAACTCAGTTTGATTAAACTATTATTACTAAAGTTTAAGACATAATTGTATAAAATCAAATATAATAATTAACTATAAAGCTTTATTTTCTCTGGATCAAACATATACTCCCCAACTCTGTCCTTCATCTTTTCCTTTTTAGTCTTCAATGATTCTAAGAACTCAGATATCTTTTCAGCTGCAAGCTCTTTCATCTCGCCACTAAGCATCTTACCTGATTTATAATCTTGGTATATTCTATCTACCTTTCCCTGATCCTCTTCTAAAAAGCTATACTCAAGAAATGCAAAGTCTATATCTGGATTTGCACCATACTTTCTCTGCTCTTCTAGTGTATCTTTACCTCCGGAAAATGCATATTTCATTAATTTCTTTTTTACTTCGGCTTTACTATCATCCAAAAATATAGCACTTTCAGTTTTAGAAGAAGACATCTTGGCAGAGTTACCTTGCAAAGCTGGCAGGAACTTTGATATTATTGCTGAAGGCTTGTAGTATCCTAGTTTGGGAAGAACATCTCTTGCAATTCTAAAATAAGGATCCTGATCTATGGCATATGGGATTAAGCATCGCATTTTTTTACCAGTTAATGCTGAAAAGAGAAACGCTGGAGTAATCTGCATTGAAGGGAAGAATACTTTTCCAATATTATCACTGTCATTAACTCCAAAAACGGCCTTTACTGTAGAGACTGTGATATGTTTTGCCACATCCGTTGCATAGTAATATAAAACCTTTGCACTTCTATAATCAGCTAAGATGTGTGTCTTCTTAGGATCAAAACCAAGACTTATTATATCAAGGATATTATCATTTGTAAATTTCTCTATTTCATTCTTCTCTTTTCCACTGATTAAAAATTTTTCATCGTCGGTCATTTGAATAAACAAATTAACATTAAAAGTTCTTTGGAGCCAAAGCGCAAAAGTAAATGGTAAAAGATGACCTATGTGCATCTTACCAGATGGGCCCCTCCCAGTATAAAGATAAAACGGCCGATTGTTTTCGTAGTCATCCAAAACTAGGTTAAGTTCTCTATGAGCAAAAAAAACCTTTCTCTTAAGCAAAGGGTGTAGATTTCCTTTTGATATTTTGTTTATCCTGCTTATTAGATTATCATTTATTAAATCAACACCAAACTTTTCTACAAGTTTAGAATAAGAAGAATCATTCAACTCGCCATTTACCTCCCAAGGCGTTACAGTGAGTTTTTCCATTTAATTTTAATGTTTTTATAATTATTAATACTGCTTATTCTACTATTTCTAAAAGTTCTTTAAGTTCATGTATAACCGCATCTGGCTTGTGAACACCGCTATTTGGTGGGAGATATTTGTCAATTAGAATAGCTTTCATATTGGCTTCCTTTGCATTGTCTACGTCTGCATCCATTCTATCTCCAATTACTACGGTATCTGAAGGCACAACGTTTAAAAGTCTTGATATCTCTAAGAAGGGAATATTACTGTTTTTTCTTTGCGGTATGCTCTCTCCTGCAATTATTATAACATCAAATAACTTTGTAAAATTTAATCGGGAAAGCCTTTCATTCTTTAATCCAGGCCTTACATCCGTATCCGTTAAAAGTCCAAGTTTTTTGCCCCTTAGTTTAAATTCTTTTAGAATTGATTCAGTATCCTCTGAATAATTTATTTTTTCGCTTATAAATCTGTAGAATCCCTTGGCTAAATCTTCTATATCATTTTCAGTTAACTTAAGCGAAAGATTTTCGTTTAATTTAGCAATAACCGCTTTCCTGTCATAAATTCTATAAGCAAGAGGCTTGTCATCAATTACTTCCTTCTGGGCCTTCAATAATTCCTGTAATAAATAATTGCTGTCTAAACCAGAACGCACCGAGATTGAATCTACAACCTGTTTATAAGCATTAGATATAGCAGAATGAGTATCAACTAAAGTATTATCAAAATCAAATATTAATGCCTCTGCACTTATTTTTCTTGACATCTATCGATCTTTTCTTTTTCCGTTAACCGTTTTATTATTCCAGGAATAAGCCTTTATTTTTGAACTTTTACCATATCCACAATGGGAGCAGTAATGCTTTCTCTTTAAGTATGACTCTTTGCCACACCTTCTGCACTCTACATGCGGTTGTTTTCTATTATGCAAACCCATTGATGCTGTCGTCATATAGTTGGAGATATAAGGATTATCGTATCACCTCTTATAAAAACATTTCCAAGTTTTCTAAGAGTATCTGCGTCTTTCTTTTCCTCTGCATTTTCCAATGTGACATTTATATGCACATCAAATGCAACTAATTTACCAGTTATAGCATGCCCATTCTTAAGCTCAACTAAAACCATCTTTCCCTTGGCTGAATTTAATAAATCCAAAGGCCTACTCAAAACATTTTCCGCCATAATTAATCTCCATATCCTCCCATTCCGCCAGGTGGCATCTGTGGCTGCTGATTTGCAGACTTGCCAGCGGCGATTATATCATCTATTCTAAGGATCATAACTGCGACTTCGCTTGCGCTTTTTATCGCTTGTTTTTTTGTCCTTAAAGGTTCAATTACTCCTTCTTTATACATATCAGACACTTGAGGTTTATATACATCTAATAGATTTACACCTGCCCAAGTTTTTCCTTTTTGATGCTCTGCTCTCAATTCAACAAGTATATCAATAGGATCTAAACCAGCATTTTCAGCTAAGGTTTTTGGTACTACTTCTAATGCATCAGCAAAGGAATTTACAGCAAGCTGTTCCCTGCCTTCTAAACCTGTAGCAAAGTCTCTAAGATTCTTTGAAACTTCAAGTTCAGCAGATCCACCTCCAGCAACTATAGAACCGCCATCTTCTATAACAGATCTTAAATCTCCAAGACTATCATCAATAGCCCTTTGTATTTCGTCAACAACGTGCTCTGTCCCGCCCCTTACTAGTATAGTAACCGCTTTAGGATTCTTGCATTCCTCTATCAATGCAAGAGTTTCTCCTGCAAGCTTTTCAACGTGGACTAATCCTGCTTCTCCCAAGCTTTCGCTACCTAATTCATCAAGAGTTGCTACTACTTTTGCGCCTGTTGCCTTTCCAATCTTTTTTATATCATTCTCAGAGACTCTACGAAATGCGAGTATGCCTGCTTTTGAAAGAAAATGCTGTGCTGTATCATCTATTCCCTTCTGCACTATTACTACATTCGCGCCGGTTGCCTTTATTTTTTCTACCATCTCTTTAAGCATGTTTTCTTCCTCATCTAAAAATGCCTGTAACTGTTCCGGCTTCTCAATTCTTATTTGAGCATCTATGTTAGTTTTTTCTATTTCTAAAGCCAAATTTAAAAGTGCGACCTTTGCATTTTTAATCTCATCTGGCATATCTGGGTGCACTTTTTCCTTGTCTATTATTACTCCTTTGATTAACCTAGAATCAAGTAATCCACCTCCAACTTTCTTTTCTACTTTTATATCATCTAAATCAAGAGTGTCGCTTTTACCTGACATTGATTTTACATGCTGAACAGCGTCAACTATCAATGACACAATGTGAGAATCGGCACCTGTGCTTTTACCTACTATTGCCGTTTTTACTATCCTACTAAGTTCTTCCTTATTATTTATATCCAAATGTAATTTTAATTTATCTAGAATTTCCTGAACCTTGTTTGCTGCAAGCCTATATCCTCTTGCTACCAATGTAGGATGTATACTCTGATCTAAAAGCACTTCCGCATTTTTTAGAAGCTCTCCTGCAATTATAACAGCGGTAGTAGTACCGTCCCCAACTTCTTCTTCTTGTGTCTTTGCAACTTCTACTATCATTTTCGCTGCAGGATTTTCTATTTCCATACTCTTTAAGACAGTTACGCCGTCATTTGTGATTGTTATATCCCCAATATTGTCAACAAGCATCTTGTCCATTCCTCTTGGTCCTAAAGTAGATTTGACCGCATTAGCTACTGCCTTTGCTGCGGCTATATTATTTCTCTGAGCATCCTTTCCACTAGTTCTATTATATCCTTCTGGTAAGATGAAAATTGGTTGAATTCCTTCTGCCATAATGTTACCTCCCTTAATAACTTTAGATATATACAATGCAAACTTGCATTTATATCTCTAATAGAGATTAGTGTTATATTTAAAGTTTTCCACTATTTTAGAGCGTTTTATAATAAGGCTTAGTTCTTAAAAATTGGACCATAACAACAATTCTTTTATTGAATGGTTTAAAATCTCCTTAAAAATTTCAAAGGTTTAAATTAAAAGATTTATTTAATTATAGATGGACAACCAATACAGCGAGATAAGAAAAGATTACAGGACAGGATATTACGCAATTATAGTTCCAGGCAGGGATCACCGACCAAAAGAACTTGAAGTAGAAGACAAAGGGGCAGAAAATCTTAAGAACTGCCCATTTGAACCTAATACCGTAGACCGGATAAATCTTGAGATAATGCATGTCAATGAACCTTGGACAACAATGGTAATAAAAAATAAATTTCCAGAACTAGAAGGTTTTACGCCTTTAGAGTATGGGAAAGGATTCTTTACATCTATATCCGGTTATGGGTACAATGAAGTTTTAATAGAAAGCCAAAACCATTACGATAAATTTGAGAGCATGGATACTAAAAAATCTTTGGAGTGGCTTAACACTCTTATTGAAAGAGAAGAAGCATTGTATTCAAGAAATTATATAAAACATGTTATGGTTTTTAAGAATTATGGCGCTTCTGGAGGAGCAAGTATAGGACACCCACATACTCAAATAATTGCCTGGCCAGAAGTATTAGGCACTACGGCTATAGAAATAGAAAATGCAAAGAACTATCTAAAAGAAAACAATTCCTGCATTTACGAAGACGCAATAAAGAAAGAGGGGGGCAGGATACTTTTTGAAACTGAAAAAATAGCAGCTATTGCACCTTACGGTTCTAGATTTGCAGGAGAATCTATGATTTTAACAAAGAGACATGTAAATTACATGATTGAATTAAGCCAAGATGAAAAAGAAGAGGTTGTTGAAGGGCTTAAAAAGATAATACAAATTAACAAAAAATTATTTGGAGAGCAGTCATACAACTTTGTTATTCATGAAAATAAATTAGAAACGGATTATCACCTGCATATAGAGATATATCCTAGATTATCTAATCTTGCTGGTATAGAACTCGGGCAGAATGTTTTTGTTAATACTATGGTACCAGAAGATTATGTTAAAAAATTTAAGGAAGAAGTAACGTCAATTTAAGTTTTTTTCCTCTAAAAACTTTCTTGCGTCTATTGCGCACATGCTTCCCCACCCCGCAGCGATTACAGCCTGTTTATAATGTTTATCCTGGACATCTCCAGCAGCAAATACTCCTTCTTTGCTTGTTTTTGTAAAATCATGTGTTTTAATGTATCCATTTTCGTCTATATCTAGATATCCCTTGAATATACTGGTATTTGGTATGTGGCCTATAGCTATAAACAGCCCATCCGTTTTCAATTCGCTTTTTTCATTAGTCTTTAGATTTTTTATCCTAACTCCTTCAACGTGATCCTCTCCAATTATATCAAAAACCTCGCTATCCCAGATTATATCTATTTTTTTATTCGATAAAACTTTTTCTTGCATTATTTTGCTTGCTCTAAATTCATGTCTTCTATGGATTAAGGTAACCGAACTTGTAAGAGTAGAAAGATAGCTAGCGTCTTCCATTGCACTATCACCGCCACCTACTACTACTACTTTTTTATTTCTGAAAAATGGGCCATCGCAAACGGCACAACCTGAAACTCCCTTCCCTATAAGCCTTTTTTCATTATCAAAACCCAGCCACTTTGCGGATGCTCCGGTAGATATTATTATAGAATAAGTTTCATATTCTTTGTCACCAACAAAAACCTTGTAAGGGTATACATTTAAATCAACTTTTGAAACATTATCATCTATAACCCTAGAGTTTAAAGCCTTCACTTGGTCTGCCAGTTTATCCATAAGATCCGGACCAAGAATTGATTTAAAACCTGGAAAATTCTCTACCGCCGAAGTAAGCATTAACTGCCCACCGACTTCAAAACCTCTTATAAGCAAAGGGTTTAAATTGTCTCTGTTAGCGTAAATTGCCGCAGTATAACCTGCAGGTCCTGAACCGATTATTATTAATTTTTCTACCATCTTAACTTATATCAAACACTCTAAATAAATCTTTACATATGATAGTTTTTTATTAGACAAACTACTATTAAAGTTATGGATAAGTTTCTAATAGAAGTTTCATTCGAAGCTGGTAACAAAGTCGGTGGAATATGGACTGTTTTAACCTCAAAATCGGCATATATCAAAAAACAATTTGGAGAAAATTATTTAGCAATAGGTTTTTACAACCCAAATCAAGCCGCAGTAGAATTCATAGAAAGCCCTCCTCCGCAATACATAAAAGATGCCGTGGGAAATATAAAAATTGATGGGGTAAAAATTTACTTTGGAAAATGGTCTTCTGCAAATGATGTAAACTTGATATTAATCGACGCAAAGGAATTTGAAAACAAGCATTTAAATGAAGTAAAAAAGGACTTTTGGGACAATTTCAAAATTGACTCTTTAAATTCACCATCGGATTACAATGAACCATTGGCATGGTCATATGCAGCAGGAACAGTGATAGAAGCATTGAGCAAAACTATTAAGCAGCCTTTAGTTGTACAGGTACATGAATGGCTTTCAGCCGGTTCAATACTTTATCTAAAATATAAAAATGTTAAAGTACCCACAGTATTTACTGTTCATGCCACTGTTCTAGGGAGAGCTATCTCATATTCTGGGGGAAACACGAATGTTTATGTTATTTCTAATACTGGAATAACTCCAGATATGCCTTACAAATATGGGGTAGCAGCAAAACATTTCACTGAAAAAGCAGGGGCATTCAATGCAACAATATTCACAGCAGTAAGTAGCGTAGTTTCCAAAGAAGCTAGTGTAATACTTGGGAAGAAGCCGGATTTTGTAACAATAAATGGAATAGATACATCTGATTTACCAAAGGCTGAAGAACTGACTTCTATGAGAGTTAATGCTAAGAAGAAACTTGATAATTTTGTTAATGCCTATTTCCTTCCTTATTATGACATTAACCCTAGCAATCTAAAAGTCTTTGTAACTAGCGGTAGGTATGAATTTTATGACAAAGGATATGATGTTTTTATAGATGCCCTAGGAAAACTTGATAAAATGATGACAGATGGCAATTATGTAATAGCGCTTATAGCGGTTCCTTCCGGTACTATCGGCGTGAGAAATGATGTAGTCGCAAACTACCTTACTTACGTAAGCGCAAAATCTGCATTAGATGAAGATGTAAAAAACTTTGATTCAGTAATATCGTCTTCGGTTGAAGTTGAAGAAGATACAGTTGACAAAGCCTACAGCAAGATTATAAATGATTCAAAAAGGCTTATTAAGCAGCTTAGAAGACCTAAGCCTACAAATCCACCACTTACTCCTTTTATACTGTCATATCCTGAAAATAATGATGCAATACTAAACAAACTACACGAAAATAAACTTGAAAACTCAGCAGAAAACCATGTAAAAGTTATATTCTATCCAAAATACCTTGCAGTAGGTGATGAACTTTTAAATCTGACTTATTATGAGATGCTAGCACTTTCAACTGCAGGCTTTTTCTTGTCAAAATACGAACCCTTTGGATATACTCCTTTAGAGGCCGCAGCTTACATGTCAATTTCATTTACCTCTGATTTCAGTGGATTCGGACAATATTTACTAAAAGATTATGGGAAAGGATACAAAGGTGTTTTCGTTGAAAACATGCTTGGCAAGAAAAGAGACGCAGTTATTACAAATATAGCAGAAGACATGATAAAAATAGCGCTTATGAGTGAAGATGATCTACTTAAATTGAAAATTTCGGCAAATGATCTAGCTAATCAATTTGGTTGGGAAAAATTTCTTCCGGTTTATCTCCAGGCTTATGATGCAGCTTTAAAAAGGTTTTAACCATTGAATCAAGCTGTGAGATTATATTCATATAATTTAAATAAGCAACGTAAGGAGAGGAATAAGCATTAAAATATTTGTGGATATCTCCATCAGAAAACCATTTTGTGCACATATAATAAAAGTTATCGGATGTTTGCAGTAGTCTCCATCTCTTTATCAATTCTTCACTCCCAGTAAGCATAACCTCTTTCTCCATAGATTTGAGTTTCTGGAAAGCAGCATCCTGCATTTGATTCCCTAGCCATGCTGACAAATCTCTATCCATATCTGCCCAAGAGAGATAATATGGAACGTCAACCACCCCTACTGCTTTTTGTTTTATAGCTTCTGATACAGTACTGAAACCTATTCCCTTACTTATAAGCTTGCCGGGCAGATCTTTCATAAAATCAAATATGCCAGTTTCTTTCCATTGATGCTCCCCGAAAGTTTCATAGTCCATAAATAGATTTATTGTCTCACCTTCATTGTTTGCAATCCAATTTGAATATTTCTCAGCTGTTAAAGGAAATTCATTCCAAGTTGGGGTTGAAAACCTAAAAGCAATATCATCACTCAACTTGTAATTTCTCATAAGGACTTTTATTTTTTCTGTTGGATCGGTATATACATAGTTTGGAGAACGCCAACCCAGTACTCTATCCCAGCCCTCTGAGATTATTCCTTTGTAGCCCATCTTTGAAACTGTGTCAGCGATTTCATTTGAATACATAGCTTCTGTATTTCTAAAAACTTTGGGGTGAAATTTAAAATATTTATACATCAACGATTTGTGCTGCTTTACTTGCTCTATGAACTCATCTTTGCTTATTAGAGACGAAAGAGAATGATAATAGGTTTCATCTAGCAATTCCATATTTCCTGTATCAAATAACTGCTGAAAAAGCTGAATTACTTCCGGCTTGAATGTCTCTGCCTGCTCCATAAACACCCCTGTCAAGGAAAAACTTACCTTAAATTCTTGGTATTCCTTTACAAGATCTATAAGCAATTTTGTCATTGGTATATAGCACTTATCTGCAACCTTGCTGAATATTTCCCTGTTTTTGTCCAGGTCTATAAATTCCTTGTTCTCTATAAAGGAATATACTCTTTTTAGTCTGTAAGGCTGGTGTACTTCAAAATAAAATGTAACATTTGGCATACTTATTTAAACGCACCAAACTTTAAATGTTTAAATAGTTTTTAAATGAGGTATGCCCCGATAGTCTAGAGGCCAAGGACATCGCCCTTTCGAGGCGGAAACCCGGGTTCAAATCCCGGTCGGGGCATGCTTTAATTAGTAATATCTCTTATCTCTTTAAATTAAGTAATTTAGTTATGTAGATTAAAATTGCTTGCGAATCCTTTAGTAGGATTTTTATATATTAGTTTAAAATTTACTAACGAAATATAATGTTAAAAATCAAAAAATTGTAATACTGAGCGATACAGAGATTATAAGTTTACAATATAACCGGATACAAAAGACCTTTTTGCTTCTAGGTTACCATTGGTATTTAAGTTCATTTTTGTATTGCCTTTATTAAAATTTATTTTTTTAACGTAATTTATAAATTCTTGAGGGGTTTCATTTCTGCCTGTTGTGTTGAATATAATCTGTTTTGCCCTGTTCTCTTTAGCTCTATCTATTAAATCTTGATAAACTATAGAGAATACATTAGGTTTTCGAAATGTCCTATGTCCTTCTACAGAGTCAACAAGAAAAACTCCATTTTCAAGGTAACAAATTGCGCTGCCTAAACTTTTACCGTTTATATCATATCTTATGAGATTAAACCTTTTGTCTTTACAGTATGCTTCTATGCCTCCTTCATAATCACTTGGAAGATAAACACATGCAATTTGTAATCTGCTGTCGTAATCTAATGGATTGTTGCTTTGCGTAGACAAGACAGTATTTTTCCCGGCAATAATTAAATCTCCGTCTTTATACCCTGCTACAGATAAAATATCGTTTATACTTTCATCTTTAGTATCTTTTAACAGGTTTATTGCGCTGTTTACATCTCCATTCTTAACATAATTTGAGATATCACCAATTAATTTTGCTTTATATTGAGAATTAAAAGAATGCTTAGCTTTTCTAACAACGCTCTCTCCAACTATTTTAGAAAGAAAATTAAAAGCTTCTTGCTCTATATTTTTGTCCCTTGAGCCAGTTACTGCTATCAACAATAGATATGACAATTTTTCTTTATCTATATCCAATTTTGGATCCCCCCCACTAACTAAAGAATAAAGTTTTGAGTTTGTTTCTATTGAGTTATTCACAAGATTTATTACATCTTTTCTATCATGATCATTAACTGAAAACAGCATAAGTATCTGATTTAAATTAAGTTTTTTATTTATGTTATAAGAACTTGAAAGGTATTCATTAGCTATGTCCTGGTATTTATTTATATTGTACTTAGTAGGCTTTGGAAGTTCACCATTAGATTTTAGATAAGGCAATACAGAATCAAAACTTTTTGTGTCATTAATAAGTTTATCTAATCCTTCCTCAGATATAGTGATAAAATCGCGTGATGAAAGAAATTCAAAAGCATTCAACCCCACAGTTTTTGCTATATTACAAGCAGCAATAACCGCTCCAGTAGATCTAGTCCTAAAAGCAATTTTTACTAATTCTTTTGCAACTTCTTTTATATTTTCTCCTTTATATTTTTCAATAGTATCAACTATAGTTTGATCTGACATTATATCAATAAAGTTATTAAAATTAAAGGCTTGCAATGTCGGATCACTTAAATTATAGTTTAGATTACTAACTTCTGATTTGTATAAAACCATGTCTTTAGCCAGTTTTAAAGAATTCCAAACGATGATTTCAGAAGCATTGCTCTTATACATATTTAGCGTATTTACTACCTTTTTAAGCGACATTATTCTAGCAAAATTTATTATTGTATTTTTATCTTGGATAATATTTGCGAAACGGACAATATTATCTAGCATATATTCTCCTACAACTCCGCTATAATTGTCAATAGTGTGCAATATCTCTAAGGTTATGTCCTTATCTTTTTTGTAATAAGCAAGATTTAGCAAACTGAAAGCAACTGACTTAGCTGCATATCCATTATATTTTGAAACGGTATTTTCTATTGTAGGTATTATGTCTGGACCTAAAATACTCACTTTATGAATAACATTTTTTAAGTAATCCTCATTTGAAAGAGTTTCTTCAAGTTTCATCTTACTTTAAGATTATAGGTAGTATATATAATTAAATTAAAAGCCACTTAATTGTAGTTATTATAACTAAAATAAGCCTTCCTTGTAAAGACTATAATAAGTCTTAAACTAAAAAGTTTTTATATTATCAAATATATCTTATACGATATGAAAGCATGGGTTTTAAGCAAAAACGGAATAGACAACTTAAATTTAAAGGAAATAAACAGACCAAAATTAAAACATGATGAAGTCCTTGTAAAGGTAAAGGCAATTGGACTAAACCCCATTGACTCAATGGTAATTGATTTGATACCAGTAAAATCTGAAATAATCCCTGGAGCGGAATTTGCAGGAGAAATAGAAGAGGTTGGAGAAGAAGTAAAGGCACTCAAAAAAGGAGATAGGGTAAGCGTTTATAATAGATATTTTGATGGAACGTGCCATTATTGCTTAAGCGGAGAGGAAATGCTTTGCGATAATGGATATATATTTAGCATTGGATCTAATGGCGGCTTAACAGAATACGCAGTAATAAATCAAAAGAATGCTTTTAAGATACCAGATTCTACAAGTTTTGAATTAGCTGCTAGCTTGCCAGTAGCTGCTCTTACGTCTTACAATGCATTAAATAGGGCTAATATTAGAAAAGATGAATTTATCGCTGTAGTTGGAGCTTCTGGTAATACGGGAATATTTGCACTTCAATTTGCTAAAATGTTTGGTGCAAAGACAATTGCAATTTCAAGTAAGGATTGGGTTAAAGATTTTGGTGCTGATTACGTAGTTGGATACGAAAACGCATTAGAAGAAGTAAAAAAGATAACAGATTCAAAAATGGTAGATGTAGTGATTGATTCTATAGGTACGAAATTATGGGATTTGGGTTATTCCCTTTTAGGTAAAAATGGAAGAATGGTTACATTCGGAACAGAAACTGGGAGTAATGCACAGATAGATATTTCGCAGCTTTATAGCAAACAGCTAAGCATATTGGGCTCAACTGGAGGTTCAATCAAGCAATTTTCTGAGGTAGTAAATAAATCAGGAGACCTAAAAGTAAAAACTTGGAAAAAATTCAATTTTCAGGAAGCAAAGGAAGCATTCAAAGAGATCAACAACAAAGAAAAGAGCGGAAGAATCATAATAATGCTTTAAAAGTCCAGATTTTCAAATTATTGAATATTATATAATAAATTATATAATACTACTTAGATTTAACAGATTATCTACTACAAAATCTGGTTTATATTTACTTTTTTCCTCTGATTTTATGTAGCCTGTGAATAAAATTGCATTCATTCCAGATTCCTTTGCGTTTTGTATGTCTAAATCCAACCTGTCTCCCACCATTACTATCTCGTTTGGATTTAAACCCAAAAGTTTTGCAGTTTCTGTAAATACCCTAGAACCATCTTTTGACTTTGTAAAAGGAATTGTTTCGCCTGCTATTACTATTAAATCAAAATAACTGTGAAATGGCACTTTGCTTATTCTTTCAGCCTTTAAACCCGGTACTGAGTCTTTTTCGCTCAACAATGCTAATTTTTTCCCTTCTTTTTTAAGTTGAGTTAGAAGCTCATCTGTTTTGTTTGAGAATCTCTGATTATTCAAGACATAATTATAAAAAAGCTTTTTGTAATATTCATTTTCATCCTGATTTAATTTTATCCCTGCATTTTCTGCTATTAAACTTATCCACTCTGCATGATCGTAAGAGACTTTAGACCTTGTTAATACCTTGATTCTTTCTTCCTGAAAATGATTTGCAGAGGAAATTAAACTTTCTTTATCTATATTAAATTTTTTAGCTATTTCAAAGAAAACTAATTTATAACCCTCATATATTGTAGTTTTTGTATCAACCAAAGTGTTATCAAAATCAAACACTACTCCTTTGATATCTATTCTGTTAGTAGTAAACATTAATTATCTAAAACTAATCATTCTTATTAAACTTTTCCAAATTTAATTAAGAATTTTAATAAAAAAAGCATTATTTATAAAAAGGCAGTATTATCAATATTATTTCAATAACAAACAGAAGTATAACTATCATCGGGAAAAGCATAAAAATAACTGTAAATTATTTCTCCTTTTATAAAAGCTATTTAGTATTTTATAAATTATATACTAAGTTCTTTTTAGTTCTAATTGCAAAATAAACATTTTTATACCAGTTTAAATCTAAAAAACAAATGAAAAACAAGAGTCTTTCAAATTTGCTAAAAGATAACTTGGAATATCGTAATTTTATATCAAAAAAACTTGGAATAGAGGAGGACTTTAAAATTATCAGGAATTTGCTGCCAAACTGCAGTGATTCTATTGCGTATTCTTTAGGAAATAACAATATATGGATATCCAATAAAATGAAACGCATGATGTATTTTATATTAGAAAACAAGAATTTAAATGAATTAGAAGAAGGCTGTAAATTTATAATTTATCATGAATTAGGCCATTCTCACGGCATAAACTACAAAAATAAGAACGTTAACGATTATTTTTATAAACTGCTTGAAATAAGTAAAGATTACTATTCCATTACAAAAACCTTCCCCGAATCTGAAGCCACAAGGTATGCATTATCTAAATCAAAAAATTATATCGAAGCTATTGCAGGGATAACCGCAATATCAAGTTTTATTTACAAAAATGAAGTCAATGAGGCCTTAGAAAGCTTTTCTAGCTATTTTTCGAATTCAGCTATAAACGACAAGAAAAAAAGAGATCCTGTTAATGCTATAAGCAATTTCAAGCTATCCTCTGAAAACATGGGAAAAATTAAAAGTAAAACAGAACAATACTTGAAAAAACTGGATAGCCACTTTAAAACAAGCATACTGTACGGTGTAAAACAAAAATACTAGATTAACAGTTACATCAACAAGGCAATAAAAATTAAATAAAAAAATAAAAAATCAAATCATTTTTAGCTGCCTGTTCCTGCTATTGTTCCTGTTGCAGAGTAAGTTGCAGTACCTGCTGCTGTTGTAACGGAGTAGTTCACTACACCAGAAGCACTAAATCCAACCCCTGGTGTACATGTTACAGTGCTGAAGGTTACATTAAAGCTGCTACCAGAAGACACCACCGTTGGGCTTGCTGTGCCAGAGTTAATAGCCGGACTAATTCCACTTCCAGACGAGTAACTTGCTCCAGTTATGGTTGCAGAAGAAGCTCCGTTAGGTAGTCCACCAACAGTAAAAGCTACTGTTAATTTACTACTACTGCTACTGCAGACTGCTGCACTTGCTGCGAATGGGCTGAACCCACTACTTGTTGCAGTTACACTTGCTCTAGGGTTGAAAATTCCCATAGAATACAAGATTACAGCTACGATAACTATGATTAGTATTGCCCAACCATAAGTCATCATGTATTCTAATGCTGACTGTCCTTTTGCCATAGGTTACATTAAAAAATAATCATATTTAAGCTTTATGTTTACCTTTTAAAAAAGTAAAAAAATAAAATTAACCGACTGAAAAAGGCAAATCGACGTAAATGTCAGGAGAGGCCACGCTAGTTGCTACAAAATTATAAACACCAGCCGGTAATGGAATAGATTTTGTATCTGCAAAGTATGTAAATGGCGAATTCTGAACATCTAATGTAGTGATAGTACCATTTGAATAGTCCAATGACAAATTAACCGCACCTGTAAATCCGCCTACAAAGATGTAATTTGGGAGGTTGCCGGAGTAATTGGCATAAGCATAGGCCAATGCAATGTTTGTTTGGTTTGTATACAAAACAAGATTTGATAAACCAAATGATTCATTTTCTGTGAGCGCAGTATCTGCACCGCATGAAGTTAAATCCTGCCCTGCAAGTAATTTTCCTCCATAAAGTGACTTTTCATATATTATTATTATTCCATTTGAAACGTTTATTGTGTAATTCTCCTGTTTTGTAAATGTAAGTAACGGCAAGTACTGTATAGTTTGAAAACCATTGGAGTTTGCCATGGAATTTATTGAATCGGCCATCTCATAACAAATCCCATTCATATCTGAAACCGTTGGATTTCCAGCGGAGATATGCGCAAAGAAAACTGCTATGAAGGCTATTAGAACTAAAACAAATGCAACATCTATCATGAATTCAAATGAAAACTGGCCTTTCATATTTAGATTAAAAGCAGAGGATATTTATACTATTTATGGTCTATTTTACATGTGGGGAAGAGAGGACTTGAAGAGTTACTGATAACGAATACTATAGACCAAAATCCCTCTATAATCCATAAATTAATGCAGGTTTCAACTTTTTCTTATATCGAAAAAAAGAAAGATATAGATTATGCAGATGGAGAATACCCATTGAGACTTTATAATAAAGAAAGAAAACACTACAAAAATAAAAAATTATTAACGGAACCCGGAATAGATTGTTGGAACGCAGACATTATTTTACTTTACAACGATAACGGCAAAAATGTGTGTGAGATAATTGAGGTGGAGACAGCAAGGGCCGATGAGTTACTCAAACACAGAAAAAAGAACATACTAAAGAAAATAAACATAGTTGAAAACGCATATAATTCATTTAAACTAAATGAGATATTTAATGGCCTAGATGAGGTAAGGTTTTCTCTTTCGATAAACGCTGCTCATTTGACAGAGAACGAAAGGTATAAAGTTGCAAGGGCTATAAGCAGGACAATAACACAGGAGAAAGATAAAAAGTACAATGGTGATGTTGAATTATACAAAATCTACATGCTTAAAGACAATATATGGAGCTACTGTAAAAATGATGATGATAAAGAATTTTTATTGGATTACAATCTTACAAAGGGAAAAAATCTCTGGAAAAAGCCTTTAAAAAGGGTAATGTTACAGTTGTATTACACACTACAGGACAAGGAAAAAGCCAACGCTTTATATGACGGATACTACTTTAAAAAATAGAACAAAAAGCCTTTAAAAGCGCAAATACATTAAGAATTAATAAAATCAGAGCTTAGAAATTCTTTATGGGTATAAGAAATGAGGTGAGCAAAACGATAGATAATGTAGTTGAATATTATCTTAAGAACTATAGAAAAATGATATTTATACCCATAATTTTCGTTATATTTTTTGCTTCATTTATAGGCTATTATTACCATGTTCACGGCCAAATTGTTAATGAAGGAATATCACTAGCGGGAGGGACAAACATAGTAATTAGTACAAACCAAAGTATTTCTCCTACGCTGATAGCAAGCTCTTTGGGAACAGATCTTAAACAAAGCGTCACGGTAAGCGTCGTAAAAGCGCCGTTTACAAATACTATAACAGGGTATTCAATAACCGTTGGAAAGAATGTAAATACAACTTTATTGGAAAACAGCATTTCAAGCGTACTTAAAATACCTGTAAACAGCAAAGATTCAAGCGTAGACTTTGTAAGTGCAACGCTTGCTCAAAGCTCTCTTTACAGCTCTTTGATATTGCTAGGTATAGCATTCGTGCTTGTAGCAGCTGTTTCTCTTTTCTACTTTAGAAGCATGTGGCAGGCATTTTCAAATGTAATAAGTATAATAAGTGATGTAATCAATATTGTGGGGGTTCTTGACATTATAGGATTTAGCTTTTCAACTGCTTCTATTGCAGGAATACTTATGATAATGGGTTATTCTGCAGATCGAAATATAATATTGGCAACAAACATATTGAAAAGAGAGGAAGCAAGTATGCATTATCGTTTAGCTAAAACCATAAAAACTTCACTTACCATGGATGCTGCAGCTTTGGTAACATTTCTTATTCTGTTCCTAGGAACAACTAATTCGACTCTTCATGAAATAGCAATAATACTGATAATAGGAGTTATATTTGATGACTTTACAGTCTGGATATTAAATGGTTCTACTCAGTTATACGGCTTGAAATTTAAAGAGGTAGAAAAACAGGTAGCTAAGGTGTGATATGGTAAAATCGATCTTTTATGACTGGAGGATAATATTAATGATTGTATTGGTAGTAGTATCTTTCCTTGCAATACAGCCAAATCTTACAAATGTTAATGGTGCACAGGTAGTGTATATGCCTGTCAACTCATACATAGGAAATTTGAGTTCAAGAGGTGTTATAGGTTTGCAAACAGGGTCTATAATAACTGCTGTAGACGGAGTTCCAGTACATAACATCCAGCAATTCTACGCACAATTGAACAAAAGCGCAATAGTCAATACTTCATTGAGTTTAACCTATGAAAATGAGATTTTCCCGTATATTCTTATAAGCAATACAACACACATATTCGTAGAACCGAACACAACCTTTAATTCATCAACAATACAAACAGAAAACGTTCCATACACCCACTTGAACTATGGGCTAGACATAATAGGCGGTACACAGATAGAGGTGGTCCCAAACTCTACAAGCTATAATTCTACGATTATTTCAAACTTGGAAACTACTCTTTCAAAAAGATTGGATGTATATGGCATAAGCGGTACTACTGTCAGCACAGTACAAGCTCTTTCTGGAAATTCATTTATAATGGTAAGCATGCCAAATATAGGAGAAAGCCAGGCTTTATCATTGATACAGAATCAGGGTAAATTCTATGCAACCATAGGAAATGTTACAGTGTTTAACAGTAGCAATTCAAGCGATAGCATATTAGACGTGTGTCTTTCTTCTGGCTGTCCATTTGGGGTTTACCAACCTCCAAGCGCATCAAACGGCTACCAATTCCAGTTTGGTATACAGCTTGCTTCAGGCGCAGCAAAGAACTTTGAAGATGCGGTAAAAGCATTAAAGCCATCTACTACTAACCCAGGTTACTTCAATAAAAGAATACATTTATATCTAAACGGGGTAGAGCAGGGCCAACCACTCTTAATCTCGGAGAATATATTAACAAACTTTAACGGTGCAATAACAATAGAAGGAAGCGGCACAGACCAACAACAGGCTACTGCAGACATGAAAACCCTACAAGCAGTCATGCAATCTGGAAGCCTTCCAGTCCCATTAAAAATAGTTTCAATAAGCTCGGTTTCGCCAACTGCGGGCAGCCAATTTATAAAGCAGATATATGTTTTACTTTTAATTGCATTCATACTTGTAAGTGTAGTAATATTTTTGAGATATAGGGATTATAAGATATCTTCATTAATACTTATAACAAGTATAACGGAAATATTCATAGTTATCGGCGTAGCTGCAGTAATACATTGGACTTTAGATATACCAAGCATGGCAGGTATAATAGCAAGCATAGGTATCTCGGTTGATGACCAGATAATAATAACTGATGAAATGAGAAGGGGTTCTTCCCAAATAGAGTATGCTGTTACTAAAAAGAGAATAAGTAGGGCCTTTTTCATAATATTTGTTTCCTTCTTTTCCTTCGCAGCGATAATGTTCCCATTGCTGTTTTCAACTGCAAGTTTATTCGCAGGATTCGCACTTACCACAATATTGGCTTCATTAATAGGTTTGCTCATTACAAGGCCAGCATACGCAAGAATAATCGGGAGATTGGAGGGCTAAATGGAAGAGTTTAGGTTAGACCCAGTAGATCTGACATTTGACCTGCTAAGCAATGAAAAAGCTGGCTGCAGGGAATGTATGCCGCTAAAAAATAGCATAAAATCAATAGAGTTTAAAGGAGGATATATAAAGATATATGAAGTGAAAGATAGAGTACAGCCTTCTAAATACCAGTTGGAAGGAACATTTTTTAAACACTCCAATGCACACGGATACGAAGAATTAATTGTAGAAAATGAAAAGCATTCTTCAAACTTTTTAAGCTATTCTGCTGATGATATAGAGAAACTTTTGATAATAATAAGCGAGAGACTTAACGAATTGAAAAATTACGACTTAGGGAAGAACATCTCTGTAAGCAGGTATGTTAATGGTCATGATTACTGGGATTTAGTTGTTTTGCCGGTACCAATGCATAATACCGAAAAATGCCATGTATGTGAAAGCTTAAACTATACTGGCAACAGAGAAGTATACAAAACAGAGAAATTAATAGCTTATACTCCATTTTCACCGAAAAAGAACGAGCTTCTCAGGATAACGACTATAAAACACACTCCTGCAGAGGAAATAGATAATGTTTTGGCGTTTGATATAGCAAACTTTTTGATTAAAATAACTAAAAAAATCAAAAAGGACATAACTTTTTGTATAAAACAGTCAGGAGCAGAACACTTTGAGATAGAAGTTATGTCTGGAAATATTGATCCTATTGATATTCTAGGAATAAACAGAATAAATTATTCACCAGAAGAAACCGCAAAGAAAATAAGCGAAAAATTAGCTGATGGAAAGTAATGGCGTAATAAAAGTACTAATTGTATTGGTTATATTACTTGCAGCTTTTACTGCAATATTGTATGTTTACCCCTTTAAGCCGACTTTTATAAACAACCCTCAAAATCTCTCAAACAGCATAAAACTTGGGGATTTTATTTCCAGTTACAATATAAATTTAAGTATGCTATCGGACAAAGACTTATACTATTTCTATGGGGGATTATCAAACAACTCAATCGTTTTTGGTTGTAATTATGAAATGGAACCTCTTGCTCCGACAATACCCATAAATTCGTCAGAAGTACAAAAAGAATACAGCGATATATTAAGAGATATCTCTCTTGTTTCAATGTGCAGTGTTGAAAATTACACAAACTGCACTGCTGCAGAAAGCCAGCTTTACCAATTTATAGATAATAAACTTAACTCTACTGAGATAATACAACTTTTTAATATCACTTATTCACAGATGAAGGCATATTATTCTGAGATAGCCGCATCTGGATTACAGAATTATTCGATCGTTAATCCACTGAAATATGACTTAAATTTATTCAAAAACAGCACAAATTATAGTGATATAATAAACTCCTTATTAAAAATGAAACAGATGACTATAAACATTGTTTTTAAGGGAAACGGGCATATCTTCAATTATAACAATGAAACTGGGATATACAGCCCTTTTCAATTTCAAGTTTATAGACTTATAAATGCAACTTCCTGTAGCTATTCAAAAATATTCAATCTTATAGTTGATCCTTCTTATTTTTCATCCCCCGCCTACAGTTATGTCTATAAGGATTTAGGCAATTACACTAACATATGCATAGTCAATAAAGGAAACAGCTGCAGCCAAAACGAAATAGAAAAATTAAACATTTCATTTTATGCTAACTAGATTTAGATATTATTTGTATACTGTTATAATCGTTGTGCTTTTAATAATAGCGATATTCTTTTATTACCAAACTTATTCATTAAACAACTTTTATTCATTTCATGAAACTAACTTAAACATGTCAGGGCTATGCTCACAGAATGAGCCTTCATTAATTATTTATTATGCTGATAATTGCAGAACTTGCACAGATACTGTGAATTCATTTCAAAATGTAACTTCCCTTTTTGGTTTATGGGGAAACAATACATTTTACAGTGGGTATTTTTGTGCTTGGAAATTTAATATATCTGCATACAATAGCAATACAACTGATAACTTGCCAGATTCAGCAGTTTCAATATTTAATCAGGTAGGGATAAACCGCGTTCCGATGATCATATTTAATGGAAAGTACTATAAGGTTGGCGGATTCGCAAACAATCAAACTGCTTATAATGATATATTAAAGTACATATGCCTTTCTATAAATGAATCGATGCCACAATGTAGCTAAAATGGTAAGAAAAATAGACAAAGAGCTTATGGAAGCAATATTAGCCGAGCTATCAAATGGCAACAAAACCGGTTATGAGATATATAAAACGCTCAAAAAAACAGGGAGAAAAATTTCAAGCAGGCTTGTCTACCATTATTTGTACCTTGCATTAAAGGAGGGAAAGGTGACAGTTGAGAATAAAAATGAAATTGGAAATTTTAGTTGGGGTAACACAGTAAATAAAAGGTATTATAAAGCTAAATAATTCCTAAGTTTATCCCTGCTTTTACTAAAGAAATCATGCCCCCTGGACGACGTTCTTCTATGTCTCTTAAAAATGAGAGAACCGTTTCTTCCTTCTTGTTCCTTTTTATTTCATTTAATTTGATTTTTTTTAGCCTAAAAAAGCTAATTATTTCTTTCTCAGAAACATTAAACAGCGGATCAAACTTTTCATTGCCTTCTATTTTTTTATTAGAAGGTTCATGAAAAAGAAAAAAGCTCATAACTGAAATCGCAAAATCCTCCAGAGTATAAGAACATAACTCTTTTCCATTCTCACTTTCCATGCCCCTAAAAACAAATTTTAAAAATTCTTTTCCACATTTGTTTTCGCTGCCTAATTTAAAATTCTGATTTTTTATTTTATATGAATTCATGTTTGACTTAACTCTTTTTATCAGCATTCTTTCAAAGTGTTTTTTACAAAGATCCTGCTTTAGGTATTCTGAGTAAAAAACTGCCTCTCGGCCACAAATTACGCACTTTTTCTCAGTATCCATAAATATTAATTAGTTCATCTTTTATTATTAATATGTCGGCTAAGATTATAGTAGTGATGAGCCCAAAAGGCGGTGTAGGAAAAACAACTACATCTGTGAACTTAGCTACAGCTATTTCTGAATTAAATAAAAGTGCCTTACTTATAGACGCAAACCTAGAAACTCCACATGTCGCGATTTATTATGGCTTTGTTGGGTTTAAGTACTCATTAGAAGATGTATTGAACGGTAGAACCGAAATTGAAAATGCCATATACATGGGAGATAACCCCAAATTCCACATTTTACCTTCAAGGGTAACAAGAACCGAAGAGAGCAGACTGCCAAACAAACTAATAAACATAAACCGTTACATTGAAAAGATTGAAGATAGATATGATTTCATAATAATAGACTCAAGACCGTCTTATGAGATAAATTTTATAAAACTAATCAAAAATGCCAGCAGTCTTATAGTGTCTAATCCGGATATAACCTCTATAATAGAAGCTAAAAAACTAAAAGAAGAACTAGAAAACGCAAATATCAATATAATTGGACTTGTAATAAACAAAGTAAATAACAGAATAAAAGATCAAATGACAGAAAAAGAAACAAAGGACCTTATGGAAATAAAAAACGTATGGAGGATTAGGGATGACAAAAAGGTGTATAATGCATTAAAAATAGGTGTTCCTTTAGTTTTGTCTTCTCCAAAAAGCTTTGCTGCTAAGGATATAACTAATCTAGCAAAGCAATTAATAAAAATATGACTGTTTACAGGATTGTTAAGTGCCCTAAATGCGGTAAATACAGAAAAACTTCTGCTTTAAAAGAAGTAAAATGCTTCTATTGCGGGAGGACATTCACGGTTAAAAACCATACAGTAAGCAATGAAACTTATAAAAAAGACATCAACAAAAAGCAAGCGGAATTTAAAACATTCACGACTTAAATGACGATACTTGCTTTAAATTAAATTATTTTTCATTTTTATAGGCCATTTGCTATCTAAAAGTAAGTCTTAAAAATAATAAATTTACCCGTATTAAATACATTTATGTTAAGTATTAATTTTAATGTTATGCCTTGGTAGCTCAATGGCAGAGCGTCTGCTTCGTAAGCAGGAGGTTGTGGGTTCGAAACCCACCCAAGGCTAATCTAAAGTGACTAAAATATCTTTCTAATAATCAAAGAGACATACTTATATTTTAAAAACCAATAAAACAAGTATGAGAGCACAGGAATCACTTGAGATGGTGCTAATGTATGGGATAGCTATAATAGTAATAGCATCAATCTTTTACATAATATTTACTTTTTTCCCGTCTCTGACAGGGACTACATCAACTCCAAGTTATTCAGGATTCTCCGGTTTCCGTGTATTGCAGCAGGGTTATATCCCTTCAAAATCTACATTTTATATTGAATTCCAAAACCTGTTAAATGAGAATATAAAAATAGATGGGATATCAATGATAATATCCGGAGTAAATTACACCAACTTTGTATGCTCAAAAACATATCTTCCTGCTTTAGAGTCTACAGAATGCAATTTAACTTCGGTCTCATTAGGAAGTTCTTTCAGTGGAAACGGCTATATATATTATACCCCAACTAATATTTCATACTCTCCAGTCATAGCATCAAACGGAAATATAATCAATTGAGATAACGTTAGATATTTATACTTACAGATTTTAATTTATCCCTTATGGGATCATATAAATATATACATGCTAATGAGATGGCATTATACAAAAACGATAATAGAAAAAAAGAAATCTTACAGGCAGTAAGAAATCAGCCTATAACACAAAGAATAGAAAGACCTACAAAGATAGCAAAGGCCAAAACGGTAGGATACAAGGCCAAACAGGGTTATATAGTTGTAAGAGTTAGAGTGAGCAAGGGGGATTTTAGAAGACCAAGACCTAACCATGCTAGAAGACCAAGTAAAAGTGGATTATATTATAAATTAGAAATTAGCAAGGAAAAAATCGCAAGAAACAGAGCTTTGAAAGTTTACAAAAATATGCAAGTCATTGGATCGTATTTTCTTATAGAAGACGGTAAAAATAAATGGTTTGAGATAATAATGGCGGATAAGGAAAGATTGTAATTTTTAAAGCCGTTATTAATTAAAGACTGGGAATGTAAAAACAATTTAAATTAACACCTTCTAAGAATGAAATGGATGTTGAACAGTTTCTATTCTTTGAAGTCATTATCGGGATAGTTATAGCACTTACTATGTTCTTTCTGTTTTACAATAATTATTCCTCTATTTTCCCAGTAGGATGCGATACTTCCACCGCTTTACTACAGAACCAGTTCACAAGCGCAGAATATGGATATCCAAATAGGATGGAGGGTACAGCACTTTTTCGTTGCTATGATGAAAATGCATGTTTCAACGCGGCTACAGCAGTGCAGACCTGTATCCGACATTGGTGTTATTATGATTATTGGGTTAATGGACAAGGGAACACCTCTTTAGTAGAATCGTGCATGGCCAGCCCTCCTGCAAATATAACAAGCGCATGTAGTGTTGTATCTCCAACTAATACGGCCGATTTATTTAGTTGTTCTGAGAGTACGATAGTAGCAAACAACGCAACAGACATACAAAACTGTGCAATAAATGTGCCTGCATGCATATCTGGGGACGGGCCTTATTGTGCAGCATGCATAGGACAGTAATATGAATAATAAAGGAAGCGTAGAATGGAGGATTATATGGTTGATTCTAGTTATAATAACAGCTGTAGCTATCATAGGACTAGTGATAATCCTATTTTATGCAAGTTCTCATAGTAGTTCTCCATTTGCATATTTTGGAAATCTGCTGGGCGGTGGCTCGTAATGGAGGAGGGCATCCTATTAACAATAGCTTTTGTTATACTTGTTATAGTGGCGGGTATAGTACTTGCAGTTGTATCTTTTTCCCTTATTACTTCCTTCGGGACATTGAACTTTGGATTAAGTTGCTTTACGGCATTTACACAGTATAAGATAGTAAACACGTTTTTATCTCCTCTAACTAGTGCAGCTTCATTTTTTGGGCTTTCGAATATATTAGTAAGCCCAACGCAGTCCGCACAAGTACAAAAAGAATGTCTCCAGTCCTCAAATATAGACGAACAGGGTAGCACAAATTTTGCATCTTTATTTTATACTGAAGCCTCTTCCTGTTTTAGTTTATTCTCAGGTAGTAACGCTGTAATAGGGTCTCAAATTCTATCAGCTAGTAATCTAGACCAAATATTTAACTGTTACAAAGGGTCAATTATCAGCCAAAGTAAAAATTTAAATTATTCATCTATTATAAGTGATATCGACAGTAATTACAATGGAAATTATCCTCTCCAAATGGTGTTTATAACAAACGGAAGCAATGGAAACGCTGCTTATATCAATCCTTCTGATAACCTTTCAAACTCAAGTTATACTGTAACTTACTTTGGTTATCCTTCAAATGGAATTAAAAACTGCGATATAAGCTTTACAGACCAATGCAAATACGTTGCAAGATACCAACAACCTGAAATAAACAACTTAGCTATATGCGCATACTCAAATGAGACTACAAACCAAACTAGGGAAACCGTAAGCTCGCTTAGTAATGGCAACCCCTCTTTAAATGTAGTAAATGAAACGAGTGGGTGTGACTATTATGTGCCTTTATGTGGCAAATTAAGCAATTACATGATATACAGCCAAAGCAGAGTATTCGTTTGTATACCCGGACAATAAAAACAATTTGATTGAAATTATTGAACAAGATATTAATTTATTAAATAAAAACACTAATTGATTATGGCAGAAACACCTGGAGAGAGTATTTTATTTATAATCTTAGCAGTAATATTCATAGTTGTAATAGTAGCAATTGCCGGCTATCTTTTAATAGTAGGAATAACGCTTTCAAACAGCGGTATATGCTATGCAAGTTCTGAATTCACTAATTTTTATTATAACGGGCTTTGCGTATCAAAATTCTTTTGTTTAAGTGGTACACTTAAGGCTCTGGGAATAGCTCCTCCTCTTTTCGGATGCACTACTTCAACTTCCGGTTATGGGCCTAGCGCCCAGCCATCTCAAGTATTCTCAACAGTAGCAACTGATTTAGCCAGCTGTTGGAACCAGTATGGTGCAAACCAAGGTTTGACTGTACTTACTAGTTCCCCTGCAACATGTGCAGCTATTAATGTAAATATAAATAAAAACTTTACAATAAATAACCTTACAAATTATCTTGAAAGCAATGCTTATACTACTGAAGTTAGTTGCCTTAATCATACTTCAGTGCAGTCCTGCTCTGATCCTTTAACTAGCACAAATTTAAACGGATTTACATGTGATTTAAGCAATCCTAGTATATGCGAGGCCCAGTCATCTAATTATTTTAACTGTAGAAGCGAACCTGGTTACCAGCCATTTACACAAGGATATACTGCAACAAAGTATATTCCTTTAAATGGTTCAAAACCCCCTACAGCTGCAATGAATATATCTAGTGATTTATGCGAAGAATCACAAGGCTGTTCCTTTAACACCACCTTGGACACATGTTCAACAATTAGCGGTAAAACTGATTCTTGTACAGACCTGTATACTAACTTCTGTAATGGAAATAATTGTACTGTAGGGTATGACAGTACTACAAATTCATATGAAGCACCATCTTCCTGTGTTTTGACTGAGCCAGTAAAAAGCACTTCTATAGTAAATGAATCATATGCGACTTACTTAAGACCTGGAGATAATCTTATATTCAGCTATAAAAATTTGAGCAACGCAAGCAGCAGTGGATTTGTGCTTCCGAACAGCAGCAAATCAATCAACAAAGCCCAGATATACATAGTCTATTTAAATTCTCTTGCTGGCACAAGACTCCCTCCTAGTTCAATAAGCTTGCCAAGTGAATGTGAACCTGCTACATTCCTTAACAATTACCCTAGTTCGGGGATAGAAGATGAATGTTCAAGAGCAGTTGCATCGGGAATAGGCGCTGATCTTCTTGCGCCATCAAATCCTGGATTGCTAGTAGGAATAGGACTTGCAGGATTCGGAACTGCAGAATGCTTTAATAACTCTATATGTAAGGATGATATTGCACCTAACGCAGTTACATATGCCGGCAAAATTGCTTATTCGGCTTTGTACGCTACAGGATTAGAGCAATGTGCACAGTCTTTAATCTACTTCGTTGCTTCCCTGCCTCAGCAGATAGGGATATCAAAACCAAACTTTTTGGGGAGAAATTTAGTTTATATATGCGCAGTAACAAATTAAAAGGTACAAG
This sequence comes from Candidatus Parvarchaeota archaeon UBA573, assembly GCA_002502045.1. GTDB lineage: Archaea > Nanobdellota > Nanobdellia > Parvarchaeales > Parvarchaeaceae > Parvarchaeum > Parvarchaeum acidiphilum. The sequence continues at coordinate 89,388 of DAPE01000019.1, read as the reverse complement.
TTTGGTTGATTATTTCATAGTTATAATTCTTTTAATCTCATTTTTAATAATAGGAGTAGTTATAGCCAGCTCAGTATTTCATTTTGCTATATTACCCTCTGGAATAGTAAATAGTGGAAGCGGATCTCCTGCACCATGCAACGCTAATGTAACAAATATAAGCACATCATCTCAACAAAATAGATTCAAGATAGTTGTATCAGATGGGAGCCCAGGATTAGTCTACAGTGTATTTGCAAGTAACTTAAATGGCAACCCTTCTAATATATACAGAATAGGTAATTATACCGCAGGAATTAATTCATTCTCAGGTGATTTCACCATTAAAGACCCAAGTATTAATACTATAATAATAGGTAATACCTCTGGTAGCAATGTTTCTATAGACGGAGTAAAATACTCTGCTGGTGGAACTTGCGAGACTGAGATAACTGGCAATTAAATAAAAGGGTGTAGTGTCCCATCTTGTTTTATTGTGTTTGGATTTTCTTTTATGTTCTTTATTATATTTTTCATTGTCTTTTCTCTTTTTTTAGAAAGCCAATAATAGCCTTCATCGTTGGTGCCTCTGGTTATTAGTATAAAGATACTGCCTGCTGAAAATCTGCCAACCCTCCCTCTTCTTTGTATGTTTCTTATCGCACTAGGTATGGTTTCGTAAAAAATTGCAATATCCACGCCTTTTATTGACATGCCCTCTTCACTAACGCTGGTGGAAACAAGAACATTGTATACTCCCGACTCAAAATCCTTTATTATATTTACCTGCTCTTTTTGTGATAGCCCTCCTTTACCTTGTCCTATAAATTTTATAGGCCTTACCCCTGGTAGATTTGATATACTATTGCATATAACATCCACTGTGTCACGATACTGCGCAAAGATTATCGCTTTTTTCTCTTCATTGAAGTAATTAGAAAAAATTGATTCAAGCTGCTTTAATTTTGGATGTTCAATTCCTTGCTCTACTAATTCAGAAGTTCGTTTAGTTATTTCAATAAACCTGCTATTAGATGAAAGCTCTTTATCTGTCTTTGCTTTTCCTTTTTGTATCTTTTCCAAAAAATTAAGAAAAGCAGTAAGACTTTGAGTTGAAAGCAGGTTATAAGCATGATAAAGCTTCAAAAGCTTGGAGGTAATTATTATCCCTCTGATAAGATAATAATTTCTTTTACCACTCAACATTTGCCTTTGAAGGCTTTTTTGAAGTAAAAGAATAGTCACCTTATTTATTCTGCTTTTCTGTGTGTTTTTTAGCAACCCTGTTTCTTGTAACTCACTTATTGACTCGCTAATGAGAAGTTTTATATCATTAGACAATTCAATTAATTTTGGGGGTAAATCAACTTTTATTTCGTTTATTTCCTTTTTTTGTATATAAGGTATAACATCCTGATCATCATCTGAGCGAATCTCAACATTTGCTATATGAAGATTACTACATATTGTCTTTATTTTTTCTCTATCTGATGCTGGGGAAGCAGTAAGACCCAACAAAAGCGGATGAAAGGACTGTTCTGAGTACAATTTTGCGATTTTAACATATGAATAATTTCCTATTGCATGATGTGCTTCGTCAACTATTAAAAGGCTAAAATCAGAAAAATCTATAACTTTTTTTTCCATGTCATTCTCGATTGTCTGTGGTGTTGCAAATATTATCTGAGCATCTTCATAGATTTTTCCTCTACTACTACTTGAAACGGAACCGCTGGCCATACCTTGTTTAAGCGAAAGCAATGAAGAGAAGGTTCTGTAATGCTGATTTGCAAGAGGTTTTGTAGGGGCCAGAAAAAGCACTTTAGATGAGGGGTACTTTTCCAAACGATAATTTGCTAGCATTGCACTTATTATTGTTTTACCTAGACCGGTTGGCAACACTACAAGTGTATTACCCGTCTTTGCTGTTTCAAATATTTTAGTTTGGTATTCTCTATTCTCTATTTCTTCCTTGAAAAATGTCATTTATGCACTCTCGGCTTTACCGCTTTTTATCAATATCTGTGCTACATCCTTGTCTATTTCAATTATATTTGGAAAACTGAATGGGCCATAGGACTTATCATTTCTCCATACAAATTTAGGTATATCCGAAAGAATTTTTATTACCACTTTTTCGCCATCACTATCCTCGCTTTCTACTTTCTGCAGCTTTTTTGGCTCTATAAATTTTAATTCGTTTATTATTCCAGCTTTATGTTCTTTAGACAAAACAAGTAGATTATCAAATAGGATTATCTCCTTTGAAAGCATGTTTGCTTTTGCCTGCTCACTATCCGCATCTAATATTGACATGCTTGCAATTTTAAGCAACCTTAAATTTATTATTTGTTCTAGGGTAGATATTGCATTTTTTATCTGTGTAGATATTTCTTCAGTCTTCTTCTCATCATTCATTTTCTTTGCTTCTTCCAGTGAGTTTTTATTTATTGCAATGTACTCTTTCATCTCTTCTAGCATTTCATCCGTGAACTTTGTAAGAGTTCTGCTGTCTTCCTGTTCCTGTCTTCTTATTCTAAGAAATTCACTATAAGTAATCATAATCCCTAATAGCTATCGAAAGTATAAAAATGTTAATATGCGTTCTTAAATCCCGATGTTATCGATGAGCTTATACTTGTAAAAAACCCGGAGATATCTTTTGACAATGCAGAAGGCCCTACAAACAGGATATAAACGATAACTAAAGTTATCCCTAGGATAATAGCAATTACATAAAACCAAATTGCTTCCATGTTATATAATTGGCACCGAAGGAATGAGTTTATGCAGTGTACCTGGAGAGAAAAGAAAAAGGTAGAATATAACTATTAGAATCAGTACTATTAATGTTATTATAACAAGCAAAATGTAGCTTTCTACCCCTTTTTTATTCATATTAATCATAATTACTCACATTCAAGGTGTTTGACTTTGATATAAACGCCTTAAAAAGATCTGTAAACTTGTAAGGTGTAAAGATCTCTAGAAAAAAGATTATTAGTAATATACCGATTATTATCAATATAATATAAAGAAAAATACCGCTTACAACTCCTTTTTCGCTCATATGCCCTTACCGTAAAGCCAGCTGAAGGAAAAAACATTAGTCATATCCTTAGAGATTGTCGCTCCAGCCCCTTTAAATAGAATTGCTATTACAATACCTGCTGAAAGTACTATTATGGCAAGTATTATTGCTATAATCTCAGTTGTTGGCATTTGTCCTTTGCTGTTCATAATTAATTCACCGAAAAAGGGGCCTTCCAATTAAGCAGACCAACTCTTCTCTTAAGCTCATCGTATATATATGTTGAATCGCTATTTGAGATAAATAAACCCATTTCAAGCGCTCTTTTAATACTTATACTACCAAAACGTTTGGAATTAACAAGCATTTCATATATCTCTGCCTGGTCTTCGTCAAATCTGGTTTTATGCTTTTCTGAGGGAGCAATACTTGAAAAAGACTTTGAAACGCCTGAGATATCATCTTTAAAGGCCCTATAAATATCTAAGAAAGCGTAATCCTTTTGCGGCTTTTTCTCCTTTGACTTTGCTTTTTCTTCTTCCTCGGCTTCTTTAACGTACTTGTCTAGATCCTTTTTTATGACGCTTAAAGAATTAAAAACGGTCTGGTCAACAGAAGCGAATACAGTCTTCTGTATCTTTGATATTTGAGCTTTCTTATAAAGATAAAATTCTTCGGGAGTAAAACAATACGGAAATAGATTAAAGTAAATAGTCCCTTCGTAAGGCGGTTGTATTGGCTCCTTACTTGGTTTTTCTTTAAAATCCATCTGTAGCTTTACACCTGCTATAACAAGAGGCCCATATTTTTTTATCCTGTCATAAATAAAGGACCTTTTATGCTCCTCGTACCCTCTTGCGCTAAGATTGCCTGCCAGACTTTTAGGTTCTACATGTATAGGGATTTCCGGGCCTTTACTTTTAAACAGCTTTACATATTCCGCTGTGTACTCTCCTGCATAAATTGATTTATATGCAAACGCCGTAACGGAAAAGCTTTGATTTTCGAATATATCCGGCTTTGAAGCCTTATTAAAGTAATCCTTTGCCTTAGTAATCGTATTCCAGCCCATTTTTGAAAGAATTGAAAGATAACTAGAACACCAATCCACATATAGATTAAATGAACCCATCTGGCTCTTAAGATACTCTAAATAAAGCGATTTCCTGCGTCGAAGTTCATTTCCGTTTATCTCCTTCCATTTTTCATATTCTATATACCTGTTCTTAAGTATATTTTTGTACTGTTCATTTCTATCAATCTGCTGAATATCCTTAAGGCTTTTTACCTGATAGAAAACTGACATTATATCTATGAAACCCGGGCCACCCTGACTTTGTGTAGGAGATCTTGAAAGTGCCGAAAGACTTGCTCCCCCTTTTCTAGCGTCAACAACATCAAGGAATATCCTTTTTAATGCCAATTCTGCTGCTTCCGATTTCTCTTTATCATGGTCTTTTAATTCATCATAAAAATAAAGATTTCTATCAAGCTCTGTAAGCGAATTAATTGTGGAAACGAGAGATTTTAAGATTGTATTTATAGTTCCTAAAAGCTGCATAACCCTGTCTTCTAGATTTTTTCGCTTTTCAAATGCCATACTCATCAAGCTTGATAAAGCTGATGGATCTACTGATTCTGCAAGTCTAAGTGGTTTATAACCTATTGCTGCGAACATCTGCATTACAGAGTAATACTCTGGCTGAAAATGGTATCTTTTTAGTATATCCTTAGTGAAATGATAACCTGCTGCATTTCCAACAAACCCCGGATCCGGTAATTCTTCCTGAGAAGCGTACCTAAAGTCTATTTCTCCTCTATAATGAGAATCGCTACTAGAGGCTCTGGCTTCTAATTCCCTTATCCATTGCTCTAGATAACCAACATTTGTAGATGGCTCTGCAAATTTTTTTGCTATTTGACTTATTTCTCTTACGTTCATAAATCTTATTAGATACTACTAATTTAAATAATATATACAAATTACAGATTTAAGCAGAAAAATTGTATTTTTTATAAAAATTTGTTTATTAATACTAGGATTATAAAAATTTTAGCAAAGGCTTATAAATAATCAGCGTTATAGTTTGATAAATGGAGGTATTATGCATCAAACTGAGAATATAAACCCGATAGAAGCAACTTTAAACAAGCTTTTTTCAACTATAGACGCACTATCATCAAAGATAGATGAACTTAACGAGAGAGTAGATTACATGGGTTCTTTTATAGGCTTAGAAGTTGGAGAAGGTGAAAACGCTGAATCAGTAGAACCTCCAGGACAGCTTGCTGGCTTATCATTTGATGTTCTAAACAAAGTTCTTCCATCTAAAGACGCCAATTCAATAAGGGCTTATTTCCTACGGGTATTGAGTCTTTTTAGAAGATACATAAAATCAATTGTGATATTCGGCAGTTCAAAAACAAAAACTGGAATGACAAGCACATCTGATATAGACATAGCATTTATAGTAGATGACACAGACATACAAAAATTCACCTTGGAACAGTTAAGGGACAGATTATTTGCAAAAATGGCAGAGATAGCAAGGGATTTCTCTGATAAGATACATGCACAGGCATACCCTCTATCAGAATTTTGGGGATCTATAATAAAACCTAATCCAGTTATACTTACATTATTAAGAGACGGTGTAGCAGTCTATGATACTGGCTTTTTCGTTCCGATACAAATGCTGTATAAAACTGGTAATATAGTGCCAACACAAGAGTCTATAAACAATAATATAGAAAGCGCAGAGGGCCTTATAATGCTTGCTGAAAATGTATTAACTACAAAATTAAGCCTTGATCTTTATAATTCAGTAGTTTCAGCCGGGCAGGCACTCTTAATGGAGTATGGATATCTGCCTCCTGTGCCTAAACAAGTAGCAAAAGAATTAGATGAAATAGCAGTAACAAAAGAGAAGGTCCTTACTAAAGAAGACGCTGAAAAAGTAGAAGAAATAGTGAAATGGTTCAAAAAGATAGATCACGGAGAGGTAAAAACAATAACTGGAGAGGACTTTGATAAGAAGCTTAAAGACAGTAAATATTTAGTAGAAAAGATAACTTCTATAATAGATAAAATAAGAGAAACTAAGGGCGAGGCAAAACCTATAATAGATAAAGATTTATTAAAGCAGACAGACAAAGAAATAAAGGATAAATATCTACAAAAGGAGGAGTGATATGGCAAAAGTATTATCTTATAGAAGAGGAAGAAAGACACAAAAAGTTAATCAGGCTATAGCCAGCATAGAAAAGGTAAATAGCAGAGAAGAAGCCAAAAAATTCATCGGGAAAAAGGTGGAAATTGCATTCTCAAAGTCGTCTATAAAGGGCGTTATTGTAAAGGCGCACGGTGATAAAGGAAGAGTAGTTATCAGATTTAGAAGAGGATTGCCTGGACAAGCAATGAATCAAGAAATAAAGCTATTCTGATTGTTTCGAATCCAAAGTAGCTATAAGATTGGAGAAACTATTTTTTGTTCTAAAACCTTTTGGGGATAGAACTGTTCTGTTCTTAAATTTTGATATCTTTATTTCTGGTTGCTTTAAAAAGGAGGATATCTCACTTGTAGTATAATAAGAGAATACTGGCAATTCGCTCAAAACTGCATTTAGATAATTCATAAGTTTGAGCGAAGCTTTATCTGAAAATTTCATCCTGTTCTTTTTCAAGGATGAAATCATTTTATTTAAATATTTTTCATTGTGCAAGCTTCCAAGCCACATTGGACCAATTTTATGCATCCTGCCACCACAATAATCACACTTCAATAATGCTTTTGTTACCCTATTAGGACACTTATAACACTGATAAGCATACCCAATGCTTGGTTTAATTTTTGAAGGATCTGCCTTAAAGTAAACACGAATAAAATTGCCTTCAAAATTAAATAGGATAGGTACAAGATTTATAGAATGATTTAATCCATATTCGATTACTTTCTTTATAAGAATCCTTATCCCTAATTCATTGCTGTATGAAGTTTTAAGTGATACTGAACCGTATTTTCTTAGACAGGCTTTTTGGGCGCTACCAAGAAGTGCCGCTGTATCAGTAGCGCTAACTGCAAGTACACCTCCTCTCTTTAATAAATTCAATGCAGAATCTAAGTAAAAGACTGGAGAGCCAAAAGGATCTATGTCTATATAATCGTATTTACTGCTTGATTCAAATAAAGTCGCATCGGTATTATTTACAGTTTTATCAGTGCTTAATAATCTTTTCTTATTAAGTTCGAGATTTCTTTTTACTGTATCATATGATTTTATGTCATTAAATGTAAATTTGTTAAACTTATTACTTTCTATACACAGCCTTAAACCCCTTATCCCACTACCAGAAAATAGTTCTAAACCCGCTGATTTATTACTTATTAAAGATGACACTACAAGAACATTAAGATCTCTATCAAATTCTCTTTTAGGATTAAAGAATACTCCTGCCTTTTTAAGCTGCTTATCTTCTGCATAGAAAATAACCTGACCTTCATTAAAAAGCTCCATAACAATAAATAAACAAGCAATTAATAAAGATTTTTAATACTTGTGCTTAATCATCTATCTTAAATCGTTCTTTTAGGTTTAAGACTCTGTAAAGCTCTTTGTACCTGTTCCTTATAGTAACTTCCGTTATACCCGCGGCTTTTGCAGCATCTCTCTGTGTCTTCTTTTCTTTGTTTATAAGAGTTGCAACATAAAGCACTGCTGCTGCTATTCCCATTGGGCCTTTTCCACTTGTAAGCCCTTTGTCTTCTGCTTCTTTAAGCAGTTTTACAGCATCCGAAACAGTTTTATTCGAAACCCCTAATTCTGATGCAAATTTATAGATATAATCGCTTGGTGAAGTTGGTAATATTTTTATTCCTAGTTCCCTGCACAATAATCTGTAAGCCTTCCCTACTTCTTTTCTTTCAACTTCAAAAGTTTCAGATATCTCATCCAGTGTAATAGGTCTATTGTGTTTTCTTGCAGCGGCATAAAGCGCACCTGCTATAACACTTTCCATTGATCTTCCTCTTACAAGTCTTCTTGTTATCGCTTCTCTGTACATTTTAGCTGCTTCTTCCTGTATTATATTCGAAACATGTAAACGATTACTTGCATGTCTTAATTCAGTCAATGCAAACTTTAGGTTTCTTTCGTATGCTGTAGATATCCTAGGCTGCCATTTCCTTAATTTATAAAAAGTTCTTCTATTTGCATTTGAGAGTTTTATAGATTCACTTGCTTTTCCAATTACTGTACTTGTACCTTTATCGTACTTTGCATAGCTTAAAGGAGAGCCCATCCTTCCTTTTCCTTCATCTCTTTCATCCTCAAAAGAACGCCATTCCCTACCGTAGTCTATAGTATCGCTCTCTATCACATATCCGCAATTTTGGCAGACTAATTCCCCAGTTGTCTTATCATACATTACTGAAGTGCTACCGCATGAGGGACATTTGATGTTATATTTGCTTGTTACTACTTTCATAAGATTTAAATACTATGGAACTAAGTAGTATATAAAGCTTTCGTTTTTATTGTTTTTATATAAAAAATCTAATATTAAAATCGTTTATTAGCAAGAGATTACCCCGTTACGCAAGTAGAATAATAATCTCCCGATCCGGATGGAGTAACTTCAAGCACATATTCAACAGGGGCTGAAGAAGGCAATGTGAGAGTGCCTGAGGCCTGACCTGAAGTAGTAGATGACTTTGCACTTGTTATATAAGCCCCCCCTGTAGACAACAATGAAATATTAAAAGCCGTTCCTTTAAGATCCCCAGAGTAGTTATAAAAAGAAAGGGAATAAGACAGGGTATTAGAAGAAACTGAGTAAGACCCAAGAACATATGAAATTAAGAAACGAAGCCCAATTATTGCACTACCATTTTCAGCTCGTGCAAATGCATCAAATGTTCCGCTCGTTAAAGGTAACATCCCTGACACGTTTTCACCAGGTTTAGAAACGCCCAATTCTGTAGTTGTCTGCAATTTTATTATATCCCCACAGAAAAAAGAATATTGTTGTTGCAACAATGGAAGGGTTATTGGAAAGGTTTGCATAGACCCTGGACCTTCTGAGGCTATATAGTTAACATGATTTGCAATTGTATCGGATAAAGTTTTTATCTGACTTGCTGATGAACTCAATGAAAAAGAACCGTAAAAAAAGGTGATATATATTAAAAATGCTGCAATAATGCTTAGTCCAATACCAATTATTATCGTGTATTCTACAGAGTACTGACCTTTACGATTATCTAACATAAATATTAATATTGGTTGTTTAAGTATTAAATATTGAATGGTACAAAATAAGAAAATAAAAATGGCAATATTCGTGCCATGGCTAAAAAGTAAGGGAGGGGTAGAAAGGGTTATCCTTAAGTTTCTGGAAGATAAACGATATCAAACAGATGTTTTTACCTTTTTTTATGACAAAAACCAAACATTCGATGAATTTAATAAATATAATATAAATGTACTTGGAAATGCAAAATTAAGCGGATTTGTTACAAGAGGATTTAATTTGTTTAAGTCGCTTATACTAGCTAAAATCCCTAACTTGAAAAGCTATGATATTTTTATTATCTCCACAGCAGGAATATCAGAAATTATAACATTTAGGAATAAGCACCAAAGAACAGTAGCTATGTGCCATACCCCATTAAGAGTAGCTCATACTATGTATAATTATTACAAAAAAGAAAGCATTAAAAATAGAATAATTCTACCTTTTGCAGTATCTGTATATAAGATATTAGAAAGATTGGCGTGGAAACGAATAGATTACTCGATTGTATTCAGTGAGGAGGTTAGAAACAGACTTGTCAGTTACCATTTAATCGACAATAAAAAAATATTTAATTTGGGCCCGTATGCTAAATACCCAAAGATAAATAAAACCTCAAAAACAGAAAAAATTATATTTTATCCAAGCCGTTTTATTAAGTATAAAAGACAAGAACTTGCAATAAATGCGTTCAAAATGTCAGAACTCCCTAAACATGGCTTTAAATTAGTATTGGGAGGATTCGCGGAAGACAAAGAATATTTTAAAGAAATAAAAAAACTAGGCAGCGGAAATATAATTGTAAAAGATAACCTTTCAGAAAAAGAACTTACTGATCTTTATAAAAAGTGCTACGTTACTTTATTCCTTGCGATAAATGAGGATACTGGGTTTACTCCCTTAGAATCACTTGCATACAGAAAACCAGTAATAGCTGTAAATGAAGGGGGCCCAAAAGAATTTATAAAAAATGAAGAAAATGGCCTGCTTGTAAATGCAGATGAAAAAAGCATAGCGAACGCACTTAACAGCGTATTGAACCGTAAATTTTACACTAAACTTGTAGAAGGCGCTAAAAAATCAAAAGTCTATGATGAAAAGAGATTTATAATGAATCTAGATGATACTGTAAATGAAATAATGCAAAAGCCTTATAAATAATACAAAGTATGAATTAGTATGAAGAAAAGGATAACCATTACAATAAACGAAAAAACTCTAGAAAAAATTGACAAAACCGTTGATGGTATAAATATACCTAATCGATCAATAGCTATTGAGCGTTTTATAAAAGAACATTTTGAGCCAAATAAAAACAAGATGGCCCTGATACTTGCTGGAGGATCCGGAACAAGACTGAGACCACTTACATATGAGATACCAAAGCCTATGATGCTTGTGAATGGCCGGCCGATACTAGAACATATAATAGAACAGTTAAAAAAAGCTGAATTTGTAGATATAATAATCTCCATAGGGTATTTAGGAAGCAGGATTAAAGAATACTTCGGGGATGGAAGTAAATTTGGGGTAAGAATAAGATACTCTGAAGAAACTACTCCTGTAGGCACAGGTGGAGCAATAAAAAAGAATCAGAACCTTTTCCAGGAGGATTTTATCGTTTTAAATGGAGATAACTTATTTGATTTTGACTTAAACAAGATATATGAATTCCATAAAAAAGAAAAAGCAATGGCAACAATAGCTTTAGTTCCTAGGGATGACGTTTCACAGTTCGGGGTTGTTGAAATGGAAGGCAACAAGATAGTAAAATTCATAGAAAAACCTAAAATAGAACAGGTCTCCCATCTTGTGAATGCCGGTATATATGTTATAAATCCTGCATTTCTAAGTTTCATACCTTCTGGAGAATCAAACATTTCAAATGTATTTGAGAAGGTTGTAGAGAAAAGAATAATTGATGGATTTATTTACTCTGGAAAATGGCTCCCATGTGATAGTATAGAACTATATGAAAAGGCAATTAAAAATTGGCCCTAAATCCCTTTTATCTTTCGTATTTCTGACAATACTTCTCTGTAGTCTGAAGTTAGTTCCTCTGCCACATCATCAAACTTCATAACATCAGGCATACTTATGTCAGTATAAAGTATATCGCCATCGATTATGTTTCTGCCGTAAACTGCGTCATCTATGCTTATAGCCACCTTATCACCTATAATTGCCCTGTTTAATTTTGTCTTATCTGATTCTATATCTAGAATCCTGCCAACTCTTTCTCCTTTAACATTTATTATCGGATAATTTTGTCTTATCTCTCCTCCTAATACTTCAACACCAAAAACACACGGGCTGGATCTACGGAATATGTTTCCTTTAATAAAAACAAATTTAGAAGGCAACTTCAAACGTTCTAATTTTTTTTCTAGATTCATGTTCTTTAATTCTTTCTCGAACTCATTATAGCTATCAAAAAGGGTGTATATAGAATTTGCACTTATTATCTTGACACTGTATTCTTCTGCCATGCTTTCCGTCTGCCTAGAGATAGGAACATTAAAACATATCAATGCGCCACCGTTTATACTAGCGGTCGTTATATCCATTTTTGATGGCTCACCTATCTTTGTCTTTCCAATTTCTATCCCAAATGATTTTGCTATGTTCCTTATAGCATCTATACTGCCTATAGAATCGGCACAAACCACCAAACCTTTACTTTCATCATTGTTATAACCCACATTTTCTGCGTTTATTTCCTCTATTATTTTATTCTTTTCTTCATCTGAAACAAAAGCAGTTATTGATGTGCCTATCATAGCATTCGGCTCTCTCAGAATCAGTCTTATTGGAGCTGTTGCTTCAATTGAAGATAAGCTATCATATTTACCAAAATTTTCCCGACTTTCTTCCATTGGGATAAGACGCATAATCCCCTTTATCTTATTTTCAATTGTACCATTCTGAGTTTGTACGATCACTTTATCCCCTACCGATATCTTGCCAGAATAAACTATAGCATCATATACTTTACCTAATCCTTTTACATTCTTTTCCTCAAGTATTGCCGCACTATTTGAGGTCTGTTTATCTAGTTCTAAGTATCTTTGGCTTAACCCTATTATCATTACAATTAAATCTTTTATTCCGATACTATTAATTGAAGATAGAGGAATTATTGAAATTTCTTTGGTGAATTCTTTTACCCTATCATATCTTTCAGCCTGAAAACCATAAATTGAAAAATCAGCAATTAGGTTGTATATCTTTTCATCAAGCTTTTGAATATAATCCTGATTCTGTTTTGATATAAACTCTAGAAAAGACTTATTTTCTTGCTTGTAGAACCCTCTTATTGTATCAATTTTTGTAAGAGCTATTAGAAAGGGAGTCTTATAAGATTTCAGTATCTCTATTGATTCTATTGTTTGATTTTGGATACCTTCTGTTATGTCTACTGTCAGTATTACTATATCTGCAATTGATGCGCCTCTCTTTCTTAAAGTAACAAAAGCCTCATGACCTGGTGAATCAATGAATAGAATACTTGGTACTTTTATATTTATATTAAATTTTGAGAGAAGATCGCTAGCTATCTCTTTTATTCTGTCAGTTGGAACCTCTGTTGAACCAATATTTTGAGTAAGCCCCCCACTCTCTTTATAGGCATTCATCGTGTCTCTTATCGCGTCCATTATACTAGTTTTGCCTGCATCTACGTGTCCTAAAAAAGCGCATATTGGTGATCTCATATTTTTAACCTCTAGTTAATTACAGTAAATAAGTCATTATCAGTAATAAAGTTAACTAATTATTTTTTATGAATTTATAACACCATTAAATTTAAACAAAGGGTAGAATCTATTTATATTATAAAAAATTAATTAGGAAATGGAAGAAATGTTAATATTACTTAAGCCAGACGGGATAGTAAGGAGATACTCGGGTGCAAGAGCATTAAAAAATATATTGGATCTTGAGCTAGAAATAAAATTTTTTAATATTATAAAACCTAAAAAGGAATTTTTATCAGATAAGCATTATGTAGAGCATAAAGGGAAATTTTTCTATGACAACCTAGTGAATTTTATGTCGGCTACTGAACTTGCAGTAATAATAGCAAGCGGAGATAATGTAGTTGAGAAGGTAAGAACATTGCTGGGAAAGACAATGTGCGAAAAAGCAGATCCTTTGTCGATAAGAGGAAGATACGGAACAACAAAAGGGATAAATTTAGTACATGCTTCGGACAGCAACGAAACTGCTGAAAAAGAAGTCAAATTATGGAAAGAAATCATAGATATTGAAGAAGCTAAGAATTACAAAAAAGAGATGGAAGCTTATATAAAAACCTATGAGAACTTTCCTATGATAGATTCAGTTAGATACAGGGAGATAAGCAAGGATTTGAGCGAAAATAAGATTTCTAAAGAAGATGCTGAAAAGATAATGGGAGAACTATTAACAAAAGAAACAGATTTTGATGAAGAGACAGTAAGTAAACTTCCAGCTTTGATAATTGAAAATGTACTTCTTGGCTAATTAGGATATTATAGCTTTGCCAACTACTCTCAAAAACCTTATTGGAAGATCTTTATTTATTAGTAGCATTTTATCATTTTCATCAAAACAGAAATTTTTGTCAGCAACAAAATGAGCAGTTACTTTGTTATTTTCACGCTTTACATTACTAAGAGTAACGACAATATTCTGCCAATTCACTATTAAATTAAGCTTTACATCATTTATTATTTCCTGTTTGTATAATGGGCTTATATCCACAGTTAAATCCCCTTCATTAATATCTCTAAAACTACTTTTCTTTCTTATTTCAACCCCTCTTGGCAGATCCCAGGGCCACACACCTTTTATTGCAACGCCTACTCTGTCTCCGGCTTCTGCAGACTGCATGTCTTCCTGATTGATCTGGATAGAATTTATAGAGATATCTTTGGTAAAAGGTGCTGGTGCTATAACCCCCTCGGAATGTATCCCTATCTTACCAGTTGGCATAGTACCAACAGCAACAGACATGCCTTTTGATTCAAAAGCATGATCTATAAAAATTTTAAACGGCTTCTCTATATTTTCTGAGTAGTAAGGAAAGCTTGAAATTTTTGCTCTTATATCTGCCATGCTCTGATCATTGTTTATATCTATAACCGTAATCTCAAAATTTTCCATGGATGTTCCTTTTATAATTGCAGAAAGTTGTTTTTCAAGTTTGGATATCTCTTCTGATGTGGATATGTCTGCTTTTGTTATGCATATCAACCCATGTTTTATGCCAATGGAGCTGGCCATTATTATCTGCTCACCTACTTGAAGGTTAACTCCATTTTCGGGAGAAACACAGAAGATTATGCTATCAGATAGAGTAAGAACTGAAGCTAACGTAGTCGGGTTATCCATATCCCCAGGTGTATCTATCAAAGTAACATTCTTTCCGCCATATTTAAAAAAGAAAAAAGATACATCTTCTTCCGCACCTTTTCTCTGCTGAAGTTTATTAACAAGAGTGGATTTTCCAGATCTATACGGCCCTATAACACTTACTGTTAACGAATTCATACCTTTTTTATAAAGAGGATTAAATTTAAATAAGTTTCCATTATGGAAACAGCAATGTCTACAGTGATTATACTACAAATTTATCGAAATCATCTGGAAAAGAGTACTTAAAATTGCATTTTAGTTTAGAATAAATTGCTGCGGCACTTTTAACCATTGAATTATCATTTTCATATCTTTGACTTGTATGTACAAACTGGACTTCTTTAGCCCCAGAACTTTTAGCTAGCAACATTGCTTCTTTGATATTAAGATGAAAAAATTCGTAAGATTTATTGAATTCCTCACCAAACGTGCTTTCTAATATCAATGTATCCACTCCTTTTATAAAAGGAATAATCTCCCGACTATACCTTAAATCAGTAACATAAGCAATAGACTTTCCTCTCTTAACGTAGGTAAGTTCTTTATACTTTAATTTAATGCCATTATACACAATATCCTTTCCTTCTTTAAGCTTGCTTAGGAATTTTCCAGGTTTTATCCCTTTTTTAGCAATTTTATCTATATAGATATTCCTTACATCTTTTTCTTTTATTTTATAAGCAATACATTTAACAGAATGCTTTACATTGATTGCAGAGACTTCATAATTATTATTCGTTAATATTATCTTTTCTTTAGGAGCATTCAATGAAATTACTTTTAAATCTAAAGTATTATAAAATTTATAAGCAAGCATAATATTTTTTACACTATTAGCTGTGTTGAGAGGGCCAAATATTTTTAGTGTTTTACTGCTTTTCATCATGTTTAAGCTTTGGATTATACCCCCCAACCCAAGAGAATGATCTCCATGCCAATGAGTTATAAAAATATAATCTATAGATGGGCTCAGCCCTGCTTTTCTTACTTGTCTTTGAATTCCTTCGCCACAATCTAAAAGTATTCTGTCCCCGTTTATCATTAAATAAACTCCTGGATGATTTCTTTTTACCGTTGGGAAAGCTGAGCTTGTGCCCAAAAAAACATATTCAATCATAGAATAGCTCCATAAAATTTTTATATACGGCTGATTTTATATCCTCTACTCCCATCTTTTTTATACTAGATATATAATTTAATAGTTTTTGTATATTCAAAGGAGTATTTAGCTTATTATCGGGACTTAACTCAGGAGAATCAGTTTCAGTAAACAACCTACTCAAGTTTACATTTTTAATTATATTGTCTTTTTTGAACTTCATAAAACCAGTGGATATGCTGATGTTTATTCCTAATTCATCCGCCTTATTTAGGTGTCTTAGGTTACCTTCAAAGTTATGTAATATTACCTTTAATTTAAAGCTAGAAACAGCGTCAAAAATATCATCTATTGCCTTTCTACTATGAATTATACAAACCTTATTTTTCTCCTCAGATAATTCTAGTATCTTGTAAAGGAATTCTTTTTCCTGCTCGTTTTGGTATATATCTTTCCCTTTATAATCCAAACCGATTTCAGAAACTGCAAAAAACTGGTCTATGTTTTCTAATATATAATTAAACTCCTCTTGAGCCTTGTCATAACTCATATATGCTATTTTATTTGGGTGTAACCCTATACAAGGCAGTAAGAATTTGTAATTTTTGCTATCATTTAATATTCTTTTGCTATCTTCCTTATTTTCGCCAGAGTTTAGTATAATATAAGAATCTGAAATCTTTTCTAGAAACTCCTCTCTAGTACTTAACAATGAATTATCGCTTATGTGTGCATGTGCATCTATAAATTTTACATCCATACTAAAAATAACTCTAAATTGTATTAATGCTTTAATACAAAAAATAAAAACACACTAATTTTTGGTTTCTCTTATTTCCTTTAACGCTTTTTCATCTTTTGAGTAAAAATATGGCGCTAAATCCAAATCGGAGGGAGTCTTTTCGGCCTTTGAAGCATAAACCTCATGCAGATTTTTATTTACTTCCTTGCAATAATCATCCCAATTTATGCCTAAGGATTCAACGTACTCTCTTTCAATTTTAGTAGCAATCTCATGCGCATATGCATACTCATACGCATCGTCTATAAGCCATTTTTCAGTAACTTCATGATGTCTGTCAATACTTTCTATAGTATCAATGGTTTTACCGTCAACATTTATATTTTTAGGGAAATGTTCGTCCAAGTAAACTTTCTTACCGTCCATTGAATAACCTCCTGTATATTTTATGTCGTACCTAGTATCAATCTTTATGTCATTTGCCTTTTTTACTTCAGATATCTGGCTTATTTTTTTCTGATTTAAAAAAACATCACTGTTATCAACCATTACCTTATCTCCGACTTTAAAATCAGAATCGCTTAGAAATTTTATATAAGTCGGTTCTTTGTAATTTATTGCGACTATCAAAAATTTATTTTCAGCGAGCTTTGGATTAGATTTTAAATGCTCAATTACTTCGTATTCTTCCATGTATAACATAAATTAACAACAAACATAAAATATATAAGTTTACTTGAATGTAATAGACTATTAAATTAGATTTATTAAGCCTCCGTAGCTCAGCGGTAGAGCGTCTGCCTTGTAAGCAGAAGGTCGCGGGGCCAGCACCCGTCGGAGGCTTATTTAATAATATGAAAATAAAAGGAATAATATTCGATTTTGATAACACCTTGATAAATTCTTCAAAAACAATAGACAACGCTAATAAATTAATTTTAAATAAGATGCAAGAAGATTTTAAAACAATGGATTTGAAAACCTTTGATAGTATAAAGAAAAAAGTCCAAAAAAAGTTTGATCGTGTAGACCCTCTTAAAAGATACAAACGACTTTTCTATGAGATATTTGCAGAAGAAAGTGGTTTAGACATAGACGCAAAACAAATAGATATATATTCAGAAATTTTTGAGAGCCACCTTATTAACCGGATGGAGTTTACAGAGGGAGTAGACGAGGTATTGAATGGACTTAAAAAGAGGAATTTAAAGATAGGAATATTAACGGGAGAAGGTCTTTACCCTGGCCTTAAAAAAACAACTCTAGATAAATTTGACTACAATGGAAAGTTTGATGTAAAGGTAATTGCAAGAAATAATATACTGGAAAGTAAACATGACCCTAATGCTTTTAAAAAAACAGCTGCAATGCTGAAACTTAAAATAGATGAGGTATTATTTGTAGGTGATACTCCAGAAATAGACATAGACAATGCAAAGGCGGCAGGTATGAAGACTGTGCTTTTTGACAAATACAACGAAGAAAAACATAAAATCTCTAAAAGTAAACCTGATTTTGTAATAGAGAACTTACAAGAGATATATAGAATATTAGATCAATTAAATTAAGAATTTACTTGAGATATCTTCTCTTTTATTTTATCTATAACATTCTGAACATTTTCCTGTCCACCTAAAGAAGCAAGCGCAGTTGTAGAAAGACCTGCTATCCCGCCAAGCATGCTTCCTGCGTTTTGCATAAACTGCATTGGTAGTACTATCTTTGAAGAGCTAGATTCACCTATCTGCTTAAGGGCCTGAAGATAGAGATACACTATGGATTTATCATCCAGTGACTTGCTGCCTTCTCCTATAGCTTCCATAACTATTTTCTGTGCTTCAGCCTTAAACCGCTGGGCCTGCAACAAATTAGCCGCAATCTCCGGCTGCTGCATAGCTTGTATAACCTCATTTGAAGGAGAAACTGATCTAACCTGAACAGAAGGTACATCTATACCCCACTTCCAGGTCATATGTCTTATTGCATCTGCAAGTATGTCATTTAGCCTGTCAAGGCTGCCAAAAACCTGCCTCATAGTTAAAGAAGCTATTGCATTCCTTATTGCGGACTGAACTAAGTTTGACAACCCTTGCCCATAATTGTCGATCTGCAAAGTCGCCTTTTCAGGGTCCACAATCTGATAATATATAGTACCTTCTAGGGAAATTTTCAGGTCATCAGAAGTAAATATGTCTGATGAAGTTATTTCCATCATTTTAACTCTTACATCTACTTTTTTGTATTCCTCTTCGAAAAAAGGTAATACTATCGCCCAGCCAGGACCAGCTATACGATTAAACTTTCCCAGTCTAAATATTATGCCTCTTTCAAACTGGCTGTATTTTTTTACAAAAGTGATAAAGAAGATTACTGCTAACAATATTATAAAAATGAGAATAAACGCATAAAATAAGCTTGGGATAAAAATGCTCAAGAGAAAAAGCACAATAAATGCTAGTATACCAATTACAAAAACCCAAAACTCTCCTGGACTCATATTATTTATAAGGAGGGTTTTAATTTATAACCATTCCTTTTTAAAATACTGCCAAATCTAAAGTCATTCTTGTTTCTATTTTGGAGTATTTTAGTATTCCCCTGTTGTTTATTTCTGTAGAACTTCCAATGTAAGGATTAAATTTTGGCAGAACTAAAGCATTTTTTAGCTTAGATGAAGGATATTCAGTTTTTGGCAGCTTTATTTTAAGCATTAAAAAGCAGTCTTCTTTGTATGTTACCCCATTTGAATCTTTAAAAGTAAATGAAGGGTGTATGTGGCTCATGCAGAGGGTATTTACACTATTAATAAATTCCATCGAGGGAAATGCATGTCCATGCATAAAACCGATTTTGTTGTGTATAAACTCGTTTTTAACAAAAATGTTGTTAAACCTGCCAGTTATCTTCTCTATTCCACCATCATGATTTCCTTTTGTTAAAATTACTTCATCAAAATTGTTGGATAAATTCGAGAAAAATTTAATTAGAACACCGCCCTCTTTTGGTTTTATTTGAGTGTACTCTTTACGGATATCCCCTAACAAAATAAGTTTTTTTGAGTTTAATGCTGTTAATTTACCAGTTATTTCATCGGTTTTTTCCCAGATATTGTAACCATAATCGTTTATTTCTTCTTCGAAACCGAGGTGAATATCACCAACTATTGCATAATCTCCGACAAAAACGGCCCTAGAACCCTTCTTGAATCTAAAATCAAAGTCCTCTATTTCCATATGAATCATTAAGCAGAATTTATATTAATTATAATTCTTTACTTATGCAAATATTACCCCTACAAAAAGAGCTAATGTAAGTATAATTAGGATTGTTTCTTTTATCCTTTGTTCGGTTTTTATTTTTATTTTATTTTTATTTTTAATTATTTTATCAACAACATGCATTTCTGACAGTATATTAAAATAATAGAAAGTAGAAACCAGAAGAGCGAAAAATGTAAGTATAACAACTAAAAAGTAACCACTGCTAAACAAGGCATAAAAGATTAAAAGCTTTCCAAAAAATCCTATTGTCGGTGGAAACCCTGCAAGTGACAATATTCCTATAAAAAAAGCTATTGCACTTATCCTTGAAACTTGCGTAATTGAATTGCTTTGTTTTTTATAGATAATCTTTTTGTTCTCAAACATATCATATGCAAGGAACACTATTGCATCTGCTACTGCAAATGCAAATATATAAAATATTGCAGCATTTATCCCTCTTGTTGTAAGAACTGCTATGCTTATGAATGCAAAACCTGCCTGTGAAATGCTTGAATACGCAAGTATTCTCTTTATCCTGTCTTGCACAGACGCAAGAAATGCGCTCAAAAAGATTGTTATAAGAGCTATTGAAAGGAAAAGAACCGTTACAAATGCTGAAGAAACTGGCAATGCAAAGAAAAATATTCTTATCATTGCAATTAAGCCTGCTGCTTTGGATACAGAAGATATAAATGCTGTAACAGAGCTTTTTGAGGCCTCATAAGTATCAGGAGCCCACATGTGAAAAGGAACCAATGTTGATTTAAATCCAAGCCCTGCTATAACTATTGCAACACCAGCAATAAATGGGAGATACGAAATTACGTGCAGGGAAGAGAAAGACAGTGTACCTGCCCCAGCATATATAAGCGATATTCCAAAGATCAAAATAACCATTGAGATTATGCCAGTTGAAAGATATTTTACAGCGCCTTCTAGTGCATTCCCTGATTTATACATGTAAACCAATGCATATGACGCTATTGATAGTAACTCGATTGATAAAAATAAGGAGATTAAATTGCTTGATATTACCACAAGCGTTGAACCAAGAACAGCAGATAGGTAGGATATATCTAATGCAATACTATGATCATTCTTATCTGATATTATAAATAGATATACAAAAAATGAGATAAATAACATAAAGCCGACCACAAACTGAGAATAAGAAACTTCCGAAAACAAGCTTATATCCATATTGCCGTACAAAATATCAAAAATAAATGCAAGGCCAAAAACAGCGGCAGTTAGATAATGCAAAAAGGCCTTCTTATCACTTTTTGCACTATGCCTTAAAAAATCAAGAAGTATAATAGCTAGTATCCCAGCAAATAAAACGTATTGTGGATTTAGGTATTCCATTTTATAATCCTCCAAGGGTGTTTAGTAATAATGAAGGGAATAATCCAATTAAAAGTATAAAAAACGACAAGAAACCCATAGTTATTACTTCGGCCCTTGATATATCCTTCAAACTTGCAAATGTCTTTTTTAATTGCCCAAATAAAGACTGTTTAATAACCCTTAGATAATAATTAGTTGATAGCATTATTCCGAATATAGCGATAAGAGATATCCCTGCAACACTATATGAACCTATAAATATCAAGAGTTCTCCGGGAAAATTAGATAAACCAGGTATGCCTAGACTTGCAAATATGCCAAATACCAAGAAAAAAGAAAGTATCGGCATCTTCGACATAATACCTCCCATACTTTCCATCTCATTTGTACCTGTCCTCTTTAGTAGTATATACGAAACTCCAAACAACAACGTTATTATGAAAGCATGACTTACCATCAATAAAATAGAACCTGCAATAGCAGTATTAACCCCAGAAGATACTCCTATAAAAATCAGGGCCATATAAAACATACTTGAATAAGAAAGAAGTTTTTTCAGGTCCTTTTGACCAGA
Source organism: Candidatus Parvarchaeota archaeon UBA573 (assembly GCA_002502045.1). Classification (GTDB taxonomy): domain Archaea; phylum Nanobdellota; class Nanobdellia; order Parvarchaeales; family Parvarchaeaceae; genus Parvarchaeum; species Parvarchaeum acidiphilum. Next base: position 67,664 of record DAPE01000019.1, on the reverse strand, counting down.
AGCTGTAAATGCAATGTATACAGCAGTAAAAACTCCTAAAGAAATAAGCGGCAAACGAAAGGCAATTAGCACATTTCTAAAAAGACCAAAACCAAATAGAATAAAGGCAAATCCTCCTAATTTTGAAAGCATGCTTGACAAGAACATTGTTCCAGAAGAAGGGGAATAATAGTAGGAATCTAAAAGCCAACCATGCAACGGAAATATTGGCATCTTTATCATAACTGTTATAAGAAGAAGGAAAAATGCGATGTACTCAATATAAGAAGGCAACAAAGACATTTTTGATGCAATTACAGAAAAATTGAAACTGCCGGTGTAAAGAAAAAGAAGTATAAAGACTGCAAGTAAAGTGAGACTTCCAAACTGTGTAAACACTAAAAATTTCATTGCGGCTTTCTTTCCTTTTTTCTTGTCTCCCCATAATCCTGTAATAAAGAAAAGGGATAGAACTGCGACCTCCCAAAAAACAAAGAATATTAACAGATTAGAGGATATAAAAACGGATATAACTGATAGGTAAACAAGAAGATAAAAAATATAGAAAATATCCTTACTTTCTTTTATTTCCTTCACAGCAAACAACAGTATAGCAAGAGGCACGACCGTTGCAAGAAAAAGAAATGGTATGGTTATGAAATTCTCTTGGAGAGAAAATGCTAAACTTATACTTGAGTTTATATTTACACTAAAATTACCAAAACCAAAAACCAAACCTAATCCAAACAAAATGGCATTCAATACCATAACAGAAAATACAATTATTTCTGGAGAAACGAACTTTTCATAAAATCTTCTTAATATAATTAAGAGTATGCCTAATGCTGGAACAATCAAAAGGAGTGTTAAGTTTACCATACAAAAACCACCGCAACTAGTATAATAACAGTCAATCCTATAATAACAGCTGTTATATACCTGAATGAATCTCCATTTTCAATTTCTCTTGTTTTAGAGGATAATACAAAGGTCGATTCTGCAGCTCTGGACATCGCGTTCGAAAACATAAAATCAAACTTTCCGAAGTAAAAACCTAAATCTGAAATTGCATTCCCTACGGCGATTATAAATTTTTCATACCTGTAGTTTGCAAGCTTTGACCCTAAACTATTCATTTTAGATACAAATGACTGGCCTTTCTTTAAATAAAAGAACTCATACGAAACAAATACCCCAAACAAAGTTGAAGCAAGTGCTATAAATGAGAAAATATCAAATGAGTATTCAATAGTTATTATATCCTTGAAAAAGAACAAGAAGATCCCCCCTATAGTAGATATAATCGAAAGTAATATTATAGGGAAGAGAAGATTAAATTCTTTTTTTATCCCTTTAGTTGCCTTAATCCTAAAAATAACAAAAAACGCTCTAAAGGAAAAAAGCGCAGTGAGAAACGCTACAAAAATAAATGCTATATTCTCGAATATATTGAAATTATATGTAAGTGCAGAATGGGCGAAAAAACTCATAAAGGGAGGGATGGCAGAAATTGAAGCAAAACCAATAAAAGAAGGTATAGTAAGCCAGATACCTCCTAACTTATTTTTGCTGAGTTCATATAGGTCATATGTTCCAAATGTAAGCGCAAGCGCCCCGCTTATTACAAAAAGCATTGACTTGAAAACTGCATGTGTAAATAAGTAAAATATAGCTCCTCCTGCATTCAAAGTGCCTATAGCTATAAACATGAAAGCCAAGCTTTCTATCGTTGAATAAGCAAGTATCTTTTTCAGATGCCTTTCTCTTAAACCTAATAATGCACCAATAAATGCGGTAACAAATCCTAAAATAACTATTAGATTCTGAAGGCCGGCTGCAGAAATAAGCGGAAGCAGCCTTACTAACAGGTAAGCACCTGCTGCAACCATTGTAGCAGAATGAAGCAAAGAACTTACTGGAGTAGGACCTTCCATAGCATCTATTAACCAGGTATAAAATGGGAACTGAGCGGCTTTTGAAAGCGCTGCAATTGTAAAAAGAGATCCGGTTAATATTATTACTGTTGTGGGCATAGAATAAATCGATACCAGAAGTGTTGATATCGAAAAGGTCTTGATCGAAGAAAATATTATTATTATAGCAGTGAGGAATGAAAGATCTCCTACTCTTGTTATTAGAAGTGCTTTCTTACTTGATACAGCCGGCCCTTCCCGATCATACCAAAATCCAATAAGAAGATAAGAGGTTATGCCTACAAATTCCCAAAATATAAAAAATAAAAGCAAGCTATTTGATAGAACTAGACCTAGCATAGAAAATATAAAAAAAGACATCTCAGAATAGAAACGGGCCTGCTTTTCCTTTTTTATATAAGCGCCTGCAAACAAAAGAACCATTATTGATATAAATGAAACAAGTAAAGCCATGAAAATTGTCAGATTGTTTCCAATAAATGACAAGGAGAAAGATAAACCCCCAAATGAGAACCAGTTATAACTTTCTATTACATTTTTATTAAAATATAAAATAAAGAAGAAAATTGAAAGCAGGAAGGATACTAAAGTTGCAGACAAAGCAACTAACCAACTTAGCCTCTTCCTTTCCTTCAGTAGGGGTATTAAAATGGCAGAAATAAGCAATGGTATCAGAATTAAGTATAGCATATTAACCTTTATACCTCCCTAACTTGGATATTGAAAGAGAACCTGTCTTTCTTGAGAAGATCACCATTAAAGCGATAAAAACGACTGTTTCAAATACTATCATTATTAGAGTTATCAACGCGTAGCTTATTCCATTCAATGCTGAATAAAAATTAGCAGCAGATACAAAGTTTATTATCGCCGCATTAACTATAATTTCTGAAGAGATGATAATGGATATCCCTTCTCTCCTTGATAATATACCGTAAATCCCAATAACAAAAAGTATACTTGTAAGCAGCAGGAAATATTCTTCGGGTATCATACTTTTTCACCTTTACTTATAATATATATTGTTGAGAATATACTCGCTATTGCGGTAAAAGCAAGAACTAGAAGCAAGCCTGCGTAATTTTGGAAGAAGTATGTTCCGAAATTTGTGTAATTTAAACTAGAAGAATATGAACTAGAAGGCATTTTCAAAAGTAGAAACGAGGTAACTGCAAGAACTATTACTGGAAGAGCAAACGAGAGCTTGGAATTTATCCTTTTTACAGTGCCCTCTGGCATTGAGCTTATGCCAATGGCTAACAAAAGTACTATTCCTCCATTATATATTATAAGCTCTGCTATACCTAAAAAGACTGCATTTAAATAAAGAATCATTGCAGTTACAGAGATTACAAACATGAACATGTATAAAAGAGAGTGTATAAGGTTTTTAGTGGATACCATAAGTATAGCTGTAGATATAAGCAGCGCAGATATTACCAAAAACCCAATAGATCCTAAATCCATTTGATTAGTTAGTATTTTTTTAAATAAATGGTTTTAGTGCTATAATCAAACGTTATAATGCAAATAATACTTATTTATTTAAACGAAATCATATATTTTTATGATTGGCTTCAGCATAAAGAACTACGAAAAAGAATTTGATACTCAAGAATTAGAGAAAAGACATGTGTTCTATGATCTTTACATTAAAAGTGATGATCCACAAGTATTAAGAAACCAAGTATCTGAATACATGACAGATATGGATTATAAGATATTACTAAATGAACTTGCAAAATTCCAAGATAATGAATTAGAAGAAACCTTTCGCGGAGGAAACGCAAAACCTATAAGGGCACTATTGAAAAGCGCGAAAGATAATAAAAAAGGCTCAAAATACCCAATTGCCTGGAAAGCATGCCTTATAATCGGCGTAATCCTTTTAGCATTACTTTTAGTCTCATACAGAACAAATATCTACACTAATATAACGCACTTTAGCTATTCGTCATCTGCGTTAGTACTTTACGGAATGATAGCGTTTTTTGTGCTTGCTTTGTTGTTTTTTGAAATAAAAAAGATTGTTCCAATATTCCTGTGGGCAAAAATAATAGGTGTTTATGACCCAACAGAAGAATCCGCAAATGTTAGAGTAGTTCTTGCAGGAGACTGTAAATTCAAGGATAAAGACTCATATTCTAAATTGGAAGGAGATATGACAGAAATGTATAGTGAACTGTCAAGAAAATATGGAAATAAATTAGATAAACGACAATTGGCAAACAATGTGTCAAATAGTCTTTCGATGGGGCCGCAAGGATCAACCAAACTAAACACCAAATTAAGAGAGATAGAGAAGGAATCTGCAGACTTAGAAAGAAATTTTGTTTCTGGTAAAATAAGTGAAGATGAATATAAGAAAATGAAGGCACAGATTGAAGCAAAAAGGGCACAGTTAGATACTTTATTTGATTTGATAAATGGGTAATTATCTTTTAGTATAAGAATAGAAGCTTTTTACTAACATAAAGCCTTTTTTAAATAAATAAAAGATATTTACTTGATTTGCCATCTATTGCAGAAAGTCTATAATCTTATTATACAGATACATCGCTTTTGCAGGAACTATATAAAAAACTATTTACTTGACTTAGAGCTTAAAAGCTCTTTCTGTCTAAGCTCATTCTTCAGCTGAGCTACCTTCTTCTTTAAATGCCTGTACTTACCAGCATCAGCTGGCTGGAGCCCCTGCGTCTTCTTTATGTTCATTTTCAGAAGTTCCATTTCCAAGTCCTTCAGATTTTCTTCCATCATTTATTTTTACTCCTCCTATGTTTTCAGTTGGCACAACTATTGTAACTTTTATTCCTATTGATCCTCTTTTAAGTACTAATTGCTTTTTAGCGCTTCTGACGCCGAAAAATTCTACTTGGCCTGTTTTCGGCATAACACTTCCAGTAGGCCTAAACTTAAAATGCGCAGCTCTTTCTTTGATTACTCCACCTATCTCTATTTCTACGCCTCTAGCACCAGCAGACATTATACTGTCCATTGCTTTGTGAGCAACCACTTTGTACTTCATTGGGCCGTATTTAGCTATCTTAAAAGCTATTGAATCTGCAACTATTGCTGGATCCAGATTAGGATCCTGCGAGCCTTCTACTTCTATTCTTGGAGATTCTTGATTGAAATACTCACCAAGCTCTTTTGAACTTTCTCTTAGTATTTGATTAGCTCTTGTAATTATTGCACCTGGCTTTGGAGTCTTTATAACAATTTTCATACCTAACGGAGTCTTTTCTATTCTTATATCGCTTATTCCAAACCTGCTAAATTTCTTGAAAAGATATTCCCTAGCTGTTTCATCATTAACTCTATTTGCAACTATTTTTTTCGGTAACATTTTATTTCTCCGCCTTCAAATCATTACTTTCTACGCTTTTATTAGTTTGCTGTTCTTCAACTTTATCTGTTTTTTCTTCAATTTTTTCTGGATTATCATTTTTTACTTCGGTGCTAGTTTCTTTCTTCTCAACATCCTCTTCTGTTTTCTTTTCAACAGCAGCCTTCTTTTGAGGCATCTTTCGCTCTTGATCAATCATTGAATAGATAGTAAGATTAGTTCTTTTACCGTGTCTATAAACTGTACCGCTTGAGAACCTAGGATAACCTCCTCTTCCTAATGCATAACTGCTTATAACTATCTTTGAATCATCAAAACCCATATTCTTTGCATTCGCTTTGAGTTCTTGAAGCATTGAGATTACCTGCTTTGTCGCCTTTTGAGGATAACCTGCTGGTACACCATGCTTATGTCCTTTACTAGGGTATTTTCTAAATGGGACATATTCTTCCTTAAGAAGTACTTTTTTTAGAAAAGTAGTGGCTTTTGAGATTTCCTTACCTTTAACAGCCTCAATTATTTCATGAGTATGCTTAACGGATATCGGCATCCCTTCTCTTTTCACTTGTAATTTCGTTATCATATTTACTTAATTGGCACAAAACCGCTTGAACGTGTAGCTTTCATACCTGGAGAACCATGTTTAACCTGTTTTGTACTTAATGCAAATTCTCCAAGACGATGAAACACCATTGAAGGTTTTATCTCGATAGGTATGAATTCTTTTCCGTTGTATACATGTATTGTCAATCCAACAAAACTTGGAAGTATAAACATTTCTCTCATATGTGTTCTTATGTTCTTAGACTTTGCAGACTTTTTATCCATATTTTTTAAAAATGCCTTTTCTTCAGGTGATAAGCCCCTTTTAAAAGCCCTCCTAAAATCTGCATTCGCTATTACCATAAGCTCCTGAATTGACATCTTTTTGAGATCATCTATGCTTTTGCCTCTGAATTTATACTCTTCCATTACCTAACACCTGTCCTCTTAGGGGCGATAGCTCCTACTTTTGCACCTGGAGGTGAGTTCCTTGCAGAGCTCTTAGACTTGTGCTGAGTACTTCTTCTTTTACCTCCAAACTTATGTTCATAAGCATTCATTGCAACTGCCGCATTCATAGGCCAATATTTGCTTCTGGCTTTTATGAGGTGATACTTATTTCCAGCCTTATAAAATGGTTTTTCTTTTCTGCCTGCATTAGCTATTTTACCAACAACTGCTCTGCAGTCTTGCTTTAATCTAAGAATCTTGCCGCTTGAAAGCGAAAGTGCAACTTCATTGCCATTATTTTCCATTATCCTTGCGCTGTTACCACCAGATCTTATTAATTTACCGCCATCGCCAGCTTTTAACTCAACATTGTATACGTTTGTACCGGTTGGCATATCTCCAAGCCTTAAAACCGAGCCCTCTTTTATACTGTCACCTTTCATATAAGTTATTATCATTCCTTCATACGCCCCAACAAATGCGGGCAAAAAGGATGTAGAACCATTCTCAAATTTTAACTGCATAAGCGGAGCTGTTCTGTAAGGATCATGAATAAGTTTTATTACTCTTGCATTCATAGGCTCACTTGAGTTTGGGAGTTTTACCTTGCCGATGGCTTTGAAATCGTTGACTCTGAAAACTCTGCTCTTTCCCCTTCTTCTTGACCTTGGTACTTTCATATTATTGAAATAATACTCTACTTATGCTTTTTACCTTTATATATATTTTTACACGTAGTAAAAACTAAATATAATAAATATAAGCTACATTTATTGTTTAATAATGAAAGATAATGAATTAAAGCTTTTCGGAAGTGAAATAAAAACCGAAGCTGAAAGATTTGCTAAGCTATGCAAAAAAGGTAAACGGTGGGGTGGAAATGCCGTTTTGATTATATTAGATTCCTGCCTAGACAGCACTGGATTAAACTATTTCACTGTAGTTCTACCAAAAGTAAATTATTTTCGTGAAAAATATATAAAAAGTGGGAAAGTTTTAAACTGCTCTGATTTTAGCAAAATAAACAAAAATGAGCTGCTCACATTATTCAAAAACAAGAGGGTATGGGCTGCAATGAAAGAAATATGTAAGGTTATATCTAAAAAAGACCCTAAAAAAAGCGAGATAGAAGCTTTAAAGGAATGGGCCAAAAATGCTGATCCATTTAAATTTAAAGAAGATGAAATCGGAAGAATAAAAGGAGTAGGATTAAGCACTTTCCAATACCTCCGTATACAGAGTGGAGTAGACACTATAATGCCAGATAAAGTTATAATGAATTGGATAACCAGAAATTTTAAACCTCTAAAAAACCCTTATGAATGCATAAGTGAAGGGATGAAAATAAGTAAAAGATATGGTATTAGCCAGACTGAACTTTGCTGGTCTATCTGGATAAAAGAAAGCGGAGAATTAAATCGTATAAAAATAGAATAAAAAGATATATAAAATAAAAAAAACGTTTTCTTGTATGGACATAAACAAAATTAATTTTATAAAAAAATCGTTTATTAGTTTTGACGACAAAAGTGAGAAACTAATGATATACAGAGAAACCGGGGAAACTAATTTTCATTTTGTGTTTAAATGCCCGAAATGCAAAAAAGATAACGATTTTGAATCAGAATTAAAAATTGAAAAAGTCAGAGAAAATGGCAAAAATAAAGAGAAATATGTGTTTAATTGTAAATCTTGTGGACAAGAGTATTTAGTAGAAAGATTGAAACCTCCCCGTGGTCATTCAAAGTGATATGGGACAATTGAAGGATTTAATAATAAGATTAGTTGAAGATGATAAAATAAAAAGTGACAATGAAAACGGGCAGAATTTCTTAGTGGATGAAGATGTGCTTGCTGAAGAAATAGAAAATGCTAAATTAGAACCATCTGATATTGTATTAGATATCGGAGCTGGATTCGGAAGCATAGAAAGCGTAGTTAGCAAAAAATGCCATATAATTGCAATTGAAAAGGAAATAAAATGTTACTCATATTTAATCGACAAATATGAAATAGATCCAAATGTCCAGATTATAAATGCAGATGCTTTAGAGATGATATACCCTAAATTTAATAAAATAATATCTAATCCGCCGTATAATATTACTGATAGGATAATTGACAAACTATCTTCCTATGATTTTTATTCGGGGGTAATGATAATACCAAATACAATATCAAAACAGCTTTTGTCAGATAAAAATGAAACAAAATTCTCTTCTATAGAAAAAATATTTTTCAAATTTGAAGAAATAACAGAAGTAAAAAAAGAATCATTTTATCCTGTCCCTAGAGTAACAAGTAGGATGATAAAAATCACAAAGAAAAAAAATGACATATTCCAAGAGATATTCAGAAGAAGGGAGATGCTATTAAAAAACGCATTTATGAATGCGGTTATCTCACTTAATTCCAAAACAAAAAAAGAAAGCAAACAGGTATTTCAAGATTTGCCAGAAAAGATTAAATCTATTGGAAATAAACAAGTTAAAGAACTTACACTAACTGAGATATCTGATGTTATAAGCAGTATAGCCTATTGATTGCTCTGCTCTGGCATTTTTACACTTACAACCCTACTTATCCCTTGGTCATTCATCGTTACACCGTATATTACATCTGCATTTATAAGAGTCGTTTCATTGTGAGAGATTATTATAAACTGTGATGAATCAGAATATGCCTTGACAAGTGCAGAGAAATTTCCTGCATTGATAGCATCCAAAGCTGCATCCACCTCATCTAGAACATAGAAAACTGCGTCTGTGTATTTTGACAATGCCATTATCAAAGATATAGCAAGCACTGAAAGTTCTCCTCCGCTTAACCCTCTTATATTTCTTACACGTTTATTTGGAAGCTCAACCGCAATATCCAAACCTGATGAAAACACATTATTAGGATCTTCTGGCACAAGCTCTGCTTTTCCTTTTGTAATTGAATTGAAAACCTTTGTAAAAATGGAGTTTATATCCGATAAAGTTTTCATAAAAGATTCTAATTTTTTCTGCTCTATCTCGGATATTACTGCAAGTATCCTTCCTTTTTCCTCATTTAATTTCTCTAGCTTTACGTTAAATTCCTCATATTGCTGCTGAGTTTCCATAAATGTTTTCAGCGCAAGTTCATTTATAGGACCAAAGGAATTTATCTTTGAGTTTAATTGATTTAGCTCTTTTGTTATTTTTTCAATTGTTTCTCCTTCCTCAATTTTTACCCCATCAACCTTATACTTATTATATTCTTCTTCCGCGGTTTCAAATTTAACCTTTGAACCGGCCTCTTTTACCTTTAAAGCATTTAAATCTGAAACTATCTTCTGTGAGCGATTATATATATCGTCATGTTGTTTTTGAAGCGTTCCAAGTTCAATTGAAAGCTCATTTCTCCTCTTTCTTAACATGCTTAGATTATTTGACCTAGCTGAAAGCTCTTTTCTAGCCTTATCATAGTTTTCCTGAGTATCTTTTATTGCATTTTGTACCTCTTCAATTTCATTTTCAAATTTATCTCTTTCTTTATTAAGCTGCGAAAATCTTTTTTCAAGATTGTTTATTTCTGACATTAAAACAGCAGAAAGTTTGTTGCCAGAAGTAGCAACCTTTACCTGAAGCTCATTAACTTCTCTATCCAAAGCTTCTATTTCTTTTTTGTGGTCTATTATTTTTTCTGGCTTGTCTTTTTCAAGCTCTTCTAATTTTGAACTTAAATTTGTCTTTTCTCCTTCAAGAGCCCTTATGCTGTCAGAAATTTCTGATTCTGTGCCTGTGAATTTTGATTTTTCTTTCAAAAGCTGATTAATTTTTATTTTTGTTTCATCTAGAGTTTTCTGTCTTACCTTAATTTCTGTCATTAAAGAATTCAAAGTTGATTCTTTCTCAATAACTTCTTCATCGTATTTTTCTTTTAGCTTTGAATGCGTGTCTAACTCAGCAGTTATCTCAGCTATCTTTTTATTAACATTTAGGATATTTGGTATATCGAAATGGCCTCCTGATACAGTCCCAGTTCTCTCAAACACGGTTCCGTCCTGTAAAACCATCCTATATTTGCTTATAAGTTCTTTTGCTGCATCAAAATCTCTTACAAGTATAGTATCACCAAAAACAAACTGCATTACTCGAAGCAAATTTTGCTCGAAATTTACAAGATTTATAATGTAATCAATTACTCTTGTATCATCTATTTTATTGAAGTTATAACTACTTCTCACTGTAGTTATAGGTATAAATGTGTAAAAGCCCAGCTTGTCTTTTTTTAATTTATCTATACACTGCCTTGCTACCTCTTCATTTTCTACAACTATGAATTCTGACCGCCTGCCTATTGATCTCAATACTGGAATAGAGTACTCTTCATTTTTTAGTGAGAAAAGCTCTGAGACTGTTCCATAGATACCATTTATTTCCTTTTTGAGTCTATTAACTATCTCAATTACTTTGTTCTGATACGACAAAGAATTCCTCTGATTAAAAAGATTCTCTCTGAGTAGGTATATTGCATCTGCTTCCCGTTTTACCTGTGCTTTTAATTTGTCAATTTCTGGCTTTAACTCCGAAAATGATAAGGTCATTTCCTTTATTGTTTTCTCAATTTCATTTTTATTTGAATCAAAAGATGTAAGTGCCTCCTGTATCTCTGCAATTTTTGGATAATTAGCCAGAGCAATTTTCTGCTCGTATATTTTTTTATCTATATCATAAATTTTCTTCTCTAATACTTCCTTATTTTTAACATAATTCTGAGTTTTCGATTCACTTTCTATGAGGAGAAGCTTTTTTGAATTTAATGCATCTATTTTTTCTTCTAGATTCTTTTTCTCGCTTTCTTCAGTTTTTATCTGCTGTTTAATCTCTTCTTGGGATTTTGATAATTCATCGATTGATGTAATAATATTATTCAATTGGTCATTATCATTTTTAAGAACCGCATTCAATCTGGCTAGCTCAGAATCAAATTCTTTTGCTTTGTTTTCCGCATCAAGGATTTCTTTTTCTCCTTCTGCCTCGGCCTTTGTGTTTATAACATTTATTTCTTCATTTATCTTTTTCACACGATCATTTAACTTTTCAATTTCTGATGCTAGTGTTTCATTTCCTTTCTCTGCTTCTTTGAGTTGCTCAAGTATAGACTGTAACTCTGAAAATGCAAGATCTCTCTTTATCATTGACTGCTTAGAAAGTAGGGCCGAATACCTCTCTTTAAGCTGCTGAAATTCTATGGCTCTTGTTTTTTCTTTTTCTAGTTGGGCCATTAATTTGCGTTTTTCATTTAGAACAGTATCAATTTTTGATATATTGCTCTCTACTTTTCTCATTTCGTTCATGGCTTTGCTTTTTTTATCTTCAAATACACTGATACCGGAAAGATCATTTATAAGATTCAACCTATCCTCATTAGAAGTTCCAACTACTTCTAATATCCTTCCCTGTGGGATTATGTTAAATCCATCTTGCCTGAATTTTACTAAAGATAATACATTTAAGACTTCTTCCCTGGTAGAAGCCTTTCCATTTACCCTGTAAACACTTTTTCCGTTTTTATCGACCTTTCTGCTTATTGAAACTTCATTTTCTTCAATTCCGTGAAATTCTTTTTTTGAATTGTCTAGTATGACATTGACTTTGGCGTGCTCTGCCTGCCTACCATTTTTTCCTCCATTGAATATAAGATCTGTAAGAATATCTGATCTCATCTCCTTTTTTGAGGAACCTCCAAATACAAAAAGAAGCGCATCAATTAAGTTACTTTTACCTGAACCATTTGCACCAGCTATTGCGTTGAACCCGTTTACAAAATCAAACTTTATATGTCCTGCAAAGGACTTAAAGTTATCAAGTTCTACCTGTTTTATATAAGTCATATTTAACTATCTAAAAAAATTCTAAATATTAAATGCTAACTATTCACAGACTTTTTACGACATTAGCTAACAACATGCGAGGACACCAGCTTTTTCATTTTCTCTGGTAGATATTTGCCTTTTATGTGAAGAACTACTTCGTTACTTGGATGAGTTTCACTCTCGTTTTCAGTGAATATAAATATCTCATTTCCGTCTACTATCACAAATCTGCCTATGTCAATGTCTGTTTTGTTTAACTTGCCAAACTGTTTTATCTCATTCATTAATGTCTCATTAACATCCTTTACTGGAGCATAAACGTGCACTGTCACATTATTGGCTTTTGCCTTTTTAAGTGCTCTTTCAAGTGCACTTATCTTGCTTTCTAAGGACTGTTCTGTTGTAATCAATACAATTTCCCCCTTTGCGGAGTTTATGCTTTTCTTTATCCTGAAGTATATATTATCTAAACCTTGATATGAGTTGGCAACTTTGCCTTCATCAACATATTTTATTCCTTTATCATACAAATTTTGAAGGTCATTTAACATTGCACTGCCTTTTAACTTGTTTAATTTTTCAAGTTTCTGTTCAAGTGATTCCTTTGCCTTATCCTCTAGTTTTTCTATCAATTCCTGAGGAGGAATAGCCCTATAACTTATAGGCTTGCTTAAATCCCTAACTATAAAACCTCCGTTTTCAAGCGAAACTAGTATATCGTATGCTCTTGACTTGGGTATATTGGCTATTTCACTTAATTTACCTGAAGTAGACTTGCCTTGAGAAAGCAATGCCAGCCAAACCTTTGCTTCATATAAGTTTAAGCCAAACATTCTCCTTATTTTTGCTATATAATCTTCACTGAACGATAATGCCATAATTTATCACCTACATAATACTTAGCAATAAAGAAGTATATAAATCTTTCCTTTTTTCACCAAGAATAAAAGTAAAAAAAATAAAAAATAAAATAATGCTTATATTTTTGCCTTAAATACCCACATTGAGAAGGAAAACACTACTATTCCTATTATTACCTCAAATAAAGGGTATATGTAAGACGATGGAGGAGTTGTAACAGTCTTGTAGAAATACCCACTTAGAACTGCTGTCGAAAGTATGGAAACCAAGCCAAATACTATAAGGGTTATTCCTAATCCGAACAGAATAAGGCCGATCGCCGCATCGACTGCTCTTTTCTCCTCGTCGACAAACTTTAAGTTGCTTTTTGCTTTCATTATACTACAAAGTTTTTGTTATTTAAAAGCTTTTTATAAATCGTAATTTTCACAGCGTATAATTGTATATTTTTAGAATAAACAATAAATGAATCGCACAAGAAAATAATAAGCAACACAAGAATATTTTACTTAAGAATAAATACTTTAAACGTTTAATAAAATTATGGAAGAGGAAAAATGCGTTTTTTGCATGATAGCTAACAAAAAAGTGCCTTCAAAAGAGGTATATGAAGATGAGATGGTTATGGGTGTTTTAGACATTAATCCTGCTTCCAAAGGTCATGTTATAATGATACCAAAAAAACATTATAATAATATATACGAAATGCCGCAGGACGAGTTTCTTCAGTACATAAGTGTTGCAAGAGCAGTTGGATACGCAATACTCCTGTCACTAGCTCCAGATAACGTAGAGATGCTTTACACCAAAGAGCTTACAAAGGGCAGCGTGACTCCACATGCTTTAATTCACCTCATACCCAGATATAACGATGATACTGTAAATCATGTTTGGCAGCCACAGAAAATGGAAGAAAGTGATTTTACTGCGATAGGAAATGCAATAAAATCAGCAATAGAAAAGGTAAAGGCGGCAGAAGTGCCACAAACTGAAAAAAAGGCCGTTGAAGAGCCAAAAAAGCCAGACAACACTGTTAAGGAGGAAAAACCTCAAATTAATATAAACCGTAAGGTTGTGGTATTTTAGTTCCCCTTATATTCTATAGTCTTATCATCTTCTTTTTTTACTTCTTCCTGGATAGTTTCTTTTATTTCTTTGAACTCTTTTTTATCGACATCGAAATAGTCATAAAATAAAGGTGTAATTCTGATTATTTTTTTGCCATCTTCTATAGCTGCTGATACTAAACCCCTGGACTGCAATTCCTTAACATGCTGATATGAGATGCTACCTCTCTTTTTAACAAGTTCACTTTGAGGTATCTTCCCATTTAACACTATTAAACTTAGGGTCATTAGAACTCCTTTACTCATATCTGTTCTTAAGTTATCTTGTACAAGGTGCAAAAGATCACTTCTCAACCTCATCCTATAAAGATTCCCTTCGGTTAATATGTAAAAAGCGCTATTTCTAGCCTCATAAGACTTATTTAGATCATTAACTGCCTTTTTGATTATTATTGGGTCAGATTTAGTTCTTTTTACAATCTCTTCAAGACTTATACCGTCACCGAACGAGAATATAAGTGCCTCAACATATTCAGTTATCTTTACCATGTTAATCCTATACTAATAGTCGCATTTATTGATTTTAAAAGTTCACAAGCAAATAAATTTCAACTGCTTACCCTACTCTTTATATATATCTCCTCAAAAGGTTCGCTTTGCGATATCTCTACTTTATTCATATTTGATATAAACAAAAGTGGAAGCAGGGTGTAGATTATCTCTTTTCTATCGTTCTTTTTATTTACAAGCTCAGAAAATAATACTAATTCCTTAGCATTGAAAAGCTTTGCCAACTTTAAAAGAAGAGTTCTTATTCTGTCTTCTATCTTTACTTCCTTGAGTTTTAATTCAAAGTTTATCTTCTGTTTTGTGTTATAGCGCATAGCTTCTCTTATGGTATTTATTAATTCTGTTAAGGTTATTTTCCTGCTTCTAAAAATAGGAAGTTTTGATGTTACTGCTATATCAAAAGGTACGGCTTTTATGTATCTTTGCTGGGCCTCATGCTGTTTCTTGACGTTTAATTCCAGTATTTCATCTACAACGGTATCAGACTTCATTTTAAGGAGTATCGCAGCAGTATAAACAAATTTGCCTCCAAATCTAAAATCTATTTGATTTATTTTAGAGATTAAAGCAGCAAATCTGTCGGCGATCTTTATAAGATCTATATCCATCGGATCCATTCCTTCGTCCTTTATTATGGTGGTTATAAGGTGTTCCCAGCCAAGTTCGTCATTCAGTATAAGCTTGTATATTTCTTCGTGATCCATCTCAACCGAAGTAATTAAGCTCCTTCGCCTTCTCTTTTTTACTGTAAAGTTTCTTTGCCATTTCTTCGTATTTCTTTGCGTCTTCAGTGGTCAAGCTTGGCCTTACTAGATCCAATGCCTTTTCAAAGTCTTCTTTCGTTACTTTACTTGCAGAGATACTATTTCTAAGCGCGTTCATACCTGCTTCTTTAGAAAGCCTCTCCAAGTCAGAGCCAACGTATCCTTCAGTTTTTTTGATAAGGTAATCGATAAGAGCTTCTTTATCTCCTTCTATAGGCATCTTATTTAGATATACCTTAAGTATGTCTTTCCTTCCATCTTCATCTGGAGGAGGAACAAACACAATATTATCAAATCTGCCAGTTCTTAGTATAGCAGAGTCCACCTTATCAACCCTATTTGTAGCTCCAATTACAATTACATTATTAAGAGGTTCTATTCCATCCAACTCTGTAAGTAATTGATTAACTACTTGTTCGGTTGCATTATTTCCTTCATAGTTAGACCTGGAAGAAGCTATACTGTCCAACTCATCTATAAAAATGATAGATGGAGAAACCTGCCTTGCCTTATCAAATATTTCTCTTATCCTTTTCTCGCTTTCACCAACATATTTATTGTATATCTCCGGTCCTTTTATTGCAATGAAATTCGATTCAGTTTCATGTGCGACTGCTCTTGCAAGCAAAGTTTTACCTGTTCCTGGAGGCCCGTAAAGCAATATCCCTTTTGGCGGGGTTATTCCTACCCTTCTGAATGAGTCTGGATGTTTTAAAGGCCAGTCTATTGCTTCTTTAAGTTGCGCCTTAACTTGTTCTAAGCCACCAACATCTGCCCATCCAACACTTGGTCTTTCAACTAAAACTTCACGCATTGCACTTGGTCTTACAAACCTTAATGCTTCCCTGAAGTCATCCATCGTTACTATAAGCTTTTCAAGAACTGTCTTTGGTATGTTATCGCCCTCCTTAACATTTAACTCATTTATATTTCTTCTTATTACATTCATTGCTGCTTCTTTTATAAGCGACTCTATATCTGCACCGACAAAACCGTGCGTTATCTTTGAAATCTCTTCAAGTTTAACATTCTTGTCAAGAGGCATGTTTCTAGTGTGTATGTTTAGTATTTCCAGTCTTCCTTTTTCATTTGGAACTCCAAACATTATTTCCCTGTCAAATCTTCCAGGTCTACGCAATGCTGGGTCTATTGCATTTGGTCTATTGGTAGCAGCTATTACAATTACCTTTCCTCTACTTCTCAAACCGTCCATTAATGTGAGAAGCTGCGATACGACTCTATGTTCAACTTCCCCTATGCTTTCCTCTCTTTTTGTTGCTATTGCATCTATTTCGTCTATAAATATAATAGACGGAGCGTTCTTTTCTGCATCATCAAATATCTCTCTTAATTTCTTTTCTGCGTCGCCAACCCACTTGCTCATTACTTCTGGGCCGTTTATTGTTATGAAATGCGCTTCGCTTTCATCTGCAACCGCCCTTGCAAGCAAAGTTTTACCTGTTCCTGGAGGCCCGTAAAGCAAAACGCCTCTTGGAGGGGTTATCCCCAACCTCATAAATATCTCAGGGTGTTTCAATGGCATTTCGACCATTTCCCTTATCTTTGAAACTTCATCTGATAAACCTCCTACATCTTCATAGCTTACATGCTTGACTCTTGATTCCTCAGAAAGTTTAACAGGTTCAGGCGATATGTTTATGTCAGTATTTTCTGTTATTATCACAAATCCTTTTGGTGATGTAGAAGTAACCAAAAAACGAAGCTCTGAGAAACCGAATTGGAAAGACGGAAATGCTGTATTCTCAAATATACGCATTATGTCATTATCATCTCCAAAAAACGAAGCAAATGAGCTTCTGCCTCCACTGCCAAGCGTTATTATATCTCCCTTCGATATTGCTCTATCTAAAAGTAACCTACCCACCACATTTTCTGCACCGCGTATAGATATTGAAGACAAAGGAGAAAGGTTAACTACATCAGCTTCATAAACCTCTACTTTCCTGACTATTACATTTTCACCTATGGCCGCTTTTGCATTCTTTCTTGTAGTACCATCCATTCTGATTATATTCAAACCTAAATCACCAGGATGCGCTCTATCAACTTTTGCAACGGTCTTTCTATTCCCTTCGATTTCTACAAACTCCCCCGGCCTGACACCTATCTGCTTCATCCAAGGCGTTCCTATCCTTACAAAATTTTGTCCTATATCATCTTGCTGTGCTTCTGCAACCTTCAAACTTATTTCCATTTTGTCATCATCTTCCATACTTTACCCTCCTAAGATGAATACTCTTTTTTTCAAGTATTCAACATTCCACTTTTTTATAAAGTCCTCTGCACCCTTTTCATTTGCAGAAGGTACAAATATTGCGCTTTTTGTTAGCCTACCCCCTCCTAAAGTCTGTAATAATCCTTCTTTTCCCCTTCTACCAAGAAGAGCATAATTAAACAGCATTTTTCTGCTTTGCTCTAGTTTTGTAAGATCATAAAATATCTCGGTTATCTCATTGAAGCCCAATTTATTCAGGAAAGGCTCATTATCGAAAACGCTTGTTGCATCCATTAGTTCTGAAAACATCTTTCTCTGCATTATTTCCATCATGTCTAGAAATTCAACATCTTTTCCAAACACTTTTTCTATCTTCTCTTCATTGTCTTTGCTGTCCTCTTTCAAGATAATATAAAGTTTATTATCTTTTTCTATTGCATCAAAGAGGCATTCTATTACATCATCAGGTATTGAGTTTATTTCCATATGTTTACGATAAACCATATGAATGAACTAGTATAAATACCTTTCGCTTTATTACCCTTTTTAAAGCTTTCTCTTTGAAATTTAAAGTAAAAAATTGATTTTAATTCAATGCACAATAGTAAAGCTTAAAAATAGAAAAAAACGTAAGAGAATATGGTAGTTACAACAGACGCAGGCGCTTTATATGCAATAGCCGCAGCCATAGCAATAGCAGGTGGTTTAATAGGTACAGGAATGGCACAGCAAGGAATAGGTGCTGCAGGAATGGGAATCATTGCTGAAAAGCCAGAAAAATTTGGACAGGTACTGTTCTTCTTTGTAATACCTGAAACGCTGTGGATAATAGGATTTGTACTTGGATTAATATTGCTATTACAGATACTTTGAGGCATTAGCAGATAATATGAGTCTTGAGAAAATAGCTGAACACATAGAAAAAGAAACAGATATAAAAGTAAAAAAAATAATCATAGAAGCCCAGCTTAAAGCAAACGAGTCCAATAAAGAAACTGATAAAAAAATATCAGAAATTCTAAAAGAAGCACAAGCTAAAAAAGAGATCCTTACAGAAGAAAAAGAAACGATCGAAAACGCTAAGATACATGTTGAGAAAGATCAGATAATAAAAAAGGCAGTAAGTGAAGCATTTAAAGACAGCATGAACAATCTTTATTCTTCGGAAGAAGAATTCAGCAAAACACAGGAATATTCAAAGTTAATGACAATATTAATAAAAGAGGCTAAAAAAAGAATCGGAGAGGATGCAATATTATTCATGAACAAAGAGGATCTGCAAGTTTTTGGAAAAAAGGAAAAAAATGCGAAACTCACTAAAAAGAACATGTTTGGAGTTTATGCAGAATCTTCTGATGGAAAATTTTCCATAGACTTATCACTAAAAAAGACAATAGAATCATTAGAAGAAAAAATAGCAAAAAAGATAATTCAAAAATTGGGGGCATAAATGGATTCTACTTATGCAGGCGCTTATGGGCATGTGAAAGCATTATATCTCAACCTTTTAAGAAAAGACGAAATTGACAGAATAAAAGAAACTAAGAAAGATGAATTTTTAAGCGTTCTTTCAAATACTTCCTACAAAAATGAGATCGACCAATTCTACAATAGATTTAAGGAACCCGATATCATAGACATAATAATAAATACGCATTTTTTAAATAACTGCATATCTGCTATGCAAGTTTTGCCTAGCATAGGAAAAACATTGATAAGAAGTTACTTATCAAAAATAGACATACAAAACATAAAACTTATACTTGCTGCTAAACTTATAGGAAAAAATGTAGAGATAACTGAGAATTTACTAACGGTAGGCAGAAGCTTTCCACTAGGATTTTCGAGCTCATTAATCAGCAAAGAAGAATACAGAAACATAATAGAACAAAAAGATATTGTAGAAGTCATAAACTACCTTACACGGTACAATTATGGAAGAGTTTTATTGCCTTTTTCCGTATCTGCAGAACTAAGCAGAGATGTCTCGGGCATGTCATTGGCGCTTGACGTAGAATACTATACGGATCTGCTAAGAAACTTCAAATTTTATAATGGGAATGAGGGCCCGGTTCTTAGATTTATACAGAGTTTAATAGACTTGAGAAATATCATGACAGTTATAAAAGAAATAGAGCTTAAAAAACCGGCAAAGGAGCTTTTGATAAAGGGCGGATCAATAAATATCGACAGATTAAATGAAATGACAAAAATGAGTATTGTAGATTTTATAAAGGATTTACCATACGACTTAAATGAAGCACTTGAACTTTACAGAGAAGATGGGCTTATAGCCAACTTCGAAGTTGAGTTAAAAAGGATTATACATGACAAATATCTACAGATATTCAGAGCTAATGCTCTTTCAGTTGCATCTACACTTTCATTTATAATAAGCGCAGAGATAGAGCGGGATATAATAAGGTTAAGCTGGTTCAAAAAGTATTATAATATCGAAAAGAAAGTTGTTGATATTGGATATGGAATTTAAAAGAATAATTTTTGTAGGAGATAGAAGAGATTCACTTGGATTAAAACTTGCAGGTATTGAAAGTTCTATTGATTTATCTGGAAAAGAGGCATTAACAGAAGTAATTAAATTAATAAAAAGCAAAGAATATAATCTTATAATAGCTGAAGAAGATATAAAAGATTATGCAGACCAGAATGAACGCAATTTATTGGACTTAAGCGTTGACCCACTGGTGCTATTTATACCTTCACAGGAAACACAGGAAAATAAGGAGTCGCTAGAAAGCCTAGCAAAAAGAGTATTAGGGGTGGATATAACAAAATTAAAATAAGATGGAAGGAAAAATAATAGGAATTTCTGGTTCAGTTGTAACGGTTTCAGGCCTTGAAGACCCAAAGATGAATAATATTGTATTTATAGGGGGCAATGAACTAGTTGGAGAGATTGTAAAAATTGAGGGTGAAAACGCTATAATACAGGTATATGAAGATACAAGCGGACTTAGGATAGGAGAAAAGGCAGTTGATAGTAATGAACCTCTTTCTGTAGAATTAGGGCCTGGATTGATAGGATCAATATTTGATGGTATACAAAGGCCTCTAGATAAGATTCTTGACAAAGAAGGAACATTCATAAGCAGCGGAGTAAAAGTCAATTCATTAGACAGAGAAAAGAAATGGCATTTCAAACCAAAAGTTGAGGAAGGAAAAATTGTTGAACCTGGAGAGGAGATTGGAGAGGTAAAAGAAACTTCGTTAATAAAACATAAAGTTCTCGTACCTGCAAACAAAAAAGGAGTAATAAAAAAGATAGCAGAAGAAGGAGACTACACAATAGAAGAAAACATTGCAATATTAGAAGATAATAATAAAACTGAAGAAATCAAGCTTATGACAAGATGGCCGGTAAGAACTGCAAGGCCAGTAAAAGAGAAACTTTCTCCAAACATACCTCTTTTAACAGGACAAAGAGTGATAGACACAATGTTTCCTGTTGCAATGGGAGGGACTGCAGCAGTTCCAGGGCCGTTCGGATCTGGAAAAACCGTAATCCAGCACCAACTTGCAAAATGGTCTGATGCAGATGTTATAGTTTATGTAGGATGCGGTGAGAGAGGAAATGAAATGACAGAGATACTTGCGACATTCCCAGAGTTAAAAGACCCGAAGAGTGGAAAACCTTTAATGGATAGAACCATACTTATTGCAAACACTTCAAATATGCCAGTAGCTGCAAGAGAAGCAAGCATATACACAGGAATAACACTTGCTGAATATTATAGAGATATGGGCTACAGTGTTGCAGTAATGGCAGACAGTACCTCAAGATGGGCAGAAGCTTTAAGAGAATTATCTGGAAGATTGGAAGAGATGCCTGGAGAAGAAGGTTACCCGGCTTATTTAGGTAGAAGAGTAGGTGAATTTTATGAAAGGGCTGGTAGAGCTAGGATATTAAGCGGAAAAATCGGCGCAGCAACAATAATAGGGGCAGTATCTCCACCAGGCGGGGATATATCTGAACCAGTTTCACAAAACACACTTAGGGTAACTAGGGTATTCTGGGCACTTGATGCATCACTTGCAAATGCAAGACACTTCCCTTCTATAAATTGGCTTAACAGTTATTCATTGTACACTGATGGATTAAACCAGTGGTACAGGAAGAACATTGCAGAGGATTGGCCAGAACTTAGAAATAAATCGCTAGCAACGTTGCAAAAAGAAGCGGAGATAAATGAAATCGTACAACTAGTAGGTTATGATGCGTTGCCAGAATCGGACAAACTAATACTTGATGTTGCTAAAATGCTAAGAGAGGATTACTTACAGCAGAACGCATTTGATGATATTGATACTTATGCTTCGGTTAATAAGCAGTATAAAATGCTAAAGCTCATAAACCAAGTCTTCGATGCAGAAAAAGCTGCTCTTGACAGAAACGTACCTATAGAAAAAATACAATCAGTACAAATAAAACCAAAAATCGCAAGATTAAGGTACACAAGCGAAGAAGAACTTGATGGTAAATTAAAAGAGATAGAAAAAGACATAGAAGAAATAAAAAAGATTAACGCGGAGAAATAAAATGGAAGAAATAGAATACAAAACAATTGAAAAGGTAACCAACGTTTTACTCTTTGTAAAAGATGTAAAAAACGCCGCTTACAATGAACAAGTAGAAATAGAACTTGAAACTGGCAAAAAAATAAGCGGACAAGTTCTAGCTACTAATGAAGATGTTACTATTATACAGGTATTTGGTGAAACAACCGGTATGAACACTAAAGGAACTAAAGTAAAGTTCAAAGGCACGACTTTTAAGATGCCAGTTAGTATGGATATGGTCGGAAGAGTATTTGATGGACTTGGTAGACCAAGAGACGGTGGTATACCCATCTTTAGTGATGAAAAAATGGACATAAACGGAAATCCAATAAACCCTTATGCTAGAGAAGAACCTTCAGAATTTGTACAGACGGGGATATCATCCATAGATTGTATGAATACCTTAGTTAGAGGACAAAAACTACCTATTTTCTCTGGTTCTGGTCTTTCACACAACAAGCTTGCCGCACAGATAGTAAAACAGGCTAAAATACTTGCTGAAAAACAGAACTTTTATGTAGTTTTTGGAGGAATTGGAATAAACAGCGAAGATGCGAACTTTTTCATAAATGAATTCCAGAATAGCGGTGCATTGGAAAAGTCGGTTATATTCTTGAATCTTGCTGCTGATCCATCAATGGAAAGAGTTATACTGCCAAGACTTGCATTAACTACGGCAGAGTATCTTGCATACGAAAAAGGTTCTCATGTTATAGTTATACTTACAGACATGACCAACTATGCAGAGGCACTTCGTGAAATATCTGCAGCAAGAGATGAAGTACCTGGGAGAAGAGGTTATCCAGGTTACATGTACACAGATCTAGCGAGTCTTTTTGAAAGAGCGGGTAAAGTAAAAGGAAAAGAAGGTTCTGTTACGCAGTTACCCATACTTACAATGCCAAGTGACGATATAACACACCCTATACCAGACTTAACGGGGTATATAACAGAAGGACAGATAGTTTTAAGCAGGGCTTTAGACAAAAGCGGTATCTACCCTGAAGTAGATGTATTACTTTCACTATCAAGATTAATGAACCAAGGTATTGGAAAAAACTCCACTAGAGAAGATCATAGAAATGTTTCAGACCAGCTTTATGCTGCATATGCAAAAGGAAAGGAACTTAGAAGCTTAACAGAGATAGTCGGTGAAGATGCTTTAAGTAAAACCGACAAACAATACCTTCACTTTGCAGAAGAATTCGAAAATAGGTTTATAAAACAGGAATTCAATGAAGACAGAAGCATAACTGAAACACTTGATCTTGGGTGGGAATTATTAAGCATGATAGACAAAGGTGAGATGAAGAGAATAAAACCTGAGTTTATAGAAAAATACGGTAAATGGAAACAAATATAAGAGTAACGAGAAGAGAATTGATAGAAACCAAGAGAAAAATTAAAACTGCAGGAAGAGGATTGCAATTACTAAAAATGAAAAGGTCTTCCCTTATTCTTGAATTCTTTGAACTTGCAAAACAGGTAGAAGGCATGAAAACAAACCTTAAAAAATTTATGGATAGAAGCAGAGAAAGCTTAGAAATTGCTGAGGCTCTCAGTGGTCGTATAACCATAGAAAGAGTAGCGCAGGAACAAAGCGAAAAAATGGCAAACTTGAAGGCTAGAAATGTAATGGGGTTAGTTATACCTGCAATAAATATTAATGCAAATATTGATGTAATGAGCGAAAGCGACAGCTTGACTATACCTACACCTGTTTATGACGCAAAGAGCATGTATTCATCATTTCTTTCTATGCTTATAGAGATAGCCGAAAAAGAAACAGCTATGCGTAATTTGCTTAATGAAGTATACAAACTAAACAGGAGAACTAATTCGATTGAAAACATAATAATACCAAGATGGGAAGCTAAAATAAAATACATAAAACAAAGTCTTGATGATATGGAAAGAGACAGGTTAGTATCTATTAAATTTATTAAAAAATTACATGAATGATATGGAATCGCTTGAGACATTACAAAAGATACGCGAAATAGAGGATTTATCTTCTAAAAAGATAGCACAAGCAGAAGAAAAGGCAAAAAAGATATTGGAAGAAACAGAAAAATTAAATGAAGAAAAAATAAAAAAAGCTGAAAAAGAAGCTACTAGCAGTATAAACGATGCTATTGAAAAAATTGAAAATGAGGCAGCAATTAAAAAAGAGAAGGCAATAAAAGAAGCGAAAGAAAAAATTACTGATATAAAACCGCTTTCTAAGGATGAAATGCTTGAGATATTTAATGAAACTTTAAAGGAGGAATTTAAATTATAATGTTTCTGCCAAGCAAGATAGAAAAAGTGAGATTGATTATACCAAAAATTTACTATGACAAGGCAATAACCTTGCTTGGTGAGCTTGGTTTTCTACAGATAGAAATCTTAGAAAATGAAAGTAAAAAGATCCTTAAAGACTTTAAAGAAATTGAATATGACAAAATAAATAGATATAGCCAAAAAATAAGGAGTTTAGAAAGCAATTTAATAAAACAAAATACTAAAAACATCCCCATAAAAGATCTTAAGCAGGTTTTTCATGAGGTGGATAAAATAAAAATTTATGAAGAAGTAAATGAAATAAAAAAACAAGAAGAGAAGATCAATGCCAGTATAAAAGAAAGCAATTCTATTTTAGAGATAATAAATTTAATGAAAGGATTTAAATATGACTTAAAAATCCTAAATGGAAACAGAATAGAATCATTTATAATCAAAAAAACTAAAGAAGACGAACAATTTATTGAAAACGTAAAAAAAGAAATAGACTGTGAATTAAATGAATTAGAAAACTCATATATATTTACAATAGAAAAACACAATAAAGAAAAACTTGCTAATTTAGCAAATAAAGATAACATAAACCTAATAAAGATACCCAACATAGAAGGAAAAATAGAGGAAATAAAAAATTCTCATAAAATAGACCGAGAAAAAGAGGAACTAATAACTATAAATCATAAGTTAGAAAAACTATCAAAAAAATATTATCCAATTGTGGCTAATCTTAAAGAATACTTAGACATAGAAGTAAAAAAAAGTTCTATAATACCAAAAGTAGGCTCTACTGATTATATAACTGTGATAGAAGGCTGGATAGAAAGTAAAAAAATATCTTTTTTAGAAGAAAAATTAAATGAATTAGCATCTAATCAATTCATACTTGAAAAAATAAAAACGACAGAAGAACCACCAACAAAGATGGAAAACCCTGTTTCTTTCAAACTTTATGAGTTCTTCATAAGATTTTATTCGATGCCAAAAAGCAGTGAAATTGACCCAACAATATTCTTTGGTATAGCTTTTCCGATATTTTTTGGTTTAATGGTTGGGGATGCCGGTTATGGTGCAACATTCCTTTTGCTTAGTTTTTGGCTGATACATAGGATAAAACATCCTCCTAAAAAAAGCCATATACCTAGAAAACTCTCAAAATTTGTTAAGACTATAATCAGTAAAAATAGTTTAGTAATGATAATGAAAGCTATAATACCTGGATCTATAATCGCAATTGCACTTGGTATAATTTTTAATGAGTACTTTGGCTTTGCTTTACCGTACTCTCCTTTATTTAATGTCACAAAAAATGTTTCCACATTGCTTTTGATTTCAGGATGGATAGGTGTTGGAATGGTTTCATTTGGATTCGTACTTGGCGCTATTAACGCTTTATACAATAAAAAAGTAAAGAAAGCGATTGGTAGAATAGGTTGGCTTTTAGTTGCTTGGGGGATTGTAATAGTTGGTTTGGCGGTCCTACACAAGGAAAGTATAGGTTTTTCTAACTTAGAAGCTGTAGGCAGTTATGCTGCAATAGTAATTGGGATTATTTTAGTGCTTAGATCTGAAGGTACACAGTCTCTGATGGAGATACCGTCTGTTATAAGCCATATCCTTTCATACACTAGGCTTGTTGGTATACTTCTTGCTTCTGTTATTCTTGCACAGGTTATAAACTTAATATTCGTTTCTAGTTTAAGCGATTCTATACCTTTTATTATAGGTGGATTGATAATTTTAGTGTTTGGTCAACTGTTCAACATAGTAATTGCATTATTTGAAGGTGGTATACAAGGAGCAAGGCTTATCTATGTAGAATTCTTTTCCAAGTTCTTTGAAGGAAATGGGAACATGTTCAGGCCATTCAAGATAGAGAGACAGAACACTGCAAACGTCTATGTTAAAAAAGACAAGAAGAATTTATAAGTTTTAATTTATAATTAAGATTTTATTTAATATCTAGTATTTGAGGTAATGCCCAGTATCTTATTTAGCATTATTAGATATTTCTCGATTCTGTTCTTTTTTATATTTTTATAGAGATATTTGTATTATTTTAATTTTATAGATATATTAACTCTGCAAAATATTAGCCCTGACCGGATTTGAACCGGTGTCTAGGGCTCCAAAGGCCCTCGTGCTTGGCCGCTACACTACAGGGCTATAACATAAACTTATGAAAGCTTTGAATATAAAACTTAAATATACTAAACTATACAGATTTAAATGTTATTAGAGATATTGCTATCTGCGATAGTTGCAGCGATTGCAACATTTATAAGCGGTAAGTTCATAATTCCTTTACTTATAAGAGCAGGATTAGTAGCACAGGATATAAACAAGGAAAAACGGCCGATCCTTCCTTCAAGCGGAGGTTTCCTTTTGATTATAGGATTATTTGCGGGTATAATGTCACTTATAGCGGCTTATAATTATATCATAAAAGCAGACTTTAACCCTGAAGCTCTTCTTCTGGGGTTATCATCAATAATAATAATTTCATTGATAGGATTTGTAGATGACCTTTCTGGCGGAAAAATAAGAACTTCGATGGCCGATATAAAAAGAATGGCCAAGAATTATTCAATTTTCAACGGAGGGATAAGACAATGGCAGAAGCCGCTGCTTACATTGATAGGAGCAGTACCATTGATGGTTCTATTTTTTGGAAGCACTGTATATTTTCCAGGGATAGGAAACGTTGTCATTAATCCTATAATATATATAGTAATTTTAATTCCTATTGCAGTTGTATTTGCATCGAATGCTTATAATATGCTAGAAGGCCTTAATGGCATTGCAATACAGATGGGTCTAGTTTTATTTGCAGCATTTTCAATACTTTCTTTCCATCTGCATAATTATGATGGTTTTGCACTTTCTGCAATAATGTTTTCAGTGCTACTTGGTTACCTTTATTATGGAAAATACCCTGCAAAGATAATACCCGGGGATAGTCTTACCTATTTTATAGGTGGAGCAGTTGCAGTGGTTGCGATAATAGGAAATATGCAGCTATTTGCAGTGTTTATTCTTATACCTTGGATAATAGAATTTTTCTTAAAGGCCAGAAAACGGTTCCACGCAAGTTCATGGGGGATAATACACAAAAACGGAACATTATCCTCACCGTATGGAAACAAAGTTTACTCTTTAACCCATATTTTTCTAAGAAAAGGGAAATATAAAGAATGGCAGATAGCACTTATGCTTACCTTAATTGAAGTAGTTATATCTGCAGTAGGCCTTGTCATATTCTGGTAAGTATATTTAGCAATTCCGTGCGATTAACTTATAGATAGTAACAAATTAGATATAAAAAATTAAGCTACACTGCCAAAACTAACAGAAGGCATAACTCCATTTGGAGGATATGCACGGGTGCGGATCCATTGAACGTGTTGTGTTAAGCCATTTACACCACTTCCAACTAAAAGATATGATATAGTAACTGGGGTTAATGAAGAACTTGATGAGATTTGATTATAATTTAAATAAACCTGGGCTGAAGTGGCTGAATTTACTTGAACAGAGTACACTACAAACCCATTTACTACATCAGTAGCAGGTGAAGATTCTATATTATTATAACAAGTTCCTCCCTGATTTAATAAGCTCAAAACAGGAGCATACTGATCTGCACCAATACCATAAGCAAATACGCAACTAACCAAATTATTTCCAAATCCGATGTCACTCCATGAAGATGTAGAATATATATTTACAGCCCAGTCAGCTTCTAATGGGGGAGATAAAGAGACAGGATAATATAAAAATCCTGCTCCAGTATAAGACAGGGTTACTCCCTTATTTACATTATATGACACGCTGCCACTTGTAGCCCATCCGCTGGGTAGGGTTGTTCCAGCAAAGTTCCAATAATCTGTAAATACGCTTGCGCCATCATCATATTCTGCGTAATTTGAACAGCTTGATGTTGGTGTAGAACCGCAGGGTATCTGCGGAGCTTCACCGTCGTTTACTGTGTTGAATAGATTTGTTGATGTTGGTGCTATTCCCATATAAACTGTTATTGAAGAACTTGCAGGTATGCTGCCTAACTTAAGCCACCAGATTGCACTGCTACCTGTATAACTTTCCAGCCATGAAGGTATAACTGTTCCGTTGCTGTAGAAAAATTCAACGTTTTGACCGAAATTGCCGTTGGATATAAGCTGCCAGCCGTTGTCTGCCGATGTCATGTTTACCATCTGCTGGAATGGATTTGATGTTGCTGAACTTTGAGTATTCTTTATTGTCAGCTTTGAGACTGCTGCAAAAGTGTAATTTGCTGGATATATTACTGTAGGTGTAGAGCCTGTTATACTGCCTGTCGATACATATGGACCTGGTAATGGCTGGCTTATTTCCTTATAGGTTATTGTAACTGCTGTTGATATATGGGAACCTTGATTTGCTGCTGTAAACAGCTTTGATAATACTAAAACCTGTGATTTTCCTGGTAATAGGGTTATATTTGGCTCAATTGTTACTTTTCCTCCTGTTGTTGTAGTTGCTGTTATATTTGTTATTTCTATTGGATATCCTACCGAATTTTGTACTGATAATGATAAACCACCATTATCTGTAAAGATTGCTGAGGATACTGGAGTGCTTGAGAAGCCTGTTATTGTTGTTGATATGCTTGATGATGGATTGAAGATACCCATGCTGTATAGGATTACTGCTACTATGACTATGATTAGGATAGCCCAGCCATAGGTCATCATGTACTCTAATGCTGATTGTGATCTCCTTTTTGTTAAAAGAGTTAAATCCTTTTTGTTTAAGGCTTTAAATGGCATATTATTTGATGGAAATTAAGGGATATAAATATTTCTTATATTTGATTAAAAGACTTTTATAGGGTTATCTAAAATACTGGAAAGAGTTAAATTTAAACAAAATCTAATTAAAATATGGAAATAATACCTATGGGCAACACAACTGTCCAGTACCAAGGAGTAATAGATGATCAAAAGTTTTACAACTTTTTAAGAGACCTGCTAGTTTCTGCAGGTTATTCTGTAAAAGAAACTAATTATGTGCAGTTTTCAGGGGCAAACTATGTAATAAAATGGATTGCAATGAGAGTTATAGATGATTATATGGCTTACCGCATTACTGTAAATTTAGATTACAGGAACTTACAAGAGACAATGGCAATGAAAGAAGGAAAACAAGTAAAAGCAAAAACAGGCACTGTACAAGTACAATTAGTCGCAGATATACTCGTAGATTATCTTAATAAATGGACAAAAGGTGTTTCAAAACTAGTAAGGCCAGTATATGATAAGATGAATGAAGAAGTAACAACACAGAGAAAAACAGCTTTTGAAAGTGAAATAGAAAGCATAAAAACGGCTATACAGTCTAATTTTGGCCAGTAAATATGCAGAGTTTAACGTCCCTGGACATATATAAATTACTCAATGAATTTAGTGATATAAATGGAGGTTTTATAAGAAATATAAAAAGTGGGAAAAATGAATTCTATTTTCTTATATACAAAGGTAAAGAGTACTGGCTTAAGATAGTGCCAGGACATTATTTCTGTTTAGTTAATGAGAAACCTGAAGAAACAATAGATTTTGGTTTTACAACCTTGGTAAAAAATGAGCTTAAAGGAAAGAGATTTTCAATTAGCATGCATAACTCAGAAAGGATACTAGAAATAAAAACCGATAGCAATAAACTTCTGATAGAGATGTTTTCAAAGGGTAATGTTATACTTTTAAAGGACGAAAAGATAGAAAGGGCTTTATTTCAAAGAAAGTATGAAGGTAGGGAGATATCAAGCGGAAAAGAGTATATCTACCCAGTAGGCAACAAAAAATCCTTTAATGACATGTATGGGGGATTCTATTCAATACTAAAAGCATCAGACAGAGAAAGTGTGGTAAAAAGTCTTGCTATGGACTTTTCGATGGGTGGTTATTACGCAGAAGAAGCATGTTTTAGAGCAAAAGTAGATAAATCCAAAAAGCCGCTTGAGCTTAACATAGGAGAAGCAAAAATGTTAAGAGAGAAGTTTATGGAGATATTAAAAGAAAACAAGCCAAATATAATAGACAAAAAGATATTTTCAGCGGTTGAATTAAAGCATATAACTGGAGAAAGAGAGTACTTTGATAACATAAATTCTGCTGTAATAAACTTCTTTGAAAAAAATCAAGAAACGGAGCGTAAAAACCCTGTAAAAATAGAGCTTAACAAAGCACAGGACAGGCTAAAGGAGTATGAAGAGAATATAGAGTTTATAAACACAAATTACGAAAGAATACAAAATGCAATGACTATTTTAAAATCCTCTGACAAAAGCATAAACGAGCGAGAAAAAGAACTAGATGAATTAGGATTTCTAATAAAAGGTAAAAACATTGTGCCAAAAGAGAGACAACAACTAAATATAGACATAACCCAAAATTTAAACTATAATCTGGCTCTTATGTATCAAAAAGCTAAAAGACTTAAGAACATAGACACTGAAGCAATAACTGCTAAGACAAAGATGATAAGACGAATAAAAGTGAAAAATGAAAATCAATGGTATTCTAAATTTAGGCATTTCATTACTTCAGAAGGTAACTTAGTAATAATCGGAAAAGATGTAAACCAAAACGAATCACTAATAGAAAAACACATGGAAAAAGAAGATATAGTCGGACATGCTGATGTTTTTGGAAGCCCATTTGGTATAATAAAACCCAAAGAAGGGAAGAGCATTAGTAAAAAAGAAATAGAAGAAACAGCTATTATGATAGCTTCATATTCCTCTGCATGGAGAGTAGGGGCTACAAATCTTGATGTTTATTTTATAAAACCAGAACAAGTAACAAAAACTCCTCCTTCTGGAGAATCGCTTAAGAAAGGGGCATTTTACATAGAAGGAAAAAGAGATTATATTAAAAATGCTCAGCTAGGTATTTATATCTCTATAGAAATTAATGATGACCTTGCAGACTTAAAGATCACACCTTATGAACCAAAATCTACTTTCTTTTTAATAAAACCTGGAAACAAAAAGAGAGATGAAGTAATTAGAAAGATAAACAGAGCTATTTCACAAAGATATTCAGTACAAGTGAACGAAGATTATATAAACAGACTTCTTCCACAAG
Source organism: Candidatus Parvarchaeota archaeon UBA573 (assembly GCA_002502045.1). Classification (GTDB taxonomy): domain Archaea; phylum Nanobdellota; class Nanobdellia; order Parvarchaeales; family Parvarchaeaceae; genus Parvarchaeum; species Parvarchaeum acidiphilum. The sequence continues at coordinate 36,084 of DAPE01000019.1, read as the reverse complement.
GTAAATCTTCTGTAGAAAAGATGAAATTACTTTGAAGAATGTTCTATTATGAATGCTTCTATTGACTTGCTTTTCGCCAATTTTGTTATAAAACCTGCAATTTTATTTCTAGTCCTTTTCTGAGCAGTTATTATTCCACTCAATGCTTCCTTGTTATTTTCAAAGTCATCCGTGAAAAGACCTTTATAAGTTTTTAGCACTTCTATAGTTGCATTCCTTATTTCTTTGCCTCTTATTCTTCCCATTCGTTATTATAGTTTTATAAGGTATTTAAATATTTTTGTTTTCGGATTATTAGCTTAGGCATTATTCTTCAACCTAAAGATTACTAATATATTCATCAACACTCATGTAGCATGGCACTCTCCTAAGCCCTTTTATCTTAATCTCCTTTCTAAGGAAATTATCCAGATATGAATCCCAAGGCATACAATTCCCTGCTACACAGGTATAAAAATGTACCCTGATTCTTCCGTTGTCCTGCCTTTTTAGCTCTACAACGTTTTTTTCTCTTTCATCGAAAAAGTCGTAAATATTATTTTTCGTTCTTTCAAACTCGCTGATAGGCATAGTATAATCCACAATATCAAGCACGTGTTTATCTGGCGAGATAAGCTTCGAAAGTTTATCCATATTATTTGTTATTTTCTGTTATTATATCCGCTAATACTACATTAGTTCTCAAGTATTTATATTTTCATTAAAGTAATTTACTAAAAAAAGACCTACAACAAAGTTAAATATAAGACACTATTTAAAATTTAATTGAAAAGTTGCCTAGGTGGCTCAGTGGCAAAGCGTCTCCTTGGTAAGGAGAAGATCGCGAGTCCGATTCTCGCCCTAGGCTTTTTTTGCTCAATATAAAGTAAAGATATAATCAAACAAATAGCTTTATTAATTATATTATATCTTCTTCTGCTACTACTACAAAATCTCCTATGGAAATAACTGCACTATAAGGGATTTCTTCAAAACCATTTTCATCTTTCTCGAACTGGAATGTATTAGCGTATGATGTAGGGCTTTTAACTGATAAATAAACTAACTCCCCCGTCCTTGCTTCATATATTAAATCTTCTACCATACCTATTTTCTTTCCACTTTTTCCTACAATTGTCTTACCAACTATAGTTCTTGCATCTATTCTTTCTCCTTTAGTTACGCCTGCCATAATCAACCTCCTAATTATTTTATTAATATTATTTTATGTTAATATAATTAACTGCTTCTTAACTTAAAAAGCTTTTACCCCCATTAAAGAATATAAAGTACCTATCATTCTCAATATAACCACTGTTTGCAGGATTCAAACTGCTTAGGTCTATTTTTGAAACGTTTAATACTGAAATTATAAGATGCCCATTTTCCGCAGTTAAACTAAAAAGTTTCTTAATTACCTTATCTCTTTCTTCTTCTTTTATGTCCTGCAGAACTGTAATACAAAAAACGACATCAAACTTGTCATTAGGATTAAAGTCCTGTATAGTTTCCTTTATAACCGACACATTGCTCAGATTTTTCAAAATTATTATATCTGACATATTGGAGGGTTCTAATGCAGTTATTTTATTTTCACTTAGCAAAGACTCAAGTATACCTGAACCTGCACCTACATCAAGTATCTTATCATTACTTTTTATGTTTATTTTAGATAGAAAGAACCGTATTTTGTTTTCCTGCTCTCTAGAATAGAGTTTTTCATAGCTGTCCTTTATAGAATTATAGTATGATACTGCGTCCATTTTAATAGGATTTTGCGAAATATGCATTTACTTTAGCTTCATTGCCACAAAATATACATTTTTCGTTAATAAGTTTCTCAGTTTCTAAAGGGATAAGCCGTGAAGTTGCGCCGGTTTCATTCTTTATTTTATCTTCACACTCTGGAGTTCCACACCAAGAGGCCTTTACTATGTATAGACTTTCTTTAAGCGCCTTTACAAAATTATCCTTCGAGCTTTCTTCTCTTATCCTTTTTTTGTTTTCTTCTCTAACATTTTCAAGCATGCTTCTATGTATTTCTTCAAGCTTTTCTTTTACCTGCTCAATTTCATTGAAAGAGACAATAGATTGTACATTGTTAATTCTTGTTTTTAAAGATATATTTCTGGACTCAAGTTCTCTTTTCCCGATTTGTATCTTCAAAGGCACACCTTTAAGATCGTATTCGTTAAGTTTCCATCCTGGTGAATAATCCTCTCTACTGTCAAGCAACACCCTTATTCCAATCTCTTTTAACCTTGATTCTATCTGGCCGCAGTATTCTAGAACTTTATCCTTTTCTTCTTTTATAATGGGGATTATAACACATTGATAGGGAGCAACATGTGGTGATAGAACTAACCCCTTATCATCACCGTGTACTAATAACATTATACCTATTGAACGCATTGAAATACCCCAAGAAGTTTGAAAAGGATACTGTAATTCATTCTTTTCATCTAAAAACTTTATATCAAAGGGTTTTGCAAAGTTCTGCCCTAGATAATGAGAGGTGGCCGCTTGTGACATAAAATTGTTTGAAAGCACTGCTTCAACAGTATAAGTTGTAACAGCACCAGCGAATTTTTCACTTTGACTTTTCTTACCTGCAATAACAGGAACTGCAAGCATATTTTCAAGGAAATCCTTATAAAAATTTAATATATCCCTTGCATTTTTATCTGCTTCTTCTTCTGTTTTAAAAACGCAATGTCCTTCCTGCCATAAAACTTCTCTTCCTCTTAAAAATAGCCTGGTTTCTTTTGTTTCCCACCTTACCATTGTATTCCACTGATTTATTAAAAGCGGCAAATCCCTGTAGCTTTTTATCCATTTCGAGTAGCTGTCATACATTATTGTTTCAGAAGTAGGCCTGATAGCGAGTCTCTCATCCAACTTAGTATCTCCTCCCATGGTTACCCATGCCACTTCGGGATTAAATCCTTCTATGTGCTCCTTTTCCTTTGAAAGCACACTTTCTGGTATTAGCAATGGAAAATATGCATTTTTTACGCCTATAGACTTGAATTTACCGTCAAGATATTCTACGCTCCTTTCCCACATCTCATAGCCGTATGGCCGGTAAACCGCAAATCCCTTAACTATTGAGAAGTCTGCCATCTCTGATTTAATAACAACCTGGTTGTACCAAGAAATCAAATCGCTTTCTTTCTTTATGTTTATTCCCTCTGCCATTATTTTTTAATGCTATTTTGATTAATAAAGCTTAGTTAATTTGCTATACAAATTATATTAAATATCAAAAAAGTATAAAAACAAGCAGTTATTTCTCTTACTTATGTCAAAATATCAGCTTGAAGAAATAGAAAAAAAATGGAGAAATGTATACAATGAAAAGAAAAGCTATGAAGCTGATGCAGATGAAAAAAAGGAAAAATTCTTTATAACCGTTCCTGTTATGTACCCAGATGGAAGACTACATACGGGGCATATGTATACCTGGACTAGGGCCGATATATTCGCAAGATTCCAAAGAATGATGGGGAAAAATGTCCTTTTCCCACAGGGCTTCCATATGACAGGAGGGCCTATGGCAGGTATGTCTCTTAGGCTGAAAAATGGCGATGAGGCGGCAATAAAGATAATGAAGGACCAGGGAGCTACTGATGAGGATATAAAACGATTCGCTGGAAACCCTTTAGAATTAGGTTTATTCTTTGGCAAGACATATAAAAACGACTTCAATTTAGTTGGCATATCCATAGACTGGAGAAGAAATTTCATACTTTCATACACTGAGCAATATTCAAAATTTGTTGAATGGCAGTTTAGAACACTTAAAGATATGGATTATATAACACAAGGAGATCATCCAGTAGTTTGGTGTCCAAGAGAGAATACTTCTTTAGGGGATCATGATAGAGCAGACGGAGAGGGAGAAAGCCCAATGGAGTTCACAATAATCAAATTTAAAGCCGACAAATTTATCATGCCAGCGGCTACATTAAGGCCAGAAACAATTTACGGAGTAAGTAACTTATGGATAAATGGAAAAGCAAACTATAAAAAGATAAGATTTTCAAATGGTGAGGAATGGATTGTTTCAAAAGAATTCACCGAAAAATTGCCATTTCAAAAAAATATGGCAGAGAAAATAGAAGACTTTAATCCGTCTGAGATAATCGGAAAAACTGCTATAAATCCAGTAAACGGTGAGGAAATACCGATACTAGACGCAGAATTTGTAAAAACCGACAAAAACACAGGTATAGTAATGAGTGTGCCAATGCATGCTCCATTTGATTATAATTATTACAGCAAGAAAAAAACCGAGATTAGACTTAAAGAACCCAAGAAAATAATTGACGTAAAAACAAATCCTAATCTAATGGAAGAAGCAATTAAGCGCTTTGGATCCGCAGATGAAAAAGCTTTAGAGAACGCCACAAAATATGTATATAAAACAGAATTTAATTATGGTATATTAAATGAAAACAACGGTCAATTAAGTGGCAAACCTGTAAAAGAAGCAAAGGAAGAAGCTATTGAGCTCATAAAGAAAAGCAACGCTTACGATAATTTTTATGAAACTTCTGGAGAGGTAATATGCCGTTGCGGAGCCAAGGGCCTGATTAAGCTTGTACAAAATCAGTGGTTTATAAGGTATTCTGATAAACAACTTAAAGAAAAAACCATAGACTGGATACAAAAGATGGACATTAGACCAGATGAAGCAAAGGCTCAGATAATAAATGCTGTATACAACATGGAGGACAAAGCTGCAACCAGAAATGGCGGATTAGGTACACCATTACCATGGGACAAGAATTGGCTCATAGAACCGCTTAGTGACTCTACTATATATATGGCGTATTACACATTTTCCCACTTAATAAAAGACATGGAACCTAAAGAGATAAACGATGAAATGTTTGATTATATCCTTTTAGATAAAAAACTGGACAAAAAATTCCCAGACAATATAGAAAGGATGAAAAAAGAGTTTGAGTACTGGTACCCATTGGATTTAAGAGTTACAGCTAAAGAGCTTATAACTAACCACATAGCCTTCTTTATAATGACACACATTGCAATTTTCAATAAGGACAAATGGCCAAGAGGCCTTGGAATAAACGGCTGGCTTACTGTAAATGGGAAGAAGATGAGCAAGTCAAAAGGAAATACAATGACGATAGATTATGTAGTAAACAATTATGGGGCAGATGCTGCCAGATTAATAGCATCGGCATCAAATGGCATGGACGACGCAGAGTGGGATTTAAACAATATAAATGGCTTTAAACAGAAAATAGAATTTATACTTGAACTTACTGAAATAATAGACAGTTTTTCTGGGGATAGAAAACTTGTAGATGAATTTCTATGGTCTAAAATAAACTATCTTATAGAAAACAGCGAAAAAGCCTATAATTTAATGAAATATAAGAACTCCTTGAATTATTCCTTCTTTGAATTTATAGAGAATATCAAAGATTACATTGATTATGGCGGAAACAATAAAGAAACGTTAAAGTACGCAATAACTGTATTCGCAAGGCTTAATCATCCACTCTTCCCATTTGTAACTGAAGAGATAGATAATGCTTTGAACAAAGGGGAATTATTGGAAAGTTATCAAAGCTGGCCTGAAATAAAAGAAGAACAAAAGAACGAGATAATTGAGAATGAATTTGATGTTTTAAAACAGACATTAGATGACATAAACAACCTTCTTAATCTGATAAATAAGGATCCAAAAGAAATAATAATAGGAATAGCTGAAAAGGAAAAATTCGATATATATAACAAAGTTGAGGAAATAACACACAGAAGCAGAGATATAAAGGAAATAAGAAAAGAACTTACAATTAATGACTTTGTAAACAAACTACTTAAAAACCCAAAAAGGCTGCCAAATAAAAAGCTCGATTATGAATTAGAAAAAAAGGTTTTTATCGAATCCAAGGAAAAAATAAAAGAGAAATATAACGCAGAAATAAAAATAGAAGAAAGCAGCGAAGAAAAAGCATTCCCTGGAAAGCCTATGATCATTATAAAATGAAAAGGCACTATTTAACGATTATAAGCATTTTGACCTTAATAATAAGCTTAATACTCATATTTGTATTCCATATATTCATATTTGTACTCTTTTTATTCTTTCCATTCTTTAATTTATTCAGGAGAAAAAATGGAAAAAGGAAGGCTAAATAAAGGTTTTGATATAGTTGGTAACATAGCTATAGTAAAATTTGATGGAAAGCTAACAAAAAATCAAAAATTAACAGCTATAAAAGAAATACTAAATAAAAACAAAAACGTTAATACAATATTCCAGAAGATAGGTATGGTACAAGGTGAAGAAAGAATTCCCAAACTAAAAAAGTTAATTGGAAACAGCAGTGTTGCTTTATACAAAGAAAATGGCTTCTCTTATTATGTAGACGTAAAGAAAGTTTATTTCTCTCCAAGAATGTCAAATGAACGTTTAAGAGTAATAAAGCAGATCAAAAGCAAGGAAAGAGTGCTAGATATGTTTTGCGGCGTTGGGCCATTTACAATACCTATAGCAAAGATAGCAAAGAATGTAACTGCTATAGATATAAACAAAAATGCTATAGAATTACTAAAGAAAAACATCAAATTAAATAAAATATCAAATATAGATTATTATTGCGGTGATTCTAAAAAAATAACTAAAAGTTTAGAAGGCAAATTCGACAGAGTAATAATGAATTTTCCATTATCTGCATATGAATTTCTTGAAGCTGCAGTTAAAAAGTGTGATAAAAAGGCAGTAATCCATTTGTATGCTTTCGTAAAAGATGGAAATACTAAAGTTATAAGAGATGAAATAATAAATTCATGCAGAAAAAATTTTAAAAACATAAAAATAAATGAATATAATGCAGGAGAGGTCGCACCATTCCTTGAAAGGATCTGCTTTGATATAAAATTAAGCTAATAAAAATATCAATAATACTAAGGAGAAACCCAATTTATGTTTGTTGTTACGCCGTTATTATTGTTGGCTGAATAATCATTTGCGTTACCGTCCAAAGGCCACCAGCCCATTAAACCTGCGTTTGGTATAGGGGCTCCGCCTAAGCCTTCAGAATATAATTTTTGGATTTGAGCAGTTGATAACGCAGTGTTGTATACCTGTACATCTGCTATAGAACCATTCCAATAACCTGGTGGATCTTGCCCCCAACCAATATAGAAAGGTGAATATTCAGTGTTTGCGACAAATGAAGAAGTAAGCGGCGAAGAAAGTGTCCCTCCACTCCCAAGATAACCTATTTGATAAGTTCCATTGTATTCAAAAGTTACAAAGTACCAAGTATTTATGTTTATTGCCGTCGAAAACGCTTGGTTTGAACCACAAGTATTTATTTCTAATTGGTCCTGATATTGCCCAACGTCTGTTGAAAACCAGTAATGACTACAGTCGTTTAAGCCATAAAAAAATATATTACCACCACCATTATTATTTATATTCTTCACACTAAACCATGCAGTCACCGTTCTTGGTTTTGCACCAGTCGGAATGGATGTTACAGTTGCAGTTATTCTAGATGGAAGTGCTGGATTAAAACTGGCAACTAAGTTTGAGTTAGATGAAGCTACGACTTTAGATATCTTACCAGTAGATACATAAGGACCTGGTAATGGCTGTCCTACTTCCATATAAGTTATAGTAACAGACCCAGAGTAAGAGGAAGAAGATTTATTACATGCACCGTTTACATAAAAAGAGGAAGAATGTCCTGGATACAGTAAAGAACCGATATCTTGTGTTACTGTTACTCCATTATTGCCAGTAACATTTATTTTTGTTAGGTTTATGGGATAACCGACATTGTTTGTTACATATAATTCAAGGATTTGATTGTTTACTGAATTTATACATGCTGCTTGTGTTACTCCTAANNCTTTGAAAGCCTGTTATTGTTGTTGTTATGCTTGAACTTGGGTTGAAGATGCCCATTGAATAGAGGATTACAGCAACTATTACTATGATCAGTATTGCCCAGCCATACGTCATCATATACTCTAAGGCCGACTGAGAACGCTTGCTTTTTACTGCAGAATTTAAATGATTAGTTATATTTGTTGTATGCATAATTACGCTCTTTCTTTATTGTTTAAGGCTTTAAATGGCATATTATTGGATGGAAAGTAAAGGATATAAATATTTCTTAGTACGTTACTTATAATAAGAATCCCATTTTGGTGCGTAGAAATCCACTTTAGGGAAGCTTACCTTAAAACCATAGCAACTATACACCATTATATTTCTAACATATTTTAGAAGAGACCAATTTTGTTTCTTTATTTTATTTAGTACTATATCTGCAGCAGAAAGAGATTCGAAAAAATGGTAAAGTTCTTCTTTTTTAAGAACCTGCGGAGCTTTATCCGCCAACCAAATTTCAAAGTTCTTCGCTTCCATATCTGAAGCAAAGTATATCTCAACATTATCTGCTTTACCAGAAAAAACTGCAGTTATTTTTTCAAATATAGAATCATCTGAATTCCTAAATGTGTCTAGGTGCCTTGAATTTGTGATATATAATGTATTAAGATCGGTTATTATACTGGAAATATTTCCTTTTGCTGATCTTACTATGCTTTCTATTATGCTGTCATCCATTTTTATCTTATTGTAAAGAATGAGCTTAACCGCGAATGTTTTAAGTACTCTATTATTCAGTTTATAGAACCTTATTGTTTCATATCCGGAAAGAAAACGCTTGTATTTGCTTCTGAAAATTTCGCCAGTTTCTGATTCAAATATTATTATAGAGTCTCCTGCTATCGAATTTAATTTTTGGGCTATGGAAGAATCAACGGATAAAAGCTTTTCCAGGTCTTCAATATAAAGAACCTTTTTATTCTGTTGAAAAAGAGATTTTGATATTGCAGATTGCTTTATGTTGTCTAAAATCATCGAAGAAACGCTTTGGGTATCATCTGTAAGTTCATAAAGGTTTATTATCTCAAAGCTTGCTTTTAACTCATTTGCAATTGCCTCCGCTAGAAAATTCTTGCCTGTTCCGGAAGGTCCGTTGAATATGAATCTAGACTTTCCGTTTTTAATTGCAGTTAATACCTTTCCAGAAATGCTATTGGAGTAATTCTCTACAAACATCTTTATTTCTGGTTTAAATAAAGAAATCATACCTGTTTAAGACTGGCCAAAAAAGCAAGAAAGGCCTGGAACTGTATGAAAGGGGTTGCACCTTCAACTATTCTATAATCTGTTTCTGCAAGCTTTTCAAAAACGTAATTCTTTACTTTTTCGTTTACTATATCAGTAGTTGATATTACATTAAAAATAGATATCAAAAGCTCTTTCATATTTACTCCATTGTCTATTATCTCTGAGAATATTTCTCTTGATTTTTTAAAATCTCCCGATAAAGCAGTTTTTAGGCCATCTATTGTCTTTGATATATCCATTAAACCGCTGCTCTGAAGAACGGCTTTGGCATCTATCTTTTTTGAAACGTTTGAAAGAGACTGCATTAGGTTAACTAAAGTCCTTAAATCTCCCCTTGAAACATAATCCAATGCATCCATCGCTTCCTTGTCTATATCTAGTTTTTCGCTTTCTGCAATTCTTTTTATGAACTTATGTACATCCTCTTTAGACAAAGGCTGGAAACGAAGTATTGCACACCTAGACTGTAATGGCTCTATTATATTGCTCTGATAATTTACACTAAACACGAACCTGCAAGTATTTATATATTCTTCCATCATCCTACGCAATGCTTGCTGAGCTTCCTGTGTCAGCGAGTCTGCCTCATCAAAAAGTATTATTTTAAAAGGTGCATCTATCGGCTTTGTCCTTGCAAATTCTTTAACTTTGCCTTGTATAACGCTTAACTTTCTGTCATCAGATGCGTTTAATTCAATAAAATTTTGAGTCCAATCGGGACCAAATACTGCTTTTGCTAATACTACAGCTGAAGTTGTTTTGCCTACTCCTGGAGGGCCGGATAATATCATATGTTGTATCTCTTTTTTTTCAGCCATTGCCTTTAATTTCTCTACTATCTCTTTTTGTCCTATTATCTCATCAAATGACTGCGGCCTATACTTTTCTATCCAAAGCGCCATATTATATATCTGCAAAAAGCTCTGCAGAAGGATAAACTACAATTCCACTGTTTTTTATGTCTAAAGGTATGTATTTAGTCAAGTGTTCTGTAGACCTCATTTTTATTATTCTTAAGGCTCTTATAAATGAGCTTTGCCTTTCTACCATATAAAGAGCTACAACTCCATCGGATGCAAACTCCTCTACTCCGAAGGAAGAAAGCTTGTTCTCTCCATAAGGCATCTCTCCTATAAAAATCGCAGTGCAATCTCTTGCTTTGATGATATTAGAGAGCTCTATAACTGCTTTTCTTATAGACATTATATCCGAAAAAAACATTTGCAGATAGGTTATTGAGTCTACTACCAAGCGCTTTGCAGCCATAGCATCCAATTCGGAGGATATAACTTCTTTCATTGAGTCATAATCCACCAAAGGAATTGTAACAATTTTTATTAAACCCTTTTCAATATAATCCTTTATTTTTGAATCAACCATCATAAATTGCTGCATTAAATCATCTTGGCTTTCTTCTAAAGTAAAATAAAGCCCTTTTTCTCCCTTTTTTGCTCCTTCTAGCAAAAACTGAAAAGAAAATGTAGTTTTACCAGCACCAGGTGTTCCAGTTAAGAATACAACACTGCTCTTAGGAAAACCCCCATTTAAGGCTTCATCTAATCCAGGTATGCCTGTTGTTTCACGTTCAATTTCTGTTTGATTTGTTTTTTCCATCATCCTTCAAGTATTATATCTCCCATTAATTGATATTTTATCCTTATAAGAGAATTCTGGCTTAATATATTAGCCCATCTAGAGATTAAATCTTTACTAACATTTAAAGATTGCGCTGCCTGGGATGCTGTAATTGAATGCTTCTCTTTTACTAATAAAAGCAACTTATTTAATGGATTATTTGCGATCTCATTTGAATCTTGTTCCACTGGTGCAGATGGGTTTTTGAAGTTAATTGTTTCAAATACACTTTTCTGCAATTCTGATTGAGAACTTAAATTTTCAGCCTTTGATTCTTGTTTAACTAGCGGTGTTTCTACTTCCTTTTTTTCATTGATAACATTCATTTTTGTAGGCATTGCAGCCTGAATTTTATTTAGTTTGTTTTCTTTTTCTTCAATAGAAACTTTTGTTTCCTTCGGCTTTTCAGCCGCTGCAACAGGGACTTTGTCCTCTTTTAATTCCCCTGGCTTATAATTTATTTTCGAAGGAAGTTCGTTTGCTATTTTATTTATTTTCTGCTCCTTAGCATTAGCTAACTTTATTTTTTCCTCAACCATGTTTATTTTAGGCTGAATCGCTACGTTTTCTGTATTTTTATCCTCTTTTTTATTTTTTCTTTCTATATGGAAAAAAGATACTTTCTTTTCAGGTTGAATTTTTTCATTTTTATTTATTTCATTATTTACCAAAATTTCAGAAGCCTTCTCTTGAGTCCTTGCTAGGTCTATCTGTGGAACTGACTGTAACTCTACACCTAAAGAAGAAGCTGCCCTGAATAAAGAGCTATTTATCAAGGAAACATCGGAATAAACCTTATAAGATGTGTCTAATATATTTTGTGCTACCCGCTTTAAGCTATTACTATTGTCCATACTTATTAATGCAAATTAAAGACTTAAATATATTTATCATTTTTGAATCTTGGCTAAAAATGTAAAAAAAGTACAATAATTATTTTAACTTACTATTTTACAGCTGCTTTATAAACAGCTAGTCAAATAATTTATTTTTAATAAATAGCGAATTTAAAGTTAAATTTTTACAGAATTTAATTTGTTCTCTAATCCAGATATGTATGATAAACTGCATACTGGGGCGGTATTGTTCAATGTTTCGCAAATTTGTGCTGTAAGAATATTTGCTGCTCCCAAAACTGTTTGGCCAAAAGATCCGCTTGTTGGAGTTTCAATGGAATTAAGCATGTCTTGATGCGTGCTGTATGCCGGATTTAATCCACTTGATGTAAGATATGTTCCAGCATTTATATCTGCTCCATCAAATACATATTGATTGTTAATATCAAAGAAAGGCACACCCCCTGCTAAAAAGTTGTAAATTCCAAATCCGTGATAAGAATTAAATGCTTGGCTAGCAAGTACTACATTGTTGAAAACGAAGGGGGAGACATCCGCTATACCTGTAATATTAACTAAAAATGAAGAACCTATTTCATCCAATGGAATGAAATTTATGTAACTAGAATTATAATAAGCCCCTACAAAGAACGGAGTTGGATTTCTATCACCGTAAGGTGCTGCACCATTATCTATAGAAGGCTTTGAAACTGCATTATAAAATAAATTTGCATTATAATCAAATGTGAAAGTAGGAACGTTTGCATCGCTTGTAGCAGATCTATCATAAAATAACTTTGAAAAGTTTCCAAACCTTGAAAGGGCGATTGCTATGGCCCAACGCATACCTGCACAGAATGGGCAACCCTGGGCCCCTATATAAACAAACGTCGGTTTACCATTGTAGGTTAGAAGAGGCAACTTAAATTCAGAACTTCCATTGACCTTTATAGTTGAATTACCACCAACCTTTATCGGAATTATATCATAATTGTTATTGCCTATTAACAAAACGCAGTAAGCAGGATTCGGTCCATTTGAACTGTTCCCAGCAGGAAAACATTCTATGTTTCCGCTTAATTGCTGCTGTCCGACATCTTCCAATTGAGTACTTAAATTTGAAAGTGTATTCACATAATTTGGTTCTGGCTGACCTATAGGTCCCTTGAAAAACTGAAAAGATGTATCAGAGTTATTTATTGCAGAGAAATTCGGAGATACCAGTGAATTTAGTATTGGCGTATTCCCTAAATTTGAATTAGAAACTCCGGATAGATTTGCAGAAGTAAACAATACTTTTCCTCNNTAGATGGCACATGAAGAACAAATACTAAAACTATTATAATTACCGCAACAACTGCTACGCCTAGAATCAAAGGAAAGACTAGCCGGTTTTTATTGCTATTATTCTTCTCTAATCCAGACGAAGCTGTATAGCTAGTTGAAAGTTTGGCATTTTCCTCCTTTAATCTTTGTATTTCTTTCAGTCTTTCATTCTCTTTCTTTAGTCTTTCAAGCTCATCATTATTAGAAGTGCTGCTGAGATCTACTTTACTTTCCTCAGTTTTATTTTGAGGATTCTGCTGTTGGTTAGGTGTATTTCTGCCGCTCTTTCCAGCATCTGAAGTCTTTTCCGGCTGTAAATCCTTATTTGTATTCTCATTTCCTTTAGTATCAACATTGTGTTCTTTGTCTTCTTCTGGCATTTTTATGTTAACACCTGCTTGCTTAAATAAATTGCGGTATTGAATAGCCCGTTTTTTGTCATCCCTCTGCCTTTGTTCAAAGGCTTCTCAGTTGGATGCAACAACATTCGACTAAGCGCCGGAATACCGGTTTGCACCATGAAGGTCTGCCGTTTCATCCTATTTTCAGCAATCAGCTTTCGCATCATCTCTTTGCACTGAAAACAGGTATCGTTTCTGCTCAGTTGCCTGCCTTTTACAGCAATGCATTACTGCACTTCAGTTTTAAAGGTGAACGGACTTCCTCCATCAACTTATTAAAAGTTAATGGTCTGTTGTATACAATACCGCTAATATATATAGCAACCTGCATTTAATAAATTATCATGGAAATAAAGATCTTAGAAGATAAGGACCTTAAGAAAGATGAAAAGCTTTACATAAAAGGCATAAGATTAACTAATTCAGTTAAAATAGACTATAAAACTCAAAAGCATGTTTCTTTTCTTGTACAAGGGGATAATGAACTTCACAATGTAATGTACTTTGACGAAAAACCACAGGATAAAAAATGGCAGTGTGATTGCAAGTGGTATACTCTTCAAGATAAATTATGCTCCCATATAATAGCTGTAAATCTGGCAGTAAAAAACGGGAAATTAAAAATAGATTAATAATACATTGACATGTATGAAGGTATGTTTAAGCCAGTACCGAATTTCTCCAACTTTGGATTTCCTTCTTTTAATCGGTTGTGATGCCAGTAATCTACTGCTCTCATGAATGCTATTAATCTTTCATTTTTTGCCTTATCCAAGTTTTTTAATTCCCCTTTATCAAAAAGGTATATTCTAGAACCAACTATGCTGTTGTTGTTTATAGTTTGTCTATAAACTAGCGTTATGCCATTGCCTTCTTTTTCGCTGTAAAACCTTACCTTTACTGTCTTGTTCAAGTTTGATTTATTGTCTTTTAAATTAGGATATTCGAAGTATCTCTCAGATTTTATAAGGGAGTAACGATCAAGACTTTTATTAGATGACCCATCATAAAATGAGATATTAAGATACCCTAGATTGGGTATTGAATCCTTTTCAGAGAAGTTTTCTGTGAAAAGATCAGATGAAACTACATATGAATTATTGGTTTCTTTTAGCTTTTCCAAGTTTACAAGGAATAAATCTAAAGTGTTATCCAGATAAGTAAGGTTTTTACTTCCCTTTTTTGATATTATGTGTTTACTTTCCCCTTTATTTTTATACCAATTAAATGTATCCATTGACTGAAGAACAGTTAAATCCTCATTTTTTAGGATAAGACTCAGTAGTTCTTCATCTGAAACTGTTATGTAATTTTGTTTTAGAAGATCATCTAGAATTATTCTTTCGTTTTTTGGTATCATCATTAAATTTAAGAATAAATCCTCTATAAATACTTATTTAAAAGAACCTGAACGCAATACCTTACATATCCAGCCCTTAGGAGCAAAAGCATGCTCCACTTCTTTAAGCAGAAGAGCTGCTTGTTTTTCACTTGGCAGTTTGTCAAGTTCAAGGTAGACATAGCCTTCTTCTGCTTCATTGTGGCCCTTTAAGATACGCATAACCCCCTGTGTTTTCTTTTTTGCATCGTCAAGTTCATTTAAAGAGATAAGTCTTTTCACTTCATCTAACAGTTTCAGTATGGCCCCATGCTCTGCTTCTAGTCCCTGTATCCTTAATTTATTCTCTTCAAATATTTCGGGAAAAAGATACTCTTCTTCCCAGAACATGTGATTTTTAAGCGAAGAAACAATCAAATCAAGCTTGTCTATATCCGGCTTTGAACTCAATGAAAGTAAAAATTCATTAAAGTATGCATCAATTCTTTCATGATCCTTAGTCAAAACACTATCAAGCATACTTAATTAAGAAAGCCCTGTTATTTAATCTTTTTAGGAAAATATATATTTTTTATTTATTTGGGATACACAATATCAAAAACAAAGATACAAGGCATAGACAAAGCATTTGGTCTTGCACCTGTTTATAGGCTCTGAAAAACCTTCCTTAAAAATGTATAAATGCCCTCGCCAGGATTTGAACCTGGGTGCCCGGTTTAGGAAACCGGTATTCTGTCCAAGCTAAACTACGAGGGCTATTAAGCGTCTAAAGCTTTTTTAGCTTAAATCATTTAGTCTTAAAACTATTAATATTATCCTTTATCATATCTTTTTATTGTTTATGGCAATAGATAATCCGTTTATAAGTATAACTTACTCAGATAATGATGTTGTAGTAGATAGAATTAACGAAAAGATAGATTTATTAATGCTTATAAATGACACCCTAGAACATGGAGGGATGATTATACTTAAAGGGGCCCCCGGAATAGGTAAAAGCACACTGATCAACGTAATAGAAAAAGAACTTAAAAAATCAAAGAACATAGACACAATAAAAGAAGAATTTACCCCTGCGGTTTATAATAAGATTAGAAATTTAAGTATAAACTCCCAGAAAAAGATGTTCATAGAATTAGATGATTTTAATAATATTGAGATGCTGGATAAATTAAGTCAACAAAGAGTTATAGATTTATTATATAACTTGAGCCAAAAGATGGCAATTTTATTGGTTGAGAACAGGGATGAGGGAGTTGAAAAAGAACTAAAAGCTCAATCTAAGCAGTTCAAAAAATACCAACTAGATGGCATGTCAAAAGGAGATCTTAAGCAGATAATAATAAATCGATTAAACTTATCAAGAACTACAAAATCGGATTCTCTTGAGCCATTTACCGAATCAGAGTATGATAAAATATACAAAAAATCTAAAGGGGACCCTAGGATAGCACTTCTTATATGTTCTGCATTGTTTGATCAAAAAACAAACAATATAATCTAAGAAGAATTAAATAAAACATGAAGACAAACATTAAACTAGCCTTACTTCTGCTTGTTATATTCACGGCAGTATTGATAATGAGTGGATTATTCGCAGGCGTTAATATAAGGTTATTTTCAGTTATATCCCAGCAAACGGGAATAAATTATACTAGTACGTCGCCATTTTCTTATTTGATTTATATAATAACAGCGGGTTTGCTTGTTCCAACTGCAATAATTCTTTTGCTTGTTAAATACAAAAAAATAAAGATCATAAATGTATTGCTCCTAATCCTGTTTTTGTTTGTAATGTACGCCTTTTCTGATATTCTTCTTTTAGATATATACGTTTTCACTCTGCACGGCAATCTAAATTCTAATGGAAGCTTACTTACTATCTTTTCTTTATTGATTTACATAATGCCAGTTATACTTACAGTATACTATTTCAAGTACGCAGGAAAATATGGAAAGGATATTTTAAATATAATTTTATTTGTATCAATCTCAGCGATTATATCAATAGACCTAAACATTATAACAGCATTGATACTAATTGCTATAATAAGCATTTATGATTATATCTCAGTCTTTATAACAAAACACATGCTGACGCTTGCAAAGGCCTTTTCCGGCAATTCATTTGGAGGCATATCATTAATGGCAAGAAAGGTAAATCAAAATAGAGTATTTCTTGGTGGGGGTGATATGGCTTTCCCAGCGATTCTTGCAAATGAGTTCTTTCTACGTTATAATCTTACTTCAGGGATATTTGCAATAGTAGGCGCAGTAATAGGGTTGTCAATAATATTATTTTTTGGCAAGAAAGAAAAAGCCTATCCTGCAATGGCTGCTATAGGCCCGATGCAGTTTGCTTTTTTGGGGTTATATTTTTTGATAAGATTTATTTAATATAACAGCGTTATATATTTAAAATAACATTGAATTAAAACAAGATGGAAGTCAACGTAAAGGAAGAGGATGTTATAAAAGGACTAAAGCAGTGCTTTGATCCTGAGATACCTGCAAATATCTATGATTTAGGTTTAATATACAAAATAGAAGTAAATGGTACTGAAGTGAAAATACTAATGACTTTAACCTCCCCATTCTGTCCTGTTACAGATTACTTAGTAGAGGATATAAAAGGAAAAGTGATTGATTTCTCAGGTGCAACAAAGGTAGATCTGGATATAACATTTGATCCGCCATGGACTAAGGATAAAATGACCGACGAAGCAAGAGCAGAGTTGGGGATATAAAATTTTAATCGCTTTTTATTTTAGACTTATTAGATTAATCTAAAAAATCCTTATCTTTTAATTTTTCAGGCAGATAAGTCTCAGTCATAAATGAAAGCCCTTTCGCAGTAAATGCATCTAACTCAACCTTTGCTCCTAATTTTTCCATCTTACTAAGTTCTTCCATCCATTTTTTATTATTTTTAAACCATTCGTAATTCTTAATCTGCTTTATTCTTGCTATATCTACATCCTTAAACTTTATCAAGTGTCTTCTTAATTCGTATTTGTCTATATCTTCCATTGTCAGTCCCATAAACTTTGCTTCTGGTAATGAAAGCTTATCTGAGACATGTGCTAGAGCAATTGAACCGAATTTAATTGCAGAGTAAATGTAAACTCCCCATATATCTCCATCAGTTAAAACATAAACAGGAAGATTATGTTCCCTGCTAAGCCTCTGAAGCAGCCTTCTTATTCCTCTTGTTGCCTGGCCCTGACTTGCTATTATAACGCAATGCAGCTTCTTCCACGCTTTGTCTTCATTAAGTCTATCCCATATAGTTGCCTTCTCCATGTATATTACAAACTTGGCATCGACTTTTTTGAATATTATATCTTCTACATTACTTGGAACGGCCCATCCACCACTTCCCATTTTTGACCAATCTATTATATCTCCCCTGTCTTCTACTGTTACTTCTCCAGCAACGGCGCCATTCTTATTTGCATTAATGTTTAACTGTTCCCTTGTTAGATCTGTTATGAGCTCTAAATCCTCTATTGCCTTATTTGTCTCTATCTGATCGTCTACTACATCTATCTTTGTACCTGGTATAGTACGTCTTACTTGGTAAAAAGCTGACCTTAAACTTGTGTGCTTATCATTTTTTATAAGCTCCCTGCTGACTGCGGCCATTGCCATTGTCTGTATGAATTTTCTTACGTGTCCAACGTTTAAAAAATATCTCCTAGACAAACCACTGCCTAATGTTATCATCCTACTTTCAGTGTCATATTTTACATTGGACAAGCCCCTAACTGGCAAAGTCAAGTAAGGATTTTCTCCCTTCTCTATCTGTTGATAAACTCCCTTCCCAAGATCTTCAAGTACACTTATTCTCTTTTTTCTTGACTGCTCAATTTCTTTATTATCCATTTTACTCCTCCTCTCCTGAAGACGTATCAGATTCTATCTTACTTGATATAACATCTCCTTTGCTAAGACTTTCTTCTACATTCGCCTTAACTTCTTCCTTCTTCTTTTCGAGAAGCCCTTCTATCTTTGCCTTTACTTTTTTCTCATCTATATCTGTTAATTTTGAAATTGAATATGCTAATTCTATACCATACTTGTCGAACAGACTTATTCTCTCCTGGAACAGACTACTTTTGTGTTTTCTGTTTAGAAATACCGAAAGTGTTCTTACGAGTTCTTGCAGCGCAAGTTTTATCTCCTTCACTATTACAGGATAACTTGCAACTGAATTCTTACTTTCATTAGTATAAGGCACCCATACTGAGGCTATGTGTATTATGAAGACAAGTGGGCCTATAGGTACTTTACTTTCTACTTTCAGGCCATAACGTGCATAGTCTACACCCAAAAAGCTTTGAGTCAGCGCGCATGAAGCAGAATCAAACAACAGAGGTATCTTATTAGCAAACCTCATTAAAACTGCCTTGTCATTCTGTATGCCACCACCATAAGCTGCAGCAACCTCTATCTGGAAGGGCATTCCTCTATAAACTTCAGGTTTTCTTGTAACCGATTTAACAAATTCAGGTGAGTATTCCTTCTTTAAGCTCTTTTCAAGTTCTTCTCCCCCTATCGGCGACAAACAATCTGTCTGTGGCCTCATTAAGTCAAGAGACTGCAATGCCTTCAATATAGAATTTGCTTGCACTCTATCAATCTCTTGAGGCTTAGTTTTAGTGTCTATACCTGCGCTTTTTAACGTCTGCTCTGCAACTGCTCTACTTACTCTAGACAGTTCTTTCTCTAAAACAGATGAAACAGTTCTTTCTGTTGAATTTTTTAGTATCCTCATGAATATTCCTATCTCAAGCCCCTCTGGATGCGGCTTTATTGATAAAGGTTCCTTTGGCAGAGCATCTACCACTCTTTTATATGTGATCTTTTCTCCATTCGGATTTATGTAAATAAAATTTGCATGCGGATTTACCAAAGCGGTTCTTCTTACATATTCATCCAATCCCTTGTTTCCGCTTATGTAAAGCCCTTCTATCTCTAATTCTATACTTGTGCCTGATTCGTAAGGATAATCCTCCTCACTTTCCTCCATAACTTCCGGTTCATTTTTAAGTATATTTATCTGGACTTTCATCATTTTTGCTTTCTTTCCACTTTTTATCTTTGATATTATCTTTGCAGGTTTACCTGTAGTCAACTGAGAATAAAGAACTGCTGAGTGGATACCTATTCCTTGTTGTCCCCTGCCTTGTCTCATTGACTGAAACTTACTACCATAAAGCATCCTCCCAAAGATATCTGGAATTTTTGATGGAAGTATACCTGGGCCATTGTCAACTATTTTTATAAGAAATATAGGAGCATTTTTCTTAAGTCTAAGCTGTTTTCCATTCATTAATACCGTAAGCTTGTCATTATTTTCTGATATATCAAATGTAACATCTTCAAAAGACAGAGTTAATTTACCTGCTCTAATCTGTTTTGATTCGCTTTTACCTTTATAGAGAACGGTAAATTCATTTTTTCTAACTATAAGCTGACCAATATTCTGTTTTTCATCAAGCAACTGATAATTATCACTTAATGCCTTTACATCTATAGTTATTTCAGGCAAAGTTACTTTATCCTTATTTTTTTCCTGCATGTGCCCAAGTTCTTCACATGCATCTAGTGAGTTATCAACGGCCTCTTTCACACATGTAAGCAAAGCTTTCTGTTTGTTATCGAAACCCAACAAATGTCTGTTCTTTTCAAAGAACTCAGTAACACTTATTGCTCTCTGTCCTTTTGCAAGTTCTTCAGCGATTTCCATTTAGGTATACCTCTACTTTCTTTTTATTTATCATTGAAAACACATTATCATGTTTTGCGCCATTTAAAATCATTTCTATTGCTGCTTGAGCGATAGATATATTCTGTATTTGTCCAATAATACTTATAGTTTTCCCATAAACATTTATGTAACAGGAAGTCTCTCTCATTAATCGTTGTTTTATCAGCCCTCTTGTTCCTATAATCCTTCCTTTTAACTGCATTGCTCTTTTTTCTGAATTTGTATACTCTCTTAAACTTACTACAACTAGATCATAATCATCATCTAGTAATAGAGAAGAAATAGCAGAATCGAAACCTCGATTAAATGCATTTATTGCGTTTTTAGCGGACAAAACCTCAAATGCGCTTTTTCCGCTTATATAAACTGTATTCCCCTCAACTTCAATATTGACTCCATGCTGTTTTATTTTATCCAATAGTTTCTTCTGCCTAGTTATCTCCTTCGCCTTTCTGCTATTCATCAATAGTTCATCTTCCATTTATAGCTCCTTTGACATATACCATTTGTATCTTTTGTACCCTAAATTTTTATAGTATTCTCTAACACCTACTCCAGATATAACATTTATCTTATTTATGGAGTACTCTTCCTTTGTTATCTTTTCTGCTTCTGAAAGCAGATTCTTACCGAAGCCTTTATGCTGAAAAGAATCATTGCTATTCTGGTTTATATTTAAGTGCTCACCATAAACATGCAATTCCCTAACAAAAGCTTCTTTTGAATTGTCTGGGATTCTTAGCCTAAGAAAAGCAATTATTGCATTGTTGTTTACATCATCTACGCTTAAGAATATTTCATCCCCCTCTAAAGAACGGTATCTCTCCTGATTAATTTTTATTTTAACAGGCTTGGAAATTCTTATGTGCCCTATTTCCCTACTACGTATATCATTTGGACTTTTGCCTAGCTCTTTTAATTTATCGTCAACTAACTGCCTTAGATTAGTTGTTTTTATCCCATTTTCTATGAAAGTTGATGGTATATCTCTTTCGATTCGCATTATCCTTAGCCATTTTGGAGCTTTTACCTCTGCTTCAGCAATAAGCTCAACTACATCTTCTATAGGATAAGGTTTATAATTTCCCCTCTTCCACATCTCATACAAGCCTGTACCTCTAATAACTAATGTAGGATATAGCTTGATAGCATCTGGTTTAAAATTATCGTTGTTGTATATTTGATTGATAGTTTCCCTGTCTTTGTCTTTATCAGAAAAAGCTAGATTCAACATTATATGATAATCTACTTTATAACCATAATTTTTAAGTCTCCTGCTAGCGTCTATAACATCTGAGATTGTATGTCCTCTGTTGTTTTTAAGCAAGACCTCATCATAAATACTCTGAACCCCCATTTCAACTCGGGTTATACCAAAATTAAGCATTCGTTCTATCTCTTCATTTGCACACCTTTCTGGCTTCGTTTCCGCAGCAAATGCAACGCATCTTATTTTTGCTGTTTCATTAAACTTCTTTTGCTCTTCTAAGTTACCCTCTACTTTGTCGCCATAGAACTCATTCATTGCCTTATAAACCGCTGTGACATATTCATTAACATATTCTTTTGGTAAAGTTGTAAAAGTTCCGCCAATAGCAATTATCTCTATTTTTTGAGGATTATACCCCATAAAAAGATAATGCTTAAGCCGAGCAGTAACTTGTTTGTAAGGATCATAGTTATTCATCAAAGCTCGTCTAGCCGCTGGCTCAAAACCGGTGTAACTTTGTGGAGTATTAAACTTAGTTCCGCCTGGACAAAATATGCATGTACCATGCGGGCAGTCATAAGGTTTTGTCATTATTGCTACTACATTGACTCCGGATAATATCCTTATGGGTTTTGACACCATAAGACTAGCATACTTTTCTCTTTCATCCTGTGAAAAGTGATTTAGTATTTCGCCGTTCTTGGGGATATTATGCATTCCGATCTGTCTGCATACTATTCTTTTTGCGATTAAAAGTTCTTTTTTGTTTTTTACTTTACCCTCTTCTATTGCTTTTTTGAATAAAGGCATGAAATTAACTAAATCTTCTTGTTTATCGTAATAATCCATATTCTTTATAATTTATAAAAGCTGAACATATAAATTATATTATGAATAAGAAAGCGCAGATGATAACTATATTTTTTTCGTTATTTCTCATACTTGCAATTATAACAATATTAGGGATAGAATATACAAACTTGCAAACAAATCAAAATTTAAACTCTCTAGAACAAGCTTACAACCTACCTAAACTAGAGTATTATAACTTTTTGGGTATACTATCAAAAACATCAAATATAAACCCGTCAAACAACACAATAATTATATTAAATTCTACAGTACAAAATATTTATGATAATTTTTTCCAGAACTTAAATGCTACATTATTAGAACTTAATACAAACAATCTTATAATGCGAAGTGTGATGACCCTTTACATTAATGGAAAAGAGAATTCAAATACCTCAATAGGTTATGGAACACAGTCCAATTTTACAGCAGTTATATTGCCAAATACAGATTATGTTTCATTATATCTCAACGGAACAAAAATAGTTCCATTAACACAGGGCAAAGCGACTTATTTAAACACATTACAACCTGGTTTATATAAAGTAACCGCATATTCAAATGCATCTGGTTTAAAGAATATCACTTATTATGAAAAGGTGCTTATAACAACATTTATAGAGTCTAACTTACCATCAGGAACAAAGTGGAATGTGACATATGATGGTATAACTAACACCTCGACTTCAGACAAAATAACCTTTTCCGTTCCACCTGGAACATATTCTTTTTCGGTACCAGACGTGTTTGCATCATGTATTCATACACCATCTCCTTCTTCAGGTACTCTAACGGCTTATTCATCTCAAAGTATTACATTCTCAGTATGTCCGCACACATAGTCTTTTTTATATAGATTATAGTTTATATTGTAATTATAATAATAAACCTTCTACTCGATACTACAAATATCTAAATTTATGATAAAAATAAAATATATTAAGAAAATCATGTTTGAACTTGCTCTTTATTTATTAATTTAAACATTACCACTTTATTATTTATCTATAAAACTATTTTATTAATTATTTAATATAAAATCTGCAGTTTTTTCTTTATTGAATGGAATTAAATCTGTATAGCTCTGCCCTGTTCCCAAAAAAAGTATTGGTTTCTTTGTAACATATGATATGGATAAAACTGCCCCTCCCTTCTTATCAACATCGGTCTTTGATAGTATATTAACATCTATACCTATTTCCTTATCGAATACCTCTGCCTGCTTTACTACGTCGTTGCCGGTTAATGAATCACCGACAAATATAGTAAGATCAGGTTTGCTTACTTTTTTAACTTTCTTTAATTCCTCAATCAGATTTTTATTAATGTCGCTCCTTCCTGCAGTATCTATTAAAACTACATCATCTTTGTCAGAATTCGCGTGCTTTATTGCATCAAATGCCACTGCTGCAGGGTCTGCGCCATAAGTATGCTTCACCACTTCAACCCCCAAACGCTTGGCATGTATTTCTAGCTGTTCTATCGAAGCTGCTCTGAACGTATCGCTTGCCGCTATAACTGGCTTTAAGCCATTTGACTGTAAGAACTTGCAAAGTTTTGCAATTGTGGTGGTTTTACCTGCACCATTTACGCCTATAAACAGAAGCACAAAAGGTTTTTTGCTTTTTATCTTCGAGATAAAATCTTCTGTACTGTACTCTAGTAACACATCTGTGATACTATCTTTTATGGCCTTTTCTATAGCTTTTTTATTGTTTATAATCGAAACGCTTTGGTCTACTAATTTTACGCTTAAATCCTCGTGTATTTTATCCAAAACAGAAAGAGCAACATTATTTTCCAAAAGCGCTGATTTTATTTCTGAGAATATAAGATTTACATCATCTTCTGTTATTATGTGCGAGAATACTTTCTTTTTTCTTGGCTCACGTTTCTCTTTTAGTTTTATTTCTTGTTCTTCTTTTTCTAATTCCTTTACTTCCTTTCCTACTTCATTTATCTCTTCTTTTAGCTCCTTTTTATCTTCACGCCTGAGATCCTTTTTTAATTCTTCCTTGTCTTCTACTATTATATTACTTTCTTTTTTTAGATCTTGTTTTATTTCAGACTCTTCCTCCTTTGAAAGTTTTTTCTGTATGGAGTTTATAGAATCTTTTATTTTTTTCTTTATAAAGTCAAACATATTTTATCTTAAAGAATTTTGATAGCTTTCGTAAAGTTTATTAGCGTCTTCTTCAAGTTTTGTGCCCCTTTCCTGCAAAGCCTGAATAGTCTGTGCTATCGAATTTATATTTTCATTTACTTCCTTAAAATCGCTTTCTAATTTTTCTTTTAATTCCTTTAATGAAAACGACTTAAAAACATTACTTCCTATCCCGACTAATGCTGTATCTAAATCAGTTATATTTCCTTTTATGAATATATCCTGAGCATAAGGTATTAAAATTTCTTTGTTGCTTTTTAATGAAGTAAAACCATCTAATGCTCTAGCGATGTTATCTTGGGTAGCCTGCAGGTTATTAAGAACATTTATGTAGTTTTCAAGCTCTTTCCTGATGTACTCAATTTCCATCAGCTGATTGCTCAGCTTTTCCTCATCTATTTCCATTTACTGGCCCTGCTTTACAAGATTTACGGTTACTATCTTTTTGTCGTCCTTAGAACATATAACCCTTATTTTAACCCTTGGATCTTTCATTCCCCTGCTGAATATCTCGTTATTTACATCTTGGCTCAATTTAACATCCTCTGCTTTCATGTGCCTTTTTACAAAAGCTTTAAGGTATTTCGCTCCAGCAGCTGCCCTTTTGTATGGAGGCACTTTCTCTATTCCTCTTCTCATATTAACCATCATTATTTTTTGCTCTGCCATTTTATCTGCCTACGTTCTTATTCATTCTAGACCTATCCATCTTTCTTGTGCCATATTTCCTTATCTGAGCAAATACTGGCGGACGGCTAGTTTTTCTAGCATGCTTTATTAATTTCCTTTTATTATTAGCTGATTTATTTCTTGCCATATTCACTTGTTTTCAAACCTTATTTTTTGCTCTTTTTTTGGCTGCGAGATAGTCTGCAACAGCTCTTTTAATTTCTGATCATCTATAACTAATTTTAACCTGCCAGCCAATGCAGACTGTATAAGCATATTTTCAACTTCTTCAGCCAACTCAGGATGTACATACCTTAGATTGCCTAAACGTTCTCTTGCTTCTTTAGTCAAGAATTTCACAAGAATTTCCTGTTTTAACTGCTCCATCTTTCTCCTTTGTTCTAATTCATCTAGATTGGTTTTATTTTGATATTCCATCTTAAATCTTCCCTACTTTTTTCGCCACGGAATCTGTAAAAGCTATGCCTTTTGGGGTAAGAGCTCTTCCAAAATGATTCTGGATCTTAACTTTTTTGATTAGTTCTGCCTTCTCCAATTCTTGAAGTATATGTCTTATTACCGCGCCGCTTGCAGGCTTAAAATGTTTCCCGCTGTATCTATTTTTTTCTTTGTCTCCATATATATTCCTAAGGCGATTTACGCCTATTGGCCTCTTGTCAACGTACATTCTACGCATTATACTAGCAGCCCTAAGATACCACCAATTATTTTGAGAGGGAATTCTATCTTTAGCGGAACCCGTCTTAACAAACATAGCCCAAGCTGGTGGAATAGTTAATTTATCTTCTTCAAGCTTATTTGCAAGCTCATTCACCAATCTTATCTGATTTACGTCGTATCCTCTTATCATATTTTACCTTCCTAACATTTCCACAATTTAAACATTTATAGGTTAAAAAACCTTGCTTTAACCTTACAATGCAACTAAAACCGGGTATAAGTAATTTATTACAGCGCCTGCATATTAAAAACTTTTCCTCTTTTGATAATTTTATCTTTTTTGAGGTTAAAATCCTATGTGCTATAGAAGTATACCTATCTGAGAGCTCTTTATTTTCCTTTGCAAGGTCTATCAATGAATAAAAATCTCTTCTAAACTTTTTTTCATCGTTTTTGTACATTATCATAGTTTATTATTGCTAAGCTATTATTAATATCCTAAATGCCCTAAAAACCAAAACTTAAAATAATTACAAATTTCTAAATTGTAGAAAAATTTATAAAGGATATATATCTCTTAAAAGTAACGCAAGGTGGCAATGCGCAAAATAAAATTAGGGAGGTTGTTATGGCCAAGAAGAACAAAGTAGAAGAAGATGATGAAATCATCGAAGAAAACGAACTAGATGGGATGGATGATGAAGATTTAGAAAGTAATGACGACTTGGATGATTCAGAAGACGACATGGATACAGAGTAAATAACATAAAAGAATTTATTTTAATATTTTTTTATTTAATTTAATTTTCTTAAAACTAACACAAGGTTTTCATTTGTAAACTCTTCTGATACAATGCTTTGTCTTTTGTCCCTTCTTACTATCTTTAAATAAAGCTTATCTCCATTTTTAGCCCTTATTTCTATCGAGTTTTCCATCTTCTTTATGTCTATGTCATCTTTGTATCTTACTCCTGGGAGTGCAATTGCATGTATTACAGTATCCCCGTGTTTTGACACTAGATCCTCTGGTTCTATTATTTCTTTTGCAGAGAATGACTGCTTTGAAGAGCTTTCTTTTCTTTCTTGTGCTTCTTGCTGTTTTTCAGTGAATATGGAACCGTTAAAAACGCCATTTAAAACCTGAGGGATAATCTCCTGAACCATTTTTGTAACGTCTATATTAACCCCGCTTATATTTATTCCCTGTGTCTTTAAAGGTCTACCACAGTGAGGGCAGAAACTCCAGTCTTTTTCTATTGAAATACCACAAAATAAACATTTTTTCTTTTGCATAATGCCTAATCTTGTATGTGATTAAATATATAATTTGCTGTATACTTTAGGAAAAGGTTAAATTAAGGAAGAATCTAATAAAGTATATGATAAAGTCCCTTTTTTTAATAGGATTAATCGTATTCTTAATAGGAGGAGTATCATTTCTAGGCTTGAATATACAAGCAATAAGTGGGTACGTAAATAAATTATTTTCATTTATACCTTTACAGCAGGAGTATACTGCTATAATCTTTATGGCAGTAGGACTAATAGTATTGGGATTAAGCTTCTACCCTAAGATGGGAAAGTATTATAAGTACTATTAATACTGGTTTTGCTGTGATAAGTATAATAAAAAAACAGTAAATTTGTTTTCTACTATTTACATTAATTCTAGAGTAAAACAACATATTTAGATTTATATATAGCTACAAAGGCCATGGTTTATAATACCTGAAAATATACAATTAAGAGATATAATAAAATTTTAGATTTGACCGCAAATATTGGCATTAAAGGAAATAAAAAGAATTAAAACGTGTTATTTAGAAAAATACTTTGGAAGGATAATTAATCTTAAGGAAGTAAAACATAACGATAGGTTTAAATTCAGATAGATATTCTATTTAAGGATATGATAATTGACGGAAAAGACTCTGTATTGGGAAGACTGGCGACCTTCGCAGCAAAATCGGCATTGGAAGGAGAGCAGGTTTACATAATAAATGCAAATGACATAGTTATAGTAGGAAACAAAAATAGTATTCTTAAAAAATACCTTGAAAGAAGAAGGATAGGTACAATGTCAAAAGGACCTTTCTTTCCAAGAGACACTAAAGGGATAGTTAGAAGGGCCATTAGAGGCATGATAAGAGATAAAAGATACCACGGCAGAGAAGCATTCAAAAGAATAAAAGTATTTGAAGGAGCGCCAGAAGAACTAAAGGATAAAGAAATTGTTAATATTGCAAAAGTTAGGATGGACAAGCCTATACATAAAGTTAAAATAGGTGAACTTGCAAATATACTTAAACAGGTAAAGTAAAATGAAAAAGAACACAATAATAGTAGCAAAGAGAAAGACTGCAATAGCAAATGCTATTATAAAAGAGGGAACTGGAAACGTTTTTGTAAATGGGAAATCATTGTATTCTTTTAATGATAGATTATTTAGAGAAATTGCATCAGAACCAATTGAACTTTCTGATGAACTTTATAAAAAATATGATATAACAATAACTATAACAGGCGGAGGCCAAGTAGCGAGGGCCCAAACAATAAGATCCGCAATAGCAAAAAGCCTAGTTAAAAAGGAGAAAAGCCTAAAGAAAAAATTCTTAGAATATGACAGAACTTTGCTTGTAGACGACAAAAGACAAACTGAAGCCCAAAAGCCTTACAGAAGCGCGGCAAGGGCACTTAAGCAGACAAGCTACAGATGAGTTTAAAGACTTAAATATATTAAGTTTTCTGAATACTCTCGTGGAAAGCCTTTATGATTTTATAAAAAAGCAAGATAAACTTGGGCTTCTTTCTAAACAGATTGAAGAAGGAAGCAATGAAAAAGCACAGAAAACATTGGTTGATATAGTATTTGAACGTACTTTATATTTGGTTGTTCAAAAGAGAAACAATCTTGAAAATCAGATAGACCGCCCTTTAAAGGTATACATTGCGGGCCCATACACACCGAATAATGCAAGCATGCATGATGCTGCAAAAATCGCACATGACAACACAGTAAAAGCAATAAACTATGGAATAGACGCAGCAGACAAAGGGCACCTGCCTTACATACCTCATTTATCCCACTTCATGCACATATATGGTTATAAAGCACTTCCATATGAGTATTATACAAAAGCAGATCTTGAATGGTTAAAAGACTGCGACGCAATCCTTTACTATAACCATGATATAGGGAATTCAAAAGGAGCTGATAATGAGCTTAAAACTGCAATAGACAGTGGAAAAACTATATTCTTTACTATATATGAAATCCCAAAGTACGTGCCTGACAAGAACAGAAC
The DNA here is from genome assembly GCA_002502045.1 of Candidatus Parvarchaeota archaeon UBA573. GTDB lineage: Archaea > Nanobdellota > Nanobdellia > Parvarchaeales > Parvarchaeaceae > Parvarchaeum > Parvarchaeum acidiphilum. Next base: position 6,724 of record DAPE01000019.1, on the reverse strand, counting down.
AATTAAATAATCAAATCATTTCCTTTTTATTATAAATGTAGAAAAGATAAAAAGAAGAAACGCAAAAACAATAAAAATTGTATCAACGTATAGATTTATAGGCTGGTAGTAATTGCTCAAATTGTAGTACTGGCCAACGCTTATAAGAAAATTTGCCTCATCGGATATAAGACCTACTCCAAAACCGAAAGCAAAAGCGGTAGCACACATGATATTTACATTTTTCCTAAGCTTTTCACTCAATGAAAAGGAGATTAATCCTGCTACAATTACTAAAATTATCCCAAGAAAGATGTGGTGGAACCTTATTCCATCGTATCCTAACCCTAAATCGCCTCCTAAATAAACATATAATCTGGCTATTATAATGGCGGAAGCTATCCCAATAAGCAAATAAAGCGAAGGCTGTTCGTATATCTTTTTATTATGATTTTTTGCCATAAATTTAATATTATTAATATTAACAAGTGTTATTTATAAAGAATACGGGCCGGTGGTCTAATGGCATGACGTCACGTTCGCATCGTGAAGGCTCCGAGTTCAAATCTCGGCCGGTCCAAAGATAAAGATTATTAAGTTTTTTATCAGAGGAATACTTTCTGGTGGTTTCCCCTTCCCCATATTATTTTATTGGTAAAGAAAAGGGATACTGCTGAAACAATTATTATTGAAAAAGTAGATATTATCGAAAAATCTGTTCTTCCAAATGCAAGCATATACTTAGAGATTATGCTTATCATAAATATATCAAAGGCAACTACTGCAAGTATGAATGCATTGAACTTGCCAAAGCGGTATGCAGAGCTCAGGAATCCCTTGTTCCTGAAGTTTATCTTCTCATTTACAATAAAATTAGAAAAGCCGCTTATTTCACCACCCAAAAGAACAGCTAACGGGTAGAAAAAACCCAAGCTTAGACTGGTATATACCATCAATAAATTAATGATATAAGAAAAGGAAGAGATTAGGCTGTAATTTATTGATGTCTTGTTAAAACTCTTTATTACGGATTCTACCATCTCTGCCAGGTTTATCCTTTTATTGTCTTTCCCATATTCCTCTCGTATTATTTCTGTATTGTGTATACCATGAGCATTAAGGATATTTATTGATTCAACCATGAAAGACTTACCATTTAGTTTTGTGTCTCTTAAAAGAAGCGCCGCTTCCTTGGTTATTATTCTATTAAATGAAAAATTATTATATGAATTCCCAAATGACAATAAATTAGAAAGTTCTGTAACAACCATTTCTCTAAAATTTCTTCTTCCGCTTTCGATTAGATTGCCGCCATTTAAGTAATCAGTAAACCACGTTGCATTAATAACAGAATAACTTTCAAAAGTAACAACCTTTTCAGCACCTAAATTTAGAGCAGCTGAAAGCCCTAAGCGAAAACTCTCCCCAAAAAGTCGTATATGCGCAAACCTCACAATAATAAGATTGTTCCATCTGCTTTCATCTTCCTCATTAGAGTCTAGTAAGACTATTGAAGGGCTTTTAACAACTTTATTCAGTTTATCCAGAAACTGCTGCCTCTGCGTGCTTTTCTGATTTACAAACGCAGGTAAAAGGAACGCTACACTCGGATTGCTCATTAATAAGTAAACACAGTAACTCATATTTAAACTTAATTTTCTACCTTTTAAAGGTAACTTGTTTTATTTTATGGCTAGATATCTGTAAATTTTACAAGTATTCCGCCAAAAGAATTTAGCTGGCTTAAAGATTCATCGTTTTCATCGAATAGGATTATTTCGCAGCCAAAACTATCGAGCTTTTCCAGAATTTCTTTATTATTGAGTACATATTCCTTTGATAATAAGGCCTGCAAGGGCCTTTTCTCCTTCAATTCGGCGTTTATCTCTTCTTTTCCATATACATAGCCTTTTTCATTTTTAGATATGCCTGTTAAGTATTGTCCCATGAGCTTTCTTTGGATAGATAATCTTGCTTTGCCCAATGCAGCATTTATGCTGTCCCTAGACAGAAGTTCTTTTAACCCCGTATCTGCATACGAAACATTCTCATATACAATATTTTTGTCTTTAAGATGATTTTTCCTCAGATCTTCGTTGTCCATTGCCTTGCCTGCCACTATGAAAACGCTATATCCTTTTTTGTATTCTTCCAAAAGTAAGGCAGACAGCCTTGTAAAAAACTCCTTTCTGCTTTCATTTTTGAATCTTTTCCCGCTTACTGACTTGCTAAACCCCATTTTTCTTTTTATTCTGTAATTATACATAATATAGAAAAACGCTTCCCCTTCTTCATAAACACAGATAAAAACCTTTGGAGAGGTTTCTGCTGCCTGCCTTATAAGTTTGATCTGAAAATTAAGCAGCTTGCCCTTTTTAAGTGTAAAACCAGTGCCTCGTTTTATCGATAAAGTATGGTATTTGTGCAATGGAACATTTTCATCGGATGAAAAGGTAATTCTGCCGCTTACGTCCAACGAAGTTTCTGTTAATTTCAGCTTTTCTATGGTTATCCCTATTTTTATCGTTTTTATTTCCTGTGACTTCCCTACAACTATTTTTCTCCTAGAATAAGCAGTCAGTTCATCCCCATTTTCTAATATATATTGTAGGAAAATGAGATCACTGTAGGATTTTACTATTGCTTTAATTGTGTTGTTTTTGCTGTCCAATTTTACGATTTTCATATTATTGAATAAACTGTATAAGCTAATCCAAGTATCATAACTATAGCTGTAAAAATTATCAAATATACTCCGCCCGGCACTAAATATTTAATGTGCTTTTTTTCTCTCTTTTTTCTTTCTAAGAATACTGCATATAATATCATTATAGCTAGGATTGAAATAAATATGCCGCCTGTTACATCAAGAATACTTTCAAAATTGAACTCAAAAAACGCTATTGCAAAAGGAGCGGCTAGTGAAAGAAACATGCTTGGTTTCCTTGCAATACCAAAGTCATAAGTAAACGAATCTGCAAGAACTAGGCTAAGCGCGATATATGGCGTTAACAATATGAACAAAGTTGTCAAAGAAAACAGTATCTCATAATAAACTGAGTGTATTCCATCGGTAGCGACTGTTGAAACAGTAGGGCCAAATGCACCTACAAATGCAAAAGAAAAGAAGACATAAAGAAGCAGAGTGATTATGTATGAAACTACTATTACGCTTGTTAATTGCTTGACTCCACCCAGTTCTTCCTTTACTTCTGGTATAACAGTATAGCCTGTAAAGGAGAAAAGGATAATTCCAAAAGGCCCAAATAAGCTGGTTAAATTATAGTTGTAAAAGTTGGCGTCTTTTACTATAGTTAAAACGGAAAGTGCTGCTGCAATTATAAGCGCTATTTTTATAAAAAGCAGCGGAAGTTCCGCATCCTCAACAAATTTGTATCCTTTGTATATTAATGGGAGTGTAAGAATAAACACTAAAAGAACGGAAACTGAGTAAGGGATGTGAAAAAGAAAAACCATTACAAATGCAATACCTGTAAGATAAGCAATTTGAGCGCCATAGATTGTTAGAACCTGAAAAATCAGAATCAGTACTCTCAACCTTTTTCCTGTATACTTACTTATTATTACAGGCAGCTGATGAAGTTTTTTAAAGTGACTTGAAAGTTCTCCAGTGTACATTGTTATAAGTATAGACGCAAAACCGATAAGGACAAGCAATGCTATGCCCTCAAAAAAACCACTTTTTTCTATAGCATAAGGCAGAGCTAATATACCACCCCCCACTATAGTTCCAACAGTAGTACTCAATGCTGCAAGATATCGCATATTCATAGATTTAGTAGAATTTTAAGACTAATATATTTGGTGTTTATAGGTTAGAGCTGTAATTTATTAATACAAGCGCTTTAATATTATCTATGCTGCTCTCGTAGTCTAGCGGCCAAGGACAGTGGCCTCTCGAGTCACTGACCCGGGTTCAAATCCCGGCGGGAGCATTCTTTAATTATTTGGTATCTCTTTAAATTAAATCTATAGACTAAGATTACTTCCAAAGATTTATTATTAAGACTTATTTTAAAATTTCTCACACATTTTTAATAACAAACTCTAAAAATTACTAAGTTCATTCTAAGGCGACATGTCTATAAAGACTCCATCCGTTCCATATCCGCTATAATCAAGAGCATCTCCGTAAAGTGGCCACCACCCCATCAGATCCTTATAATTTACCGGCCTGCCATAAATGCCTTCATTGTAAATTTGTTTAATCTGTGAATAATCTAGAGAAACATTATAAAATTGCATATTAGCTAGAGTGCCATTAAATACTCTATAACCAAATTCGGGAGTAGTACCATCATAAACTATACCTCTTGCACCTATATCTAGTGGCGCTATCGATGTATATAAAGTACCAGAAACTTCCCGTGAACTGTTAAGCTTCCCATTTAAGTAGATACTTTCATTTTCTTTGGATGCATTATAAGTGAAAACATATAAAACCCAGTTATTGTAGAAATAACTAGGCTTAACTGCATTTCCACTTGGTGTCCATACCTCTTCATCGTTACTTGAATTAACTATAAATGACCTAATCGCGAAATTGCCTGAACTAGAACAAGAGGTTCCTAAATCAACGAAATAGCTCTCATTATCATTACCTCTTCCATTTTTAGCTACTAATCCAAAATCATTACAGCCTTGATTTGAAAGATTTAATGTTTTATCTCTAAACCAGATAGCAATTGTAAATCCTTCCTTATGATTAAATAGATAAGAATTATTATCTAAAAGAATAAAACCACCATGATAATCTCCATATGTACTGTTTGGAGGTTCTCTAATAAAATTTATAAAATTTTCATTAGAAACTTGTCCATTTATGGTACCAGTTGCATTGGAAGAAACATTACCTGCTTGAGTTAAGTAATAATACTGTAATTTTGCGGATATGGAGAAAGTTTTACTAGTATTACACTTTATTTCAGGGATTATTATCTTCGATGAACTATCTGGTTTTAATAGTATGTTGTGGACGGCAGGAGTTATATTGTATAACTTATTATACTGTCCACTAATACCAGAAGCAGAAACTAGATAAAAACCATTCAAATTAACATAAAACGCATTATTTGGAAAAGCTCCAGAATTTATTGAAACAACAAGACCAAAGTCGTTACAAACTGCTGAAGAAACGATAAATGGAGAAAAACCAGTACTCACGGTTGTTATGCTTGATGATGGGTTGAAAATACCCATGCTGTATAGGATTACTGCTACTATGACTATTATTAAGATGGCCCAGCCATAGGTCATCATGTACTCTAATGCTGATTGTGATCTCTTGCTTTTTCTTGAGATATCTAAATAATTAAATAGCATATTATTTGGATGGAAAGTAAAGGATATAAATATTTCTTTGAAACAAGAAAACTTTGAATTTCCAATACTCAAGTTTGAAGTAAGATTTAAATAGATAGCAAATAAATTAAGCTACGCTTCCAAAGCCTATAGAAGGCATTATTCCATTTGCTGGATAATCTCGAATATCTAACCATGTTACGTTTATTTCACTTCCACTAACTGGACCACAACCAGCACCATTTCTAAAGAGTACTGTTCGCAATGGATAATTTTCAGGGTTGTTATCTAACTGAGAAGTGTAATTAAGTAAGTAGTCCATGTTTGTACCCTTATTAATAAGAGAGAACACTTCTTGATTCCCTATCAATCCAGTACTATTATAAAAATCGGTAGCTGCCTGACTGACATTTCCATATTGATAATGTATCCAAGAAGTTGGAGAATTTTGCCACTGCGCCCATCCTGCAGAATCATGTTCGGAAGAATTGTACCATCCCAAAATAGTCCAGCCACAAGCACGAGAAGGGTTAGGTACGAAATCTCCTTGCCAATCTAGTGCCACAGGTGAAGAAAAGTTTTCTTTGCTATAATAAAATTCCACTCCAACTGGAGAAAAATCCATAGTAAAGCCATTATGCACTTGAACATATCTGGTAGTACTTAAATCATCTGTAGTCCATCCTGTTGGATAAACTGTTCCTTTAAAATTCTGATAATAATTAAAAACATTTTCTCCATTATCGTATTCTGCGTAATTTGAACAGCTTGAAGTTGGGGTTGAACCGCACGGTATCTGTGGTGCTTCACCAGTGTTAACTGTGTTCAAAACGTTTGATGATGTTGAAAAGAAGTCCATGTATACTGTGGTTGTTGTGAAACTACCTAGCTTTAGCCAGTATAATACTGTCTGGCTGTTGCTTGTCCCGTTTTCTCTCCAACTCGGTATTATCGTGCCGTTTGGATATGTGAATTCTATGTTTGAAAGGTTGGAAGAAGCATATGAATTGTAGTTATTCATGTTGACTATTACCATCTGCTGGAAAGGTGATGGGGTTGCTGTTGATGAGGTTATTGTCAATGGAACGTACTTTACTATTGGATTTACTGATGAAGTTCCTGCTATTGTACCTGTTGTATTTGTAACTACATTTCCTGCTGGTGTTGAGTAACTGTACTGTATTTTTGCTGATAATAAATACTTTACATTTGCTGATGTGCATGCTACTGTTGGTATTACTATTGTAGCTGTTTTTCCTGGTGATATTGCTGTTTTTGTAAGATTATACGCTTTTGTTAAGGCTGTCGTGCCTGTATTTGAGGTTATGTATATCTTTGTTATTGTTGCCTGGGTTGCTGTATCTGGTAATCCTCCTGATATTATTGCCACTGATAAACCTGCTGGACTGCATACTGTTGATGA
>DAPE01000017.1 GCA_002502045.1 Candidatus Parvarchaeota archaeon UBA573 | reverse complement strand
AAGTTCACTTGTCGAACTACTGTTGTAAAAGTTAAGCTTTTAAATGAAAACCTTCTAAATAGAGTTGATAGCGCCCATAGGCCAGCGGCAAATCCCGTTCCCTTTTCGAACACGGAAGATAATCGCTGGTGCGTCTTATGAGTACTTCGTAAAAGATGGAAAGTAAGTTGGCGCTACACTTTATATATAAAAGCTTAAATACTTTATTAGGCATCTTATTCGTTTATGCAAGCAAACAAACCTGGTAACAAACCTGTAAAAGAAACACAGAAAAAGCCTGTAGATATGCAGGAAAGAAAGATTGTAAGAATTGCAGATACAGATTTAGACGGTAGTAAGAAAGTAAAGGACCTGTTAAGGTCTATAACCGGCATAGGTTTCTCATATTCAAATGCTTTGATGAAAGTGCTTAAAATACCTGAAGGCGAGAAGCTGCAGGATTTAGATGAAAAGCAGCTGAATGAATTGAAGGAAGCTTTGTCAAATCCATTCAAGTACAAGTTACCTCATTGGCTTTTTAATTGGAGAAGAGATGAGACTACAGGTTTAGATTATCATTTGCTTAGTAACGAATTAAGATCCAAGACTACAATGCAGATACAAAAGATAAAGACAAGCAGGTCCTATAAAGGGTACAGGCATTCTTTCAGTTATAAGCTAAGAGGCCAGAAGGTAAGGTCAAGAGGGGCAAACGTCCATGGAAGAGTTGGTAGTTCGCTTGGTGTTGTAAGGAAGAAAGAGCAGCCTAAAGCAGGTGGAAAATAAATAATCATGGGAACAGCAAAAAAACCGTCAAAGAAATATAAATCTCCTTTAAGGATATGGGATAAGCCAAGAATTGAAAGAGATAAAGTATTAAGGAAAAAATACGGCTTCAGTAACAAGAAGGAATTATGGAAAGTAGAATCTGTCCTTAGAAATACAAGACTTAGGGCAAGGGAGCTTGTAGGTCTTAAAGCGTTGAATCTAGGGCAGGAAGAAGAAAAAGAATTCATAGCAACGTTGAGTAAACGTGGATTGGTAAGCAGCACTGCAACAGTAGATGATGTTCTTGAATTGAATCTTGAAAATTTCATGGATCGCAGGTTACAGACATTTGTACTTAAGAAAGGCATGGCTAGAAGCATAAGAGAATCTAGGCAGGTAATAACCCACAGACACATAGCTGTTGATGGGAAAATAATAGACAGCCCTTCATATATGGTGAAGAAAGAGGAGGAAGACAAGATAGACTTCGCTGAAACATCTCCATTATCCTCACCTAACCATCCAGTAAGAGCTAAAAAGGAGGAAAAACAATAATAGTTTATGGAAAGAGAAAAAGTCGGGATAGCGCACATATATGCTACAATGAATAATACGATAATCCACGTCACAGACTTAAGTAATGCATATACTTTTTCAATAAAGAGCGGCGGATCGCAGGTAAAAGCTGACAGGCTTGGATCATCTCCAAGAGCAGCAATGGATGCCGCAAAGAAAGTAGCTGAGGAAATAACTGCAAAGGGGATAAGAGATGTTTATGTTAAAGTAAGGGCAGTAGGTGGAATAGGTTCAAAGACGACAGGACCTGGAGCAAGGCCTGCTATAAAGGCACTTGAAAGGAGCGGAGTTAATATTTTAAACATAGAAAATGTAACGCCTGTACCGCATGACGGTTGTAAAAGAAAAGGCGGAAGAAAAGGGAGAAGGATGTAGATATGAAAGCAGAAATAGTTGAGACAAAAGACAACACAGCGAAGATTTTATTGGAAGACTTTAAGGTTTCAATGGTAAATGCACTTAGGCGTTCTATAATAAATGGCGTTAATACGCTTACTATTGAAGATGTCAAAATCTATAAGAATACAAGTTTTATGTACGATGAAATTCTTGCATCCAGACTTGGATTAATACCTATAAAAACTCCTATTGAATTGAAGGGAAAAGGTAAGTTTAGCTTTAAACTTAAGGAGATGGGGCCAAAAGCGGTTCATGCTTCTGATCTAGTTCCATCTGACAAGGATGTTGTTCCTGCTATCTCTGACATGCTAATTATAAATCTTAAAGACGGAGAGGCAATTGACTTAGAGGCAGAGACAGCCTGGGGCAATGGAGCCGATCATTCAAAGTTTACCCCCGCCCACGTATTCTATCATTTTTATCCAAAGATAACTATCCCAAATAGCAAGGTTAAGGGAGCAGCAAAGATAGCTTCTTTGTGTCCGGTTGACATACTAGACGGGGAGAAAGACACATTGTCAGTAAAGAAAGGAAAGCTTAGTGATTGTATACTTTGCAAAGCATGTGAAGATTATGCTGGTTCCGATGTAATAAGCATTTCATCGCAGAATGATAAAATGATATTTGAAATTGAAAGTTGGGGCCAGTTAAGCGTAAAGGAAATACTTAATGAAGCCGTATCAACATTGGAAGAAGAAGTAAAAGAAATAGCGGAAAAAATTTAGATTTTGTAAATTACTGTTTTATCTATTAGATTAGTTAGAAAACCAAGCATTCTTTAGCGTTTTAATCCAAGCAGATTGAAACAATAGAAAATATAAATAGCAGAAGAAGTAAATTAATCAGAGAAGCAGGAACTATTTCAATCTTGGATAATCGCGTAAGCTGCTACAGTTTACGCAGATTTGACTAGTTCCTTAATGTCTTATGAAAGAATCTGTAAAAAGGAATGTATATATATTGTCTTTTTTTGTGGTTTTCCTGGTATTCATTGGCTTTGTTATTTTTCTAGTTCTTTTTGAAAGCGGAATAATAAACCTGCATCAACAGGCCATAACCGTTTCCAGCTTTTCATGCAGCCCTTCAGGAACAACTATTAACCTGTACAAGAGCGTTGAGCAGCCTGTAAATATCACAAAAGTTGTTTTAAGTATTTCAAATAAATCTTACAGCGTTTTAAGCACTACCACTATAAATGGGGCAGAAGGGTATTACGAAATCCATTTAGATTACATGTGCCTGCTGAAAAATGAAGCAGTAAGCATAAAGGTCTACTACCAGACTTACTCATATGCAGATAATTCAATAAACATAGGAAATAATTTCTTCTCAAGCTTAATTTCAAATACTAAGGCTTAATTCCCGTTAAGCAGACTGTCTTTTAAGAATCCTTTTGCCCTTAATGTGTCCCAGTCGTTTTTATTATATTTGAATAATATATCTGCCTTTTTATCGTGTTCTATCTGCCATGGTTTAATGAGCACTATATCCCCCTCATTTATCCAAAGATACCTGCTAATGCTGCCTTTTACTTGGCAAAGCCTTATCTTGTCATCTGCACATTTTACGTACATTCTTCCAAATCCAAGCATTTGCGTTATATACCCAAGCATTTCGTCATTCTTTGGGAGTCTAAATCTAGGCGCTTCTGTCATAATACTATAGATTATATTCAATAAGTTATAAAGCTTCTTATATTGAATATATCTGTGCGTGTTTTATTCCGTCTATTTCAATTACATTTTTAGGATCTACAAGTCCATTTTTTATTGCTAATTCTATGATTGAATTGCCGACTAAATTGACATTTTTACCATTTTCTATGTGCTTATAAATTTCTTCCCATTCCAGTTTCTCATTGCCGTAAAAATATTCTGATATATTGAATTCTATTTCCTTTTTTTCATCCTTTAATGTTTTGCCTACTATTTCACTGTCGCATGCGGCAATTATCTCTCTGGGAGTGTCTTTGCCGTGTATCTTCATTGTAAATATCATTACTTTATCCTCCCAACAGGATATTCTGCTCCGCATCCTAAGCATTTAACAAAGTAGTTCTTTTCGACTTTTTCCATTTGGGTATCAGGCGAGTTGCACTGTTTGCAGACCACAAATTCCTTTATGTACTGGTTTATCTTTTCATTGACAAGCCTTCTTGAAAATCTTCCTCCCAATGTAACTTTGCCGCTTTCATCTATCTGTCCTGGTGCAGTCAATTCATGCATAAGAAACTTTGATATGTGGTTTACTGGCCTGTTTATGTATTTAGAAAGTTTATCAAGTATAACTACAGTTCTCTGGCCTACCTGCTGTACATCTACTTCAGGAGGATTGAATCTATCTGCTTTGTTTTCCTTCTTTTCTTTTAATATGTTGTTTACAAGTTCTTCGTATTCCATCTTTACTTAATAAGTTGCATGTTTTTTATGCTTTCTATCTTATTAAAAGAGTACCTGCTTAGGTTTATAGATTTGATATTGCCCAGTGAAAGTGTCACAGTGTCATTGTATATGTCTATATCCCCAAGAACTTCTATAAGATCCCCTTTTTTGAATTTGTCTATATCCCTGAACATGCTGCTCTGGAAGTGGACAAGTATGCTGGAAAACGTATCATCCAATACTAAATAGCCGCCTTTAGTTTCCTGGTTTATCTCGATTGCAGCTATTGACCCAACTAAATGCATTCGGTATATCTTTATTGACTTAAATGCTATAAAACTTCCGCTGCTGTCGCTTCCTTTCTCTCCTTCCTTTACAACAGTCAACGGCAGCATAAAATAAGTGTAATCCATATTAAAGTAGTTTGATGAACGATGGCTTTGGTTCAAATATTTCCCCCTCTCTCTTTAGTACGGATATGGCAGAATCAACCTTATCCTGATCTATTCCGCCTTTTTCAGCGTCTTCATATATTTTTGACATAGTAACAGCGCTTCCCATAGGCATAGAATCTATCTCACTTTTTATTATTGATTTAACAGTCAAAACTGTATTTCTCTGAGAAGATGAGATTCCTGTTATCACCCTATCAATGTCCAGCTGTCCCGTACTGCTGTCTACACCAACATCACCTAGATAAGACATCATCAAATCTATTGCACGCTTTGCATCCTCTACAGTCGCATAATCTGATAAACGAACCTTTGCGCTTGCTTCCGTCAGCCTTACTATAGCTTCAAGCTGTCTTGCGGATATTGGTATTGGTTTAACTTCATCTCCTTCTGTTGAATACTGGGATCTTAGTTTCAAGTAAAACTCTTGTATTATCTTCATAGCGTCAACAGATATTTTTGGTTTTATATTCTGTTTTGCATATGCTATGTATTTTTTCATTATGTTAGGTGGTATCTCTGGTTTATTTTTGTCTATATCTCTATTGGCTTCAAGTATTCTCTGTGCAATTAATGTATCCGTTTCTCTGTCAGGTTTATCCTTTAATATAAATATTAAATCGAAACGGTTTATCAATGTCGGAGGAAGTTCTATTTGTGAGGATATCACATCAAAAGGATTGAATCTTCCAAGTTTTGGGTTTGCAGCCGCAAGAACACTAGTCTGTGCTGTAAGAGTTGCATGTATATTGGCCTTTGAAATGCTAATGCTTTGCTGTTCCAATGCTTCGTGCATTGCTACTCTATCATCTTTATTCATCTTGTCAAGCTCATCTATCATCAATAATCCCTTATTTGTAAGTGGAAGTGCTCCAGCTTCAAGTATGTAGCTTCTTGTGGCTTCGTCTTTTATTATTGTTGCAGTCAAACCTGCTGCACTTGATCCCATACCTACAACGTATCTTGCCTTTGGGGCTATTCCAGTGACATATTTTAGAAGAGAACTCTTTGAAGTATTGTGTGAAACAATTCCATTTGCTATAAACCTGTGGCTTTTTGGTACTTCAATGTCATAAACATCCTCTTTTCCAAGAACTTTTATGTCTACTACTTTTTCAAATCTTTTATCTTTGTAAATTTTTGTGCCTTTAAGTGATTTTACAATTTCCTTTAATTTTTCATTTTTTGCCCTAGAAGCAAATCCTATGCTTTTGTAGAATTTTATTATGTCTGCAGCGTTAATTATTTCAAGGCTATTTCCGTTTGAATTTTTATCGAATAAAATCTTGGATTGTATTGAGAATCTAAGGAGCATTATCTGTACATCCCTTAACAGTTCAAGGTTTGTAGATTTGTAGCTTATAACTCCCTTGTCTTTTATGCCATCTACAGCAATGTTTCCATTGGCTTCAAATAGCCATCTTAAAAAATATCTGAAAACCTTGTTCCCTGATTTTAATATGCTGTCTGGCACTCTATTATCTTTAAGGAATGAAAAGTTCTCTGCAATTGTTTTACTTTTTATGCTGACAGAATAATCTCTATTCTCGCTTCCTTTAATTTTATTTTTATGTGCCATAGTTTTAAGACTGCTTATGTGAGTTTGTGGCTTAATGCCTAATTCGGATTTTACAAATGATTTTAGCTGACTTAGAATATCTTTGTCTTCATAGCTGACAAAGAACTCCGTTTTGTATTCACTATTGTTAATCTGACCTTTTCCCAACATGTAACCTATTAACCCAGCAAGTTTTTCGGTCATTAACCTTGGCATCTTATTTTTTTTATCGGATACAAAACCAGTTTCAACCTTCCTTGTTATAGAACAAGGTATTTGAGTTATAATCATTACATAATCTCCTTTCTTTATCTCGTCAAGTCTTTTCCATTTGGTGTTTTTTTGTTTTGTCAATGAAGCTTTATTCGGATTTATCGTTTTTTCGTTTTCTTTTATAAGCAGAGGATGATTGAAAGTCCCGACTATACTTTTTCCAGATTCAGTTATAATTTCCATAACTTGCTGGTTTTTGTAGATATGAAATCTTGACGTGGTGTCTGTCTTGGATTTTTCGTCTATGAGCACATCCTGTTTTATCTCTTCAAGGTGGGTTTTTCCTATATTGCTTATTTTAACTATTGCTCCGTTACCGAGAACTATTCTTTCATCTGAGCGGAGGCAGCCAGGATCTCCTACTAATAAAATATGTATATCCCCTCTTATTACGCTGTTTCCAGAAAGAGCGGCTTTTCTAACTCCACCAAAAAGCTGCATTACTATTGCTTCCTTTATATTGTCATGGCCGAATATATTTGGAGCTATTGAGTTTTTGAATTTTGTATAGATAAGTTTGTCATTCGCTAGCTCTTTAATCGCCATTTCCTCTTCTTTTGTTACTAGTATGTCTTCATAGCCCTGTTCAACTGCTTCCACGTATGACGCTAGAAGGAAAGTATCGGAGGTATTAGATTTTTTACCGCTTGGGTAATATATTGCGCTTTCATTTATTATCCCAGAAACTACAACTTTGTTACCAGGTATTATGCTTCTTTCAAATTTTGGATCTACTAAATCCTTCTTTAACACTATGTTTATATGTTCAGGCTGTTCCCCTCCTTCTAAATCCTCTGGAGCTTCTTCAAGCATTATTCTCTGTGTATCAACCAGGTATTTTTTTATTACCTTGAATCTTCCTTTTTTCCCGCAGTTTGTACATATAGAAGGTGCGCGCTGTGTCATCTCTTTCTGTTCAACTTTTGTTATATGGCCGCAGCTTTGGCATTCAAAATCAATAGCGCTTGCGACAGGCTTTACGCTTGCAGCGGTTTTTATAAGTCCTTGGACTTGTATAAGTAAACCCATATGTTTGCTTCTTATCTCTCTTACAAGCATCTGTGCATTCTTTGGCAGGTTTTTAATCCTTATTTCAATATCAAGATCTTTATGTGGAAGAGAAGTTTCATTTACATAGTATTTTATAGTGTCAAGGGCTTCTTCAGGGTTTTTAAGCAGATAATCTCCCAATTCTGGAGAGAACTGGTCTATATCATTGAATTCTAAGACTACAGCATTTTTGTTAGATGTAAAAACTTCCTTTATCTTGTTTGTTAACCTCTTGTTTACGAAAGAACTTACAATCTCGTCAATCTCATTTTTCATTTTCCCCTTCCTCTTAGCTATCTTAAATAAAAGCTATAAGCAGCAATATCACAGTATATTTATGATAGGTTTTCCTTTTATTAAACTTTTCCTGCTTAAATTCTTAAGTTGGCGTTAAGCCAAATAAACACTATGCCTATTACTACACCTATCAAGGCTCCTGCGATTATATCCCGCAGATAATGCGATTTTATGTAAATTCTGCTGTACATAACAACTATACCGAATATTAAAAAAGGTATGAAAAGTATCGAGCTAAAAAACAACGTTGGGAAGAATGCGGCAATTGCGGAGTGACTTGACGGAAAGCTCCTCCTGTTAATTCTAAATGTCCTTTTATAAAAATTTCTTTTAAGCGCTTCTTCAGGCCGTTTTTCCTTGAAGAAAAGCTTAAGGCCTTCAGAGAATACTGCTGTTACTGCCACTCCCATAAAAAGCAAAGCTGTCATTCTAAATGACGGGTTTAATATTATTGCAATCAATATCTCAAAAGTGAATATCTCTATAGGATATTTTTCAACAAGTATTGAAAACTCCCTGAAATAATCCTTATTTCTCATGTTTATCCGAAAGGTAAACCATTCTGTCTGCACCTACTATCTCTGGTAGGACAACTTCATCTGCGCCGAGCTCCTTGAATTTATTAACATTTTTCAATAAATTGCATCGGGTTATTATCTTAATGTTCTTGTTTACTTCCTTTGCATTAAGAACGACGATAAAATTGTCTACGTCCTGCCCAAGTGCAGCAAAAACTCCAATAGCTTTGCTAGTGTTTGCCATCTTAAACGCCCTCTCGTCCAATGAATTCTCCTTTATGACATTAAAGCCCAATTTCTTAAGCTCCATTGCCCTGACGTCATCGTTTTCTATTATAAGCACCTTTTTTCCTTTTTCCCTTAAAAGGCTGCCTACTCTCTCTCCTATCCTTCCGCCACCGCACACTATGTAGTGGTTTCTAAACCTAAGTCCTTTAGCCATATAAATCACACCTCCAAACTCACTTCTTATAAATGAGATCATAAATTCCAAAAGGTAAACTGCAAAAACACCCATGAAAAGCGAAAAGAAAAGCAGCAGTATACCAAAATTTGAATCAAAATGGAAAGTTTCAAGTGCCACGGCCACCGTTGAAACCGCTGCGGTAAAACCTATCTTTTCGTCTTCAGATATAAGTATTGTTATAACTATGAATATAACAATAAGAACCAAAGCCGCTATCAGCAGTTTTTGTCCGTTTTCCCTCATCTGATCCATTATAATAGTAAAGTATTGTAGGTTATAAGTTTAATTTTAGATATCAGTTTTATTACTTTTTAGCTCAGCTTTAAGCTTCTTTAAAGCGATAGGACTCATGCTTGGAATTTTATTGTCTTTATTTTTTGATTTGAACCAAAGATCCAGGCCGTCTTTTTCTTTTCTTGGTATTAAGTGGACATGGAAGTGAAAAACGGATTGCTGTGCTGATTTTCCTGAAGCATTAAGTAGATTTACCGCCTTTATCCCAAAAGTCTTTCTATATGCCAATGCAAGTTTTTTGGCAGCGACAGAAATGTTTCTTAAACTGTCGTTGTCAATTTCGTATATGCTATTGTAATGCGTTTTAGGGACTATAAGCGTGTGATACCGTGACACGGGGTCTTTATCAAGAAATGCAATTACAGTCTTGTTTTCGTAAACTACTGTAGCTGGTAGTTTATTTTCTATTATCATGCAGAATGGACATTTCATGCAATTGAATAAAGAGAGAGTTTACTCCTTTATTTCCATCTCTATATTTACTTCTTTTGGAACAGTAGTTTTCATTATCAGATGTAACGCTTTAGGGTCAGCCTGCATATCTATTACTCTTTTATGCAATCTTAATTCCCAGGTTTCATAGCTTTCCCTGCCTGCTCCATTAGGCGCTCTTCTAGTAGTAACCTTCAGTTTTTTAGTTGGGAATGGTATTGGTCCTGAGATTGCAGTTCCCAATTTCTTCGATATATCAATAATATCATTGCATACTTCCTCTAGCTTTTCTGCATCAGTTGAAGTCAATTTTATTCTTGCCTTTTGCATATCTCTATTAAGAACTTTCACGAGTATTTAAGCTTTTTTTATTTTGTCTGTTATAAGCAATAAGCTTTCTAATAAATTTTATTTCTTGAACCAAATGCAAATCTGGGAGTAATTAACTTTATAAATACTAACCTTCATATAAAGCTATAATATTGGAGGTAAGCTGATTATGGTAGATGAAGCTAAAGGATTGGATAGTCAAGTGTTTTCCGTCTTGGAAAAGATAAGAGTAAAAGGCGGAGTTATTAAAAAGGGAATAAACGAAGTAACAAAGGTGTTAGAAAGGGGGCAGGCAAGGCTCGTAGTTTATGCTTCTGATGTTTCACCAAAGGAAATAATAATGCATATCCCTCTTCTTTCAAAAGATAAGAATGTTCCATGCATAGCTGTAAGTAGCAAAGTCGAACTTGGAAAAGCATGCGGTATGGCCATAGGCACTTCTGCAATAGTAATAGTTAATCCAGGAGAAGAAGCACATGCTATGGACGACCTTATAGGAAAAATTAAGAACTTATGAAAAAGCAGCAGAATAAGAATCTAGAGAATAAAGGGGAAAATTCAGAACAGCGTTTTCTCGATGCATACCCCTCTGAAGTCATAGAGATAGTAGGTAGACATGGAGTAGCTGGAGAGGTTACGCAAGTTCGCTGCAAAGTACTGGCAGGAATGGATAAGGACAAGATAATACGAAGGAATGTACGCGGGCCTGTTGTAATAGGCGATGTATTAATGCTTAAAGAGACAGAAATGGAGGCAATGCCAATAAGATAGATATGAACTGCAGCTTTTGCAAACAGGAAATCAAAAGAGGAAAAGGGCTTGTTTACGCCAAAGTTGACGGAACGGTTTACAACTTTTGTAGTAGAAGGTGCAAAGAATATACTTTAATGAAAAAAGACCCAAGAAAGTTCAAGTGGGCGATGAAGAGCGCAAACAAATAAGATTTATTCTATTAGATACTTACATTTTAATGAACAATAAAGGTATTTCAGAGTTTCTTGCATTTATTCTATCAATAATAATCTTGATACCTATCGCAGTTATAGCTTATTTTATAATAACTGCCGGTGCAAATAAAGTCGTTTCTTCATCAGAATCAGTTACACAGTACGTTTCATCTACAATGTTGGCATTGCAGACAGGCAATTCTGTTGTTCTTCCACCAGTTTCTCCAAATCTGCCAAAATATACCTTTCTAAGTCAATTTTATGGGAGTAATTCATGTATAAGTTATCTTAATCAACTTTCAAGAGAAGATCTGCTTATCTCTCCATCTAATCCCTCATCTCTTTCAGGCACTTATTTTGTGTGCATAGGCACCTTCTCACTTAGTCCAATAATCTTAAATCAGAGTTTCTGGAACTATCTTCCTTCCAATGGCGAAGGCTCTAACAATGCATCCTTTCCTGGCTGGTTCCCAGATTTAGCCGCCTATAACTCTAAATCAAGTAATCTGGCATCAGGAATAAACGGTTCTACCGGTACTTTATCTTATTTTATATTATCACAAAATCCAGAAGTTAGTCTCTCAGATTCATGCGATTCATTTTTCAATGCTACTACCATCAAGTATGGTTATAGTCAGCCAGGCGCTTATATAACTACGATGACATGTGCTCCATTGACATACAACAACAAATCCGCTTTTATAAGCGTTATTCCACCTTCATGCTCAGGTTCATGTGGCAATAATCCAATGGCCTTTCTTTACGGCAACCCAGGTTATATTAAGTTTCAAGAATGTAGTTATAATGGAGGGAATGATTTGCAGTGCAAATTCAGCATAAATTAATATGGACTTGCTCTTAGAAGGAATAATGATAGCCATATTGATGGCAGTAATACTGATTTTTATAGTAAGTGAGTACTCGGCTTTCTTTGCTCCAACGTCATCTATAAGCTATTACAATTCATTTGTAGGAATGGCAGATTCTGCATGCAGTTCAATACAAACCGCTTCTAATGTTCAATTCACCTCTCCAAAATTATTTGTATTTCAAATGTATGACTCTCAATCCTGTAATTCAATATTAAGTTCAAATTCATATATCTTCTCACCCACTTCAGCAGTTCTTTCATCTTTAGACGGAAATTATGATATCTGCTATGCAAATATCAGCAACCCAGGATTATTTGGAATATCTAGTGGAAGTCAATACTTCTTGAAACGTTCCACTAAAAACGATATAAACTTTTATTATCCTTCTGCATACTCGATTCAAAATTCATCAAATATGAGTGTTGCAGCATCAAACAATCAATTAGGCATCCCGGATATATCTGTAAACTCATCCTCTTCTTTTTCCATTATTCTAAATGCTTCTTCTCCTGCCAATCCAAATAATTATACTTTTAATCTAGATGAGTATTCTAATAAAAGCATAAATCTAAATATTTATTTTAACGGCCAGATTTCATGTGAGGCATCTTATTCTGATTTAGCAGGAGTGCATTCTTTTTCAATAAGTTCTCCTTGCAGTCAGCACGTAAATAATCTAACTATTTTTGTTTTGCTGTCTAGCAATCAGGAAACAAATTACCAAGTGAATGTAACTGCAGTTCCAAACGTAAATCCAACAATTTCTTATTTATCACAGCAGTGCAATGATTTAGTTCCATTTGTAGAAAATGGAATAATAGATAATGGCAGTATAGTTTGCCAGCCAGTTCTTTGTGGAGGTAGTTCTTTCTATCTTTCGGATCAGAATAACCGGCCATTTTTAGGATTATACGGAGAGTCATACAATTTTTTAGCTGTACAGTCTGGCGTTGATGACTTGCAGATTGTTAATTCATATTCAGAGAATCTTATAAATGGGCCATTAATGGATGAAACCTTCTTTGTAGAAACAGGTTTGACATCCTATGATAGTTGGAGTGTAACTTACAATGGCACAACAAAGTCAGCAAAAGGTAATGAACCCATTGGGTTTTTAGATCCACCCGGTAATTATAATTTTACAGTACCCAATTCCGTTATATCAACCTCACCTACTCTTATAACAATCGCACCAAATATCTCAAAAGGGACAGTTTCACAGGGGTCTTATATAACTATAAAATTTGGCTAATATTTAAATTGGGAAAAACACTATAATTATTAAATAACGATGGCATTTCGTTGCTCTTTAAGAGCTAATAATGCCGCTGGTGAATTATGGCAAAAGTTACAGTTACTATATGTGATGCGTGTAAGCAGAAAATTGCTACAAGAACGTGTCCAGTTTGTGGAAAAGACCTGTGCGAAGCAGATACAAAATCGTTTGCAGTAGATGTAGGCCTTAGGTTTGGGCAGAGAATGCAGATATACAATGGGTATATGTGCGAGGATGATTACAGAAAGTTAGAGGGCAACCTAGGTGGCACACTTGCGAAGATAAGTGAGTCAATGAAATCGCAAATTGATAATATAATTAAAGAAAGTGTAGGAGCTTAAAACAGCAAGATTTATTAATTCTTGCGTTTAAGAATAAATAACCCTGCGTAGCCCAATGGTAGAGCGACCGGCTGTAGAATTACTAAGTGCTGTTTTTCAGTGCGATGAAGAGTTTCAGCTGTAGAAACCGGTAGGTTGCGGGTTCGAATCCGGCCGCAGGGAGTTCTTATTTATCCTAATCTTAAATCATTTTGATTATATCTTCCAGTTCCGAAACATTTTTTGCAGTGTAATCTATCTTGCTTGAGCTTTCTCCGAATATTTCCTTTTTTCTGAATAGAACGTTTACTGTTATACAGAAAGGATATATTGACTTTGCGATTTCTAAATATTTACTTCTATCATCTATAAATATTAATTTGAATTCTTTGTCTTCTATTTCGTTTTCCAGTTTTCCGTATTCAATTGCTGCCATTATTGCAATTTTGTTCTTGTTTTCTGCTGCTATTATCTTGTCAAAGTAATCCTCTATCTTGTTTTCTTTTATTTTTCTATACTGTTTTTCCCTATTTTCAAAGTACTCTGTTAACAATATATTATAATTTCTTTTTGCTGATTCTTCAAGGACTTTTTCTATGCCTGTAAATTTTTTTGGTGTTTCATTTAATCTTTCTAAATATTCTTTTCCAACTTCATCTGCCAATTCTTTTCCTTTACTGGCCATCCATGCAGCGGCATATTTATCGTTTATCTCTCCTCTCATAAGATAAATGTAAAGAAGCGAAAGCGGTAGCTCATAAGGATAATCATATGCGGTATGCCCCCTTAGCTTTATGCCTTCGTAGTCTACTGCTCTTAATTGATCTATCTCATCTTCAGAATCTGGATTTATGTTTATTGACAGACTGCTTAGCTCCTTTGAAAGCCTGCTTATGACATTTTTTTGTGCGTTTTCGAATATTGCGTCTGTGTCTATTAATGTAGAATCAAGATCCCAGATAACCATATTTTTGCTATTCATTATTGTAATATGATTAAAACTTTTTTAAATATTTTTTATTTGCTTACAAATATAAATTCTTTCTTGTTTTTATTGTCAAGCCTGCAGAATCCAAATCTTTCAAATTGGATGGTCTGTTCTTCCCCTATTTCATCAGCAGTCTTCTCTGCTAAACCTTCTATTTGAGTAAGGCTGTTTTCGTTGAAAGTTCCGTCTGTATTTAATAGATTTCCAACCTTAATGACTTTTATAGGCAAGTTCTGTTCTGTTACCCACTGTATTATCTTTTCTCCCTGTTGATGTTCTTTGCTATAAATTTTGCAGGTTATAAGCTCGTCTTCCTTATCAACTATCTCTAGGCTGTAAAGCTCTTTAAGCCTGAATTTATCTCCAATTTCCAAAGAGGCAATGTCTGTTTTATCTATAAAGAATTTACCGTTAGTCTGTATCTCCCTAAAGCCAAGGTCGTTTGAAGGGTGAAATGGCAGCTTTATTTTCTCTGCAGGTGCATTCTCCACCTGTAATTTTATAGGATTTGGAACAAAGAATAATCTTTTTGCAGATTTGTCGATTATTCTGCGGTTGAATGTGAAAAGCATATCCAAGCTGTATTCATGTTCAGAAGAAGAATATCCAACTTCCTTTACAAAGTCTCTTATCGCTTCAGGTTCTATTCCTCTCCTTTTCATTGATGATATTGTGGCCAATCTTATATCCTGCCAGTCTTTTATATATCCCTGCTTTATCAGTTCTCTAACTTTACGCTTTGAAGTGAGTGTGCCCTGAAAATTAAATCTGCTGAATTGTATTATATTCGGTTCCTTGAAATCAAGCGCTTTTCTTAGCTTGCTTTGTAAATTGGTTTTGAATTCGTTGCTTCTTAATATATGCGTTATCCCGCATAGTTCATCTTCAATAACACTTGCAAAATCATAAAGCGGCCATAGGTTATAGGGTTTATAATCGTTTTTTATAACTCTCATTATATTTGGATCTCTTAATGATGCATCTTTGTCCTTCATGTCTCCTTTAAATCTAAAAGTTATTTCTCCAGTTCCAATCTTACCATTTTCAGCTTCTTCCCAAAGTCTTAAATTCTCATCTATTGAATTGTTTCTATGCTTGCATTCATTTCCCAATGTTCTATCTCTTTTTATTTCATCTGGTGAACAGGTGCAGCCATACGCTTTTCCTTCTTTTATAAGTTTTTTAGCAAATTCATAGATCTTTTCAATATCCTCGCTTATGAATTTCTTTTTATCATATTTTATGCCAAGCCATTTTATGCTTTCTTCAAAGTTTTTTACAAATTCTTCTTTTACCAAATTCGGGTTGGTGTCTTCGAATCTCAACCATAACGTGCCATTATACATCTCTTTGTAAAGATAATTTATTGTAAATGATAGAGCATGCCCCCAGTGCATGTATCCAGAAGGTTCTGGTGGCAGCCTAAGAACTACTCCTTTGGCTGTATTAGGCAGCGGTTTAAGTTCTTTTTTCTCAGGCTGTTTTTCTTTAGTGCTAAGCAGATTCATATCTGTAGCTAGCTTGAGAATTTCTTCCTTTTTCAACGCATTTACCTCTTTTACTACTTTCTCTGTAATTATCTTCAGTTCACCCATTTGGTTTACGAGGTTTTTATCCTTCCCAAGCATCTCTGAAATAACTGAACCGACTCTAGCCGAGCCTTCATGCGTTGCTGCGTTTTTTATCGCAGCTTTCTTTATTGTTTCTTCGTCTATCATATCATTAATTTGTATCTCTGTAAATAAAGCTATTTACATAAATAAACAGCTTTTTAAATGAATATTTGCTTAAATAGTGTATAATAGGAGGTAATATGGCAGATTTCGTAAGAAAAAGTTCAGTGAAAGAAGAAGTCAAGAAAGTCGGTAAGGACATGCGTTGCCCTGATGACACAATTGAAGGACTTGACAAGTTTGTCAAAGAGTCAATCGCTAAAGCAGTAGCAAGGGCTAAGGCTGACGGTAGAAAGACACTTAGGGCACACGACTTCTAAGTAGTTTTTTTATTTTTTTTATTTTTTTAAAGTTTTTATTCTTTTAATGTTATAGCTTCTTATGGTTGATATAGAGCTAATACTCGGTATAGCAATAATAGTAGTTGCAGTAATAACATTCATTCGTATTCTAAAACCTGCTTTAGAAGGTGTAGTTGTTATAATTCTTATATTTGTAGGCAGTGCACTTATATTCCATTCTACTCCAATAATAGGCTTACCTGGATACAGCCTGCCTGTTAATATAGGTCCTAATATCGTTGGTATCTCAGCAGGAATAGACAATACTAGCAACATAATAATATTTAATGCTGATTTAGTAAGCATAGACAGTTTTACAGCTTCTGTAAATAATCAGTCTCTAACTATCCTTGATAATGGCACAGCGATAGCTCCGGCAAAATTCGGCGTTATAACCGTAAAGGGCCTTCATAAAGGAGAAATACATCTAAAGGCTTATTCAAATCTATTTGGCATAAATGTATTAGCCTCGAATTCTACCTATAATTATACTGGGTAAATACCTATTAGTATAAAATCATTTTGTAGTACTTAGGGATTAAGTGTAATTTAAACTATTTATTTTTGTCTCTAGCTTTGAAATATAAGTCAGATTACATACCGGTGCAGAATTATTTATGGTATTACAAATCTGTGCAGTAATTATGTTTGCAGCACCTAAAATTGTTTGCCCAAATGAACCCGCCGTAGGCTTTTCTATTGAATTTAATATATCCTGATGTGTAGAATAATTAGAAAATACAGAATTCGTCTTCAAATCTAATACGCTCTCAATGTTGTTTATGTCTTGATTAAATACGAATTTATTGTTTATATCAATAAAGGCTACGCCATCCACAATGTTCGCTACTCCTCCAATGAAGAAATTTTGTATGCCAAAACCATCGGCACTTTTCACTGCGCCATTTGAATTTAAACTAAAGCCATGCATCCCCACCACGTAGACATTAGAATAAATAGTAGGATTTATCTGCTCTATCCCGGAAGTATTTACTAAAAATGAACCACCTAGTTCATTGAATGGCTCAAAATTTATGTATTTTGATGTATAATAAGCTCCACTTACTAATGGCTCGGGGTTAGCATCTCCAAATGGTGCCTGGTCATTGTCAATTGGTGGAAATTTTGTAGCTTTATTAAAAGAGTTTTGGGAAAAATTAAACATAATTCCGGGTAAATTCCAATCATCGGTAGCTGATCTTACATACAATAATTTACTAAAATTACCAAAACGTGACAATGCAATTGCAAGCACCCAACTATCTTGGCCGGAAAAAGGGCATCCTTGCGCTCCAAAATAAACTATTGTTGGTTTTCCATTTTGACTTATAGAGTAATTAGAAAAATTTGATGGGACGGTTATGGGTATTATATCATAATTTTTACCACTGCCATTACCATAAACCAGTACATAATATCCTGGAGATAAGCTATTACCGCTGCCGCTCGCATTTTCATATATAAAACTGCCTGCAATTTGTTGTGCTCCTACACTTGCTAATTGACTGCTCAAATCAGATAAACCAGTTATATAAGTTGAACCTAGGGACTCACCATCAGGCCCCAAGAAAAATGCACCTGAAGCATTTGCATTAACTGAAGGCTTTAATGCCGATATAGGTGAAGATGAAAATATACGAAAACCGAACACTAAAACCAATAAAACAACTACAATTACTGCTAATCCTATTACAATATAACGAACGAAAGTTTTATTTAGGTTACCTTTTCCTTTTTGTGATAAATTAGAACTGCCACTTTTTAACTTTTCATTTTCTTCCCTTAATCGTTGAATCTCCTTTAATTTTTCATTTTCTTCTCTTAACTTTGTTATTTCATCGTCTTCCATTATAAATTATATATNNTATATATGTTAACGCTATATAATTTTAATGAACGAAAAAGATGAAAAATATGAGCTTTTAATAGAGAGGATTCATTTGTTGGAACATAGAATAAAAGAATTAGAAAGTATTATCGAAAATAAAGTAGTAGAAGAGAAATCTCTGGTTTTAAACAAAAACTGTAGTTTTTTGAATAGACTTAAGAAAGGAATTATACATTCATATAAACAAAGTCCTGTTTTATTTTTTACTTTACTTGCGGGAGTGTTTACAGGTTATATTTATTTATTTTCCATTACAAATCTTGTGTTACCTTTTTTAAATTATAGATTAGTCACATTGATATATCATATAACTTTAGCTGCTTTTTTTAGTTTTTCCATAACTTTACTAGTGCTTTTTAATTTATTTATAATAAAACGCCGACAAGCTATAACAAATAAAGAAAAGGTTGCTATGGCAGCAGCAGGCGCAGGCTCGGTTGCTTCATCTTTTGGGGCGTCATTTGGCGCATCTGCTGTCGCACCTACTTTCGGAGCAGTGTGTTCTACAGCAATAGCTCCCGAATTAGCAACTTTAGGAGGATCCGCTGGATCAATAGCAGCATCGTCATTAGGTAGTTCAAATATACTTGGTAGTTCCATAAGTAGTTTTATAATAGCTATTGCGATTGTAATATCACTTTTAAGCCTAAAAAGTATATCTAAAAAATTATAAAATCCTTCATTTCATAAGCAGGTTTCTGGTTCGTCTTCAAAAAGTATTTATATTAGTAAAGATATAAGTAATTATATCAGAGGTGATATAATATGAGAATGAACAATTGTGGATGCGGCTGTGGCTGCGGAAACAGAGAAATGAACGGAATGGGCAAGCATGGCATGATGAGAATGCAAGCCGAAGAGCCCTACGGAAAAAAGGACTTGAAGGAAAACCTTGAAGACTATAAAGAAGAGCTGGAAGAGGAAATAAAGTTTATTGATAAAAGAATAAATGAGCTTTCCAAAAACGGTTCTGATGAAGATAGTGACGAGGAAAGTAGCTGAATATGAACGGCAGACGTTGTAGATGCGGACCTTTTAATGTTGATATTATCCCAAAAGGTCTGCTTCAGCCGTTTATACTCCGATTATTGATGGAGAAGCCAATGCATGGCTTTGAGATAATGGAGCAGATATTTGAGAAGACAGACGGTATGTGGAGACCTGGGCCTGCAGCAGTTTATCCCTCACTTGCACAGCTTGAAAGCTCAGGTTACATAGAATCTGTAAGCAAAGAAAATCATGGTGAAAAGGCTAGAAAGCAGTACAAAATAACAGAAAAAGGGAAAGAAGCAATAAGGGAATATGATAAAATGAGTGGAAATATAACAGAGAATATGAATCATTTTATGCATTCTTTAAAAAGATTTTAAGTATTCGATAGTCTAATGCATTATATCTTTTACAGGCAAAAGCTTATTAATCCTATTAATGCCTCATAAATTTATGGAGAATGATAAAAAATTAGTTCTGTGGTTTAAAGACATAAAAAAAGAGGATGTTCCTGAAGTAGGCGGTAAATCAGCAAATCTTGGCGAAATGACAAATTATGTTGAGGTTCCTGTTCCTCCGGGATTTTCAACAACCTCGTATGCATTCAACAAATTTCTTGATGAAAATAATATAAGAGAAAAGATAGAGGATGCTGTAAAGAACATAAATGTAGAAAGTGAAAGTGATCTTAAAAAGGCGAGCGAAGAAATAAAATCTGCCATAATGAATTCTGATCTACCTAAGGATTTGGTTTCGCAATTATTGGACAGCTATCACAGGCTTGTTAAGGAAAGCAATGCAGAGTTTGTTGCAGTAAGATCATCTGCAACAGCTGAGGATTTGCCAGATGCAAGTTTTGCAGGCCAGCAGGATACATATCTAAATGTGCATGGCGATGGTGAACTAATTGAAAAGGTAAAAGAGTGCTACTCAAGTTTATTCAATGAAAGAGCAATCTATTACAGGGCAAAGAATAATATCGATACAAAGACGGTTGCGCTTGCAACGGTTATACAAAAGCAGATATTCTCAATCGAATCAGGAGTCATGTTTACATTAGACGTTTCAAACGGAGATCAATCTGTTATAGTGGTAGAAGCAAGCTATGGCTTAGGCGAATACATAGTCGGTGGGATAGTAACTCCGGATCTTTTCTATATAGACAAGAAGACAATGCAGATAAAAAGGAAAGTGATAGAAAACAAGGACAGAAAGCTCGTAAGGTTAAAGGAAGGCGGGACAAAGGACGTTAAATTAAGTGATGAAGATTCAAAGAAGCAATGTCTTGAGGATGAGAGAGTAATAGAGCTTGCAGGATATGGTGAAAAGATAGAGCAGCATTATAAGCGGCCTATGGATATAGAATGGGCAAGAGATGAAGACGGCAAGCTATACATCGTTCAGGCCAGACCTGAAACGGTATGGTCAAATAAGGATAAAATAAAGACGGCAGAAAACAAACAAAATGTTATTCTTTCAGGTTTACCTGCTTCTCCAGGATTTATTTCTGGCCCTGCACACGTTATACTAGATGTAAAAGATATTGACAAGTTCAAATCTGGGGAAATTTTGATAACAGTCATGACAAGCCCAGACTGGGTTCCTGCAATGAAAAAAGCAAAGGCAATTGTTACAGATGAAGGAGGAATTACGTCGCATGCTGCTATTGTTTCAAGGGAACTAGGAGTTCCATGCATAGTAGGAACTGGTGGCAGAGGAAAGAAAGCAACGGATGTTATAAAGACTGGTGATATTATTACAGTGGATTCTAAAAACGGGTTAGTCTACAATGGAGAAATAAAAGTAGAAGAAGAAAAGGAAGAAAAAAGCAGCCAAACGGTTGTAAATCAAGGTAGAATAATAACGGGTACAAAAATATTGGTAAATCTAGGTGAGCCTGATCTGGCAGAGAAGACTGCTAAGTTACCTTCCGATGGCGTAGGATTAATGAGAGAGGAGTTCATCTGGGCAAATATCGGGAAACACCCTCTTTATCTTATAAAACAGGGAAAATCAGATTTTTTAGTTGATACATTGGCAGATGGTATTAGGAAGGTTTGCTCTGCTTTTAATCCAAGGCCTGTAATTTTAAGATTCAGTGATTTCAAAACAGATGAATATGCACATTTAGAAGGCGGTGAAGAATTTGAACCTAAGGAAAGCAGTCCTTTGCTGGGGTGGAGAGGCTCCTCAAGGTATTATGATCCAAAGTACAAGGATGCATTTGTACTGGAGTTAAAGGCCGTTAAAAAAGTAAGGGAAGAGTTTAGGCTGAAGAACTTGCATGTCATGGTTCCATTTACAAGAACGGTGGAAGAGCTTGAAAAAGTTTTAGCTATACTTAAGGAGAATGGCCTGGAAAGAAATGAAGACTTCAAAATATTTCTTATGGCAGAAATACCTAGTAATATAATACTTGCAGATAAGTTCAATAAATATATTGATGGTTATTCTATAGGCTCAAATGACCTTACAATGCTAGTTTTAGGTGCGGACAGAAACAATGACACATTAAGCAGCATATACGATGAAAGAAATTTGGCTGTTTTAAGAATGATAAGGTACCTGATAAAGGTAGCGCATAGAGACGGTAAAACCGTTTCAATATGCGGACAAGCTCCTTCTGAATATGATGAGATAGTGGATTTCTTAGTAAGATCTGACATAGATGACATATCTGTAAACCCAGATACTGTAGAGCATGTAAGGGAGTTAGTTGCTTCTGTAGAGAAAAGGGTTGAACTTGAGAAGGATCTTGGACAGAAAGATGAGCATGTAAAGAACTGGGAATTTCCAGTTTTGTAGGTAACATTTGTCTAAATAGCAGTAATACACAATTTTTTAAATTTTGATAAAATAGATAATAGACAGCTATTAAAATTTACTTGCCCGTTTACTGCTAGCTAGTAAATGAACCAGTAAACTTATTTAACCTAGTAGAATTAGAATTATATTTGACAGGCTAGCCGGGAAGTTAGTCCCTTCCTGCATCACAAATGGACTTTAGGTGAGGTGAAGCGTGGCCGAGGGATAGTGACTCTATACACAGTAACAAAGCTATCGTAGATTTACAGCCCTATAGGATGCTTTGGTTTAAGAACCCAGCCAGGCCCGGAAGGGAGCAACTGTAATTAAGCTGAAGCGTGCTTGTAGGTAAACTGTAAGGAGAAAATGTTGTTACTCTCTATATGGATAGCTATTTCGAAGCCATGGCCTGTCACTAATAAGATTAATTTTTTTAAGTAAATTTTTATATAAAAATTATATTAACAATAAGTTAAAATAGATTAGTTACTCTAATCTGTAATAAGTCGGGGTGACCGAACGGTAAGGTGCATGCCTGCTATCCAGTTACGGAAAGCATGTTGGCGCAAGCCTTAATGGGTTCAACCCCCATCCCCGACGTTTTTTTTAATTTAATAATTTAAAGAAACTAACTGTTAGCAGCAATCTACCAAGATATTAGGCTTAGAATTAAGTATATATCCTAAAAACTTCATATATTAATATGGAAAAGAAAGAAGATAACCCAGTTTATAATGCAATAACAGGAATAGCGAAAGTCATTAAAGATAACCTGAATGAGCAAAAGTCCACACCTAGGAAAATTTCAATAAACCTTGATAAATTAGAAATAAATATGTCTGGTTTGAAATACCCTCTAAAAGTATCTGCTAAAATCAATCTGGATTTTTCTGGTAAGAACAAGGAAGATACACCAAGCAAAAAACAGTAAAATTTAATATTAATTTTTTATAATTTAATTCCAAAGGCTATAAATTAAAATATAAATGTTTATAAATGTCAGTTAATATATAATAATCCTATGGAAAAGAAAGATGATGGAAATAATAAGCTGTTTGGAATGCTTCCTCAGATGCTTTTAGGCATGATCGGTGGCAGAAATAAACGGTTTTCATTTGATCTTGATAACCTAGAGATAAAACTTCCAAATATCAAAGAACCAATCAAACTATCAGGGAAGGTTACAATCGATTTTTCAAAGCAGAAGGGAGATAAGAAGTAAAATGGTAAAATTAAGACCTGGACGATCATATAAAGAGCTTAAAATTCCTTATACTAGAAAATCTAAGTATAAAACAAAAAGTTATATAAAAATTGCACAAAGGCCAAAAATAACACAGTATCATTCTGGAAATCCAAAAAGAGAGTTTGACAGTAAGGTTTTCCTTATCTCGGAGAAATCCCTTCAATTACGGGATAATGCAATCGAATCTGCAAGGATAGTTGCAAATAAGTATCTTACAGATACAATAACTGATCAGAATTTTCATATAGTAGTTGTAGCCTACCCTCACCAGGTACTCAGAGAGCATAAGTTGGCTACAGGAGCAGGTGCAGACCGTTTCTCGTCAGGTATGCAGAAATCTTTTGGTAAACCTATAGGCCTTGCAGCAAGATTGTCAGCAGGCAAGCGTATATTTGAGATACATGTTGACAAGCCTAATCTAAAGGTTGCAAAGGATGCCGCATTAAAAATGAGTAAGAAATTGGGAATACAGACTAGAGTGATAGTGGCTTAATCCTAGAAAAACTCTTCTTTAACTCCATCCCGTTTGTTAGCCGTTCTTGATAAAACAAATAATAAGGAAGAAAGCCGGTTAAGATAAGCAAGTATATATTCGTTTTTTATCTTAGCTTTGATTGCACGTCTCTCTGCTTTTCTTGCAAGTGTTCTGCAGACATTCAATGCGCAAGCAGATTCACTTCCATTAGGATAAATAAATTTTACTATATCATCAGTTTCATTTGAAATTGATTTTATATCGTTTTCAAGGTCTTCAACATCCTTTTTTACTAGTTCTACTTTTTCTCTCTTGACCAATGCCGCATAACCAGAAGCGCATGCGCTTATAATATAAATTGCTCTCTCTGTTTTTTTAAGCATGTTTCTTACGTCTTCATATTTAATCTTGGATAAAGTAAACCCAATAAAAGCATTTAGTTCGTCCAAGGTACCTATTAACTCTATTACATCTTTATCTTTGCCTATTCTTTTATTTGCAATATCCGTTTTTCCTTTATCCCCTCTACCAGAATAGTATTCCATTACTGATCACTGTCATCTTTTACACTGTCAGCGTTCTTTATTAAGTAGTATTTTGCTTTCCTTCTTATCCCATCTATGTAAACTCTAAAAAGATCATATGAAAGCCTGTAATAGACAATTTTGCCCCTGCGCTCAGATACTAAGATGGTGTTGAACATAGGTGATATCAAGTTATAAAAATGCTTTTTGCCATTTTGTGAATTTATATCTATGTTAAGCGAATTGGCAAGATCTTCTCGTGTTACACTGCCTTTTTCTCTTATCAAGTTTATTATTTTTTCGGCTTCTGCATATAATTTTTTGCTTTTAGGGTGTGTACCGTATATCATAACAAGCAGTTCTTCCATGTTACTCTAAATCATTTGAGTTATTTATTGATTATATCGCTACTTATTGCAAACGTATTTGAATTTCATCCTGAAAATATTTACTATGTTAACTATTTAAATAAGATTCTATCACTATTACAATATGGTAAATAAAATAACCAAAGGGGTAATCCTTGCTTCAGGAAATGGAACAAGAGCCAGGCCCGCTTCTTACTACATACCAAAACCAATGCTCCCTCTAGGACAGATTCCTATGACCAAAAGAATAGTCTACCAAATGATAAATGCAGGAATAAAAGACATACTAATAGTTTCAAGAAACGATAAAGAAGGCTTGCCTAGTTTTAGTATGCTCATAGACTATTTTAGAAAGGAGAATGTCGCAAACAATCTAAGCGAGTATAAAAATAAAATAGAAAATGGAGAAATAAAAATAAGTTTGGATTATCAGCCAGTGAACAGTAAGAACGGTAAACCGTTAGGAACCGCAAAAAGTTTAAAAGTCGCTTATGATCATGGGTTTTTAAATGGTGAACCTTGTGCAGTTATGTTTTCTGATGTTCTTCAGCAAAATTTCAAAGGGGGGAAATCCTTGCTTGAACAGATGCTTTCCAAATATGATGGCAAGACATTAGTTTCAATGAAAAGAAACAATGTTAAGAGAATTACTGAGAAATCAGCAGCATATTGCAGTAATATAGAAGGCAATTTTTATAAACTTGATGAAGTACTAGAGAAGCCACCATTAGAATACGTAAATAAACATCCAACAGACTTATCTGTAGCAGGAGGGATTTATCTTATTGATGAAAAAGGAGCGGATAAGGTAAGGAAAGTTAAAAAAGGAGCGGGCGGAGAATACCATATAACAGATATAATAGACCAAGAAGCAAAAAGCGGAGATGTATATGGCTATCTTATAGACAAAAATGAATTTAAATCCTATGACGTCGGAGAGTTTGATGTGCTAATTAAAGAAAACCTCGAAGATGAATACAAAAAAGACTTCTTCAATTATGTTAAGAATTCTAAACCTGCTGTTCAAACTATCTTTGTCGGCGGAGTAGCAATGTACGGCAGTAAAGAAGATCTGTTAAGTTTGTTATCATTTATTTCAAAGTGATTTTAATTTGTTTTATTGAACAATTCAACGTATTCTTCTGGTCTTAAGGAGTTTATATAAATACCAGATAGTTCCATGGCCCCAAAACTAGAAAATCTTGGCGCTATTTCTATATAGAAATGCAAATCTTTGTCGTCTTTTAGTTCATGAAACACCAGATTATAAGAATGGCTTCCAAATATTTTTTGATTCTTTTCAAGTATTGTTTTTATAAGTTTTATTATGCTTTTTATCTCATAGTCGTTCAATTTACCTACATAATCTATATGCCGTTTAGGCACAATTATTGAAAGCCCCCTGAACCTAGATCCGTATGGTGCTATCGCTATAGCGTTTTTATCTTCCATCAAAGTTCTTTTTGTTTCTTTTTGTATTGCATCCTCAATTACACATTTTTTGTTGTTATTTTTTATAATCTCTAGTTCTTGTTTTATTATTGGGGGCACAAAAGTAAATCCTATCACCTGTGTGTGTGGGTGATACAAGCTTCCTCCACTTATACTGCCATTGTTCCTGAATGTGTATACATGTTTTATTTTTTTGTCCGAATAAGCCAAATTTTCTGCTTCTATCAAAAGTTTAAGCCAGCTCTCTAAAATATCATCTTCAATCTTATAAAATTTCTGTAAATGGTTGGGAGAATCTATTATTACATAAGAGTGCCCGTAATTAGCGTATTTTGTGAAAAAATCTTCTTTTTCAGAAGGCGTTGTTTCCTCATTTACAATAGGATATTTGTTGTACATTAGCCTAAGTTTCCAAGGGTCTCCGATAAACTTAATCGTGGTATTTAGACTTTCCTTTCCGTACTCAAATGGACAGCTTTCTGCGTTACCATAAAGGATCTCTTCATTTTTAAAGTCCCTGGGCCTCTTGTCTCTTGAGAAAGTGAAGATTACGTCTGTTCCAGTTATATAATCTCTGCGTATTTCCCCTTTAAATGGAATCTCAGACATACGAATCAGATATCCTTTAGCAATAAAAAGGTTTTTGTTTTACCCTAGTTTTCTATTAAAATTATAAATTTATTAAATGGTTATTAATAATTTCATAGTTTTCTTATTCTAAAGAAATATTTATATCCTTTACTTTTCATCCAAATAATATGCTATTTAATTATCTAGATATCTCAAGAAAAAGCAAAAGATCACAGTCAGCATTAGAGTACATGATGACCTATGGCTGGGCTATCCTAAT